>JAEYYB010000067.1 GCA_023430975.1 Bacillota bacterium | reverse complement strand
CCAAAAATAATGAAAAACAACAATTTACCCGCATAAAAAATCCACCTCTTTTAGAAAAATCACTAAATTTTCTAAAGGGGATGGATTTTAATCTTACAAAGTGGATTTTACTTTTTCATTTAACCGTAGAATGTTAATATTGATTCATAACCATAAATCTTATCAGTGTGATATCCTTTTTTCTTCGAGTATAACACATTCTTAGGCATGATTGAAATATTACTTACTTTTTTATTGTTTTAATAATTTTATATAATATTAACATGAATTTTTGCCGATATATATTTTAATAGTTATTTAACCTACATTTAACCAATACTTAACCTTTTTTTACATCTGAAAGGTTTCTTTTTTCTCTTTAGGGGTAAATTATATACAAGCTGATTTATCTAATGTAAAAGGACCGAAAGGACCTTAACGGAAGGAGGTCTTGTTATGACAGACAACAAAAATTATCCAAGCTGCAATGTTATCGGAAATGGTAAGCTCGAATTTTTATCATCAGGTAAAACAATACCTTTTAAATTGATCAGTATGTCTGCTGCAAGTGTATTGGTTTATATGGAAGAAGATGTTAATACATCTCTACAAGTTTTAATTCACATAGTGTTAAAAAGCGGTTTCTTTGACGTGAGGATTAATGCTGAAGGAGTAACAGGAATAAGCAACAAATCGGACAGCGGATATCAATGTGAAATAGCTTTCACGAATCTCTCCGAAGATGATCAAAATGAAATAAACGAGCTTTTGGTAAGCAGCTGTAATTTATCCTACGCATAATAGCCCTTATGTTTTTCCTTCCGGCTCATTCTTCAATAGTTTTTTTGCTTTTGACACTGCAAATTTATTAGGAATAGCTGCCTTATCTAAGTTATAAGGCAGCTTTAATTTTTTCCATTTTGTTTCTCCATGCTTGTGAAAAGGAAGTATTTCCACATTTTCAATATTTTTAAGAGCATTTATAAACTCTCTTAATTTAAACAAGCTCAAAAAGTCGTCTGTAAATCCGGGTATAACAACATACCTTATCCATAAAGGCTTTCCAATTTCACTCAAATAATTTGCAAATTCCAATGTGTTATGGTTTGAGCAGCCTGTAAGCTTAATGTGTGCCTCAGGGTTTATATGCTTAATGCTCAACAGAACCAGATCGGTAAGTCCCATGAGTTCATGGAGTTTTTGAGCCTTTGAACCAACATACCCGTTAGTATCGATGGCCGTGTGAACATCAAGTTTTTTTAGCTCTTTAAAAAGCTCAATAATAAAATCCATCTGCATAAGGGGTTCTCCACCGGTTACAGTTACTCCCCCTCCTGAGGCTTTTATATAAGGAAGGTATTTTTTTACTTTTAAGACAACTTCATCTACCGAATATAAAGTGCCGCCGTTAAAATCCCAAGTATCCGGATTGTGGCAGAACATGCATTTAAAAGGGCAACCTTGCATAAATATAACAAACCTTATGCCAGGACCATCAACAGTTCCACAGCTCTCAAAAGAATGAATTCTTCCCTGTAAAGACATAATAGCTACCTGCCTCTCATATTTCACCATGAAATGTTCTGTTCACTACCTCCAACTGCTGTTTTCTTGATAACCTGTTGAAATTTACTGCATACCCGGAAACCCTTACAGTCATTTGAGGATATTTTGCAGGATCCTTCATAGCTTCTTCCAATACACTTCTTTCCATTATGTTTATATTCACATGATGTCCGCCTAATGCAAAATAACCGTCAAGTATTCCTGCCAGATTGGTTACCCTGGAGCTTGCTGACTTTCCAAGTGCATGGGGTATTATTGAAAGAGTGTAGGATATGCCATCAAGGCAGTATTCATACGGAATCTTCGCCAGTGTGTTTAAAGATGCCAATATACCGTTTGTATCCCTGCCATGCATTGGATTGGCACCAGGAGCAAAGGCCTCTCCCTTTTTTCTTCCGTCAGGGGTAGAGCCTGTTTTGCTTCCATAAACAACATTTGATGTTATTGTAAGCACTGAAAGGGTATGCTTTGCACTCCTTAATGCTTTATGCTTTTCAAGGCTTTGGTAGAATTTTTTAACGAGGCTTACTGCTATCTCATCAACCCTGTCATCATCGTTTCCGTATTTAGGAAAATCTCCTTGAGCCTCAAAATCCGTTATAATCCCTCTTTCATCCCTTATAGCCTTAACCTTCCCGTATTTAATAGCACTCAAGGAGTCTGTAATTACTGAAAGACCGGCAATACCAAAGGCCATAAACCTTCTCACATCAGTATCATGAAGTGCCATCATAAGCCTTTCATAGGCATATTTGTCATGCATGTAATGGATGGCATTCATAGTGTTGACGTAAAGACCTGCAAGCCATTCCTGCAGCTCTTCATATTTATTTAAAACAATTTTATAGTCCAAATATTCCCCTTCATAAGGAGCAGATACCGGTGCCACCTGTTCTCCCGTGACCTCATCCCTTCCACCGTTTAGAGCCATGAGAAGAAGCTTTGGAAGATTGCATCTTGCACCGAAGTACTGCATGTCACGACCGATCCTCATAGCTGATACACAGCATGAGATACCGTAATCATCACCAAAAGCAGGTCTCATTATGTCATCATTTTCATACTGCAGGGTACATGTATCTATTGACACCTTTGCACAGAAATTTTTAAAGTTTGTGGGAAGACCCTTTGACCACAGTATAGTAAGGTTTGGCTCAGGAGAAGAGCCAATATTGTAAAGTGACTGCAAAAACCTGTATGAGGTTTTTGTCACCATATGCCTTCCGTCTTCACACATTCCGCCGATTGACTCGGTTATCCAAACGGGATCTCCTGCAAAGAGTTCGTTGTATTCAGGAGTCCTGAGATGTCTTATCATCCTGAGCTTTATTATAAACTGGTCAACAAGCTCCTGTGCCTCTTCTTCCGTCAGCTTTCCTTCCTTAATATCCCTCTCGATGTATATATCAAAAAATGTGCTCATTCTTCCTAATGAGTTTGCAGCACCGTTTGTTTCCTTCATTGCACCCAAAAATGCCAGATAAGTCCACTGAAACGCCTCATATGCATTCTGGGCAGGCTTTGATATGTCAAACCCATATGAATTGGCCATGAGCTTTAACTCATTTAACGATTTAATCTGTTCTTGGATCTCTTCCCTTGAACGTAATATACATTCATCAAACACCGAAGGTACAAGTTCATTAAACTCTCTAGACTTTTCCTCAATGAGCTTGTCGACACCATAGAGTGCCACTCTTCTGTAATCACCGATCAAGCGTCCTCTTCCGTATGCATCGGGCAACCCTGTTATAACTCCGGACTTTCTGGCTTTTTTCATTTCAGGTGTATATACGTCAAAAACTCCATCATTATGGGTCTTACTATAATTTGAAAATATCTCTTCGATTTTGTCTGACAGTTTGTATCCGTATTTTTCACACGCCTGTTTGGCCATTCTAATGCCGCCGTAAGGAACAACAGCACGCTTTAATGGTTTATCGGTTTGAATTCCCTTGATAACTTCAAGGCCTTCATCAATATATCCAGGTGCAAAGCTGTTTATGCCTGATATAATGTCTGTTTCAATATCGAGTACTCCGCCCTTCTTTGACTCTTCCCCAATTAATTCCTTGCATCTGTCCCATAAACGCCTTGTCTTAAAAGTGGCTTTTGTCAAAAATGAATCATCACCATCATACGGTTCATAATTTTCAGCAATAAACCCTCTTAAATTTATTCTTTGCTTCCAGTCTGACCCCATAAATCCATTCCAATAATTCCAAGTCATAGCAGACACCCTCCTTACTGCAAAATCTCCCGATCCTTAATTTCCCAGACATAAAAAACACAAAACCGCCTGAATAACTTTTTCATTAGTCACCCAGGCGGTCGGCTTTTTAATAATCGTACTTCCATGTGGTTAACTCCACTTCCGCCAGTCATACGATATTTAACAACTCAAAATATATTTAGTTTACAATTAAATTTACCCACAAAAACAGCTCTTTAATCAAAACCAGAAAAGCAGTTTAAAAAAACACACAAAAAACGCCTGAATAACTAAACTGTTACCCAGGCGGTCGGCTCTTTATCAATCATACTCCCTATGGTAAACTCCATTTCCGCCAGTCATATGATCTCTTGATTAAAAAACTAAATTATAAAATAATTATACTTTTTTTAATCTATCCTGTCAAATTAATTTTATTACTTCATTACTTCCTCATTATACCTTAAGATCTACATTAAAATCATCTACTTTATTTCTTTCCAGAACAGGCTTAACATGTTCATTTATAAAATCAACCACCTGCTGTGGGGCTCTTCCGATATAGTTTTTAGGTTCCAATACTGAATTAATCTCCTCAAGGGTCATACCAAAAATAGGATCGGCAGCAATTCTCTCTACCAAATCGTTTTTATTTCCATGAACCTTAACCTGTTTTCCTGCTTCCATAGAGTAGACACGAATCTTCTCATGAAGTTCTTGCCTGTCCCCGCCGCGTTTAACAGCCTCCATCATAATGTTCTCTGTTGCCATAAAAGGAAGCTCTTCCATTATATGCTTTTCTATTACTTTTGGATAAACTACCATTCCATCTGTAACATTTATATAAATATTAAGAATTGAATCTACCGCAAGGAATGCCTCAGGAATACTGATTCTCCTATTTGCAGAATCATCCAATGTTCTCTCAAACCACTGGGTTGATGCCGTTATTGCAGGATTTAGTGCATTTATTATCACATATCTTGCAATTGATGAAATTCTTTCGGATCTCATTGGATTTCTTTTATAAGCCATGGCTGAAGAACCAATCTGGCTTTTTTCAAAGGGCTCTTCCATTTCCTTCATGCTTTGCAAAAGCCTCATATCATTGCTGAATTTATATGCACTTTGTGCTATACCGCTGAGTACATTGAGCACTTTAGAGTCAAGCTTTCTTGAATAGGTTTGTCCCGATACTGGAAATACGCTGTCAAATCCCAATTTATTTGCAATACGCTTTTCAAGTTCCTTTACCTTTTCATGATCATTTTCAAAGAGGTTTAAAAAGCTTGCCTGAGTTCCTGTTGTTCCCTTTGAGCCAAGCATTTTCATATTTGACAAGACATAATCAAGATCTTCCAGGTCCATCAAGATATCCTGAAGCCATAAGCATGCTCTTTTACCGACTGTAACAAGCTGTGCAGGCTGATAATGTGTAAAGCCCAGCGTGGGTAAATCCTTATTTTCCATAGCAAAACTGGAAAGCTTGTTGATAAGAACAATAAGTTTACTCTTTACAAGCTTCAATGCATCTCTCATTACTATTACATCTGTGTTGTCACCAACATAGCATGAAGTTGCTCCTAAATGGATTATACCCTTGGCTTTCTGGCACTGCTCACCGTATGCATGGATATGTGCCATTACATCATGCCTGAATTCCTTTTCCTTCTGCTGTGCTACTTCATAATTTATGGAATCCTTAAATTCTATAAGCTCTTTGATCTGCTCGTCGGTTATATTAAGTCCAAGCTCTTTTTCTGCCTCAGCTAATGCAATCCAAAGCCTTCTCCATGTTTTAAACTTGGTGTCATTTGAAAAAAGCTCCTGCATTTCACTGCTGGCATACCTTGAATTAAAAGGGCTTTCATATACATTATTCAATTTATTTTCCTCCTACCGTTAATAAAACTAATTTAAAATGATTTCTCACTTTTAATATAATTACACTTTTAATATAATTATTTGACAATATTTTAACACACATAAAACATTATATAATTATTACTATATAAAATTCAATGTTTTTATTAAACAAAATTATGAAATGGCTTTGTCAGCCTTGAAAACAATAAAAAAAATTGCGGGATTATTATCCCGCCCAGATATTTATGAATATGAGATTGATTATGTACATACATTAAATTTCCAATTAATGTAAGATTAATTAAAACTTTAATAATGCACAGGTTACATTATATTATGTGTTTAAGAATTTTTCAATTCTATTTAATCCTTCTGTAATATTTTTTATTGATGTTGCATAGGATAATCTTACATGAATGTCAGTTCCGAAGCCTGATCCGGGAACTAATGCAACGTTTGCTTTTTCCAAAAGAATATTTGCAAAATCGTCTGATCCGTCAATTTTTTTGCCATATAGCTCTTTACCTATGATCTTTGAAATGTTCATCATAACATAAAATGCACCATTTGGCTTAATGCATGATAAACCCGGTATTGAGTTGATTCTTTCAACCATATAGTCTCTTCTTTTAAGAAATTCTCCAGCCATCATGTAGACTTCATCCTGCGGGCCGTTAAGAGCTGATTCAGCAGCCTTCTGTGCTATTGAATTAGGGTTTGAAGTTGCATGGCTCTGAACATTACCCATTATTTCAGCTATTTTAGCATTTGATGCTGTATATCCTATTCTCCAGCCAGTCATTGAATATGATTTAGCCATACCGTTTACAACTATTGTGAGATCCTTGATTTTATCGTTAAATGAAGCTATGCTTACATGCTCATAACCGTCATATATAAGCTTTTCATAAATCTCATCTGAAATTACATAGATTTCTTTTTTAACAGCCAAATCTGCAATAGCTTGAAGCTCTTCCTTTGAATACACCATTCCGGTAGGGTTGCTTGGGCTGTTAATAACAATTGCTCTTGTTTTTGGTGTAATAGCTGCTTCCAACTGGTCGATTGTGAACTTAAATCCACTTTCTTCAGTTGTATTAAGTACTACAGGCACACCGTCAGCCAGTTTTACCATTTCAGGGTAGCTAACCCAGTAAGGTGCCGGAATAATAACCTCATCGCCAACATTGCAAATAGCCTGGAAAGCATTAACCAATGAGTGCTTAGCACCATTGCTTATTACAATATTGGAAGGAGTGTAAATAAGACCGTTATCTTTTTCGAATTTTTTGCAAACAGCCTGTTTTAACTCCAAAGTACCTGATGCAGGAGTATATTTTGTAAAGCCATCATTTATAGCCTTAATTGCGGCTTCCTTGATATGGTTTGGAGTATCGAAATCAGGTTCCCCTGCCCCAAATCCGATAACATCTATACCGTCCGCTTTCATTTTTTTCGCTTTTGCATCTATGGCTAAAGTTGAAGATGGACTAATTGACAACGCCTTTGTTGATAATTTCATAGATTTCCCTCCAAAATAATTTATATAAAACTATTTTAATATAATATATTCATTTTTGCAAGTTCATGTTATCAATTATTCAAAAAATAAATATTGAGAAATCCCATATTTATCAGTTTAGGATATTTCCCAATATTCATTATAAAAATTTTGCAATTTGCAATTTATGATTATTTATTTTGACTATCTATCATATGTTTTTTAATGACCCTGTTAGCGTAAAAATTAACAATAAGTCCCATAACACTCAATGTAAAGGTCGGAAGCAAAATGAGAGCTACAATCATTTGTATCATTATAAACACTGAGAATGCAGCACATAACAATATTATAAGAAGGTTTGGAAGAAACATTGCTAATGCAAACAGAAAAGCGTTTCTGTAAATATCCCTAATTCTGAGTTCAAAAGTAATCATTATCTGATAAGTATAAATTTGCATCATTGTGAAAATGATAAGAAATACTCCCTGAATAGCTACTGCTATGTTCATCAATAAAGACTTTTCACTCTGTCCTAAATACCAGGCAAAACTCCCTGAAATTGCACTAAATACCGCAAGATTTATAACTGTTATTATAAGTGATTGTCTTAAGTTCTTCTTTGCTATTTGCAGGTAGTCATGCCATACAAACGCATGCTCTTCCCTTGAGAAGTTTCTTAAAACATATGTAAATCCACTTTGAAAAGGTCCTGCAGCTATCAGATTAAAAGAAACCATAAAGGCTGCAAATGAAAGCCAAATATGAACCGGATAATTCTTAGATTCAAATAACGAACCAAGAAAATTCGCGGATATTAAAAGTGCTATTAGTATAGCAGGAAAGCTGCAAAGAAAATGAATCAAATTCAACTGCAGCAATTTATAAAACTTTCTAGTATATACTCCAAAAAAGACCAAAAACACATTTTTTTCTGGTGCATCCTTCTCTACTCCAGGCCCTACCCTGTCCGGACTAAATCTGTCAAAAAAACCCATATTCTACTCCTTATTATTTTTTATTTAATTATAAATTAATTTTACTTTATATTAAAGGTGATTAATCTTTTACATTTGTCTATCGCAAATCCCGTTAAAACCGTTCGTTATTTGATCTGCCAAATGTAAGATCTTTGACACTTTTAATATAATAACAATTTTAAATTGATTAAATTGTATAACTCCAATAAAGTTATTTTACCACTTAGAAAGCTTTATATCCCCCCATACTCCCATCTTTTCACCAACAATAATTAAAACACCTTCTATACCTTCAATGGAAGACGCAAATGAAATACCCTTTTCAATATCTCCTGCATCCTTTACCAGGTTACCTGTTGCAGTGGCTGCTGCATCGGCAAGAAACGTATCTTTTGACACAATAACCGCAGCATCAGCTCGTCCAAAACTTAAAGAATGTCCTACAGTTCCTGATGAAGTACATACCCCTATAGGAGTATTTTCCGGCTTTATCTCCAATGCAATTTTTCCGCTTAAAGGCGAGTTGCCGGCATATATACCTATCTTTCTTGTTGAATTGGACTTAATAAACAAATCTCCTCCATTTTCAACAATAACCTCTTTTGATTCGTCAAGAAGCTTTAGGCCCACCAACTCACTAAAAGCACCTGCTACAGCTGCCATAGGCCCTACGCCTGCCTTACGGGCAGCATCACACATCCTATCAACAATATATGGATGTGACCCAATAGGGTTTGTTGGCTCCAAACTCTTTAAAAACACGGGATCCCTTTTAATATAATCTTCAAGCTGTTTTCTATACTCTTTGATCCACTTATAAGCCAAATCACCAAGATCCTTATCTGCTCCAATCTTAAGATCTGTTTCCATCACCACTGCATCAAAAAATACCAAGTTGCTCCCGGAAAAATTATCCCTGTAAGTCCGCTTTTCATACATAATTAAGCACCTATATTTATAGTGAGGCATGCCCCAAATACAACTTCCCGTATAATTTCGCTTTCTAAGTTAACTTAACTCGTGAACACACGCTCAAAACGGTAAGTAATATTTCAATCATGCCTGATTTAAATTGAAACACACATAACATTTAAAGGGCATGATTTTACGCAAAGCTCGCACACCAAGCACTTTTCCTTATCAAATGCAAGGCTCCAGTCAGACTTGTCCATTGATAGTGCATTTGATGGACATACCGCAGTACAAGCACCGCAATGTATACAGTCATCTTCCTGCCATATTATAGTTTTTGTGAACAATTTATATTTAATACCCTGTTCCTCTACAAATTTCAGCCCATTTTCTATATCTTCCTCTTCACCTTCAATATCAAGTACAAGCTTTCCCATTTTATTTAAGTTTATATCTGCGTGAAGTATATTTATAACCAGATTGAAATCCTTAACAAGGTGATATGTTATTGGCTTACCTACATCCCCTGCAGGATAAATCAGTGATACCTTAATCTTTTTCATTTGATTCCCCCCTAATGTCCAATGTGCTCATCCTGTTTTCTCTTGGAATATTGGAAACAGGCTGGGTAAGTAAAAACTCACCTGTTTTTATTTGCTGCTTCAAAAGCTCAGCAATTTCCCGTGCCTTTTTAAGGCTGGACATTGGTGCTGTCGGAGTAATCCTGCCATTAATCTCTATACTGCCGCTCCTAAGCTCAGCATAACTAACACTTTTGATTACAGGTCTGGATCTTTTTTGAACACTGTAGTCATATATATTTGTAAATATTTGACTATCTCTTATCGTAGTATATTTTAAAATTTCTTCATCCAGAACAGGAATTGGAATTCCTATTCCTACAAACATGCTTATACCGTACTTTTCAAAAACAGCAGCCCTTATAAATCTCCTGTCCATTTTTTTGATATCACCAATTAATGTCAATGTTCCTGAAGATGCCAAAGGCACACCGTTTTCTCCTCTACTTTGCTCAGGATTATGCTGAGTTCCTTCCCAAGCCACATACCCCTGTGCTCCTCCTAAGAAAACCCTAGTTCCTATGCCTATTGTCCTGTAGTACGGGTCATTTAAAAGCGGGCTTAATTGACCTGCAGTACTGTATGTAACATTTCCCATCTGAGGAAGGAGAGTCCCCATATATGTGTATAATATTTTTTCCGAAGTATTTGTAGCCGCATTATAGTTTTGATAGGCATTTCTCGGATTAAACATAAATGCTTGATTAATGTTGTCCTTATTTATATAAGTTGTTATTTCCTTCAATGGATAACAGTCAGTTCCATAGCTTTCAGCATAGAGCTTAATATCCTTTCCTGATATCAAATCCTCTATAACATGTGCTCCGCCGTATTCCATCCCTTTTGTTTCCGATAGTTCCGTTGCTCCTATGTATGCATCTACTGCTGCTATTCCTGCATATGCCGGTACATCGTTTAACCATACCTTTCCCATTCTTATAGGCGGATCTGAGTGACCGAAGTTTATAAACATGCCACTCGAGCACATAGGTCCGAATGTGGCTGTTGTAACAACATCAATTTCCTTTGCTGCTTTTTGAAGTCCCTTTTCCTCTACAATGTCAATAATTTCATCTGCTGTCACTACCACTGCCTTTCCTGATTTAATCTTTTCATTAATCTCATCAAAACTCTTATACCCCATATTACATTCCTCTTTTTTCTATTTTATTGAATTAAGGCATGGCCTGAAAATAAACCATGCCCACCGATAAAACATAGTGGTTCTTTATCTTTATATATATTATAGGCATCTTATATTAATATTTCAATTTTTTTTTAGCGTCTATAAAAGTATTCCTCATTAAAAATTTATATAGTTCATTATAGTTCATGCCGGAATATTGACTCAAAGCACTTTTTGGAGTAAAATTGGTATGTTAAGGGTATTTTTTCACTAACAGTCGCTTCAGCAAATTCAATTTATATACAGATGATTCGAACAACGAAATATAATAATGTTTGGAACAAGTAAATTTCAGTTAAAATTTGCTATAAAAATATTAATATTCTATTTATAGTATTATTTTTATAATAAGGGAGTTATTTGAATGGATATACAATCTACACAGGAACAAATAAGTCTTATTTGGCCAGACGAAAGTAAGACTGAAGATTATCAACCTACTTATAGCCATGGTATGGTTGAAGACTTGGCTTTAGAAGAGCTGGCAAAAGCTATTAATTTTAACAATAGATCTAAATTCAATGCTCCGGTTCTTATGTCCATGTTCACTGATGATGCTGAAGTTATCAACTACCGTCTTGAAATAATAGAAGATTTTATTAATAATCCCGAGCTTGTTAGTGGTCTTGAAAACCTTCTGCCTATGCTTACGGAGGTTTCTGACGTGTCGCCTAGCAAGGGAATTGATGATTCACAGCTGCTAAGGACTGTTAAACGGTTAGGAGAATTAGACCTTTATGTTAAATGTGTTCAACAGCTTCATTCAGTTTTATCAAGCACCAAAAAGATAATAAAATCAAAAGGCCTAATTAAGCTGCAGGAAAAACTGAACGATATCATAGATGCAACTATATTCAGATCACTGGCAGAACGTCTTCCAAAGCTGCGTGCAAACTTTGAAGGACTTTCCAGCGTTACTGTTGGTATCAACCTGGATGCACAATTAAGGCCGGTTGAGGCTACTTTGCTTTCAATTAACAAGCAAAAGTTTAAAGGTGAGCCTTTCTTAGAAAAAATATTTAACAAAAAAAAGAATAAGCAGGATTTTACAGGCATTGCAGAGCTTCACAGCCTTGATGACACAAACATCAACTGGAGCATGAACAATGCCAGTGGCTCTGCCTTAAAATTGTTTTCCCATAAGAATTCCTATTTAAAGGGCAAGGATCCCATAAGCAGCATAGCACTTACCCATACTCTTTTCAATGATCTTAAGCCTATACTTGAGAATACAATAAAGCCCATTTCCTCGGAAATAGCTTATTTTACAAAAATAAATTCAGGCTTTCTAGCCAAATTGGAACCTGAACTAAGATTCTTTATAGGTTCAGCCAAGTTTATAGGAAGGATCCAGGCTTTGGGACTTCATATGTGCAGGCCGGAAATTGTATCAAAGGAACAGCGTATATTTAATGTAGAAGGAATATACAATATTAATCTTGCATTAAGCATGCATTACAAACAGCCATCAGTATTTTTGACCAGCATGATTGTCTCCAATGAAGTAAATTTTGATAATACAGGCCGTATATTTATACTGACAGGTCCCAACAGAGGCGGAAAAACCACCTACACCCAGGCGATTGGACTTACTCAGATCATGGCTCAAATTGGTCTCTATGTTCCTGCTTCCAAGGCTAAGATAAGCCCTGTCGATATGATATATACCCATTTCCCTTCAGAAGAAAAACCAGATTCAAACTTAGGAAGGCTTGGCGAAGAATCCAGACGATTGGAAGAAATATTTAAAAAAGCTACACGTTACAGTCTTGTTTTGCTTAACGAATCCTTATCCAGCACCAGTGCAGGTGAAAGCTTGTATATAGCAAAGGATATAGTCTGTGCATTAAAGCTTTTAGGTGTAAGGGCAGTGTTTGCTACACATTTACATGACCTGGCTCTTGATCTGGACTTTTTCAACAAGAACAAACTAGGTGACAGTAGGGTTATAAGTCTTGTTTCAGGCGTATACAATGTTGAGGATACAATAAAAAACAACAATGAAATAGCCATAAGGACTTATAAAATAATTCCGGGCCCTCCTCTTGGGAACAGCTATGCCAGGGATATCGCCTCTCGTTTTGGTATCAGCCTTGACAATCTCGTAAAGACTTTAAAGGAACGGGATGTAATTGATAAAAATGTTGATATAAAAGACTTTAACAAAAAGAAATAATTTAGGCGAAATAAATTAGGTAATCATAATTAACATAAAAGCTAGAAAATATTTTACCAAAAGTACTTACTTTTTATACTTGGATATGCTATAATAATATTGAGGTTAAATAATTCCCCTACTAACGGGTATAAGGAGATATAAGTAGAACCTTATGAAACAGGGCAAAGTCTTTGAAAGAAGATGACGCAAAGCCGTGGGTCTAAAGCTATAAGCTATGATTGCCAGGTCGCCATTAAAAGCTTCTGTTTATACTCTTTAAAATAAATTAAAGGAAATTAGGTAATATGATATTTCCTTATACCACTTTTTTTTAGTAGAGAATATTTAAATTGTATTTGAAGCACATTTAGATGTGCTTTTTTTGATGTTTAGAAAACTATTGTGTATTCTCAACTTATACTGTTATAAATGTGTCATGAGTATAATATTCATCATCTACATTAAAAGTGATAAATCTATTACATTTGTCTTTCACCAAATGTAAGATTATTAACACTTTTAATCTACATCTTTTATTAGGCTGGATATTCTGTCAAAGTAGTATAAATAAAGTTCATGTAATGCCCTTGTGCATACTGTATATAAGACCCTTCTATCCTCTTCCCTGGAATAATCACTATCCTCGATAGAATTTACTAAAACAGCATCGAATTCAAGGCCTTTGGCTAGATATGACGGAATTACAACAACACCTCCATGGTATATCTCATTTTGATTGGAAATGAGGGTTATATCCACGTATGAATTTATTGATTTATACAATTCTTCGCATTGGCCGGCAGTTTTACATATAACCGCTATCAGCTTATGCCCCTTTTCTTTTAACTCCATGATATCATCGACAATCTTCCTATACAATCTGCTTTTATCAACCTTAATTATCCTGGGTTTATTGCCGTGGCGGTTTAACTGTTCCAGGTTACTTTGAGTCCTAAGGATTTCTCTGCAAAAATCCGCAATCTCTTTGCTTGATCGGTAGCTTTTTGTTAAAGATATGCTATTGGCATCTTCTGAGTTGAACGTATCAGAAATAGCACCAAAGCTTCCTATGTTCATATACCCGTTAACAGACTGGTTCAAGTCACCTAGAATAGTCATATTGGCATGCTTAAAGGCTTTCTTGATAATTTCATAATGAATGACTGTATAGTCTTGAGCCTCATCAATAATCACATGCTTTATGGATTTTGTGTCACTTACCGTATCAAGTTGGGTTTTAAGTAATATGATCGGTGCCACATCCTCGTAATTTATGTTGTTACGTTCCAATTGGCGAATCGTATAATTGGCAGAACTAATGAGTTCCTCGCTTTCCCTCTCATCAGCAGGCTTTGCAAAGTACTCGATATTCCTGAAGAATTCAATGTATAGCATATAGATATCAAAGGATGTCATTTGCAGTATATCCATTTTTAATGGCTCAGCTTCCGCCTTTGCTTTTCGTTCTATCGACTTTTTCTCTTCTTCAGTGATTGTATCCTCCTTATAATCATTTTCTTTAATGTGATTTTCCAATAGCTCCTTAATTCGTTTTTCCTCATGCTGTTCTAATAGATAGAATAGCCTTTGGCGAAGTTTATCCAATCTTTTTGCAAAGGGAAAATGGAAATAATCCTCCTTAAAAGTCCTTAAAATCTCTTCAGCTGATATTATAAGAGTGCCATTGCATATCAAGTTTTTAAATTTCGTACTCATACCGTCTTCAATATGTTGTATATACCTTTTTAAGATATTGAGAAACTGAGGTGATGCTTTAAACTTAATGGAGCGTAGTCTTCTTTTATCAAAATTATGTGCTAGTATATGTTCCATCTGCTGATTCATGGTTTCTATCCGATATCTGGAGTCAAGCATGTTCTCGAAAAAATCAATAAAAGTGCTTCTTCTTATATTCTCTTCACCTAACTCAGGTAAAACATTGGAAATATAATCTTCAAACACATGGTTTGGAGAAAAAACAAGAATATTTTCCGACTTCATATTCTCCCTGTATTTATATAACAGATATGCCGCTCTGTGAAGTGCAATGGAGGTCTTTCCGCTGCCGGCGGGACCCTCCACGATAAGTATCCTGTTTTGACTATTTCGTATTACAGCATTTTGCTCCCTTTGAATACTAGTCACAATAGTCTTCATCCTATTATCTGTGCTTTTCCCCAAAATGTCTTTGAGCATTTCATCATTTATACTTAAACTGCTGTCAAACATGTATACAATGTTCATATTTTCAATTTTATACTGCCTTTTAAGCAGCAATTGTCCACCAATTGAGCCTGCTGGACAATCATAACTACATTCACCGATTTCATAGTCATAAAACATGCTGGATATTGGTGCCCTCCAGTCATAAACAAGGATATCCATGTTATTGTTTGTGCTTAAGGTGTATATACCAATGTAAATTTGTTCTGCCTTTTCCTCCCCATTTTCAATGAAGTCCACTCTTCCAAAGTATGGACTTTCATGCATCTTTTCAAGTCGGCCTACCTTATCCGTTGATAATTTGTACTTCCGGGCTTGATTATTTAAATCCATCTGATATTGCCACATCTGAGCAGGTGCTTCGAGGTCAAATGAATTTGTGGGTGCACATCTAACATCCTCCCACATATTCTTCTGCATTTCTATAGCTTCTTTTTTGTAATTGCTTGCAGCATTAACCCCGTTATTAAGCTGAATACTTATTTCGTTGATAACTCTTTTAAGGTAGTCCTTTTCATATTCCCACGTATTTTTATCGGTTATCATCGTATTCCTCCTGTTTCTATGATACTTCTATGATATACACAATCGCTATTTAATATAAGTCTGTTATTTAAATTTATCCCATGGTATAATTAAACTGAGAGAAACAATATCCCTTGCTATTTTTGAACCTTAATCGTCGTCGAGAGGAAATGTTGTGTAACATACACACCATAAATTCCTAGACATGAATAAAATAACAACATCATGATTTCTCAAATAGAAAAAGCTGTTGCAAAACCAACTTTGAAGTTGTGCAACAGCCTTTAACGGTATACTACTATACCAAAGCACCCAATATCAATATTTCCTCATTCTGACGATATATTGTGGGAAATTGAGTAATAGGTATCGGATTAACCCCCAAACCAACCTCAATTGTAAATCCCGGTCTTCTAAAATCCTGAACAAACCAGTCCTTATAACCTGCGTATGACGCTTCTGCCGGATTATTGGATATTGCATAGCCACTGACTCTTCCAAAAAGCTCTGCAATAGTTTGTGTTTCAGGCGGTTCAAGGTTTTGGAAACCGTAATAAATCACCTCTCCTTGGGTATGGTAAGCAATAATCAGCCTGAAATTGCGGTTTCTTGTGAAGTTTACCATTGCAGTAGATTCCGGTTCCGATAAAGGTGCAGGTCCACCATAGTCTCTTGGTGCAGGTCCTGTGATTCCTGCCTCAATCTCAAGCTCATGCTCCCTTTCCCATTCTGCCGGGTAATTAAGATTAATATCAACCCCTCGGATATTTGCCTTCCATACACTTGGAAGCGGACGCCCTGTTCTATTTAACCTTGCCGCCTCTATATATGCCGGATCGGTATAGTTCGGCCAGTAATTCACCAGATCAACTCCGTCAGGATTAACCATAGGTACAATATAGATACTTGTCTGCCTCCATATGTCAGGTATGTTATACCCCCCTAAAAATCCTCCGACAGAAAATGCTCTTGAGAAATTTTCTACAAATTTCATTAATAGAGGTGTTGTTATCCATTCATTGGCATGGTGGGAAGCATTATATGAAACCTGTTTTGTACCTCGTCCAAGTCTTATATAGTATAAATTCTTACCCAAAACACTTCTTCCCACTACACCAATCTCTATAAATGGATACCTTACTCTAAGTCCGCGAATCTGCCTTTCCAATATCTCATATGTGTAGTCTATGTCTGTATAAACAACATCAATTCCATACGGCACAATTATCTGCTGACCTATCCTTAATGCATTTGGATTGATTCCCGGATTGGCAGTCAGTATGGCATTTAAAGTTGTATAATACTTCCTGGCAATATTAAATAGCGTATCACCCGGCCTTATAACATATGTGTCATAACCAAGCAGAAGATTCTCGAAAATCGCCCATGTTGCTGGGCCAACAATTCCATCAGGTATAAGGCCGTTATTTCTTTGAAAGGCTATAACGGCCTGCCTGGTGTTATTTCCAAAAAATCCATCAACTGCATCAATGCTATATCCAATCTTTCTTAAAAGGCTTTGAATCAGTTTTACATTTGGCCCTGTTGAGCCCAATCTCAATATTTCCATTATAATTACCATAGAATTCAATTCCTACTATATAGTATTATAACGGACAATAAATTGTGGCTGTCTATATCTTACATCATCCCTGCGGAAGAGGAACATAAATTGGTGGGTAGTCTGCAGATGTTCTTCCAAAATTCTGTGCAATAACAATTATATCAGACATATTTATTACACCATCATCATTTAAGTCCATATCAGGACGGTATCTATCCTCAACAGCTACTGTGCCATAGGAAGTAGCCATCATTATTACGTCTCCAATATTTATAGCTTCATCATTGTTTAAGTCACCTATCACTAAGCCTATAGGATTATTTTTATCTGATATTAAAATACTATAGTAATTAATTGGAATTTTGGTGGTAACTCTTCTCGCTAAAAATTTACTTTTTGAAATTTTAACAGTATACCCTTGTGAATTGGGTGCAACATCATTTATTATAAAGTACCCATTTGAGTCTGATGTAGCATAATACTGTGTTCCTTCGAGTTCAACCTTGTAGCCTGATCCGTAAACATACCCACTGATGGGCCTACTTGATACAGTAGGTTCTCCTGAAGGGACAGGAGTATTTGTAGGAGATACAGTAGGTGTACCTGATGGTTTAACAGATGATGACGGACTTGGGACAGTAGAACCGTTTGGTTCATCACCAAACACCTTCACTCCGTTGTCATAAACTGTTATGTACTTATTCAATTTAGGAGTCTCCCCTTGTGGTGCAACGCCCTTAAAGGAGAAATCATTTGTGTTATCCCAGAACTTGGTGTCCTTTGGTCCCTCTATTCTTACCTGTACTTCCTTTTTGTAGTTGGACTGTCCACCTGGATAAATCTTTGTTCCAGTAAAGTCAACCTCCACATAGTATATATTTTTTTCTACATCATAAGGCTTAAGGCTTGATGCCTTTCCACCATCATTATAGTTGGTCGAAACAACCATATCTTCTGCTTTATAACCTGCTTTAATCGCTTCAGTTATATCTAAGTAATATCTATATGATAATTTGTCTGACACTCTTGCAGGCCAACCTGACCTGTTATTGGTCAATGACTTTATTTCTATGTAGTTGTCACCCTTACCGTTAATTGATGTTTCAACGAAAAATTCTTCATTTGTAGGCTTCTCTATTGCCTTGAAATCCGGTATTGGAGTTCCGCCGTACTTACCAAACATATATGATAATAATGCAACAAATCCTGCATTATAGTCACACGCAACCTCATTAGCAGTAAAATCCTTAACTTCATCTTTATAACCGTCAGACGAATTTGGTCCGCCTACAAGTGCACCGTAAAGAACATGTCTGTGATAGTCGGGCACCGTGTCCTGATCGGACCATGAGCTGTGTGCTGTTCTGTGATGTGGATGCTCGGGAGGATTAGTCCCAAATCCAACTACAAAGCTTCTTCCTGTGCTTCCTAATGCATAATCAATCTGGCTTTTGGCAAAGCTTTTATATGTTGCTGCCTTTGTAGAATCTGCACCTGACCACTCAGCATATACGCTTCCTAAAAACCCTTCTGTTGTTGCATACCTTAATGACCCCCATGTATCTAACCAAGCCAATCCTTTAGGAGTATATGTTATCTTGTTTGATCCCACTCCTGTTGTCCAGTAGTCAAGGTGTCTTTCGAAACATTCCTTATAAAGAGGCTTGTTAGTAGCCCTTGCAAGGAGCAATAAAGAGCCCATAAGTTTGTCATCCCAGCAGTGAGCCCATTTGTATTTTATAGTAGTACTTTGATTTTCTCTCGCCCAATTCGGCTCATAGCTTTCAGCCTTTTTAAGGTATGTTTCATCACCGGTAGCAAGATATATCCACATGGATGCCCATGTAAGTTCATCATAGAATCCGCTCCATGATTTATAGAAACTTGCTGCTTCAGTATATCCTGCATCACTCTTTGTTGTATCGGCAAAAGCAAAGAGTTCTTTCGCATGCTTAAGACATTCTGCCGAATATTCGGGATCTGTAGCCTTAAATATGGCCGATGCTGCAGCCAGTGCTGCCGCAGCTTCCCCAGCAACCGTCGATCCCGGTTTTGACGAATCAACCTTATATGATGGTCTTTTCATTTGAATACATTCTGCCGGTCCCCACCAATTATGGTCAGGTCCTCCGTCACCAACCTGGTAATAATATACATTAGGACTTGGATGACATTTTATTAAATAATCTGTTGCCCACTTTATGTTATCCAGTATGTATGGAAGCTGCCCGCTCTTTTCATAGCTGCTCCGGTTTTCGTAAACGCTCCATGCCAGCATGGTAGCTGAGTATGCCATGGGAAGATTAAACTTGACATGGTCGCCTGCATCATACCATCCGCCTGTCAAATCCAGGCCCGAATCTGCTCCGTCAGTCATTCCTGAGTCTCCACGCCAGTTTGTCCGCATATTGTCAGGAAGCTTGCCGGATCGCTGAAATTCATAGAACATGATCCCCTTCTGAAGAGCCTCCCCATAGTTGTAGTCTGCTGCACCTGAAGCTGTCTGGGGTACAATGATAGTTGATACTGCAAAAGCAATTGATAAAAGAAATGCTACTTTTTTGTTTGTTCTTCTCCTCTTACTCATACTTACCTCCTATATTTATTCTGTATGCTCTCGGAAACTCCGAGGGCTTTATTTATCTAATTTTTAAGACTTCACATTTCTGTTTTACCCCTAAAAATCAGTAAAATTCGTTATTAAATTTTCCAGTTATTATTACCATTATACA
>JAEYYB010000095.1 GCA_023430975.1 Bacillota bacterium | reverse complement strand
AAATAATGAAAAACAACAATTTACCCGCATAAAAAATCCACCTCTTTTAGAAAAATCACTAAATTTTCTAAAGGGGATGGATTTCAATCTTACAAAGTGGATTTTACTTTTTCATTTAACCTTTTTTTCGTTGTCCAGAGAGAAATGGCGTTTTTAAGCCATTTTTCTTATGATAACACCCCAAATTTTAAAAAAAACACCTTGTATTTTAATTTGGTTAGTCAATAATTGCATATTTTTAAAAACAATGCTAATATTAAAATCAATTACTCCTTGTATTTGCATTTCGCAAATAACTTTAAAGCATTAGTTATTTGCTCTGTCAAACACAGGAGTAATAATGATTTTAATTTATTAATAATCAATTACTCCTTGTATTTATCTGTAGCAAATAACTTTAAAGCGTTAGTAAGCGATTAATGTTTTGACGAGGTGAAAAATGGACTACAAAAAAATTTTAAAGGAACTGGTATCAATACCTGCTGTTTCAGGCTTTGAGCATATGTCTGCTGAAAGAATCAAGGGACTTATGGAAGGAAAATGTGATGAGGTTACAATTGACAGCTTTTTTAATGTAATAGGAGTTAAAAGGGGTATTGGAGAGAGGCCTAAGAAAATAATTATAACAGCTCATTATGATGAGATTGGTTTTTTAGTTAAAAGCATTGATGAAAATGGATTTGTATCATTGACAAGCATGGGTGGGATAGATCCGAAGCTCCTGCTGGCCCAAGAGGTTGTTATACATGGGAAAAGGGATATTGAAGGAGTAATAGGTGCTAAGCCTCCGCACCTTTTAAAGCCTGAAGAAACCAAAAAGGCGGTTAGCCTCGAAGATTTATCTGTTGATACAGGCTTTTTAAAGGATGAACTAAAGGATAATGTTTCCATTGGGGATGTTGTGACAATAAAAGTTCCATTTTTAGAGCTTCAAGGGAACAAAGTGAGTTCAAAGTCCATGGATAACAGGAGCGGAGTGGCTGCTATCATCGGAATTATGAACGAGCTTTCCGGCATAAAACTAAATAACGATATTTTCTTTGTTGCTACCACTCAGGAGGAGGTTGGGCTAAGGGGGGCACAGGTTTCCTCTTATGCTATTGACCCCGATGCAGCAGTTGTTATTGATGCATGTCATGGAGAAATGCCTGATTGCCCTAAGGAATCGGTTTTTCCTCTTGGGAAAGGACCAGCAATAGGCGTTGGGCCTAACCTTCACAGAACATTAACAAAGAAGCTTTTTGATATAGCCAAAGATAACGATATTTCATATCAGACTGACATAGAGCCTGACAATACAGGTACAGAGGCTTGGGCAATACAGGTGTCACGTTCAGGAATTCCAACAGTACTTGTTTCCATACCGTTAAGATATATGCATACAGGAACGGAAACCTTGGATGTTGCCGATGTAGAAAATACAGTCAGGCTGGTAAAAGAGTTTCTAACAGCCTTGGATGACGGAATGGAGGGGATTTTGTGATATTAAAAGAGTTGACTGAGCTAAACGGTATTTCCGGAAGTGAATACAATGTTATGGAATATATTAAGAGCCATATTGAAAAATATGCAGACAGTATAAACATAGATTCTATGGGAAATCTCATAGCTTTTAAGAAAGGAAATACAGGAAAATATAAGGTTATGCTTTCTGCCCATATGGATGAAGTAGGGTTGATGGTGACCGGTTACCAGGACGGAATGCTAAAGTTTAAAGGTGTTGGAGGCCTCGATGAAAGAATACTTCCTGGTAAAAGAGTACTGGTAGGTGACAAGCGTATTCCGGGTTTTATAGGTGTTAAGCCCATTCACCTGCAGGAAAGGGAAGAGCGTGGTACCAATATAAAACTTAAAAGCATGTATATAGATATTGGTGCCGATAAGAAGGAGGATGCTGAAGCACTTGCTCCTTTAGGTGAATATGTTGCATTTTACAGCGAATACACTGAGCTGGGCAATGACACCGTTAAAGCAAAGGCATTGGATGATAGAGTTGGATGTGCAATACTTATGGAGCTTATAAAAGAAAAGTATGATTTTGATCTTTATGCCTGTTTTACAGTTCAGGAGGAGGTTGGGTTAAGGGGCTCTGAAATAGCTGCATACAGGATAAAACCCCACATTGCTCTTGTTATGGAGGGCACAACCTGTTCAGATGTTCCCGGAGTTGAAGAGCACAGCCATTCCACTACATTGGGTGGAGGTGCGGCTCTTACCATTATGGACAGAACTTCTTATGCAGATAAGGCTTTGGTGGATTTTCTATATAAGCTTGCTGAGGAAAACAATATAAAAGTACAGTTCAAAAGGACGACTACAGGGGGGAACGATGCAGGAAAAATCCAGCTCACGGGATCAGGAGTCAAGGTTGCTTCAATATCGGTACCATGCAGGTATATTCATTCGCCTGTCTCAGTTATGAGCAAGAAGGATTATGAGTCCTGCCTTAAGCTTGCAAAACTTGCTTTAGAAAGGTTTAATAATGATGAAATTCTAGGCGGGTTTGGTATTACAAACAAGTAGAAATGGTAAAATATCGTTAACCCTTTAATAATATATGGGAGGTAGGAATATGTTTGAGCTTATAAAAAGTTTGACCGAAAAATTTGGAGTATCGGGAAATGAAGAAGAAATAAGGGACTTTATAAAAAGCAAAGTTGAAAAATATGTCGATAATATAGAAGTTGATGCATTAGGGAACCTCATAGCTACCAAAAAGGGAAGCGGTAAAAAAATCATGGTTGCAGCCCACATGGATGAGATTGGTGTTATGGCAACCCACATAGATGACAACGGCTTTATAAGATTTTCAAATATAGGATGGGTATCTGCAAATTATGCCTTGGGACAGAGAGTTAAATTTGGAAACGGCACCATAGGAACTGTTTTTTATGAAGAGAAGCTTGAGGATTTAAAGGGACTGAAGCTTTCAAACATGTATATCGACATTGGTGCTAAAGACAAGACTGATGCACAAAATAAGGTCAGGATAGGTGATACCGCTGCTTTTTGCGGAGAAACTCAACTGTCAGGAGATATGGTTATTTCAAAAGCATTAGATGACAGATCTGGTTGTGCTGTTTTGATTAAGACTATAGAAAATCTGCCCAAGACTGATAATGAAATCTATTTTGTATTTACGGTTCAGGAGGAACTGGGCCTAAGGGGTGCAAGGACTGCAGCTTACAAGCTGCTTCCGGAATTAGCTATTGCTGTAGACGTGACCCTCACCGGAGATACACCTAATTGTAAGCCTATGGAAGTAAAATGCGGGAGCGGACCTGCTATAAAGATAAAGGACAGATCTGTTATATGCCACAGCAGTGTTAAGCGGCTATTGGAAGAATCAGCTCAGAAATTAAACATACCTTATCAGTTTGAGATACTTGAAAGCGGAGGAAGCGATCCCGGGGCTATCCACGTTACAGCAGGAGGAATTCCATCTGGTGCTATTTCAATACCTTCCAGGTATACCCACAGCCCTTCGGAAATGGTATCATTAACTGATATAGAGAATGCTGTAAAGTTGTTAACCCAGAGTTTAGTAATATCATAGTCATTCCTTAGTTTAATCTATATATGTAAATTATGGTGTCATTTCGAAATTTAAAGGATATTGAGGGATTGACACCATAATTTCTTACAACAATAGTAAGTTTTATTATCAAAAACAATTACTGTATTAAAAGTGTTAATAATCTTACATTTGGCGGAGCAAATAACGAACGGATCAACGGGATTTGCGACAGACAAATGTAATAGATTTATCACTTTTAATATGCATTAAGGAGTAGTTAACTTATCATAATAGCATCGTACCTCACTGGCCCAGTCTTCAAATACTTCCTTCCAGTAAACGCTATTAAAGAAATCAGTTATTGACTGCTGGTTTTGGGGATTAAATCTGATAATTGTAAAAGGACCTGCACCCTGTTCTAATAACCCTCCAAAGACATTGTTCGTGCTAACGCCTTCTTCTACAAGGATCATGATAGGAAGCCCACGCTGGTAAGCCATTGCGGTTTCTATTTGTATATAAGGGCTGCTGAGCCAAAAATTGTTGAAGGTTTGTTGTTGACTAGTGCAAGGTCTGGATGTTGCTTCTGTAACAAAAACACGTTGGAAAGCAATAGTCATGAACCCAAAACTACTTAGAATCATACGTCTGATTCCGGTTAATGGCGTTTCGGTATATTGATCAGTTCTGCCAAGGGTCCTAGGAAAAAGCAAACGGTCCTTTATTTCTTCAATAACCCGGTTTAAAAATTCCTGCTGCAAGTTGTTAAATGGTGTTGCATAGCTAAGAAATGTGGGAATTTTGAATAGTGGGTTTGATGCCTCTTCTAGTGAAGCTGAATAATCGGTATATTCATTTTCGCCAGTTTCTGCTTGGTTTGGGTTTTCATAGTTTTCCATATTATAGTATTCATCCATATATTTCGCCCTTCCTTCTTTATGTTTGAAAGAATATTATATTAACATAATATGTTTACGATAATAGAAATGTTCATGTGCGTTTATGTTGGGAAAACGATTTATATGAGCATATGAAGTTCAATGGTCTCAATTTGCATTAAGTTTAATATAGAGAAATTTTTTATGAATGATATGAATGATCCAGATTTTTTAGAGATATATTTGTATTGACAATGACTATTAAATATCGTATAATTGGAATATATAAATATAAAGATATATAGATTGTGATCGTTTATCAAAATATGAAAAGTGAAAAATCTTTTACATTTGTCTATCGCAAATCCCGTAAAAGCATTCTTATTTGCTCTGACAAATGTAAGATTATTAACACTTTTCATATAGGTTTGACTTACTCTAAAAGGGGGCGGATTTTATGAAAGTGTTAATAGTAGGCGGCGTTGCCGGGGGTGCAAGTGCTGCAGCAAGACTGAGAAGAGTTGATGAGGATGCAGAGATAATCCTTTTTGAAAAGGGTGAACATATATCCTTTGCCAATTGTGGTTTGCCTTATTATATAGGTGAAGTGATAAAGGAGAAAGATAAGCTTTTGGTACAAACTCCTGAAAAAATGAAGGAAAGGTTCAGAATTGATTTAAGAATAAACAGTGAGGTTACAAAAATTGATACCGTCAATAAAAAAGTAGAGGTTTTAAATCATTCCGAAAACAAAGTATATACCGAAAGCTATGACAAACTCATATTATCTCCAGGTGCAGAGCCCATAAGACCAGACCTCCCAGGTATAGATTCCAAGAGAATATTCACCCTTAGGAATATACCTGACACTTTCAGGATCAAGGATTATGTTGACAGGATGAATCCCAAAAGGGCAGTTGTGGTCGGGGCAGGATTTATTGGTCTTGAAGTGGCGGAGAATCTTCACTTAAGGGGTGTTAAGGTTACAGTTGTGGAGCTTGCAGACCATGTGATAGGTCCTTTGGATTATGAGATGGCAGCTTTGGTACATCAACATATGAAGACAAAGCATGTTGAGTTTTATTTGAAGGATGCAGTTGAAGCTTTCGAGGATGACGATGCTTGGGTTAATGTGAAGATTTCAAGTGGAAGAAACCTTAAGGCTGATATGGTAATAATGGGAATTGGTGTGAGGCCTGAGGCTAAAATTGCAAAGGAAGCAGGACTTACAATTGGAAAAACAGGTGGAATACTTGTTAATGAGTATATGCAGACCTCTAATGAAGATATTTATGCAGTTGGAGACGCTGTAGAGATAAAGGATTTTGTAAGCGGTAAAGAGGCGTTGATTCCTCTTGCAGGACCTGCTAACAAGCAGGGAAGAATCGCAGCCAACAATATTGCAGGACTCAATGAAAAATTTGGTGGAACCCAGGGCACATCTATTGTTAAAGTTTTTGACATAACTGTTGCTGTAACGGGGAATAATGAAAGGATACTGAAAAGAAACGGCATAGAATACGAAAAATCCTATACTCATTCCGCATCCCATGCAGGATATTATCCTGGAGCAATACCTATGTCAATCAAACTTCTATTTGGCAAAAAGGACGGCAGAATTTTAGGGGCTCAGATAGTGGGCTATGAAGGCGTAGACAAGAGGATGGATGTCATATCAACAGCCATGAGGGCAAATATGACAGTGTATGACCTTGAGACCCTCGAACTTTCCTACGCACCTCCATATTCCTCAGCAAAGGACCCTGTGAATATAGCAGGTTTTACTGCATCAAATATTTTGAAAAATGATGTGAAAGTTTTTCATTGGGATGAGGTAGGAAGCATTGATGCTGAAAAAGTGATGCTTATAGACGTACGATCGCCTGAGGAGCATAAGTTGGGGAATATTAAGGGATCTGTCAATATCTCTGTTGACGAACTTCGTGACAGACTGGATGAGATACCGAAGAGTAAGGACATATACGTATACTGCCAGGTCGGGTTAAGGGGTTATCTGGCATCAAGAATTCTTATGCAGAAGGGATATAAAGTTAAAAACCTTAGCGGAGGATACAAGACATATCAGGTGGCTGTTCAAAAACAGGCCAATGAAGATATTTATGAGTATGACAAGATTTTAAAAAATGACGATATGAAGCCGGTTGATGTAAACCCGGAAAGCCGTACTGCAGATACAAAAATTCAGGTTGATGCATGTGGACTCCAGTGTCCTGGCCCCATTATGAAGGTTTATGATACAATTAAGTCCATGAATTATGGTGAAATACTGGAAATTAAGGCTACAGACCCGGCATTTGCCGAAGACATTAAAACATGGTGTAAAACTACAGGAAATAAGCTCATTGATGTGAAATTTGAAAATAATACCTTTAAAGCTACTATTTTGAAGGAAATCAAAAGCAGTGAGGCACAGGAAGTTCAAAAAAAAAACGATAAATCAATGGTAATTTTCAGCGGGGATCTTGACCGTGCAATAGCTTCCTTCATCATAGCCAACGGGGCGGCTGCAATGGGAAGAAAGGTAACAATGTTTTTTACCTTCTGGGGACTGAACATTCTTAGAAAACCCGAGGGTGCCAATGTCAAAAAGGACTTTTTATCCAAGATGTTTGCTTTTATGATGCCAAAGGGTTCAAAAAAGCTGACTCTTTCCAAGATGAGCATGGGAGGGATAGGAGGCAAGCTTATAAGGTATCTTATGAAGAAGAAGGATGTTTCATCCTTAGAAGAGTTTATACTGCAGGCCAGGAAAAACGGTGTGATATTTGTCGCATGCAACATGTCAATGGACATAATGGGTATTAGGAGAGAAGAGTTGATTGACGGCATTACCATAGGCGGAGTAGCTACTTTCTTAGGTGCTGCTGAGGACTCGGATATGAATTTATTCATATAAAATGAACTAAGACATGATTGACGCAAAGATACTCTAAGAGAGGAGGGAACGGCATTGGAGGATTTGTTAAAGATTGAGAGAAAAGCTGAAAAGCTAAAGGCATTGGCTCATCCCCAAAGGCTTTATATTGTAAAAGGGTTGATTGACAATATGTGCAATGTTACAAAGATTCAAGAATGCTTAAACCTTCCTCAATCAACTGTTTCCCAGCATTTAGCCAAACTTAAAGCTGCAGGAATAATTGAAGGGAAGCGTCAAGGCACTGAAATTTGCTATACAGTCATTGATGAGGAAGCCATGGAAATTATAAGCCTTATGCTGGATTAATTTTCTTTTGCGTTTACATAAATAGCAAGGTTAATCCGGCATTTGGCAGAGATAATATCTAATTTTTATAAGCTGTTTTATCTGCTCTCAATGATAAAACTACCGCTGCTAATGATAGGGTAAAAACTGGTATATGTAAGACTCCCACCCACCAGTTGGTTTTCACAAAAATACATAAATGTATGACTAGTAGTCTGTAACTTTTAATATTCATGGTAAGTGATAATTTCTCCGATATATAATATAAGATATCACAAAAGATAAGGGAGAAAAAGCCATGGAGAAGAAATATATAGTTACGTTAACTAAGGAA
>JAEYYB010000181.1 GCA_023430975.1 Bacillota bacterium | reverse complement strand
TAGGATTTAAGGTGTCTCTGGAGCCCAAAGCATCTTAAGTCGGAATTAAAAACAAAAGACTAAAAGGCGTAAAGACATACGCTTTGGTTACTTGTGTGCCAAATTGGCCGTATGTTTCAGAATAGATATTAAAAATCCGGGCACCTCTATATGTAATTTTTAGTTTAAAAACCATTTACAGCATATAGAGGCACCATAATTTCCTAGAAGTCAGGAAAATCCACTGTTACTCTATATTAAAAGTGATAAATCTATTACATTTGTCTGTCGCAAATCCCGTTAAACCATTCTTTATTTGCTCCGCCAAATGTAAGATTATTAACACTTTTAATATAGTACTTTAAGTGATATGTAACTTTTAGATGTAGTGTGCTGCTGATAAGATAGAAATGCCTATAATCACCAATAAAATGATTGTGTAAAATGAAATCTTAAAAGCCTTTTTAAGTTTGGTAGATTCACGTCTTTTATAACTTTTGATAGAATACGTTCTCGGAACTAGTTTGTAATCATCTCCAAACATAACCCACACCCCCTCATTCATATATATATTATAACTTATTGGTTTACATAAAATCCATGGAAAATGCTGACGTTGAACTGTCTGTCTTGCATCAACTCATTTTATTGTCGGCAAGTTAATTGTAAACGCAACCACCTTGCCCCCTTTTAGTTGTGAAAAAAGGTTCAAAAATCCTCTTTTGTATTTCTTTACTCATACTTTTCCATTATCACTAAAACGCAAAACTACAAAATTATCGTCGGATTTACTTGCTTTTATATGAATAAGACCATTTTCACCCGGTTCAAATCCATGAATGATTGAATTCATAATAAGATTGGTTATTACTTGTGCCAAAGGCCTTGGATATGTCTTTATATCAATCTCATTACATTCACTCTCTACTATTACATCAATGCTGGTTTTCTTCAAAATATGCTTTAAACTTGTAACAACATCTTTAATATAATCAATGAGATTTTTCTCTACTTTCCTCACTCGTCTATAATATAGTTTAAATGCAATAAATTAACGGTAAAAAATAATTTCTGCTAAAGTCATGACAAAATAATGCTATTCATTTCTTTTTGCATCAATCCAGCAAAATAATGCTATCATATATCAAATAAATACATTGAAAATAAATGGAAAAATAGTAATATAAGATACATATTGGTTTTCTGGTTCTATATTTAATAGAAGCAGTACAAAAATTGATATGATATTTAATTGAAGTCTCCCCAAAACAAAAATAAGGTGTCTTAAACTGCACCTTATTTTTGTCTTTATGTATACATACAAACACAATTATTCACGTCATAGTATTTTTAACCATCATAAAATCAATTATTTCTGTTGCATCTTCAATTGAACTGCAAAGAGGCAATATTTGATCTACTTTTGTTACCTTGAAAAGTTCAATTATAAACAAGTCTTTAACTACTGCAACCACTGCAGAATTGTGAGGCTTTTTACTCATAAAATTGAAAATTACTCCAAACCCTGCACTATCTATTTTTGTAATACCAGAAAAATCAAGAATATATCCTTCAGCATCAATCAAAATTCTGCCAATCTTAGCCTTTGCCATCTGTGATGTATTGAAAACAAGACATCCATTGAATTTAATTATTTGATTTCTTTCCGTTATTGACTCAGATATTAATAAAATATCAGAGCTTAAGTCATTATTCATATTATCCTCATTCCTCTCTTAAAATAATCCATAGGAATGATTAAAATATAACTTCCGCAGTAAATTTTGCTCCCTAAGTTGACTTAACTTGTCAACACTGGAGCAGAAATCAGAATTAATATTTTAACCCTTCCTTAACATGTTCATTGTTAAATGCACAAATTATAAGGATTTAATTGGCAAATGCAATTTTTATTATTAAGTTTTTGCAGTGAAAGGCAAACAGTTGCATAAGAAATAATTAATTTAATTTATGAATGGGGTATATTATAAAAAATATGATATAAGAATAATTCTACATAAGATTAAAAATATCCTCTTTAAATACATAAAAAAGGTCAAAATTAATCTCGCAGGTATGAAAGCCTGCGAGATATTTTTTATCTACCAAATATTCTTTTGAAAAAGCCCTTCTTTTCTTCACCATCTTGATCTTTTATTTCTTCTTTTTGCTTATCTTCTTTCTCCGCTTTAATTTCTTTTTCTTCCTTTTCTTCTTTTTCTTCCTTTTCTTGTTTTTCTTCTTTTTCTTCTATATCTTGAGAATCTGTTTCATCTTCCTCGTATTCGTCTTTATCATTTTCATCATTATCATAATCGTCTACACTTATTTCAACTTTGTGTTCAAATTCATATTTTCCTTCATCATCTTCTTCCTCTTCTTCAGCTTCATCTAAATCATCAACACTTTTATTTACATAATTAGGCAGACCGCCCAAATATGCTTCGGGCCTTTCGCTGCCATCAGCCGGAAACCATCTGATAACCGATCTTGGAGGAGCTGCAATACTCTCTTTAATCGCCACACCCTGCCAACATACGCCGCCAGGTCCCACAACTATTTGGCCATTTTTAAAAACCAGGCCCCTGTTATTGAGATAGAACACTTCAGTGTTCCTGAAGAAGTTTACAATATCGTTCGGATCAAATTCACCTTTTATAAATATCGCCTCATGGTCTATCGTATCAAGCTGTCCCATGCCCACTGTATCCATCAAAGCCCATTTGTCACTGTCAGGAAAATTGAACAGTCGAATATTTGACCATATTTCAAGAGGATACATACTCATTTTTTCATATCTATCCAGAAGACCGTCCACAATCTCATCGGAAGCCAGACACTCTCCATTTGGGTTAAAATAGCATAATGCTTCTGACATTTGAAGTACATTTTGGCATACCTTTGTTAAAAACATCATCTCATGCCCTGGATCATAATTCTTTGGTAAAACAGGCGTATCCTTGTCCACATCGCTGCCTAAAACATAACTTGAGCGAATTCTTATAAATGCTTTGTGCTCCTCCGCATTCTTGCCTCCATCCTCATAAAGCCAAGATTGCTGAGCTGCATGACTAAGGCCGCCCGGATAAGTGAACGGACCGAAGTATCCCATTGACCATGCTCCAAAAAGCATCTCTTCTTTTTCCGGGTCCCCCATATGGTCTGGCCAGGGTTTATCAACCAAATCCACTGTAATATAGCCATTAACTTCTGGACGATAAGAAATCAAAACACTTGGGCCCCCAAAATACCATTGTTCAGAATTCTCATTCTTTGCCACAAGTTTAAAATCTTCTGCAAGAATTTGCTCCAACTTACTAAATAAAATAGGTTCCGATAACAGAACCACCATGCCTTGTGAAAATAACCCCTTCGGCATATAGCACCTCCAAAACAATTTTTATATATAAAAGACTTTCATTTCAAATTAATTTTATTAATTTACATATGTATTAATCTTAGCCCAGTTTTATAATTACTGCAAGATATTTATTATGATTGGTTATTAGCTTTTTATGATTTCAAATCTTATTTTTATATTTGTAAACACCGACTATAAGTATAATTGCTGATACAGTAAACACATATGCTCCTATTGATGATACATTGCCAAAAAAGAAAGTTTTCTTTGTTGTTATATACCTAATACCGCACAGCATTGCTAAACCGCCGCTTATATATCCAATCGGCTTATTTATCTTATAATTTTTAATGGTCATAATAATCGGATAAATAAAAAAAACCAAATAGAAGTATGTGCGTAGTTGGATACCATTACGAGACAACGCAGGTAAATTCACCCAACTCAAAATCATTGATAATGCTGCTAAAATGCCAGCCCCAATGATTATATAACCACCAATACCCCATTCCTTTTTTATAATCATTACTATACCGCCCTTTTGCCATAATTCTGCCATTACTAAATGTAATTAAAGTGACTATTCAAATATATCCAACTGTAAAACTAATCGTATAAAGTATTAATAAATTATATTTTAGCAATAATTACAGCTTAATGCAATTTGGAATTAAAATGCACCCGAATATCTTATAATGTATTCGGGTGCTGTCTATATAACTTTATAATTATTTAATTTGACTTGGATATTATGAAATCAATCTCACCGAAAGAAAACTCAATTGTTATACAATAAGCTTCTGATAGTTCCGTTAAGACACCGTTATTATTAACGACCTGGGGAGTTAATTCCAATTCTACATTGCTGTTTGACATATTCACAAGGAACAAACCATTTATCTGATTTAAAAATTCTCCCAATGAAGCCTGCACATATTCATCATTTTGAGTAAAGTTTTCCTGGGCAAATTTATTGGCAAAACCTATAAATGCTTTATCATCCCCGCAAATATATGTATCCAGCCCTATGTTACCGAATATATTTTGGGTTACCATCCACTGATATTTATAGTTGGAAATAGGCTTCTTTTCCTTAGGGATAAAGCTTCCATCAACAAACCTAACAATATTTCGAAAAAGAAGTGAAAAATAATTTTTATAGATTTCGCCTCCAGGAAGATTATCAAAGATGTAAAATCCACTAATAATTTGGTTAAAGTCTCCATTATCAATAGATTGCATTTGTTCACTTGTCAAGCTGTGTTCTTTTTTGTATGTATTAATTGCTTCTTCAAACTGCTTCATAGTCATATAATTTTTATCAACCAGTGCTTGTCCTAAAAGTAAATATCCTGTTTTCTGTGATGAGAGAAGTTTATCTACTTTTTCCTCATCTAAAAATCCCATTTCAATGGCAATTTCCCCAAATTTCTTATCCACTTTAGACTGAGCATCATGTACCTTGTTGATGTCTTCTGATGTCATATAGCCTGCATTTACAGCGAGAACACCCAGTTTTAATCGAACCAAGCTCTGGTAATTCAAAGCATCCATTAATTGTTCATTTGTAACCAATTTTTTATTTAAAAGAAAGCTTCCGAAAAGTTGTGTAAACATCTAATTAGCCCTCCTTTTTATAGTTGGTTAAAATGCTCTTTATTTGAGTTGCATCAACAGGCTTTTGTACAAATTCATAAGCACCTGCTTCCAAGGCCTGTTTTAAATGGGTTTTTGTCCCGGATGAAGAAGCTATTACCACCTTGGCATTCTTATCAAACTCTATTATTTCTTCGGTTGCCTGAATACCACTTTTAACAGGCATTACAATATCCATAAAAACCAAATCAGGCTTCTCTTCCTTGTATATTTCCACAGCCTTTTGCCCGTCCAAAGCCTCAAGAACTTCGCTGCAACCAAATTCCTGCAAGCAATCCTTCAACTTTTTTCTAATTAAAATAGAATCATCACAAACAAGAACTTTTAAAGAATTAGAACTCATAACATTTCCTCCTTAATTATTGGTCTTAAGCATAAATTTATAGCACAATGTATTTCCCAAGCATAATAATGAGACAATGTGACATTAAGCCGTCTAAAGCTGAATTATGGAACTATTAATTTATATTTTAAAACAATTAATATCTAAAAGAACATTTAAAAAACTAAATGAAAGAACGAACTTTTATCGATATGATTAAGGGATACTTTTCAAAAATTACAAAATAATTTCCCTCATAATATTATAACATAAATTTTAAAAAATGTGTAAAGAATATTTATCATTTTGTGATAGTATATACTAAATATGTTGCGAAAAAGATTTTACATAAGATTTTAATAGACTTGCTTAAGACAAATGAAATGGACTTATCACTTTATATAGGCAAAAAAGGACTCCTTCCCGGCAATAATTATAATACTGCCAAGAAAGAGCTAATTATATTGACAACCTATTTCTCAATTGAAGTAATGTCTTTTCAAATTATACAGCAAAAGTTCACTGTTCCAAATTCTTTATATTTTCTTTATCAATGCGTTTATACTCATCTTCTGTTATAACACCTTTTAAAAGCAGGTGTTTTAGAATATGCTTTGACAATATATATTGCATACCCGGATCTTTTTTCTCCATATTCATTCTTTCGTAAAACCTCCTTGGATTTTTTTCATACAAAAAATACTTTTTATTCTTTTTCATACTCTACCCACTATTCTATTTTTTCCAATAACTCCTAAATAAAGTATTCATTAAATGTGAAATTTATTAATGTAATTAATTTCTTTTAACTATTAAATTGTGTTTGATTTTTTCACATGGGAACCGCCCCTCTCTATTGCTTTCCATTTCTCACTTTTTAGCAACACAACAAAAACCGCAAATTGGTGCTTAATTTAACGGAATCAATGTTTATCGATTATATAATCGACTCGTTTACGTTCCCTATAGGTTACACTTATATTTTACCAGAACTCGTCACCCATCGTCAATATGTAAAACAATTTTTCTTAAATTTGTTTCTTTTAGATAACAGATTAGTTTAGAAATCAGCCAGTTTTATACCAAAATTTAGGGATAAGCTGAAGCAAACCGCTTCAACCTACCCCTTGATAGATTAAAAGTAATTAATCTTTTAGACCATGCAATCTATATATAGAACAGTGATTTTACACGCTTAGAACCTATATAGCATTATTATAAGACGAAGTGGATGCATTAAAATGCTTTGCAATAGCAATAACATCACTAATATTAATGGCTCCATCCTGATTCAAATCATATCCCGCATCATAGCCGGATTCCTTTGAGCTAACATTATATAATTTGGCTATCATAATAACATCCTTCATATTTATTGATCCATCCTGATCAATATCACCAGCCCATATTTGAATTTTGGACGTTTCGTTTCCAATCTGTACATCCCCATTTAGCTTCTCCAAGGATATAATCCTTTTTAAATAACTAGGCTTAGTTATACTAATTGAATAACCTATATCGCTTTCCTCAACATCTATCAGTTCAAAATATCCAGATGAATTTGTAGAAGCAGAATAATCTTTTCCCTCTATTTTTACAGAAAAACCCGAACACTCTTTACTAGAACCTGATTCCAACCATCCTGATATCTTATACTTCTTTTTTAAAGACACAGTAACTGTAATATTCTCTGAGTCGGTAGAACCATTAAAGCAAATATCACCGTTATAAATCGCTGTTATTGTATGCAATCCTGGTGTGAGGCTTTTAATCTTTAAGGAAGCAGATGCCTTTCTTTCGTCAATCTTTATAAACGCTGCTTCTCCTATAACAGAATCACCATCTTTGAATATTACATTTCCTGTTGGAAACACTTCTTTTTCGAGCCAAGTTAAATCTGCAGATAAAACTTGTTCGCCTGATATAGTATCGCTACCGATACTTAATTCAATAGCGTTCCGCTCTTTACTCACAAGCAACTGCTCCAACCTACCTACACTTCCTGCATAGGTATCACTATCCTGATATTCAGCAGTCAGATGATGAATTCCTACAAAGTTTATTTGCTTTTTAAGCACCGCTTCTGAATAATCTGTACCCTCCACAGGAACTATGTCTACAGTTCCAATAGCCTCATCAAGATCCCTGAATACAACCCTTCCACTTGTTACCTGGCCTTTTGTGCTCTTGACTGTTGCTGTTAATGTTATTGCTTCTTTATAATCTATGGGATTATAATTGCTCTTTAAAGTTGTCTCAGTAGTTATATACTTATTGCTGACTAAATGTCTTATTCCATCAAATGTTTGTAGATAATCTTCACCTTCTACATAATGTAATATTATGTAATGTTCCCCCTCTGATAATGAGTTTACCGTTATTTCAGCAATACCTTTATTACCTGTTGACAATGGGGTCAACTTAGATTCTCCAAGAATTACATTTTTATCTGCATTTCCATCTATAAATAAAACAGTACCTCCAGGCAATGTTGAATATGTTCCTGATGCTATTGCTGTTAAAACCAAAGGCTGCCCTGGTACTGAAATAGAAGGCACGCTTGACAGCATTAATTTCAAACTATGCTTCGCTATAGATACTACAAAATCCATTGATTTACTGTTTTGAAACATTTCATTTCCAATGTATTCCGCAGTAACGTTATGTTCGCCATCTGAATCAAAATATACTGTTATGTTTGCTATTGACATATTACTACTAATATTCTGCAACTTTCCTTCTCCAATTACCTTATCACTCTCTCGAAGAATAACACTGCCGGACGGAAAGTTTCCATTCTCGCAAGTGACCTCTACTCCAAATGGAACCGGACTATCAACCTCAAGATTTCCTGCATTCAGAGTTATCACTGTAGATGTTGTATATGGTTCTCCCCATGTTTTCATAGGGCTATCAAGACTTTCAATACCACCATTCACTGCTGAAACAGTATAATAATATTTTGTGCCATCCGTAACATCATCTGTAAAAATAACCTGATCGTTATCACCAATAATATTTTCAGCTATTGTAACATACTCTCCACCAGGTATTGAACTTCTTTTAACATTATAACTCTGTAAAGCTTCTCCAGTCCAAGCCAGGTTTATACTACCATTCTCTGAACTGACTTTTAGATTGACAGGTTCAGGTGGTGCCATATAGAGATAGTAATCTCCTTCATTTTTGTTGAAAGTCTTATAAAGAGCCTGTCCGTTATATGTATTAATGGAAGCAGTTATTTTACCTCTTGCATTTTTAAGCTCCTTAACAGAAAAAGCTCCATTGATTATACTCGCTTCCGTTGTAATGCCATCCTCAGTATAAAACTTTATTATTCCGTTGTTTATGCTCGGCACAATACCAAACACTCCTAATTCTTGTTGAAATGGATCCCAATACTGATAAGATACATTTTCTAGGACCTTTCCTTCGTATTCGGACTTGTAAACAACTTTTATCCTGCCACAATATCCTGATGCACTTAACATTTTGCTTAAATCGGTAAAATTATCACCCATATTGCTATTCCCGGAAAATAGCTCCTGTCCACTAAAATCAGTAATTTCCCAACTTAGATTTTCATACCTTCTCGAAATGGTTCTATTAAATCCATAGCGTTCAATTAAATTGACTTCTGAGTCCTTATACATAAGTGGATATGCATTAATAAAAACCCCATTTGCTGGTTTCTGCTTCAAGCACCCCTGCCTGCTATACCATGCCTTAAATGGCGTTTCCTCAACCGTCCTCTGAACTTCTTCCGCCAAATCCACAAGTTTATCCTCTGAGCTTATTATATCAAGATCATCCATATATTTTTGATATAATTTAACATTAAACCTTGCAAAGAATTCCCTATTCTCTGCATAAACCTTACTCCAGGCATAATCACACAATTCATTATGCAGTTTGGAATCGAGCCCGTCTTTGTAATTTCCGCCAATCATTTTCTGATTGAATGCTTCATAATATGCTGTATTTAACTTTATCTGGTCTCTATATTCTGGTATATTCTCTAATATTGCCCTTTCCGCCGCCGAAGCCATACCCTCCTCGAAGCTGTCCAGCTTTATTTGACAAGCTCCACGAAACAGGTGAAGCATCTGGTTTAAGACTACAGATAAATCATTTAAGTTCCTTAATCTTATGATATTTTCATCATAATCTCCCTCACAGCTCAAGTTAGGGTCCTTGACTATATTTACTGTCATTACCATAAATGGTCTGCCATATACTCTGGCAATTTCAGGATAAAAATCGTTAACTGCCTTTCTTAGTATTTGGAGCTCTGACTCAGTCCAAGGCTCCTGATTGGAATTGTAGGTAAATGTCATGCCGTCCCACATTACATCCCTAATATCCTGTGATTCCCCGAAAATAACCATTGGCATGCTCAAGATAAGAAAAATAACTGTCAATAATGCTATTGTCTTTTTGTTCATATTTTGTACTCCTCCCACAAATAAAATTATTCAACCGCGTTTCTTAATGGTTACATATTAATTATAACATTTTTTAGTGCCTAACGTCAATATTTGGCAATATTTTAATAACAAATCGTTGCTTATCAGCAACTTTTGATATATAATTAAAATTGAGGTGATTTATAATGTCAACAGAACTTGGAAAATATGTTGAGTCCATACGAACCATGCGAGAGTTATCGCAGCGTCAGCTTGCCGAAAGAGCAGGTATAAGCAATACTGAGGTATGGAGAATTGAAACAGGACAGAGAAAAAATCCTACTCCGGCTGTACTAAAAGCACTGGCACCCCATCTAGAGGTACCATATGAGGAGCTTCTGATAAAAGCAGGTTATATTGAAGAAACAATTGACCATTCAGGATATACTGAAAAGGTATTCCGTGACGATAAGGGAAATGTTGTTGATATTCTTAGAATGGCTAAGGAGATGTATGAGAAGGACAGTGACTGGGCAAATATTGCCTACAGGATATCTAAAGAGCTGTCTTCAGAAGATATATCAGCTATAAAAGCTGTTGCAACATCCCTTCTTAATAAGAATAAAAAACGCAAAAAATAAACCAAGGCCTTTGAATAACCTGTTCTAACAAAGGCTTTCTGGCTTTTCAACAGAAAATCCTTTTAGATATTCTAAAAATTATCCTATTTATGTATTTACAATATATAGGGTTTTCTGTATAATTATACAGAACACATGTTCCTGTTATGGAGGGCTAATTCTATGAATACTATAGACAATTACACTATTGAACAGATTCCGGAATACCGAAGAAAGTTTATCGACTATAAAATACGCCAATTTTTCAGCACGTATTTTATAACAAAATGGCCTGTTGACTGCGTACAGCTCCTTGACACAATCGCTAACAGCAGCGAATTATCCCTGCAGGTAGGAACTGTTTCAAATGTCAGCAGCAATTTTGATGCCATATCCATTTACAATCCGGAGTGCGATGATTACCAGATAATTTTAAACAGAAATAAAATAAATTATCCCTTCAAAGAATCCAAAGACCGAAGACTGAACTTTACAATTGCACATGAACTTGGACATATTTTTCTTGACCATCTCTCAATAAGCGATGATGTTAAAACAACTCACGAAAGATATATAGAAGACCTGGAAGCCAACGAGTTTGCCGGCAGACTCCTCATGCCTCAAAGCATTTTACTCAGCTGTAACTTTTATTCATTAGAATCTGTAGCTGATTTTTTTAATGTTTCAGTATCTGCACTTACTACAAGGATACAGGTTTTAAGACGGCCTGACCTTTTAAATCCCAAGAAAGGTATGGTATGCACACAATGCGGCAATACGGAAAAAAGCACTTATTCAGTATACTGCATGATCTGCGGAAGCAAATGGCAGGATAACGAGGATGGTATCCTTCGTACCTACTACAAAGGGATAGAGGTCAACGGCAACAGTGAAGCACTTGCCTGTCCTATTTGCGGTGATGACAGCGGCTGCTTTTTAAGCAGCAACTGCAAAAATTGCGGGGCAAACATAATTAATTCTTGCAGCAAAGAACATAATCCACATTGTGATTACCACAGCCCGGGCAATGGAAGGTATTGTGAAATTTGCGGAAGCAAGACAGTCTTCTTAAAAAGCGGCTACATTAAACCCTGGTATGAGGAACAGCCTGAATTAGTTGCAGAAGCTATTGCACATGACAATTTATAACTGTTTAGTAATTATCCCAATTTTTACCTATAAATCATTTTCATTCATTTGATGGTGTAGTACTATGGCATGAGAGTCTATACACAAATAAATTCTCTTAATACCAAAGCCAATGACTTTATGCCTTCTACAATCCTGTCTTCAGGCATATTTGAGAAGTTGATCCTTAGGGTATTATATCTGTTTACGTTAGGGAAAAATGATCCTCCCGGCACAAAAGCAACATTTTTTTCAAGACATTTAATAAGAACATCCCTTGAATCTACATTTTGAGGAAGCTCAACCCATGCAAACAATCCTCCTTCAGGCCTCGTAAACGTTACTCCTTCAGGAAATTCTTCCTCCATGGTTTTTACAACAATATCCCTTCTGCTCTTGTAAGCCTGCCTTATCTTTACAATATGATCATCTATCGAGTACAATTCAAGGTACTTCGCAATCTCCATCTGGGCTATTGTATTACACTGCAGGTCAACACCTTGTTTTACCAGAACGTACTTGGATATTAGATTTTCATCTCCTGCAACCCATCCAATTCTGTAACCCGGACAAAATATTTTTGAAAAGGTACCCAGGCAAATTACACAACCCATTTTATCGAAAGATTTTACTGATGGTAGAGCTTTACCTTCAAACCTAAGTTCACCGTAAGGATTATCCTCAATTATCATAACGTTATGTCTCATTGCTGCTTCAACAAGCTTCTCTCTTCTTTTTGTGCTCCATGTCCTTCCGGTTGGATTCTGAAAATCAGGAATAACATAAATCAGCTTGACATTTTCAGTGGTTTCAAGAATCTTTTCCAACTCATCAGGCAGCATTCCTTCATTATCGGTAGGTACCTCCCTGAACTTGCAACCATATGCTTTAAAAGCACTGATAGCCGCAAGGTATGTGGGACTTTCGCATAAAACCACGTCACCCTCATCTAAAAATACCTTGCCTGTCAAATCCAGTGCCTGCTGGGAGCCATGTGTTAGCAGTATATTTTCGAAAGTAAAACTTGAACCCATGTTTTTATTGGTTCTGTCGGCGATCCATTCCCTTAATGGAGTAAACCCTTCCGTTGTAGAATATTGAAGAGCTTTAGTTCCATTCTCCTCAAGTACAATTCTATTTATATTCATTATTTCTTCTACTGGGAAAAGTTCTGGAGCCGGCAGTCCGCCTGCAAATGAAATCACCTCCGGCCGCTCTGTCACCTTTAATATTTCCCTTATCTCCGATGCCCTTAAATTTGCTATCCTGTTCGCAAATTTGTATTCCATCATCCTAAACACCTCCATTTTCATCAAACAATTGGATTTATTTCAATATCCCTGTAAGGATCATCCGTTTTACTATTTTCAGCCAGTTCTTTTATCGCTTCACAGAGGTACCTCACTCCTTCATCAATATCACTTAATGAAGCATATGTGAAATTGAGACGTATTTGGTTATCACCCTGGCCTGGCGATAAATAAAACGATGTGCCGGGTACAAAAACCACCTTTTTCTCTGCAGCCTTTGAAACAAGCTCTGTTGCCGATATACCTTCCGGGAGATTACACCACACATAATATCCGCCCTTTGGCCTGGTCCATGTCATTCCTAAGGGTGCAAACCTTGAAAGTGCATCACACATAGCATCCCTTTTGCATTTGTACTCTTTGCATATCTTTGAAATATGCTTTTCTATACCGCCATTTAAAATAAACTTTTCAATTATGGCTTGGGACAAGCTGCTTGAGTGTAAATCCATAATCTGTTTGACTTCTGCAAACTTTGCAACAACCTTTTTGTGGGCAACCATCCATCCAAGCCTTAAACCTGAGTACACATTTTTGGAAAAAGTACTGATATAAATAACATAACCGCTGCCGTCCATCGACTTTAATAGCGGTAGTTGATGCCCCTCATAGCACAAATCGCCATATGCGTCGTCCTCCATTATCAATATCCGATACCTGTTGGCCAACTCTATAAGCCGCCTCCTCCTTGAAAGATCCATATCCACACCTGATGGATTGTGATAGCTTGGCATGGTATAAATAAGCTTTGGTCTGTACCTCTGAAGAAGTTGCTCGAGATCATCAATCCTCATACCATTCTCATCAACCGGTACACCCATTATTCTGGCCCCAGTAGCTTTAAAAGCCTGCACCGCCGGAAAAAATGTGGGTTCTTCAACCACCACAATATCACCAGGGTCTAATATAACCCTTGCCGCTATATCAATGCCCTGCTGAGACCCTGAAAGAATCATGACTTCTTCATGACTGCAGTAGACCCCTCTTTTATGCATCAGACCGCTTATAGCACTCCGAAGTGTGATAAATCCTTCTGTCGGTGTATGAAATAGAGGCCTGAAATTCCTGTTCTCAACAATATCCTGTTCAATTCCCTCCAATGCTTCAATAGGACCGCTTTCCGGTGCCGCAATACCTGTGGCAAATGATATTACATCCTTTCTGCTGGCCAATGCAAGCAAATCCTTTACCATATGCGAATCAAACCCAGCTGAATACTGGCTGAAAATATGATTCCAGGTAGGCTCACTAAACTCATTGGTTTTATTGCTTTCTTCCTGAATACATGCCAGAACAATAGTGCCATTTCCAACTTTGGACTCTACAAATCCCTCTGCTTTTAGTTCCCGATATGCACTTAATACAGTACTTCTATTAACTCCCAGGCTGTCGGCCAGCTTTCTTTCCGGAGGGAGCTTAAACCCCGGCATCAGTTCCCCTCGAAGAATCTGTCCCCTTATTTGTTCAAATATTTGCAAATAAATTGGTGTATTAATATTTTTATCGATAATAATTTTTATACCAATCACTCCCATTGGACTAATCCAATTTAATTATACAACCATATATTCATTGCGACAACATCCAATAACCAATTATTATACCCATCCAATTTTATAGTGTGTTTTATAATGGACTATTAACATTATTAATATAGCTATAGCTTTTCTGCTTGGACAACTATATGATATAATATTACAGGAAATTCTTCACAAATTTACTATACAGCAAATGGGAGGGGGATTTTTGAAGCTATGATCTATATTATAACTGCACTTATGTTGGAAGCATCCCCAATTGTTGATTACTACAAGCTTAAAAGGGATATGTCCATTAATCCATATCCGGTATTTGCCAATAAAGATATTTCACTAATAGTCAGTGGAGTTGGAAAGGTTAAGGCTGCTATGGCTGCAACCTTTTTACGTTCAACATTTGGTTCAACCGCCAACGATATTATTATCAATGTAGGTTTTTGCGGTGCAAGTGTTTGCAAATACCCCTTGGGCAGCCTTCTTCTTATAAATAAGATAACCGATCTGGATACAGGAAAGGACTATTACCCTGATGTTTACGCAGGTGATTATTTACCCAAGGAAGCTGTAGCCTGCTGTTCCAAGTTAGTCAGAAATGATAACAGCCAATATGAGGAAAATTTTTTTGATATGGAGTCTGCTGGAATTATGGAAGTTGCCTATAAGTTTTTTAATACTCATCAGGTGGCCATATTAAAAATAGTTTCAGACTTTCTAACCCCGGAAAATCTTGATAAACAAGTCCTTAGGGGTTATATAAATGATAATATACCAATATTGGATAGAATAATTAATGAGCTGAAACAATTGAACAACATCGTAAACTCTCTCAACTTTGAACAGGAGGAAAAGCTCATTTCAATAATTTCACAAAATGTAAGGCTTTCTTCAGCCATGAAGGGGATTCTTGAAGGCGAAGTCAGGAAAGCTAAAATAAGAGGGCTGGAAACATTGGAGATTCTGGAGAATCACCTTGATAGCAAGGCTAACACTAAATTAGAGGGGAAGAAAATCTTTGTACAAATCATCGAAGATATCAGACAAAAGACTTTTTAATTCAATATATATAGAGGAAAATGCTTTTGAGTTTCCAATTACCAGGGAAATACTTAATAATCATTCCAATACACCGATTATTAAAATCCGAAACTATAAGGATGTATATAGCCGCCCAAAGCAGAATTTCAGTATTCAAAAGCATAACCAATCATTGATACTGGCTGTTAAGAAAGATAATTTCCTTTATAAAGGTCCAGAGGTTTGCCAGAACTTTGGGCACACCAATTTTTATTATACATCCTTTTTATTAAACTGTGTTTTTGACTGTGAGTACTGTTATCTTCAAGGGATGTATCCATCAGCAAATCTAGTTGCATTTGTGAACACAGAGCAATATAAAGCGGCTATCAAAGATGAAACTTCAGGTAAGCCCATTTATCTGGCTGCCTCTTATGACACTGACCTAATTGCCTTTCATCATGTTATACCTTATATGGAGTATTTCTATGATTTTTTCAAAGCTAATACCGATATAACAGTGGAAATCCGCACTAAAAGCGGCAACGAAAGCTTCTATAGAAATTATTCCCCCATTGAAAATGTTATTATAGCTTTTACACTTTCACCAGAAGGCATTATTAAAAAATTCGAAAGGCATACACCCTCTTTAGAAACCAGGATTAAAGCAATAAGGACAGCTATTAGCGAAGGCTACAAAATCAGAATCTGCCTTGATCCGATATTTATCAATCCTGATACAGATGCTCTTTATGAGCCTTTTTTCCAATATATTTTCAATAAAATTCATCCTGATGATATTTTAGATGTGGGCTATGGCTTTTTCCGCATGTCCCATGATTTTTTCAAAAGGATTGAGAAACAAAATAATTCCTGGATTTTTGCACAGGACTACATTCATTATAATGATGTGGTATCCTATCCATTTGAAACCCAGGAGAAAATCAAATTAAAACACATTGATATGCTTTCAAAATACATTAAAAAGGAGAGAATATTTGCATTATGAAAACTGCAATATTAACAGGTGCATCAAAGGGTATAGGGCATGCTATGTCAAAGAGGCTGGTGTCCTTGGGATATAAGGTTTACGGCCTGTCACGTTCAAATGATATTAGTTTTTCACATGCCAACTTTATTCCTTTAAAGTGTGATCTCTTAAATACAGACCAACTAGTAAAAACGGTTAAATCCATATTGGACCATGAGCCAGAAATAAATCTTCTTATAAACAATGCAGGTATAGGCTGCTTCGGTCCCCATGAGCAGATAGCTGTTAAAGATATTCAAACCATGATCCGCACCAATCTGGAAGTTCCCCTGATCCTCTGCCAGCTTCTTTTGAGAGAGCTTAAAAAAAGCAGAGGAATGATTTTATCAATATCATCGGTAACAGCAAAAAAAGTAAGTACCCATGGTTGTGCATATGCAGCAACTAAAGCAGGCCTTTCTCATTTCTTTACAAGTCTCTTCGAAGAGGTCAGAAAGTCCGGCATTAAGATCACAACAATTCATCCTGATATTACAAAAAGCAACTTCTATGATTCCCTTGATTTTACTTATATAGATGAAGAGGGTGCAGCAATACTCGATGAGCAAATAGCAGATGCACTTGAATATGTACTTTCAAACAGCAACAACATTGTTGTTAGTGATATAACCCTTCGTCCCCAGCTAAACAGGATTAAAAGAAAATAATAAATAGTAAGCATAAATGAATTTTTAGAATTGTGCATCTTATTTGGCTGCCTTTTTAGGTTGTGGAAAATTTCTTCTTGTATACCATTACAACAAAGATTATTATATATATTGGGAATATAATAAAATCCCTTGCGATTTTGTTCATATAATATTGAAGTTTAAGCACAAATGAAAAGTTATTTTTGATCATGAATTACATTAGAAAGTGAGATATTCTTATGAAACGTTTTTTAGTCTATTTACTGGCAATATCTTTAATTTTAAATTTACTACCATCAAATCCACTTTGCAGCTTTGCAGCAGATGATGGTATCTCAATAGAAGATACAGAGCCTACCCCTGTTTTTATCAGCTACAGTTATTCTCCGGAAGTTACGCCTTTACCTGTTGAAACCGGTTCGCCGGAAGAGTCGCCAGCAGTATCACCCTATGGATGGAAAAAGATCTATACCAATGCTGATATATCTATTGGTGTACTCGATGATGACAGCCTATGGCAGTGGTATAATTATAATAACTTAAGCTTGCAAGCCTTTGAATCAGATGAATCTGAACAAGCAGATTACACAATCGTTAAACCTACCTCACCTGTAAAAATGCTGGAGAGTGTTGCTGAAGTATCCATTGGTGCTGATGGTAATATTCTAGCTTTGACAAAGGATAAAAAACTTTGGTCATGGGGCTATAATCAATACGGGCAGATCGGAGACGGTACTATGACCTACAGGCAAAAGCCTGTTAGCGTAATGGATGATGTATACAAAATTTATGCTGATGACTATTCTCATTGTTATGCAATTAAGAACGATCTTACCCTCTGGGGATGGGGTAATAGTATTGATGGGGAATCAGAGCCTTCTACAACACCTCAAAGACTGGCAGACAATGTAGTAGATGTTGCCGGCGGCCCATGCTTTGTATTAATTTTAAAAGCTGACCAAAGTCTGTGGGGCTTAGGGTACAACTATGCTGGAGTGTTAGGCGGCAATACCGGCACCGTAATTAAACCCGTCAATCTTATGGATAATGTAAAGAATATTAAAGTAAGAAATTATACATGCTATGCAATTAAACAAGATAATTCATTATGGACCTGGGGAGAAAAGCAATATGATCAATTGGAAGAAGGCCAATTTTCTGAAATAAATAACCTGCCTACAAAAGTATTGGATGGTGTAGAAGATGTTGTTGTAGCTACTAATTCATCATACGCTATAATGTCTGATGGATCAGTATATTCATGGGGATCAAACTATAATGGCGAATTGGGGAGGCTCACAGAAACATTTCCAGATGCTCCCGGATTTGTTATGGGCAATATTAAAGAATTATCCGCAACAGATTCACATGTTCTTGCTTTAGATAACAATGGATCTTTATATGGTTGGGGAAGCAACTGGAGTTCCCAGCTTGGAAGGGATGTATCCTTCGAAGGTGGAGAATCTTACATAATAGATACGCCAATCCTACTAGCGGACAATATATCACATTATGCAACTACTTACAGCACAAGCAGTTACATTAATACCTCCGGCGAGCTTTTCATGTTGGGGTATATAAATGGTTTCTCTCATGGAGAGCCTTTAAATATACCCGTTCAGCCTTTTATAAGCAGTGCACTCTTGTCAGATAACATGATTGAAATATCCATGGCCGGAATAAATGCTAAATCGGTTAGCCGTGAAGATTTTTCCGTTAACAGCATAATAAACGGAGAGTCACAAACTGTCACGTTCGATATCTATGGTTTTCACAGCAGTTCAAATACAGTAACACTTCAAGTACCTGAGATAGCTCCTTCCGAAACCGATACAAAAGCTGCTTATTCACTGTCATTTAGAGGCAATATGGATATGAGCACAAATGAAATTCTTATTCCTTCAATTTTTGCTCCTACACCTACAGTTACGCCTACAGATACGCCTGCAGTTACACCGACAGCTACGCCGATAGATACGACTGCAGTTACACCTACAGTTACGCCTACAGATACACCTGTAGTTACGCCGACAATTACACCGACAGTTACACCAATCAGACCTACACCAACACCCTATAGTACAACTATTGTATATACTACTGCAAGCTATCCTGCAGCTGCACCACCTGAATCTTCAGAAACACCTGTGCCATCATTTACAACAGCACCATCAAGTACTCCCGAGCCTCCACCCTTATTGTCTGCAGCTGATTATAACAAAAAGCTGGATGACTTTAAATCAGAAATAACCAAAATAGCTGATCAATATAAAGGTACTGGCGACCCGTATGGTGATATGAATGAAGCTCTTATAAAAAAGGCCGAAAAAGCTATTGAGGAAATAAGCCTTAGAAAAGTTAATCCAGTTGATGACAAGGTAGAAATAAACAAGAACCTTATATTGCCTCAAAGCGAGATAGCCAAAGAAGCTAAAAGTGATATTGAAAACATTTTAAAGAATTATTTAACTGAAGACATTAGAGATATAAAGACACGTATCAACGTCTTGGTAGATGGAATTCATAATAAAATAAACTTAAATTACGATAAAGACATCATTGGCATTATGAAGGAAAAGGTAGATGTAAGGATTTCTACAAATCTGGGAAACGTCATTTTATTTAACAATTATGCAGAGAATCAACTAAAAGATAATATGACAATAACTCTTACCGAAAGTAAGAAGACATCAGTTGATATTAATAATATCAAAAGCGGCAGGATAAACCTAAAATTCACAAGCCCCAGATTAGGAACAATTAACAAGATCAGCGGTAAAATCGGCTATGAACTTCCATATGGAGATGGCAATCCCGAGTATAGCACAATGCTTCATGAATCAGAGGGCAATATTTATAACATGGGTGGACACGAGGATTTGGATTATAAAATACTCCAGATAAGCACCTCATCTGCTGGAGATTACGTCATTGTGGAGGATGAAAAATCCTTTCAGGATATAGGAAATGAAGATTCTGAAATGAAATTGGCCGTGAAGGCTCTTGCTTCAAAGGGTATTATCAGCGGGAGAAATAACAATTCCTTTGATCCAAATGCATCAATCAGCAGAAGCGAATTTACAAGCCTCATTGTAAAAGGCTTGAATCTGATTGATGCTGATGCTACCTGTGACTTTAAGGATGTTTTAAAGACCGCATGGTACTACAACGTAGTATCAATCGCAAGCAGCGAAGGAATAATAGATGGCTATGAAGATAGAACCTTTAGAGGAAACCGGATTATAAACAGGCAGGAGATAGTAAAAATATGTGCTGCCACCCTTAACGAAAGAGCTGGGTATTACTATCCAAAAAACCAGGACAAGTATTTGAACTTCGCAGATAAAAATAGCATACCACAATGGGTTAGAAAATTTGCTGCCCTTGGAAATAGAGAAGGTCTGATAGTTAAAAAGCCCGACAACTGTTTTAACGGTGCCAACTCGTGTACAAGAGGTGATGCAGCAATTATTATGTACCGCCTCTACAAGAAGCTGTAGACAGATTGGAACATTTAAACAAAAGCGATTTTACCACTTCTATTTCGGTAAAATCGCTTTTTAATTTCTTTTTAATTTCTATTTAATTTCTTTTTAATTTATTTTAAACATGCCTAAGGCATTTCAAAACGTACTTATGACCAATTAATTTATAACACCTTATATTGAATCAACCTTGCTAAGCTCTGTAAGCATCTTCTCAACCTCTTCCTCTGACACAGGCTTGCTGAATAAGAACCCCTGAATTATATCGCACTTGCTGCTGGCTAGAAAATCCAACTGTTCCTTTGTTTCGACTCCTTCTGCAACAACCTTCAAGCCAATCTCCTGTGCAAGATACACTATTGACTTCAATAGCTTTTTTTCCATTTCATAATTTCCAATATCACCTACAAATGATTTATCGATCTTGATTATATCTATTGGAAGCTTTCTTAGATAGGTCATGGAAGAATACCCTGTGCCAAAGTCATCCAGGTAGACTTTGAAGCCGGCGTTCCTTAATTTATTTAATCTTGCAACAATGTTTTCAGAAGATTCCAATAGTGTCGATTCTGTCAGTTCAATCCCTAGATTATGCGGATTTACACCATATTTCTCAACTGCATCAAACAGCTTACCAATAAATTCTTCATGCATAAACTGCACAGCTGAAACATTCAATGTGACATGAAGCTTCTTATCATACTGCGTATTTAGTTTTACTGCAAATTTGCATACATTCTCTATAACCCAGTTTCCAATTTCTATTATTTGGCCATTCTCTTCTGCTAAAGGAATAAATGCCATGGGAGATACAAGCCCGTATTTTGGGCTAAACCAACGAATTAATGCTTCAAAACCTATAATTTTTGCAGATGCTATATCTATTTGGGGTTGATAATAAAGCTTGAATTCATTCCTTTCAATAGCAAGCCTCAAATAATTTTCCATTTCAAGCTTTTCTGCTATTTCGGTACCCATAGCCTGATTATAAAACGCACAACAATTTTTACCGTTTACTTTGGCCCTGTTCATTGCAGTATCTGCATTTTTTAAAATATCATATACCTTGGTGCCATTCTCCGGATATTGAGCCACACCCATACTGCAGGTAATATAAAAAGATTTATCCTCCACACTTACAATCTGCTTGAAACTGTTTAGAATCTTAATTGCTATTTCTTCAATTTCCGTTTTATTATCAGGTTTATCTATAATAAATAGAAACTCATCTCCACCAAGCTTAGTAAGTTTTACTTTTTCACTATCTCTCTCTATACTAAATAGTCTTTCTGAAATAATCTTTAACATTTTATCACCAAAGAAATGACCGTATGTATCATTTATAAGCTTAAAGTTGTCTATATTAACCAGAATGATTGCACCAAAACAGTCATTTGCTTCACACCCATTCAATCTTGCTTCCAATAATTCAATGAGAAACGCTCTATTTGGAAGTCCTGTTAAGAAGTCAAAATAAGCTAATTGTCTTATCTGTTCCTCATAGTTTTTCCTTTCGGTGATATCCGACGCTGAACCTGCAATCCTCTCAAATTTTCCGCAGCTATCCACAATAGCTCTTCCCTTAGCGATAAACCATTTATATTCATTATTTTTCATTCTTATGCGGAATTCAGTTAAAAAGCTCTCGGTCTTACCCTCGATGTGCTGTAGTAAAACCTGATTAAGCCTCTTCCTGTCATCAGAATGGATTACATCAAGTACACTGCCATTGATTTTAAAGAATTCTTCCTTATCATATCCGATAATATGGAAAAACCCATCAGAAATATAACTATCTCCTGTAACTGCATCAAAATCCCAAATAATATCTCTTGAGTATTCTACTGCAACCCTGTATCTTTCTGCAAGAACCATGAATGCATCCTGAGCCCTCTTATATTCTATATATTGCTCGTTTAATTGTTTTTGAGAAGTAATGTCAATTAAATTAATAATGACATACTCATTTCCATGTAAATAAGCAAGTACTTTAAGCCATTTTCCAGTTGGCTTTGAGAACACCTCTACATCTATAGGATAATCCTCTATCTTAGTTTCTATCAAACATCTTATCCAGTCACCGCCTTCTATTTTCAACTCAGAAAGCAGTGCACGGACCGTTTTGCCAAGTACCTCTGTCCTATTAAAACCCGTTAATTCTTGGTATGAATTATTAATTTCAATATATCTTAAGTCCAAACAACACTCGCTATCCTCTTTTACAACATAAAAAAAGGCATACCCGTTATTAGACTTTTGTATTAAATTACTATAGAGTTCTTCCAATAAGGGCATAATTACCTCCTAATTGATCAACTATATTAAAAGTGTTAATAATCTTACATTTGGCGGAGCAAATAACGAACGGTTCAACGGGATTTCCGACAGACAAATGTAATAGATTTATCACTTTTAATATATAACTAAAAGTACTAATATATATGAAAAGTGTTAATAATCTTACATTTGTCAGAGCAAATAACGAACGCTTTTACGGGATTTGCGATAGACAAATGTAAGATTATTAACTTTTCATATAGTTGCTTAAATAAAATATGTAGTCATAAAATATATCGACATAAAATATGAATTATATTATCGCCTTCACAAAATATTATAGTTTTACTGCAATAAAAAGTATGGTAAATTTTGTAGGTGCAAATCACCTGATTTATTGCAATATAATAAAGCCAGCATAGCTGGCAAAATAATAATATCCCATATGATCAATCTGCGGCACCTCATCATAAGTACATAAGCGGCACCTGACCATTAATTGCCAGGACCAATCTTCTTTCAACCTCATACCAGTTTATAATATCCCACCAGGCATCGATAAATTTTCTTCGTTCATTCTGGTAATCAAGGTAGTAGGCATGCTCCCATACATCACATACTAAAATGGGAATTCCACTCCACTGAGTTAAATTCTGATGTTTTTCTGCCTGTAGTATTTCCAGTCGTCTCCACGCCGGTTGCCACACCAAAATCCCCCATCCTGAACCCTCCACCTTCTCAGTAGCACTTTTAAACTGCTCTTTAAATACATCAAAATTGCCAAAGTAGTTATTTATCTGCTGCATAGTGGTAACACCAGGCTGTCCCCCCGTTCCTTTCGGCCCCATAATCGTCCAGAAAATACTGTGTAATATATGCCCTGAACCTTGAAATGCCAGTTCATTTTCCCAGTATTTTATATATTCATAATTATTTTGTCTGCGTGCCTCTACAAGGCTTATTTCTGCTCTATTTAAGCCATCTACATAGGACTTGTGATGCTTGTCATGGTGAATTCTTAGTGCTCTGCCGCTTATTACAGGTTCAAGAGCATTATATGCATATGGAAGCGAAGGCAGCTGATGCTGTCCTGGAAGGACCATTGAGTACTGCATAAAAATTTCCTCCTTGATTAAAAATGTTTAATCTACCATTATAATTCATAGTTAATTATTTACTGCATTTTATTCAATCATTCCATGTATTGTGTCAGAGAATACAGAATCAAATAAAAGCCAATATTTCAACGATGATTTACACACTTTTACAAAGTGTAAAACAAATAATACATTTTCTATTGCAATTAGCGGTATATGGTATATAATTATAATAGAATATAGCGGGAGGAGTCACCCATTAAGTATAAGTCTACCCAAAAGTAAATAATGATTTACATTTTGTAGTTTAAAAGTGTTAATAATCTTACATTTGGCGGAGCAAATAACGAACGATTCAACGGGATTTGCGACAGACAAATGTAATAGATTTATCACTACTTTTCATATAGTTTAATTTATAATTTAAAAGGGAGGTAATATTTATGTTTTCTAGAAGAAAAGTCAGATGCTTTATAACAATTTTACTGATTACTCTATTAGCCGGAATTAGCTTCGTCCAGAGCTTCGCTGTTACACAGGCTCCAACAGAACCTGCAGCCAGTCCATACCCTACCGGTACATATGATTGGGAGCTCAAAGTTATACCAGACATTAACGCAAGTGGGCCTTTAGCCTTTAAGGACTTTCAAATTCAACTTTCATATAAAGGCGATATCAAACATCAAGGCAAAACAAATCAGGATGGCTATGTTAAATTTTACGCTATTGGTACACTTCCTTGGGATGTTACCATTAGTAAGCCGGGATATTTAACAAAAACATACACAAATAGTGCTGTAAGTGCCGGAAGCTTGGAAGAACCTATAGAAATGTGGGCAGGTGATATAAATCAAGATAATGCAATAAATATGGCAGATGTAATTGAAATGGCCAAAAGTTTCGGTATGACTTCTGAAGATACAGGGTTCAATTCAGTAGGAGATTTCAATTGCGATAATGTAATAAATATGATAGATATCGTAACTCTATCCAAGCATTTCAACAAAATATCCAGTGATTATTCATCTCCAATATATCCACCCACTCCTACCTCAACATATACTCCTACTCCAACAACACCACCCACTATAACTCCATCCCCTGGTCAGACTCCAACCCCGACTGGTCCTTATCCAACATTTCATAAGTTTCCTTATGAGGTAACAATCAATATGTCTGCAAGTGATATCACTAAGGATTCTGCTATTATTTCGACAGATATAAAAGTTACCGGCTCTGCTTATATATCCAGTAATACAACATTGGTTTATTGGATAAAGAATAATCCGGATAATAAAATTACTAAAGAATTAACTTTAAACCGTGACAATACTAACAGTTTCTCCTCAGGCATCACTTATTGCACATCAAATTCTCAACTTACAGGACTAGAGCCAAATACAGATTATTGTTGTCAGATAAAGTCAAGTTTTTCTCCTTCTGGAGAAATTCAGACGGGCAAATATGACTATTACTGGACCCATGGTCCTTATGAACCATATGACAGCATTGTATATGAGTTCAGCACTCTTCCATAGTTATAAATATAGCTCTATATAATAAATATAAAGCAGGTATGGTTGGTAATCCGCCATACCTGTTTTATTTTAAAATAATATATGAAAAGTGTTAATATATTTTTGTATAATCCACAATTTGCTTAATTTATTTAGAACTCTTGAATGTACTGCCAAGTGCAGCTTCATCAATCTGCTGGCCGTTAAGAGTTATATAAATTCCGCTGCCTGAGTGGGTATCCTTTAAGCGTATAGTTCTTACATTGATAAAGGAATCCATCTTCAGTTTCTTAATAGTCTCGGACATATTGCCATACAGCTCTTTTGAACCCTTGCTTACACATGAATCACACATACAGATGGTAAATTCCTGTGTCACAAATGCCGAGTTGGCTTTCTTACGGACAGTGTTGCAAGCATTGTCACCAACTTTTGGTGTATAGCTTGTGTGCAGCAGCTCATGTGCCAGGTGAGAGTTTGCTTCACCGTAGAACTCGTTATACAGTCTCAGTATATCAGGATTTTCCTGAGATTTACGATACTGGGCAGTTTTATCTATATTCACAAGAACCTGCTGGCGTTTTTCCATGGCATCAATCTTTTCAGGTACCGGATGTCCTGCACCACATATACATCCGCCAGGACATGCCATAACCTCTATAAGATCATATCCGACATCAACACCCTGAATTATCTTTTCCACAATAGGCTCTGCATTATGAAGTCCGCTTATAACTGCAACACGTACATTTATACCGTTTGCATCAACTGTAGCTTCCTTGAGACCTTCAAAACCACGGATTTCTTCGAAGTCAAGACGATCCGTAAGAACATTGCCTGTGAGCTTTTCAACAGCCATACGAAGAGCAGCTTCAGCAACACCTCCAGAAGCACCAAATAGAATACCTGCACCGGTTACTCTCTTGTATGGATCATCAAACTCCTGTGGTTCTATATCAGATGTCTTTATACGCAACAGTTCAACCATTTCAAGCATTTCACTTGAAGTGAGAACAGCATCCACATCTCTTATTCCTTCAGGAGCAAATTCGGGACGTGCAGCTTCATGTTTTTTAGCAAGACATGGCACTATTGAAACTACAAAAAGGTCATCCTTTTTTACACCAGCCAGCTTTGCATAATGATTCTTAACAGTTGCACCCATCATTTGCTGCGGTGATTTACATGTTGAAAGATGTGGTATAATTTGAGGATAACGTTTTTCAACAAAGTTTACCCATCCTGGACAGCATGATGTAAACTGAGGCATTACACCTTTTTTATCAACACGTGTTAAAAACTCAGTTGTCTCTTCTACAATTGTCAGATCGGCAGCAAATGTAAAGTCGAATATCTTATCAAATCCCATTTTTCTTAATATTCCAGCCATGAAAGGTGATGCTTCATCAAATGGAATACCAAAGTATGATGAAACAATACTGCGGACTGCAGGAGCAACAAAACCTACCACAACCTTATTGGAATCATTGATCGCTCTGAATACCCTGCCTTTTTCACGTCTATAATCAAGAGCACCGCAAGGACAAGCATTTACACACTGTCCACAGCTTACACAGTCGGTTTCCTGAAGTGGTAAACCGCTTTTGGTTCCAACAAGCTGTCTTCCATGTTTTGTATAATAAGTAAGGACATCTGGGCCTTCAATCTCTGCACAAGCAGCGATACAACGTCCGCAGGAAATACATTTATTATGATCGCGAATAATAAACGGATGATCGTCCACTATAGGTACGTACGGGCGTTCATGGATCGGATTCACATATTCAACTTTATGTGCCTGTGCTTCCTTTCTAAGATCGCAGCTATAACGCTCTTTACATCCGCATTTAAGGCAACGTCTAGCTTCCACTTTAGCCATTTTTTCAGAAAGTCCGAGCTCAACTTCATCAAAATTATTTTTACGCTGACTAACAGTTAGATCCGGCATTTTCGCACGAGCAATCTTAGGCATTTCTTCAAATTCCCATTTAGGGAGATCTTCCATCGAACCGCGACTGCAGCTATAGTCTGCGTTTTCCTCATGAACATATCCCTTTGTCAGGAAACTATCCATAGCATTAGCGGCATGACGACCTGCTGCTACTGCCTGGATAACTGTTGCAGGACCTGTAACACAGTCACCGCCTGAAAATATCTTTACTTCAGATGTTTGCATAGTATGGCCGTTGATTTCTATATCGCCCCACTTATTAAGCTTAACAGGCATATCATTATATAGGAACTGAGTGTTTGTGCTCTGTCCGATTGCACCAATAATTGTATCTGCATCTATCAAAACATCACTGCCTTCAACAGGAACAGGACGACGACGGCCTGAACGGTCAGGTTCTCCAAGCTGCATTTCCATACAGTGAAGTGTTTTCTTTCCGCCATTCATAACAATTTTATTTGGTGCCATCAAGAACAGCATTTCTACTCCTTCATGCAAAGCTTCCTCAACTTCATATGGCTCAGCCGGCATTTCTTCACGGGTACGGCGATAGATCAGCTTAACTGATTTAGCACCTTTACGAAGTGCTGTACGAGCACAGTCTATGGCAGTATTACCTCCACCAATGACAACTACATTATCACCAAGTTTTATGTCCATACCTTTTGTTACTTGCTCAAGATATTGTATTCCGAGCCATACGCCTTCAAGGTTTTCTCCCTCAAGATGCATAGGTGTTGCACGCCATGATCCTATTGCAAGATAAACCGAGTCAAAATCGTTATTAAGGTCTTCAAGACGAATGTGCGTTCCCAACGCTTTACCTGTCATAATCTTGACACCCATCTTTTTCATTATATCGATTTCCTTATCCAAAGTGGCTTTTGGCAAACGGTATTCAGGAATACCGTATCTCATCATACCGCCTGCATGGGGCTGGCGTTCAAATACAGTTACATCATGACCATTTATTGCACTGTAATATGCAGCTGAAAGACCTGAAGGACCTGCACCTACAATAGCTATCTTCTTGCCTGTTGATGGTTTTAAATCCGGAATCCAAGGACCCTTTTCCATATCCAAGTCTGCAGCAAATCTCTTTACATAGTTGATTGCTACCGGTGAATCTACAAGATTGCGGCGGCATGCTGCTTCACATGTATGTGGGCATACACGGCCACATACTATAGGGAAAGGATTGTTGTCCTTAATTACACGGATTGCGGACTCATGGTTTCCATTTCCCACATGACGAAGATAGGACTGAATGTCTATGTTGGCAGGACAAGTCGTCACACATGGGGCAACACAATCTGCATTATGGTCTGAAAGGAGCTGCTCTAAGCGTATCTTACGATAATTTTCAAGTTTAGGGCTGTTGGTGCAAATAACCATTCCTTCTTTAATAGGAGTCTGACACGCTTTCACATCTCTTCCTTCTACTTCCACTACGCATAACCCACAGTTTCCATTTGACCTTTCAAGCCTGATGTCATAGCATAGATGAGGTATTTGGATGTCCTCCTGCAGTAACGCCTGAAGGATGGTCAGATTGTCATAAACCTCAATTTCCCGGCCATTGACAGTAACTTTAATTCTCTTGTGATTTGTTAATGTTTTCATAACCTTTTCCTCTTTACATTATAATTTAATTTGAAAATTTATAATAAATGTTTTGCAGTACGCACATAATATATATGGAATACTATAAAACATGTCCATTGGTATATAAGGAATGAGTTATATAATTCTTTCAAAATTCTATTTATAAAACACAATTTTGGAAGGATTATATATAAATCGCAGCAATACCACATTCATATATCAACGGAATAGCAACTATTTGGTAATCATAAAAGAATTAGTAATATTTAAAGCTTCTTACTTCCTAATAGATACGGTTTGAATTATATACTTACTTAGGCAATAAACTTTTGAAGCGTCAATGCTTTTTCAAAACTCCTATGCTTTGCTATGCCGTATGCAAGATTACACTATAATATCAAAAGTAAGTTATTTTTTTAACATTCTTTATGACCATATTTATTATAGCTGAATATTTGCAATTTGTCATTTCATGTTTCGACATTTTTTAAGAATTACAGTAGAATATTTCAATATCTTTGCAGATTAATTGTTCTCAGGTGGTTTTATGACTAATTTGGCTAAACTTTTTTCTGGCTATGCTAAACTGGAAATTTATAAAACGGATAAAGCAAATCTACATTAAATCCATATATTAAAAGTGATAAATCTATTACATTTGTCTTAAGCAAATCTATTAAAATCAGTTAATCTTGCTATTTGACTATCACAAAATAACGTTAAACCGTTCGTTATTTTGCTCTGCCAAATGTAAGATTAATACTGATTCTAATTATGTTGAACCGTTCGTTATTTGCTCCGCCAAATGTAAGATTATTAACACTTTTAATATAGTTCAACCAGGAAAATAATTTTAAAATTAACCAACGCCATAACTGAAAAATGGTTACTTCTGGTGCAAATGTAACTCATAATACTTTTCATACATTATTCACAAAAATATTTCTCCATCAAATGTTTCAGAATATATATATACAAAAAAATCAAGCATTGGAGTGAGAAGTTTGGAAATAGAAGAAATACGAGTTTTTGATGCTCCTAATATTTATAGTTTGAGGGAACCGGTTGTGAGGTTGCAATTAAAGCTTGGTGAATTTGCAGATATTCCTACGAAGGACATAGGAACTTTGAATGAACAAATCATTTATCTCTTTCCAGGAACAAAAGAGCATAAGTGCTGTACCGGTTATGTAGGGAGTTTTGTTGATGGACTTAAGAAAGGCACACACCTTGCTCATGTAGCGGTGCACTTATGTCTGGAAGTCCAGAGAATTCTTGGTTATGATATAAAACATGGAAAAGCTCGTCAAGTTAAGGATGATATATATCATGTAATTTTTACATGTCCTCACACAATAATTGGAAAAGCCTGTGGTTTATTTATTATAGATACATTGAATAATATAATTAAAGGTAAAACTGTTAATATCGAGAGTGAAATCGAAAGGTTAAAAAAACTATGCGTCAGGTATGACATAGGCATTAGTACCGGAGCTATTATAGATGAAGCGATAAAACGCGGTATTCCTGTCAGTATGGTAAATGACGGGGATTTGGTTAGGTTGGGTTATGGAAAATACCAGAAAAAGATATCTGCTACGTTGTATGAGGGTACAAGCAGCATCTCGGTGGATTCGGCAGGTAACAAGCATTTAACAAAAGCATTACTTGATGAAATTTCTATACCCGTTCCAAAAGGGAAGTCAGTCCTGGATCTTGCTGAAGCTTTAGCTAAAGCAAATGCAATAGGATACCCTGTTGTGGTAAAGCCTCATAACGGCAGCAAAGGTAAATTTGTATTTACAAATATAAAAAATGAGAGCGAACTTAAAGAAGCGTTTTTCCAAGCACTAACTTTAGATGGTGAGTGTATTGTGGAAAAATACATTGAAGGCAAGGATTATCGCATACTGGTTGTTAACGGTAAAGTTGTCGCCGCAGCAGAAAGGGTTCCCGCCCATGTAATAGGGGATGGAGAACATACTATCCAGGAGTTGATCGAAATTGAAAACCAAAATGAGCTTAGAGGAGAAGATCATGAAAAGCCCCTAACCAAGATTAAGGTAGACGAAACCATGAATGTCGTTCTTGATAAACAAGGTGTGGCACTCTCCCATATACCTGACAGGAACCAAAAAATATGGCTGCGGGATAATGGAAATCTTAGCACAGGAGGAAAAGCATACGATTGCACCGATCTTGTTCACCCTGAAAATATAGAGATTTTTGAAGAAGCATCAAAAGCGATTGGTCTGGATATTGCAGGGATTGACGTTGTTACCCCTGATATATCAGAGCCATTGGGTGTAAATAATGGTGCCATTGTGGAAGTTAATGCTGCTCCAGGAATTAGAATGCATATTAACCCTACTGGGGGGCAAAAAAGGGATGTCGTATCCCCGATTTTGGACATGATGTTTCCAAAGGGTACACCCTCCTCAATACCAATAGTGTCAATTACCGGAACCAACGGAAAAACCACTACTACCCGTATGATAAGCAGCATTTTAAGGCGACAGGGACTTACGGTTGGCACAACAACCACCCATGGAATCTATATCAATGATACATGCATAGAAGATGGAGATACAACCGGTCCTAAAAGTGCCAAAAGAATACTTCATAACCGCAGTGTTGAAGCAGCAGTGCTTGAGACAGCAAGAGGCGGCATCGTAAGGTATGGCTTAGCTTATGATAAAGCTGATGTTGCTGTTTTTACCAATCTATCAGAGGATCATCTTGGCATTGATGGAATTAATACGCTGGAGGAATTGCTTCATGCAAAGTCACTTGTCGTAGAGGCAGTGAAAGACGGCGGTGCATGTATTCTTAATGCCGATGATACCTGGGTAATGACAGCAAGGGAAAAGGCGAAAGGAAAGCATATACTGTTCTCTATGGATGGTGAAAGTCCTATACTGTTGGATCACATAGCCAAAGGTGGATCCGCAATCTACAAAAGGAATAACAGAATTTATATAACATGTTTAGGCATTACAAGAAATTTCATGAGCGTAATGGACATCCCGGCAACACTCGGAGGCAAGTTAAAGCATAATATTTACAACAGCATGGCTGCAATTGGTGCAAGCTTAGCTCTTGGAATATCCTTCGATGTCATACGGGAGGCTTTGAGTGAGTTCACCTGTGATGCAGAAAGCAACCCTGGACGATTTAACATCTACGATCTTAAAGATTTCAAGGTAGTTCTTGATTACGGACACAATATTGAAGGTTATCGTGTTACACTCGAAGGGTTGGCCGCCTTAAACCCCTCACGGCTTATAGGTGTCATAGGAGTACCCGGAGACAGGCTTGATACAGATATTTTAAATGTAGGAAAAATCTCGGGGAGTTCCTTCGACTATATATATGTTAAGGAAGATCAGGATTTGCGTAAAAGACAGCCTTTGGAGGTCGCAAACATTTTATACCGCGGAGCATTATCATCCGGTATTTCCACAGAACACATTAAAGTAGTCCCGGATGAGGCGGAAGCATTAGGAATAGCACTAAAACAGGCTAAAAAAGGTGATGTAATTGTTGTATTTTTTGAGAAAATGCAACAATTAGTAGATGTCATTAATGAATACCAAGAGAAAGTCTATGTAGAAGAGCAACTATTACAACCGATACCTGTATGACGCTTAATATATATACCGAACTGTAAAGTTATATATCAGTTCGGTATATATATAACTAAAGCCCATAAAATTTGAAGTGATTAATACCACTTTATATTGTCTTCTATTCAATCCCATGCTGTCCATGCCTTTCACTGCCTTTTTGCCTTTTCGATACAAACAAGTTACCTGAAGAGTCCAGACCTGCATAAAAGACATCCTCTATATCTGTCACTCCATATTTTTTGATTCTATTATAAAGCCATTGTTCATCAAGATTTATATATTTAAGGTTTTCAGAAATTATGCTGCCGTCAATCACCAAATCCTTAGTCAGTCCCTTATATTTTGTTGAAATATTCAAATCTGATGGAGTTAAAGGCATATTCTGTGATTTGGGTAGCACCGATAAGCTTCCGTCCGTTTCCAAAATAGCAAACTCCACATCGGCAATATTAAACATATCTTTCCCTCTTAATTGCATCAAGAGTTCATTGATTGTAACATGACTTTTTTTCATGTTTTGGTTTATTATCTTGCCGTTCTCAATTAGAACTGTGGGTTCCGAGTCCAGTTTCTTTCTTACAAACAGGCTTTTGATATGAATATAGTCCAGCAGAATGGTAAGAACAGCCAATGTAATTAATACAGTAATAGCAGATGAATTCGGGATCTGCGATACCATGGCCAAATTTGCTGTTACTGAACCTAAAGTAATCCCTATAACATAATCAAAAAAGGTCATTTGTGATATCATTTTCCTTCCGATCAGCCTTGAAACCATTAAAGCTATAAAATAGCCTATGACAGTATACAATATGGATTCAAGTATTATTTGTTTCATAATCTTAACTCCCTTTTTGAAAAAAAATCGTATTCAAAGCCTTATACCCAAATTCAAATCATACAATAGTGATTCAACCCTCCTGCACCTTGAATACACAGGTAGGAGGGTTGCTGATTAATTGCTATATGAAAAGTGAATAATCTTTTACATTTGATTTTATTTAGTGGTCTTCTGGTCTATCATGTTCTTTACTTCTTCAGCTGTAAGACCGCTGGCAGTAATTACTGGAATATTGGTGGACGTATCAGAAAAGCCCATCATATTAGAGTTATAGTCTGCGGTAACAATTACATCAAGGTTGTCATATTTGGCAATATTATTTTCAATATTTTCACTTAGTATCTCTACATTATATCCTTGATTTTTCAAATAGTCTGCAACGTTAGTCAAACCTTTTTCTACGCCTATTTTTTTCATATGTCATCACCTCGTCGTTATTTTTCCCTCATGAAGTGCTGGTATACATGTAAAAATGATGCAGGCACAGTATAGATGAAAATTTCCCTGACATAACAAAAGATGACATCCATTTAAAAGATGCCATCTTTTTATGTATTTTACTCTAATTTATAGTTTATTTGACTGTAGGATTAAAGAAATATGCATAGCCGTGACTTCCTGCTCCTGAGATACCATTTGCTGCAAATCCTATTGTTTTTACTCCTGTTATATCAATTTCTTCAACTTTTTTAATCTGCCCTCCATCAACTTTAATGTTTGCCAATGTTTCTCCAGTATCAACATTATAAACATATATTGTAAATTGTTTACCGACATATTCCTCTTTAGTAGCAAGATAAGCATCAAATGATAATTTATTGTATGTTCCACCTACTTCAGCCTTATATGCCGAGCCAATACCATCAGAAGAACCACCATTCCAAATCTCATAAGCTATTCCATCGTTATATTTTATATCTGCTCCAAATTCTCCTTTTACAGTTAAAGAGCCTTTATCTGTTACTTTACTGCTAATACCGGATGTCTTCGCCTTGAAGCTCAATACACTTTTGGGCTGCTTTTCTTCTGTGCCGATAATAACAGTTTTTGTATCGCCATCCCAGTTTATAGGAATATTAAGAATATTGCTGACAGAACGAACGGGAATATATGTAGTTCCATTATATAAAATGGGGTACACAGCATTTCCTGATGCGTCTTTCATTTCCTGAACAGCCCCAGAATACCTGATTTTAATCTCTTTGCTGAGCATGGCTTTTATTTCAGTACTCATTGAAGCTCCAAAAGCAACAACTCCAATACAGAACATAAAAGCACTTGCTAAAATAGTAATTCGTACTTTTTTCATTAATTCCACTCCTTTTTTAATATATTAAAGCCAATTTATATAATTATATAATTTATGCATTTTTATGTCAACTAAAAAGAAGCCTTACTAACAAGAGTCTTGTAATAGAATACTTACATCCTTTTAGAACAAAATTACTTGCAATTCTGCAACCTTGATTCTGCAGCAAGAAATCACTGTTCAACATAAGCTGTAATTTCCCATACATTCAAATAGCAGGTAAGATTTTTCACCTGCCACATAATTCAAAAACATTCGCATTTATACGGATAAATAATTTCAACAATATTAAACAATCAATAGCCCATACTCCTTAAAATATTATCAATGTTTGATATAATTCCCTTACTCTCCTCATCACTCTTACCACTCATTAATTTTTTTGCCTCAAGCAGCTCATCCCTTGACTTTTCAAACTGTCCCATATCATGATAAAGCAATCCTAAAATATAGTGTCCGTTCATTGGATCAATCTCAACCAATTTTTTTGCATTCTCGACAGCATCATCAAACTTCCCAGTCATACCCTGTGCTTTTGCCAAAGTCCAATATACTGATACTTTATTGGATTTGCTCTTTGGGTTTAATGCCAAAATCTCTTTGCCAACCTTTATTACCTCATTCCAGTTCTGGTTTTCATCAAGTTGCTCCAGTTCATTGACTTTCAAAGTTATTTTACTTTCCGGATTTCCAAAACCATAGAAAAGGCTTGATACAACAACTACTATAGTTACAATGATGTAAATAAATCTATTTAAGTACCACTTGGTTTTATCTGAAACCGAAACCGCACCTGTAGCTAAAAATCCGCCTATAAGGCCACCAATATGTGCAGAATTATCAATTCCCGACCTTGAAAAACCATATGCAAGGTTAATAAAAATCATAACAAATACATTAGCACCAAAATAGGCTCTAAAAAGTGCAGGCCTTTGCAAACCGAAAAACAGCAGTGATCCTAGCATGCCGAATATAGCACCCGAAGCTCCAGCCCCAAGCCCAGCTGAAAATAGGAAGCTTGCAATATTTCCTACAATGCCTGCAATTAAATAAACTACTAAAAACTTGGCATGACCGAATACTCTTTCCACAATGCTTAACGCATACAACGAGTAGCAATTGAGCACAAGGTGAGGTATATCAAAATGTAAAAATACGGGAGTTATAAACCTCCAATATTCACCCGATAGTATAAGGCCATTTTCTTTTGCACCAAAATCACGTAACACATTATAAAAGTCCATTCCGGACTTATTAGAATATAAGCTCAAAGCAACCCATATTATTACATTCAAAGCTATTAATGCATAGGACAGAATAGGTGTCTTAGCTTCTAACTTGATGTGAAACTCATTCCTTTTCTGCATTACAACTTCTTCGATATCAACATCTCCGATTTCTCTATATATACCTTGCTTCATTATAGCTTTTATGTTCTTGCTTATTCCCTCATCGGTCAGAGGCAATTTAAAATGCCTTTCAACTGACTTGTTTTCCAGGTTTACACTTAAGCATTTGATATACTTTCTATCTTTTGCTTTTTGATATTGTGCAGCTTTAATTGCGTTCAGTTTATCCTGTTCGGGATATGAGCTAAAAATAAACACCTCATATATATATTGTGAAATTCCTTCTTCTATCTGGTAAATAATGTTTTGGTTTCCCCTAAGTCTTTCTTCAATCTCCTCACTTGTCAAACTATCTCCATCCAATAATTCAACAATAACTAATGATCCATAAGCATCCTTAGTAAGAATATTTATTTTATCATATATGCTGTATTTGCCTTCTGCGTCCTGCAAAGGCATGAAATCACGGTTTTTTATTAAAGCTTGTACTAACGAATAAGTAAACTCTCTTTTCATCTGCCACCTCTAATTTGGATTAATTGCCCTAAATAAGGAGATTTCAAAAAATGCTATTAATCTTTTCATTTTCATATATTTATCATTATTATATCATTGATTTCAAGTAAAATTCAGACAATTTTATAATCACCTGAATTCCACTATTAATATACCCAGACAGTAGTACCTGCGGGAATATAATTATAAATCCACTTGCTGTCCTCAAGAGACATTCTTATACAACCTGAGGATGCTCTTTTTCCTAATGTAGGATCCTTTACATTTCCATATGCATCTAACGAAATTGAATGGAAAAGGTAGTCTCCGCTAAATTCCACCCAGTATTTGGCACCACTCCTGTACCTGGGATTGTAAAACCAGTCCCCTCTTCTGGATACAGAAAATGTTCCTCTTAAGGTTGGTGACTCATTTTTACCTGTTGCACACTGAATTGTTTTATTTAGCTTCCAATTTCCCTTTGATCCTGAAAATATGTACGTGAGCTGCCTGTCAATATCAACCCATACAAAATACTGTGCATTGCTGGCAAATCCCTTATAGTTTACAAACCCCTCAAGCTGTTCCCTTGTCATCTTATTAGTGTTTGTGGGAGGATCAGAGGGTATTGAAAGCACCTCTCCAGGAACCCATCCCTTAACATTGCCATAGGATATATAAAACCATTGTGTATACATACCGTAGATAATCTCTACCCTGGCACCTTTATTTACTGTTCCTATAACATCATAAGGGGCACTGTATGACGAAAACAACTTTGCATTTTCAGTAACTTGTGCTATGACAGCCGATGGCTTAACCAGAGTATTATACAATTCTTGTATTCTGATTTCTTCTTTTTGCTTTGCTATCAATTTTTCCTGCTGCACTAACTCTTTTTGTGAAGTTTTCTTGTACCCATCGGAGTTCTCCATATAATCAATAGCCCTTACTATAGCTGCACTTGCTTCAGCTCTGGTTACATTGGAGTATGGCATAAAATATCTTTTTCCATCTTTAATGCTTCCCATTATTAAGTGTTCGTTAAAAGCTGTTGTGGACACCTCATTTGATATATCATCAAAAGGACTTTTATCATCAACATATTGAACATTTAACATTGACAGTATCATAGACGCCATTTCAATCCGGGTAATTAACTTATCAGGCATGAACCTGCCATTATATGTACTTTCAGTAATTATTCCATTGGCTATTGCAGTAGACACATAGCTGTCAGCCCAATGGTCCTTTATATCATTGTCAGCCTCATTCTCAACAGGTATTTTGAATGCATCCAATAAAATCTTAACAAATTCAGCCTTTGTAGTATAGTTGTAAGGCCTGAATGTGTTGTCCGGAAAACCTGAAATTGCTTTTAAAGAATTTAACCTTAGAACCGGTGAATAAAACCAATTATTCGAGTGTATATCACTAAAGCCATTGTTTATATCAGCTGTAACTTTTGCAGGCATGCATAAAGCCGGAATAACAAATGCCATAGCCATGACTGCCTTTAATCTTTCTCTTTTCATTACCAAATATCTCCTAACCTTTATATAGCATTTAATATGATATCATGCAAAAATCCATTAGTCAAAAATGATTTAAATCATATTCGCATTACAACTGCCATAACACCCTGTAGGAAAACATAATATCTCTGTTTACAAACAAATAATATTGATACAAAAAAAAATGCAAACAACCGCTTGTTCGCATTCTTTCTGAATTTATATATACTTACATTGATTTGGACTTTTATCAAATCAGGCCATTTTGACTTGCTTGTTTCAGCCATGTGGGATATTCATTCATCAACAAATCATATAATTCCTCATCTGAAACTTTTGTGGGATCCTCTACACTAAAGAAGTTTGCATTATCAATCAATCTGCCCTGAAGGTTGTCCAATTCCTCCAAAAACCTGAAGTCACTTGCAGCAAGGCTTCTAAAGAACCCTCCTATTCCTTTTGTTTTCACATCTTTGGAAGATTTTCCTATTGCCATAAACTGCCAGAATATGCCCTGATATGAAGAATCCTGCAAGTTAGCACGGGTTACATCTTCATCAAATGTAGCACCATCAGTGACAAACATTACATACACAGGACATTCTGCCTTTGTTATTTTACGATTAACACTGTTTGGAAAGTAGAATTCTCTGATAATCTTCATAGCCTTACCGTAATAAGTTCCTCCTTCAAGGGGGTATCTACTGATAAGTGATCTGATATACCCGTTAAAATTGTCGATACTAAGCGCCCCCGCTTCATGAGCTTTTGCACCGAACAGGAATATATCTATGGAGCCATCATCATCAAATTTACAGCCAAGAGCCAGAATCCTTTCAGCAAAATCCTGAATCTTGCCGGAATTATAAAGAGAACTCATAGAACCAGAGATATCAAGGCAAAGGGCAACTTTGGCAGTATGGTTCTCCAATCCCGCTTTCTTTAAAGAAACCGTTGCTTTCTTTGCGAGCGAAAGAATCTGTGGTGCCTTTTCTTCCATTTTCTTCTCAAGCTTTATCCTCTTTTCAAGGTTAACAGCCCTTCCGGCAGGTACAGAACTTTGTTGTCCTGAAGCAGTGCTCTGTGCTGTTGTTTGTTGTATTGGTTGCAGCACAGGCTGCTGTGTTGGCTGATCAACAGGCTGCTCATCCGCATTCATTCCCCCAAAATGCTTTAGCAATGCACTTAGTCCGCCATCAAAGCCATCGCCTACTATACCAACTCTCCACACATCCTTAAAATATATTTCCGAAATTATTACCGCTCTTTCGTTCTTGAAATCCTTATTATTAAATTGGTAGCTCACCATTTTCTGTCCATTAACAGTAATGAAGAAATCTCCTGATACAATATCCGACATTTTCTCTTCGCCATCAATTGTTGCAGTAAAAACGAGGCTTTTAATTGTAGAAGGAAGCATTAAAAGGTTTACCTTGAAGGTCCCCTTGTTTTGCTTGTTTTCCGTCATTTCTACGCTTTTCTCAGGTGAGCTCATCTGGTTGTAAAATATCATATATCTATCGTCAGAGAGCTGCTTTCTATCATCCAACCCAAAACAGGTAATATCAATAGTCATGGATGCATCAATAAACACTCCTACTTCAAACACTTCCGAGCCTACAACATCCAGAATCTTCGCCTTTTGACCTTTAATCATACTATTCATTCAGGTAATCCTCCTAATATTCTATTATCATTACAATTATTGTTCCACCCAATTCTTGTATCCTATTATATTTTTATAATTCTTTATGTTATAAATTATATCAAACTCTCAGTAAGTTGTAAGTCTTGTTTATATATAATTTTAATAGTTCTATTAATCATCATTTAATCATGATAAAATGTTATTATGTAAAAAATTACATCAATGGATATTTTAAATAAAGCAGTTCGTTTATTTGCCTTATTTATATTGCATTTACGAAAGTTTTTTCGTAAATGCAATTGTTATATAAAATCGTGCGCAGGCCGCCACATCGTGTGGCGGATTGCCAAGGATAAAGCTTTGAAGTGAAATAATATGTAGTATGCATTAGCAAGTTTGATTATTGAAAGGATACTTTATGTCAGGGTTAAAATACAAGATTAGATCAGAAAACTATGAAGTAGAGATAACTGAGTTGAGTAACATTGAACAATTAAAGGTAGAGCCTGATGCATTGGTTATTTATGATGATGACATCTCTAAAGCCAGTACTGTTTTAAAAATTATTATAGAAGATTATTTGATTATTTATTACTATTTTGAAGCATATTCATCTGGACTTCAAGATTTTACTGTACTTGTAATTCCAGAAACTCATACGGTCTTAATTGGAGGAAAGAAGAAGTCATGTAGTGTTAACATGATAAATAAGAAAACAGAAAATGAATTTGAACATTGCTTATTTTGGGACTTCTCATTACTTAATAATGGATACGTTTTTGAGAGTGGTGAATTAGATTGCATTTTAAGAGATAGGAGTGGAAAGATTATTGATAAAGTACCAGTTGATCCTCCATGGGAAAGTGATTTGAAAGACGATGGTATTAGGTTTTCCTCTACTTTATATGGAGAAACTTTCTTGAGGTTTCCAAAATGAATCTTATAGATTTAGAAATATAGAATTCTTGTAGGTAGAAAATTTAAGGGGCGGTCATCCGTGACCGCCGCTGGCTTCGCGGGGCGCACGACTTTACATAACAATCCATCTAGCGCAAGGGGCACGGAGAGAAGATTCAAGGAGAAGGGCTACGAGGGATTATCATGAAGAATGCGTGCCCACAGCTCTTCGCGGATGCAGTCGCATGCTAACGCGGGACATCCCTCTGGAGACCGCTCAGAGTCGTCGCAGATGGTGAGCGATATTCGAAATCCTTGCAATGGATCAAACAGATTGCTATTTTGGAATAAATAACATAAAATTAACAATAGTGGTACATTTAACAGCGTATAGTTTTGTCTCCGGTCATCCGTGACCTGGGTCAAGATAAAAGAGGCGTTGAGGTCTTTTACATACTGACGGCTTACATCCGTGTAAGCCTATGAAAAATGAGTGAATAAAAAGTGTCGTTGAAGCAGGTCAAAATCTACGGCCATCCTTGGCCTGGGTAGGGCAGAGAAGTTTTGGCCGAGGAAGAAACTAGAAAAAATACACTACGGTGCCCGAGCAAAAAGATATGCGATAATATAACTTTTAAGTCGACTGCCCTCCGTGGCAGTCTTGAGCAAGGAGAAGAATTTCACCCGTCCATCCGTGGACTAGGTCGCTCTAAGTAAATTGAACGATATTGGCAAAAGATAAATTTAATGATAATCGAAAGTTTTGAATAAGGCGGATGACATCCGTGTCATCCTAGAGTATAGGGCGCAAGGACTCCGGATATCAACACATGTGCGTAAAGGCACGGATAGAAATTTCATGAAGAATTGCTTCGTAGGTCATCCCACGTAGAAGAACCGTACCACACCGCTTCACCGGCCGCACAGCGGCACTTACGGGTAGTTCTATGGGGTCCGGTTCAGACGGTGTCGCACATGTACACGATATTCGAAATCCTTGCAATGGATCAAACAGATTGCTATTTTGGAATAAATATCATAAAATTAACAATAGTGGTACAGTTAACAGCGTATAGTTTTGTCTCCGGTCATCCGTGACCTGGGTCAAGATAAAAGAGGCTTTGAGGTTTTTAACATACTGACGGCTTACATCCGTGTAAGCCTATGAAGAATGAGTGAATAAAAAGTGTCGTTGAAGCAGGGCAAAATCTACGGCCATCCATGGCCTGGGTAGGGCAAAGAAGTTTTGACCGAGGAAGAATGGAGAAAAAATATACTTTGTTACCCGAGCATAAAGAAATGCTATAAGATAACTTTTAAGTCGACTGCCATCCTTGGCAGTCTTGAGCAGGGAGAAGAATTTCACCCGTCCATCCATGGACTAGGTCGCTCTAAGTAAATTGAACGATATTGGCTAAAGATAAATTTAATGACAATCGAAAGTATATAATAAGGCGGATGACATCCGTGTCATCCTAGAGTATAGGGCGCAAGGACTCCGTATATCAACACATGCCCGTAAAAGTGCGGTTAGAAAGGTCATGAAGAATTGCTTTGCGGGTCATCCCACGTAGAATGTCCGCACTACACCGTTTCGCCGGCCGCACAGCGGCTCTCACGGGTCTTTCTAATGGGTCCGGCTCAAACGGCGTCGCGCATGTACACGATATAAAATCGCGTGCAGGCCGCCACATCGTGTGGCGGATATTTCAGGGCTGGGCGTTGTAAGATATAATAGTAATTTGATGGGATGGGGGTAAATATAATGGTTTTGAAAGATAAAAAGTCATTAGAGTATCGCTTAAATAAGTTTTCAAAGAAAACACAAGAAATTGTGTATCAGTTTTTAGAGAACTTTGAGACACCGCTATCTAAAAAACAATACTTGAGTGCTATTGTAAGAACATTTGAATTAATAGGAGATAAAGATATTTATGATTTATCAATAGATGATTATAACCTTGCTCTACTTCAGTTTGAAAATAGTGAAACGGCATTAAGTTGCACTAAGTCTTTTTTTCGTCAAATTCACAAAGATGGTCAAATAAAGAATAAAGAAGGTTTTACTCAAAGATTTTATGATGAAGAGCTTTCTAAACCAAAAAAGGTTTCACAAAAACGCTCACAAGAAAAAGAATTTGTTCCTACATTGTCTTTGGAACAAGTTCAAAAACTTCGCGAATTTATTTCATATGATTTTGATGATTCTGATAATTTTGAAAAACTTCGATGCTCCTTTTTTGCATATATGTTATTTTATACTGAATGTCCACTAAAAGAATTACACATCGATATTGATTCTACAAATTATAGAAAGGGTGTAATTTACTCGCCTTCAGGAAGTACATATATAGTACCAGAAAAGTATGAACCTGTTTTTGACTTTCACAAGAAACGTAATGCAAATACCGGATTTCATAATTTATATACATACCTTAAAATACTTGAGCCAATATTAGGCATTAAAAATATGAAACCCCAGGTAATAATAAATGCTAAAAATGAGAACAAAATACAGTGCGGCAACTGTGGGAAAAAGTATTTAAACATTATTGAAAATTGGACTAATGTTGAAGGAACAGTTATATGTAAGACATGCTATGAAGGACTAAAAAAAAACAAAAACTTTAAAGTAACTGATATTGAAGAAGTGAAATTGGGATTACCAAAACTAAGGGATGAGGTTGAAAAATCAGCAATTCTTTTTGGATATGATAAGTTAAAAAAGGAACTGTTCAACAAAACAATTAATTTTACTCAATTACATGAGTTTTTCTGTTATATCGGAAAATTAGGTGAAGCATATGTTTATAAGCATGAGAAGAAAGAATTAGAAAATACAAAGTATGCAGACTTAGTAGACGACACTCCATCTGCATATCCATATATGGGTTATGATATAAAGTCATATACGAAAAATGGAGAAGAGTTATATATTGAAGTAAAAAGTGAAGCAAAAAGTAAGGATAATGATTTTTTTCTATCAGATGCTGAGAAAAGATTTGGAGAAAAAGTATTAAAAGAAGGAAAGAAATATGTTGTTTATAGAGTACATAATATACTGTCTAAAAATGAAAACGAGATTTGGATTGAAAAGATAGATAATATTTTCGACAATTCAAGATATAACTTTAAGGTTAATAATTGGGTAAGCGTATAATAGAACCCGTCTGTTATTCAATTTATTGACATGAGATAATACAACAAAAACTTGGAGGTATCTTATGTTATATAAAGAATGGGAAAATATAATTAAAGAGTTTGAAAAAAGCGGG
>JAEYYB010000177.1 GCA_023430975.1 Bacillota bacterium | reverse complement strand
TAGGATTTAAGGTGTCTCTGGAGCCCAAAGCATCTTAAGTCGGAATTAAAAACAAAAGACTAAAAGGCGTAAAGACATACGCTTTGGTTACTTGTGTGCCAAATTGGCCGTATGTTTCAGAATAGATGAGCTATATGAAAGATATGATTTTAAAAAAAGCAACCAATACCCAGATGCTATAGTCTATACACATACAAATGGATATTTTAACAATGCGGAAATAGTTACTTTAGAAGAAGGAATCGATGTTTCTGATATTATTGTGCAGTACCAAGAGGCTGGTTTCTCATGTAAAAATTCATATTATACTGATATTGAAGAAGTACATGTACAATTATTTAAAGGGTTTTTTTCAGTTTTACGAACAAGAGACAAACTTAAAGGTGAATACTATAAATATTGTCAGAACCAAAATAGCAGATTGAAGTTTGATTATTCATATATTAGCTGCAATTATTTTTTTGATGGCAAGGAACAGACCGATAGTGTTGTATCTAAAATTTTAAGTATAATTAACTCTAATGGTCCCCATTTAGTAATATTAGAAGCCGCAGCAGGGTATGGGAAAACAAGTACAGCATATGAATTACTAAAAGAGTTAGTTACTTCAGACAGTAATGGGATACCTATTTTTACAGAGTTATCAAGGAACAGGAAAGCTGCTGTTTTCAAATATGTCTTACTTGATGAAATAGATAGACTTTTTCATCATCTAAAATCAGATTTAGTTACTTATGAAATGGCTGAGGGACGTATACCAGTCATAATAGATGGTTTTGATGAATTAATATCAAAGTCAGTTGATATGGATAACAAATTACATGATAAGCATTCAAAGTCTTTTGATGATATGGAATCAATGTTAGATACTATAGGTGATTTACTAACTCATAATACAAAAATTATACTTACATCACGCAAAAGTGCAATATTTAATGGAGATAAATTTAATAATTGGGTAGAGGGTAGAGAGAATAGATTTAAGGTTACTAGGTTAATTCTGCATGAGCCTAACATAAAAGATTGGCTTGGCACTGAGAAGATAGAAATATTAAAACGCCAAAATATTCCATATGAGAGTTTTGGAAACCCTGTATTATTGGCACATTTAAGAAATATGAGTTGCGATAAATTTAATAACTATTGTAAAGATTCAGAAGAAGTTATCAAGGATTATTTAATCATGCTTTTAGAGAGGGAAAAGGAAAGGCAGGATATACACTTTACTGTTGAAGAACAGCTAGAAATTTTCAAAAAACTGGTATACGAAATGGTCGAATTGGATATAACTTCAGAAGATAGGGATTTTATAAAGGATATAATTTTGGAAAAAAACAGAAACCTAATTAATGTTTTACGTTCAAGGTATCCACAAGGATTAAGTCAAAAAGCTGAGGATATCGCATCAACTTTAGCAAGACATGCACTTCTTGATAGGGTTGGCACAAGTGAAAATACAAATAAGATAGGGTTTATTAATGACTTTATATTTGGTCTGTTAATTGGAGAATGCATTTGCAAATTAGAAAATGATTGGCTTATAGACTATAAATATATAGATTTAGCCTGTACTGCTTATAGTGCACGAAGCACTGATGAAAAAGTAAAATTATATTTGAAATTAAAGCCTATTACATTGATGTTACATTCCCAAGAACAAATAGAAATAGACATAAAACTTAACAACCAATTATCAAGTAATCACAAAGATGCAAGCTTTTATTCGGTAACTTTTAAAAATTTCATTTTTCCTGATGAGTTTTCTTTTACTGGATGTACATTTAGTCAATGTATATTTAATAAAATAGAAATAAGAAAATCATCTTTTTATAGTTGTATATTTATAGATTGTAGATTTTATGATTGCACAATTTTAAATGATACACAAGAAGACCGTAAGTTAATTTTTTCAAATTGTTTTGGCGATGATATTAGTCCATTGAAAACCCAAGATTTTGTGACTTCTGATGATGATTACTACTATGAAAAAATAGTATTACAACAATTTTGGCAAAAAGGTAGAGCAAATGCTCAACCAAATAGAGCGTACAGAACATTATTTGCAGGAGTACCTACAAAACAATATTACAGTGTGGAAAATGCTATAGAAAGTCTTAGAAGAAAAGGAATACTAGAAAAACAAGGTGAATTAGTATATCTAAACTATGAATATATAGGTGAAGTCCGGAATATATTATCTACCGGAGAAGGAGATATAAATGGAAAATAGTGAATTTGAAAAAATAAAAGAAATTATTGATGGTTATAACCCATCTTTAATCAAAGATCTTGAAAAAGATATTTCAAAAGAACTAAATAGTCTAGGACTTTTTTATAGGTTATTTAGTCGAATTAAAAATGGGAGCTCTACATATGAGAAACTTCTAAACAAAAATTATAGTAATGAAAGGAAAATGCAGGATTTAATTGGTTTCAGAATAGTAGTTTACTTTAATGATGATATCATTTTGTGTATTAAATTATTAAAAAAACTATTTGAGTTTGTCGATGAAACAATTGATACCCCAGATTCATCTACTTTTAAACCTAGTAGAATTAATTTAATTTTTAGATTACCAAATCAATATAAAACAATCTTTGAAAGCATTTTTAATCAATATCCTATTGATAATACTTTTGAAGTACAAATAAGAACAGTCTTTTCTGAAGGTTGGCACGAAATAGAACATGATATGAGATATAAATGTAAGGAAGAATGGACTGATTATCCTGATCAGTCAAGAATTTTGAACGGAATAGTTGCAACTCTTGAAACATGTGATTGGTCTATTTTGACACTCTTTGATGAACTCGCATATAAACACTATCAGAAAAAGAATTGGATACAAATGCTAAAGAATAAATTTAGATTAAGACTGTATGATTATAATCTAAGCGACTCTGTTAAGGAATATTTTAATAACAATATAAATATTGCAAAATGTTTTTTTAAAATTGACAAGGAAGAACTATTTTCAAAAATTATAGATAAACATGCTTCTATTCCTATAAACCTTAATAATCTGGTTTATATTGCTAATATATTGTTTTGTAGATTGTCAAGTAAAATTGACCCCTTTTTTAAAGTTTTTACACTTAAAATTGACCCTTTAGTTCTTACAGCATATAATTCAGCATGTTTGAAAAACAACCACAAAGAAACCCTAGGATTTACA
>JAEYYB010000086.1 GCA_023430975.1 Bacillota bacterium | reverse complement strand
AAGCTTGATCATTTGTTTTGCCCCCTGGTTTTTTATTTCTTCGCAAATCTAATCTACCACGGGCAAGCTATTGCATCAAGCTTATTACATATGTAAGTTATGGTAAGAACTTTTAACTCTCAAGATATTTAATTTTGAATAAATAAGGTGGGAATATGAATTTTAAAATAAATGATGGACTAAATTTAATATCAATAAGCTCAAGTAGCATTGGAAGTTATTTAAGTTTTAAAAGACCATTATCGGTTGTGTGGCATGATTGCAGAGGCTCTGTGGGTAAATACTTCTGTCAATTGCCATATGATGAGAGTTATAGGGCAGAATTAAGAAACAGAATAAATAACAGCCTGTACAATGATTATTCAAACAGTATTGAAGGACTATATGAAATATTAAAACCATTATTTCAGCTATTTCGAAATGGAAAATATTCTTTAAACTTATACAGTAGTGATGATAAGGACTTTTTCACATACAAAACCTCAAGTGACAACTATTCTAAAATTCATTATGAGGAATGGAGAATCTTATTTGCAGAAATTACCGATATAAATAACTCTGAAAACATAAAAACTCAGTATGAATTTGAGTTAATTGAGAAGGAAAAAAATAAGGAATATGTTTTCAGTATTTTAGAATGCTCTACTTCGGGTTTTTATGATGGTTGCTGTAAATATTTTGTTGCCACACAACCTAAGGCGGAAATAAATAAGGAACAAGTTGCTTTTTTTGAAAATGAGATTAAAAACGGGAAGAGACCGTCTGCCATTATATTTAATTGCGTCATAGATGATTCGCTTGAATCTGCTAACTTTGTGTTAGATGGACATCACAAACTGTTAGCCTATCAAAATTTAAAAATATATCCTTCTATAATTGAGATACAATACCTGCCACAATCCAGAGATGAACTTAATTTTGATATAGAAAAACTAGTTGATTATCTATACCCTTGGCAAATTGAACACATTTTAAATCATTGGTATGATAAAGAGCATTATTTAGCTGAAATTCTTCAAAACCCTAACAGCAAAATCCATAATTTTATAAAAAATGGGCTAATAAGAGAATACCATAAAAATGGACAAATAAAGCATGAGGCATTTTATATAAACGATAAAATAGATGGAGCGTCGAGAGGATGGTATGACAACGGGCAGTTGGAATATGAACATTTTTATAATCATGGGGTCAGTATAGGTGTTTGGAAAAATTGGTATAAGTCAGGAAAAATTCAGTATGTTCAGCCTTTTAATAAAAAGGGACAACATAATGGGCATGTAATATCTTATTATGAGAATGGACAGGTTAGATGGGAGCAATTTGTAATAAATGGTGTAAATGAAGATGGAGTATCTTATCTATCTTGGTATGAAAACGGTGAAAAGCAAGCTCAGCTAACATATAAGGGTGGTAAAATAATCGAGAGAAAAAATTGGTAAATCAACGGAGAATTAGAAAGAACTGCAAAAAATATGTTATAAAGCTGATTTGAAGAATTGAAAGGATTTAAGAGCATGAATTCAAGAAAAGTGAAGAAAAATAATCTCTATGTGGAAGTCAGGCACTTGAATTTTTGGTGGGGGTTCTATGGATTTTGTAATGCAACTTCTTGGGAAGATATGATTGTATATAGGAAATGGGGAAAGGGCTATAGAAAGCTTGCTTGGACTTGTATTTGTACGAAGCCGTATTTTGAGAGCGGTTTGGAAGATTTAAAAGATGACCCTGATGAAGAGGAGTTTGTAGAAGAAATAATTGAGTTTTTAAATAGTGGGCAAATAAGATACCATTATTGTTACGATAATCCAAACGATACTGACTTTTATGAAGTTCCATTTGAAGCACAAAGGAATGAAAATAACGTCAAACCATGCTATATAGAGACTTGGTATCCAAGTAACGGTGTAAATAAGGATGTATTGGATAAGTGTGCAAGAGAATTCTGCAAAAAATTTTTAGATTTAGAAGTCAGCAGTGTAGAGTTTAAAGAAGTTGTGCCGTTTGAGGATGCTATGAATAGATACTTGGAAGAAATGAAACGATGGGAGCAGAATCCTAAAATTATATTTACAGATTCACTTATCGAGCAAATGGAAAGTAAAATGAATATATCAAAAGAAAAGGCTTTAGAGATTTTAAATAGAAGTATAAAATAAGAATAGGGTCGGTAATTTGAAATGGAAGCCATATGAAAAGCCACCAATACATATATGCCCAAAACATTTTTGTTTCCTCTGGAGTGAAGCAGGGAACTCATTTGCACCAGGTCTTTACGTTGACATTGATGAGGCGTTGCAAAATACTAAACCAATTACTGAATCTGGTTGCGGGTGTTCTTTTGGAGTTTGTATCAGGAATGAAAAGGACTGGTATGAACCTTGCGAACCTGAACTTGAAAGTAGGAGTTTACTATGGTTCTATTTTTGTGACCCACAAAAGCTTAAGAAGAAAGACAGGTTGAAGTATGAAAAATACTTTCAGAATAATCATTAAAGCAATTCTGAGGTGTTATGAAGAGATTATGTAAAATATAAAGAGTTTAAGTGACATAAAGATTTCATTAAACTGCTAAGATACAATACTGACTTTTTTGAGGTGGCACTGTGAGAATATGGCGATTGATGACTATGCCAGATGAATATAAATCATTTAATTTGAGAGATTTTGCTCAAGACAAATCAAAAGTGGCTTGTAAAATTGATAAAGGAATAAAAGTGGAGGATTGGGAAGTATTATATATTAGTGCTTCGAATAGCGAAGAAGAAGGAGATAACCCATACTTTTTTGGGTATTCTGAAACACCTCTATTTAGTGAATCATCAAAGGAAGCATTATCTGAATATATAGACTATTTGGATTTCTTACCAGTAGTTGAGTATGAAACTAATAAAATGTATTATTTAATTAATACCGAAAAACTGCGTTATTATTTAAAAGCGGACTATGCACCTTGAAAAACTGATATATAAAAGACTATAAATACTTCACTTAAAAGGTGAAAGAAAATTGGCCTAAAATATATGAAAAGCACGTCCTTTATGATAAACTTTTTATCGACCAAAACAAAAAGCAAAAAGCAAAAAGGAGTGCTAATCAGCAATGATAAACCGTATAGAATTTACAGCCAATAATTTGACTTCATATGCAGGACTATATCCTCTACTGAATTATACCAAAGAGTCCGGTATTATGCAATTACTTGAAGAAGAGTTGGTGTTTGAAAAAAATACGATTGAAAGAATTAAAATGAAACATATTACTACAATGTTAAGTTTGCATTTCCTAGGAGCCGACAAGCTTGACCGGGTATCATTGTTAAAAGAAGACCCTTTGTTGGAAAAGGGATTTGGAATTAATGTAACTGCCCCTGAGAATGTTTCTAGATTCTTCAGCAATTTCACTTTTAAAACTACTCAAATGCTCAGAAATGTTAATTTTAAGGTGTTCAAAAAATTACTTAAACACAGTAAATTAAAAGAAATCACTATTGATATAGATAGTACAGTTGAAAACTTGGAGGGAAATCAAGAAGGAGCCACAAAAGGTTATAATCCCGGACATAAAGGCAACAAGTGCTATAATGTTCTTATGGCATTTTGTGCAGAGCTAAAGTCATTTATTACAGGATACCAAAGACCTGGGAATACATATACTTCTAATGGTGCTGCTGAAATGATTAAAGAAATCATAGCACAATTGAAAGATACGGTAGAAGATATTGTATTTCGTATGGATTCTGGATATTTCTCTGAAGAAATCATGAAAATCATAGAAGAAGCTGGATATCATTATGTAATAAAGGGAAAGCACTATGGCACCATTCTACCAATGGTTTATGCTGGTTCTGTACGTATTTGGGACAGATACAGGAATAAAGAAGATATTACCGCATGTTGTATCAAACCTGAGAAATGGGATTGCACAAGGAAGTTTGTAGTGGTACGTGAATTAAAAAGTGAAGAAAAACGTCGTCAAATTCCTATGTTTGAGTATTGCGATTATGATCATGACTATTATGTGACCAATACGCTATGGGAACCAGCAGAAATAGTATGGTTTTATGAAAAAAGGGGTAACTGTGAGAACTATATTAAAGAAGCTAAATATGACCTAAATGTTGGGACAATGATTTTGAAATCTTTTTGGGCTAATGAAGCTATTTTTCAGTTACAGATGTTGGTGTATAACATATTCCTGTTGTTCAAAATGGAGTATGTCAAAGAAGATTACAGACAGTGGATAAAGACCTTCAGGTTCAAGTACGTATTTGTAGCAGCTAAAATAGTGCAGTCTGGTAGAAGTACCATTATGAAAATGTCTAAGACGTATCCTTACCAGAAAGTGTTTAATAGTGCATCCTAAACCCAATAGTATTTATTATTTATCATTGGAAAACAGGACAGTTATGCCTATTTTTAACCATATATATGGTTCTTTAGCTCAATACGAACTTAAAATGGTGTAAAAATGCCACAACCTACCATAACACATGTAACAATATGGCTGATTCTGGCATAAATTTTTTATTAAATTGAAATACGCAGTTTTTCGGT
>JAEYYB010000081.1 GCA_023430975.1 Bacillota bacterium | reverse complement strand
GCTCAGCCTTAAGAGATCACTCTCTTTTTCTCTTGCACTACCCATTATTTTCTTATGGGTGCAAGCTATACCAGTAATGAATTTACATTGACTTTTTGTTGAAAATTTTTTGCAACACTAATGATTACTACTATAACAGGTAACTTTGAAAAAAATATTACTTAAACCCCGAAAAATGGAGTAAGAAATAACTATTAATTTATTAAATCCCACATCGAATATGGATATTGAAAGGGAGTGTAAAAATGGATTATATAGAAAAGCTTAAAGGTAAAATTGATTTTATTTATGAAGTCAACGGTGGGCTTTATATAATTGGTAAAAATAGAGTATTAAAATTTCATACTGAAAAATATCCAGGAACAGATTTTATTAAAAAGTTTCAAGAGTATAAGGAATTTGTAAATAAAATCAAAAGCAATATTGATTTCAATAAAGACGAATTATCCGACCTTGTCTATAAACTAAATTCCGTTAGTCGTATGGAAATAGATATGCAAGAAGATGTTGATAAGATTACAACTTTAAAAGACTTTTTAAACAATGTTGCAGAAGAAATAAAAACACAACTTGCTGAACAGGTTAATGATTTAGAAGAAGTTTTTAATTGTTCAAGGGTATGTAATAAATATCCGGGTATATGTTACTAATTATAAATGATGATTCTATAAAGATGATAATGAATAATATTAACTTAAGGAGGTTAGTATGGATAAATTATTTAGTTTAGATGACAGTCAGGCTTTATTATTAGTTGAAACTTATAGAGGAATTTATTGCGGTGGAAGTGGATATGCCCCAAGTATTAACTCTTTAAAAAATCAAGGACTAATGCAATATGATGAAAATGAATATTATGGACAGTTAACCAACGAAGGTAAAAAATTTGCTCGACAATATATTGAAAGTATTAATGAGCTTATTCTTAAAGAATTGACAGCTAGAGATTATAGAGATGCAATGACTAATATATCCAGAGAAACTAATTTATCTTGGGGAGTTTTAGAAAGCATATTTCTTGAGAATCTTGTTTGTGAAGGTAGAGTAAACAAATATATAACATTAGACAGTGACAGTGATAGAAAAATCGTTTTTAAAGTTAGAGACGATTTTGATTTCGACCCAGATGACCCTATAGTATACTACTAACATATGATTTAAGAAGCAGATAGTTTAAAAGACTGTCTGTTTTTTTATGCTTGAAAGTGAGTTGTTGTTGATGATTTTGAAACCTTGTAACAAGACAGGCTGTAAGGCTGTTATTCCTCAAGGTCAGAAATATTGTAAAGACCATCAGTATATTGAGGATGAATACAGAAGAAGAAGGTATCAGGATTATGATACTAAGAGGAAGAATGACCCGGAGAAGTTTAAATATGTGGAGTTTTACCACTCTAAGGAGTGGACTGCATTAAGAGACTATATAATGGCAAAGTATAACGGGATTTGCCTATATAGTCTCTTTATTTATAACTTGTTTGTTCCTGCTACAACAGTCCATCATGTTTATTATTTGGAAGATAGATGGGACTTAAAGTTAGATGAAGGAAACTTGATACCTGTCAGCTATAGTGTGCATCAGTTGATACATACACAACATAAGGAACAGATGCAACAGGTATTGTTTGGACTGTTAGAGCGTTGGAAAAAAGAGTATAAACTTGATTAATAGAGTGTCCTATATTATCCTGCACTGTCAAGCGAAGTCAATTCATTAATGCGTAAATTTCTCAATAATGAATCTTCTACAATCTTCTTTATTTCCAATATAACCACTATTAATAACAGCATTTTCTATATTCACATTTTTGAACTCACTATGTAATCTAAAAGAATTTCCATTTAATACTTCTTCAATTAGTGATGTTTTTTGAGGGTTAATAAGTACATTTTTTGCTGTTAAAGGTAAGTCACATCTTTTGAAGTCATTTGCTTTTTTTATTACTTCCATGCTTCCATAGTAATTTCTGCATTCATTGATAGAAATATTAAATATTCTATTTTCCTCTGGTTTGAATTCGTAGTTTATTGGATTGATTACGGTAGGAGTTTTATAAATTATTCTGAATTCGTTTTCAAAGCTACCGTACTTTTTATCTATTACCCTATTAAATAGAGGTAACATTAAATTAAACATAGACTCTGAATATATCTTAGCAACCTCAATACTCTTTACTTTTTTCATCTCATGTTGTATGAGAGGCAATAAACCAGCTGATTTAGTTATAAATTCATTGATATTAGTTTCATTTATATTGGTCGTGTAATCCATTTTCGTACCAAAAAGATTTTTACCAATCATATTATTGCTGATTTCATCAATCTTAGGTTCTATAAAAATGAAGTGCATATCATCTTCGAAGTTTACTAGCCAATCTTGTATGCTATTTTTATTTAATATGTGAAAATAAGTTAAGTATATGTATGGTATTGTATTGTTAAGCATCAGCAATAGCTTTTCAGCATCTTCTTTTTCAAATTGATTAAAATTTTCTGGTTTACTCATATAATTATTAAATGCCTTAACAAAATATTTTTCATAATAATCTGAATATGAATAACCAGTATAATTAGTGTTTAATAATGAGCTTAGTAAATCCCTGAAACCAATATTACCTTTTTCGATATCACGTGCAAAAGTTTCACCATTTATGCCTCTAATTAGAATCATCTTACAAACCTCCTTTGTGGGTGGGTGTTATTGCTAATGTGTTATTATCATAATAGTACTATTAAATACATTTGTTGTCAAGAGTTAAAAGAAATAATTAAACATTTTAAAATCATGAAGTGTATTTCAGGGTATAGGGGTGTCTGGAAAGTACTGGTATTACTGTTCTAGACCGCGTGCCCAGTCAAGCGTGCATTTTTCCATGAGTTTTCAAAGGGGTAGGTTTCTGACTATCTCTGACCTTCATAAATTTTCAAAGTTACAAAGAATGGAAGTGATAAATATGTATAAAAATAAATATCCTAAAGTGCCTGATTTTCTAGGAGAAGAAGGGCAAAAGAAATTCAAATCAATTTCAAAGCTGTTAATTGATGAAGGAAAATATAAAGATGGTGATGATATAGCTTTATCCGCCTTGTGTGCTCAATATGAGCGTTGGGTAAAGGCTGAAAGAGAAATACAGAAAAAGGACAAGCTTTGTTTTGTAACTGAATCAGGATACAGCCAAGCAATACCAGAAATAAGTATAGCAAACAATGCAATGAAAGCTCTATTGGCTTTCCTCAAGGAATTTGCTTTAAGTCCTAGAGAAAGGACGAAGCTTAAAGAAATGATTTTCAGCGAGCAAGACAGTGACCCAGATATGGATGATTTAATACAGAAATAAAGATGAAAAAAGCATAGAAATGGGGGTGATGTATGTGACATGAACGCTTATGCTTTAAAACAGATAGAGGAACAAACTTCAGGCAACATAGAGCTTTGGATAAGCCAGTTACAGAAGAAATACGATGATGAATTATATTACTTTGATGCTGCGGAAGCAAGAAAGTTTTATACTTTTGTCTCAAAACTTCAAGTTGATAAAGGCAAAAAAGGCTTTATTAAACTCTTAAAATTCCAATTCGATATATGTACTTCAATATTATGCGTAAAAAGCAGAATAACACACCGTAAGAGGTTCAGAGAAGCACATATTAATCTCCCGAGGAAAAATGGAAAAAGTTTTATAATTGCATGTCTAACAACTTATGTATACTTTTGTAAAAATGAGTTCGGAAGCTCTTTGATACTTGCAAGTAATACAACCAAGTTAGCTGGAGAGCTTTATAAAACCATTAAATACATGGTTGAAACAAATAAAACACTTATGAAACATGTAAAAATCAGAGAATCAAGAAAAACCATGACTAAAAAGAACATGAATAGTGAATTATTTGTTATTTCTTCAGATGCTTCTAATGCTGATAGTTTTGCCGGGTTGTTGTGCATACTTGATGAAATCCATGAAGCTAAAAATGGGGATTTGTATGACAAGTTAAAAACAGGTCAAGCAATTTGGGAAGAACCGTTGTTAGTCACTATTACGACAGCTTCCAGTGGAAAAGACCTTACGAACCTTGAAATGGAGCTATATACACATGCAAAAAACATTGAAGCCGGAAAAGTCAAAGACGATTTCTTTTTTTATGCTATTTTTGAAGCTCCTAAAGATTGTAAAATACTTGATGAAACCGCTTGGTTTGCTAGTAATCCAGCATGTGGAGTTTTCAGAAAATATGAGGATATTAAAGCATTAGCAGTTAGAGCAACTCAAACTAAAAGAAGTGAAGCAGCATTCAGGAGATTATGTTTAAATCAGCACGTAGCAATGGATATTGACGGAGCAATTGACATGAATTTATGGAATAACTGTTTAGCTGATGTAAAATTAGAAGATTTACAAGGTTTGCCGCATTGGTCAGGACTAGATATGGGAGCAGTTCGAGATATAACCGCTTATGTACAGTGCTTCTATGACTCACAGAGGGACAAGTATATAATCTATCCTCACTTGTTTATGGCTAAAGGGCGTGTTGAGGAAAACAGCGAGCGTGATAATATCCGTTATGATATTTGGGTGAAAGATTGTCATATACATGCTTTAGACGGTGATTACGTGGATTTTGAACTGATGCATAACTATATTAAAGACTTACCATCTTCACCAGAAGAAATAGGTTTCGACAGATGGGGTTCAATTGGTATAGTTGGAAAACTTGAAAAGGAACATACGGTTGTAATGCTGGGGCAAAAAGGTTACACAATGATTCCGGCAATTAATACATTTGAAAATTTGCTTTTGGAAGGTAGGCTTATGATTGCTAATAATCCAGTACTCACATGGATGGCTGGAAATGTCACTATGGTTAATGGTTTATACGACAAAAAGAAATCTAAGTATAAAATTGACGGTATTATAGCTATGTTAATGGCAATTTTAAGGGCAGTTACTAACAATCAAGAGGAAACAGTTGATTATAACAATATGTACGAAGAATTGAATGCTATGTTGAATAAAGCAAGCAAATAAAGGGGGTGAAAAAAGAAATATGAGTATATTTAACAGATTAAAACGAGAAAAGAGGTCAGAACAACAGTCCACTTTTAACCTAAGTGATGTCAGTTTAGCAGAGTTCCTTGGAATAGACCAAAGCACAGTTACTAACAGCAATGCTTTAAAGGTTGCTACAGTCTGGAATTGTGTGAGAATACTATCAACAAATGTAGCAAAATTGCCTTTAAAGCTTTACGACTCTAAGAATAAGGCAGTAAATCACCCTTTGTATAACTTATTAAAACTACGTCCAAATCAATTCATGAGCAGTTCCAACTTCTGGAAGAGTATTGAGAGCAATAGAGCTTTACATGGTAATGCTTTTGCCTACATTGATTATGATTCTAAGGGTAAAATCAGAGGTTTATACCCGATTGATACAAACAAGGTTGAGGTAGTTATTGACGATGTTGGACTACTGGGGAATTCATCAAAAGTTTGGTATATTGTTAAGCTGAACAATGGAAAACAAGCTAAATTCAAGCACACAGAGATTTTACACTTCCTTGGAGATATCACAATCAATGGTGTTTATGGCTTAAGTCCAATTGAGTACTTAAAATGTACACTTGAGAACTCAAAAGCATCTGAAACCTTCATTAATCAGTACTTCAAAAATGGGCTACAGATTAAAGGGGTTTTAAAATTCATCGGAGATTTGAATAAAGAGGGACAAGCTGCTTTCTTAGCCGGATTTAAAGACATGGCTCACGGACTTAAGAATGCTGGTGGTGTAGCTGTATTGCCCATGGGGTTTGAATTAACACCTATAAATGTTTCATTGGTTGATTCGCAATTTCTTGAGAACAGTCAATTAACCATGAGACAAATATGTAGTGCGTTTGGTATACATTCCTCACAGGTTAATGACCTTCAAAAGTCCAGTTACTCAAGCCTTTCAGAGCAAAATGCATCATTCTATACTGATACTCTAATGTCAATTCTTGTGGGTTATGAGCAGGAATTGAACTATAAACTGCTGTTGAATCAAGAAATTGAGATGGGATTATATTTCAAATTCGGTGTTGATGCTATCTTAAGGATGAATCTTAAGGATAGATATGAAGCTTACAGAACCGCTATTAATGCAGGATTTTTAACAATCAATGAATGTAGACAACTTGAGGACAGGGAAGCATTGAATGAAGGGGACAAGCTTATAATTAATGGGAACATGATTCCTGTTGATATGGTAGGGCAGCAATACATCAATAAAACTAATCCAGAAGGGGGTGACAATAAGGATGAATAAGGAATTAAGGTATTTAGTCGTTGAAAATCTTGAGACAAGAGCAACAGACACAGGAGCAAAGATAATCAAAGGGTACGCAGTAAAATGGAATACTCGCAGTTCAGCATTAATATATGGTGAATTTTACGAGCAAGTGGCAAAAGGAGCTTTTAGCAAGAGTATTGCAGAGAGTAATATAGTTGCATTGTGGAATCATGATACTAACTTAGTGCTTGGAGCTACAAGAAGCGGTACAATGAAGCTTCTAGAGGATGATATAGGCTTGGCTTTTGAAATTACACTACCCAACAACACATGGGGAAATGATGCTTATGAATCAATTTCTAGGGGTGATGTATCAGGTGTAAGTTTCGGATTCTGGTGTAGAAAAGACAGCGTGGAATATTTAAGGGATGAGGACGTATATATTAGGACTCTTCTGGATGTTAACATTTTTGAAATCAGTCCAACAGCATTTCCGGCTTATGATACGTCTGAAGTATCGAAACGCAGTTTGGAATTTTTGCCAGATACAAAAGAAGAAAGAGCTTTAAAAAGGCAAAAAGAGCAGGAAATAGAACAGCTTAAGAAGAGACTTGAACTTGAACTGGATTTAATGTAATCCAGATAATTTAATAACCAAATAAACCAAAAATCAAGGGTACTAAGGACTTTCAAGATGTGAAGTTCTTCTTTTATGCCCATTTTTATGAAAGGAAGTATATGACAATGACAAAAGAAATGAGAGAAATGATTGCTTCAAAGGAAGCATTAAAGGCTGAAGTTAGAACACTTTTGGCTGAAAACAAAGTTGAGGATGCACAGGCAAAAATGGCTGAAGTAAGGTCACTGGAATCAAAAATCAAGATTCAGGAAGATTTGGAAGCTGATGAAGCTAGAAACATGGAGGATAATAAAATGGAAAACAGAAATACAAACAATACTGCTGAAATGGAAACAAGAGCATTAATTAAGGCTATTTCCGGCAAATCATTGACAGAAGAAGAAAGAGCATTGGTAACAACTGTTGATGCTGATGGTGGTTACTTAGTACCAAAGAATACTGAAACTAAAATAAATGAATTGAAGAGACAGTATACAAGTGTAAAAACCCTTGTAGATGTTATTCCTGTTACTTCAAAAACAGGTTCTATGGTAGTTGAAGATTTGTCAACTATGACTGACCTTGTAGACTTTGACGAAGATTCTGACCTTACAGAACAACAGCCAAAGTTCAAGAATCTTTCATACGCTTGTACATCAAAAGGTGCTATTACTCCTATCGCAAATGCTTTACTCCAAGATGAAAAAGCTGATGTAATGGGTTATGTTGGCAGAAACTTTTCTAAGAAGGCAGTAAGAACAGAAAATAAAGCTGTATTCGCAGTATTGAAAGCTAGTAAAACTGCAAAAGTAATTGCTGACTGGAAAGCTCTAAAGAAGTCCATAAACAAAGACCTTGACCCAATGATAGCTGCAACTGCTGTAATAATCACAAATCAGGATGGTTTTGATGCCTTGGATTCTGCTGTTGATGCAAATGATAGACCTATTCTTCAAGTTGACCCAACTAATCCTACACAAAAGAAATTCAACGGTTTGACAGTTTATGTATTCAGCAATAATGAACTTCCAACAGTTGACGGAAAAGCACCTATAATCTTTGGAAATATGGCTGAAGCTGTTAAATTCTTTGATAGAGGAGTTTATGAAGTATCCGCTTCAGAACATGCTCTATTTAATAAGCATCAAACTGCTGTTAAATGCATTGAGAGATTTGATGTAAAACTCGGTGATGCTGATGCTTACATCTATGGTGAAATACCTGTAGTTTAATAAGTTAGCTTAATTAAAAACGGAACTAATAAAAGAGGTTTTGTAGGATAAACACCTACCAGCCTCTTTTTATTGTAAGAAGGGGGAATTGAAATGATATTAGCACTTGCGGAGGTAAAACAATTCCTTCGGATAGATACAACAGATGATGATACACTTTTAGATACTTTTATCAAAGCATCTGAAGAGTATTTATTTAATGCAACTGGTAAAACCTTTGACAGTACAAACAACCTTGCAAAGCTGTTTTGTATGGTCTTAGTTTCTGATTGGTACGATAACCGCAGCTTAACAACAACCAGTGACAAGACAAGGAAAATAGTTGATAGTATGCTAATACAGCTTACTTACTGTAGTTAGGTGGTGTAGCTGATGGATGCAGGAAAATTAAATAAAAGGATTACTGTTGAATACCAGCAGGAATCAAGGGACACGGACGGAGCAGTTATAAAAAATTGGGTTGAATTTTGTAAGCCTTGGGCAAGTATACAACCGCTTACAGGTAAAGAGTATTTTGATGCTGCACAATCAGTTGATAATGTTGTAAATACTAAAATAACCATTAGGTATAGAGCAGGAATTAAGCCAGATATGAGGATTTTATACAAAGATGCAATTTATGACATTACATCTATTATAAATCCAAATGAAAGCAATCAGTATTTATTGCTCATGTGTAAGGTGGTGTTGTAGGATGCCAAGAGCAAGAATAAGACGAATACGGACAGATATTGAAGGAATTGACGATGTATGCGACCTACTTGAACAGATTGGTGAAAGAGCAGAAAACATATTGGATGATGCTGCAAAAGCAGGAGCTGAAGTGGTCTTTAAAGATGCAATAAGAGATTGTCCTGTAGACTCTGGTAATCTTCGGGATAGTATTGAATTAGTGGCAGATAAAAAGACACCAAAGAAAGCAACTTATAAGGTTTCTATAAACCTTCAAAAGTGTTTTTATGGTTCTTTTGTTTTACTTGGAACGAAGAAGAAACCAGCAAACCCATTTCTTCAACAGGCAACAGATAAAAATAGAATTAATGGTAAAATAGCGGATGCAGTTAATAAAGCAGTATCAGATGCTTTGGGAATATAGGGGGGGTAACTGATGATGATTGAGGATGTATTATATAACTACCTCAAAGATAGAATTGTTGATGGTAGGATTTACCCTGATGTATTACCAGAAGTTGAAATATACCCAAGTATCACATATCAGCTTGTGTCTGATGATTCATTACACACATTAAATAAATCTATAGCAATGGTGGACAAGACATATTTATTTAGTGTTTGGGGAGCAAGCAGGAAAGAAACCAGACAGATTGGACAGCAATTGATTACATTACTTGATAACTACCAAGGGGACATAGAAGGAATGTATATAGATTCAATCGTTAAAGTGTCGGAGACTGACATATTCGATGATGGGATTTATGGCAAAAAAATTGAATTTACAATAAGCTTTAAGGCTTAGAAAATGGAGGAATAGACAATGGCAATAAAAGCATTCGGAACACTCCTGAAAACAGGAGTATCACCAACTCAAAAAACAGTTGGAGAAATTACCAATATTGGTGGTTTAGCTTTAGAAGCTGACACAATTGAAACTACTACAATGGGAAGTGCTGACGGTTATAGAGAGCATCAACAGGGTTTAAAGGATGCTGGCGAGGTATCTTTAGAAGGTTTTGCAGAATTTGACGATGAAGGACAAACCGAACTGTTAACACTTTTTAATTCAGGAGCATTGACAGACTTTGAAATTGCTTTCCCTGCTGAAACAGGTGCAAAGTGGACTTTCAAAGGTGTAGTAACAGCGATTGAGTATGAAGCAGGACTGGAAGATAACATTAGTTTTTCAGCAACAATTAAAGTTTCGGGACGTCCGACTTTAACAGTAGCTTAATAACAGCTTAAAACAGCAAATAAAGGCATAAACACAGGTGTACATGTGAGAAGGTTTTAACGTCCTACCTTCTTTTTTTATGCCTTTTTTTCAAATTATCACAGGTTAAAAGGACGAGTTTTAAAATTGAAAGGATGTTTATTATGAGTAAAAAATCAGTAGCTATAGAGCTTGATAAAGTAAGAAATGTAAGGCTTGGATTTAAAGCCTTAACAATAATTGAGGACACGTTAAAAACACCAATCTCAAAGATTAATTTTGATGAAGTATCTTTAAGCCAGATAATTACAATATTATACGCTGGATTGGTATGGGAGGATTCCAGTCTAACCAAAGAAAAAGTTATTGACTTGGTTGATGAATATTCCAGCATAGAGGATGTTTCAAAGGTTATTGGGGAAGCTTTAACAATAGCTTTTGGGGGAAATACTGAAAAAAAGTAAGTGACCAAGACAGTGAAGAGTATAGCATTGATAAGGTATATGAATTCGCTGTCATATCATTGGGAATTGACCCTTTGATGTTTTGGGACTATACACCAGCAGAAATTAACCTTCTATCAAAACGACACAATGAAAATCGAAAACAACATATTGATGATTTAATATATCTTGCTTGGCACACAGAAGCTTTTCACAGAAGCAAGAAGCTACCAAAGCTTAAGGACTTGATAGGAAAGAGTAAAAAGAAAAATCAACCGCAAACACCAGAACAGATGTTAAATAACATCAAACTATTGAATCAAGCTTTTGGTGGACAGACAGAAAAACATAGCAAAAAGGATTAGGTGAAAATCTAGTCCTTTTTTATTTTTTTAGATTGGGGGTGAATATATGGGGATTTTAAGAAATGTTGTAGTTAAAATTGGTGCAGATATAACAGCATTACAAAATGGACTTAACCAAGCACAACAGGCAATGCAAAATGCAGGAAAAAAGCTTTCAAGTATAGGTAAAGACTTAGCTATCAAAGTATCGTTGCCTTTGGTTGGTATTGGTGGGGCAATGATTAAATCAGCTGCTGACTTTGAACAGGCACTATCAAACATAAAGGCCGTATCTGGTTCTACTGCAAAGGAAATGGAATCATTTAAAAACCTTGCTTTGGAAATGGGAGCAAAAACAAAGTATTCAGCCGTAGAAGCAGCAAGTGGTATTGAGGAACTTATAAAAGCCGGAGTAAATACAAAAGACATTTTAAACGGTGGTTTAGCTGGTGCTTTATCTTTGGCAACTGCTGGTGATTTAGAGTTGGCAGAATCAGCGGAAATTGCTTCAACTGCTTTGAACTCATTTAAAGCTGATGGATTAAATATGACAACTGTTGCTAATCTATTAGCTGGTGGAGCAAATGCAGCAGCTACAAGTGTACAGGAATTGAAATTTGGATTATCACAAGTTAGTGCCGTTGCTTCAGGTGTTGGTATGAGTTTTGAAGACACAGTTACAACTTTAAGCCTATTTAGTAATAATGGTTTAAAGGGTTCGGATGCTGGAACATCTTTGAAGACTATGTTAATGAGACTTCAACCATCGACCAAAGAGCAAACCAAGTTATTTGAAAAGCTGAACCTTATCAATGAAAAGGGACAATCAGTATTCTTTAATACTGCTGGTAAGCTGAAGTCAATAGCAGATATAGCTGGAATTCTTCAAAACAGACTTAAAGGAATGACTGATGCACAGCGTTTACAAACAATGGAAACTATGTTTGGAAGTGATGCTATAAGAGCTTCAAACATCCTTTACAAAGAAGGTGCTGAAGGTATTAACAACCTGAAGACTGAAATGTCAAAAGTTACAGCGGAAGAAGTTGGAGCAGAGAAGTTGAATAATTTCAATGGTGCATTAGAACAGCTTAAGGGAAGTCTGGAAACACTAGGAATTACACTGGGAATGATTCTATTACCGCATTTAACAAATTTAGCAAACCATTTAACAGAGTTGACTAACAAATTTGCAGGTATAGACCCAAATATACAAAAGACAATTTTGGTGATTGGTGGTATAGCTGCCGCAATAGCACCTGTATTAATTATAGTTGGACAAGTGATTAATGGTTTTGGGGCTTTGGCTGGTGCAGTATCAGCATTATTAACTCCTGTAGGTCTAGTTGTTGTAGCATTAGCAGGACTCACTGCCGGGTTCATATATCTATATAACACTAATGCAGATTTCAAGGCAAAAGTATTGGATATATGGGAGCAAATCAAAGTAGGATTACAAATAGCATTTGAAGCTATTAAATCCGTTGCTATGGTTGTATTTGATAGTCTAAAAGCTTTTTGGTCACAACATGGTAATGAAGTAATGGCAGTGTTGCAAAATGTTTGGAACGTTATAAAAACAGCATTAACAGCAGTTTGGAATATAATTTCCACTGTTGCAATGGCAGTATTCGGAGGTTTACAAACCTTCTGGAAAAACCATAGTGAAGACGTTAAAAATGCATTAACAACAGCTTGGAGTGTTATTTGGTCTATACTACAGCCTATTTGGAATACAATTCTTTCAGTGGCACAGACTGTATTCGGTTTCCTTGCACAGTTCTTCGCACAAAATGGCGAAACCATAAAACGTATTTTTACCAACGCTTTTGAGTTAATATATCAAGTAATTACAGTTGTTTGTGGTGCGTTAAAAGCTTTTTGGACTCAATGGGGTGGAGTAATTACAGCATATTTCAAAGGCATATGGGATGTAATAAAAGTAATATTCCAAACTGCTTGGGACTTAATTAAGGTTATAGTACAAACAGCAGTAGATTTAATTGATGGTATTATAAGGCTTGCTTTAAACCTTATAAAGGGCAACTGGCAAGGAGTTTGGGAAAGCATATGTGACATTGCTAAAACAGTATGGAATGCAATCACAGGAGTTATAAAAGCAGCAATAAACGGATTAATGGGCTATTTTACAGCCATGAAGGATGGAGTACTTGGAATATTCAACGGCATGTTAAATGGTATCAAAAGCATTGTTAATGGAATTATCGGTGTTGTCAATTCAATGATAAGTGCAGTCAATAGTATTAATGTTACTGTACCTGATTGGATTCCGGGGGTTGGTGGAAAATCTATAGGTTTTAACTTGCCAAGAATTCCAATGCTTGCTAATGGTGGTATTATTGACAGACCAACATTGTCAATGGTAGGTGAAGGTACAGAGCCAGAAGCAGTAATACCATTGTCAAAACTTGACAATATGATAAGCGGAAGCGGAGACACAATAATACACTTAGAACTAGACAGTGAAATAATTGCAACAATAATTAACAGAAAGATAGGACAGATGGCTTATTCAATAGGATAATAAAAATGTAAAGAGGGTTAACAGTGAATTGTTGACCTTCTTTTTTATTGGGGGTGAAAATTACGTGAATAACACATACACGATTACTATATTCGACCCTGTGAGAAATCAAACTTTTGATGTTTCTGACAGGCTTTTAGAGTTAACTATCAATGAAAAACTTGACAGAGATGTTACCACATTTTCATTAAAATCTAAAGATATTTATAATACACATCTTTGGAATCATGTACAGGTTAAAAAGAATGGAAGTTTGTTTCTTACAGGTATCATCTTGAATCAACAGGATTCAGACGGTGGAATTAAAGACTATAAAGTTACATCATTTGAATGTGAGGACTGGGGACATTTATTGACAAAAAGGCTTATAAATAAGACTTATCTATCAACAGATGCTTTTCAGGGAAAGCCGGATTTAATACTGAAGGATATATTACTGAAAGTTCCAGAGATTACTACAAACAATGTAAGAACATGCAGCACTATTATTGATAAATATAGATTGTCTTATGTTTCTACCAAAGAAGCAATTGATGGGGTTTTTGATATGCTTTCTGATGATTGGCATTATTATATTGATAAAAACAAAGACTTTCATTTCTTCAGCGGTTATGAGTCTGTAGGCACAACATTTACTATTGATAATATAGCTGTAAAGACTCTAAAAGTGGAGTATTCAGGGCAAGAGCATTGTAACAAAGTCTATATCATTGGAAGGAAACAGGAATCACCAAACACAATTGAGCAGTTTTTTACTGGTGATGAGCAACAGAGATATTTTACTTTAGCTTATGAGCCAAATAGCACAAATGTTTATGTTGATGGGGCTGAAAAGGATAGTTCTTTAGTATCTAATGACAACGGTAGTAGGGATTTTCTTATAGATAAAGAAAGAAAAGTTGTTTATATACCAGAGTATAAAACACCGTTTACAGGAACAATCAAGGTAACCTATAAACCCACTGTACAGTTTATTGATATGTATGAAAATAAGCTTGACCAAAAGAAATTCGGTAACATGGAAAAAGCGGTGAAAAACTCTAATATCACAGATAAATATTCTGCACGGCAATATGGTACGGCAGAGGTAAAGAAAACATCAACGACTAAAAGGAAAATAACCTTTAGGTCACGAGAAATAGTAGAAATTGGACAGAAAGTCATAGTTAATATTAGAACATACAAAAACAATGAGCTGTATTGGGATGTTGTAGGTAGTTTTCTGGTTACTTCTGTAAAAAGAGTTATAACACCAGAAGATGAAATTATAACATTCGAATTGCTGGAAATATAGGGGGTGTTAAGATGCCAGCATTAACAGAAATAATTTCTGATTTAAATAAAAGGGTTGGAGCTTTGGAAGTTAAAGACTTATCAGAACAAGATGTAATCTATCAAATTTCAAAGTTTGAAAGCAGTCTTAATTTTGGCATGGTATTCGATTATCTTAAAATTAGAATTAAACGTAGTCCATATCCATCCAAGAATCTATTCCCATCAAAAAATCTTTTTCCGGCAGTTAAGATATTAGATTGGACGAATTTACCACCAGATTATCCTTCACCTATTTTGAATAGAGATAACATAATTCTTGAAGCTAATTTTTACTTTGATACTCGTGGGATATTATATCAAAAAATGAAAACTAATTTAAATAAGATATCTGCTGTTACTATTGATGGGCAAGAATATTTCTTAGATTCAACTGTTTTTAGTTTAACTGGAATAACAAATAGTAGTATTACAATTAGTCTAGGTAAAAATACAGCTAACTTTGGAAGTTATATTAAATACTTTAAATTCTATAATAGTGATGGTGTGTGTATAGCTCAAACTTATATTTTAAATTTACCGAAAACAACAGCAGATGTAATTGAAATAGAAATTATGTTTAGTTTTCTACAAGATTATCAAGGAATGCATTTATCCGATGAATTCGCAAAAATCTTAACAGCTGATATCCTTCAGAATATATATTCCAGAATTACGGAAATGAGAATAGGCAATGCAGAGCTTAATGATTATTATGTTGACTTCACTGAAATAGTAAGCAAGCCAGCAGATAAAGAACTGATTGATAATGTTTGTATTGCAAACAACAATTATGATGCTCATGAAACTAATTTTAACGCTGATGCAGTACAATTAGCTGATAATGGTGCTTCATTATTAACTTTCACAGACCAAATTATTAGTAAAAATAGCACGGAAAATCTTACAGTAAGCGTAGAAATAAGCGTTGATGTGAAATAAGGGGGAATAAAAATGGCTTATAACAGAATTAATTGGACTGATGATACACCTATTGATACTGACAATTTAAATCATATAGAACAGGGAATTTACGATGCACATGAAAAGCTGGAAAGCATATCAGAAGGTGCAACCAACGTTGTAGAAAGCACCATCAACGGCAATATCATAATTGATGGTGTAGAAACTACAGTATATACCTTACCAGCAGCGGATGATACAACTTTAGGTGGGGTTATCAACTCTGCAGATGCTGACAATATGATTACAATAGATGAAAACGGAGTAATAAAAGCAATTGCTCCTGATGCAGATATGATTGCATTAGATACTTCAAGTTTTAATAAGAACCTTGATTCTAGTGTGTCTGATGTACAGAAGTTAGCAGAGTATGTTAATTCTGGCATGAACCTAACTTCAATGTTGCGGAAATTAAGAAATGGAGGAATTTAAAATGATAAATACTTTGAAGCTTGGACAGGCAGTCCTGTCAGCAACACCTACAACCTTGGCTACAGGTGTTACAGGTGGAGTAACCGAAGTTACAAGTATATTTTTAGTAAATACGGCTTCAGTAGCCAGAACAGTCAAAATATATGCTTATGGAACAGGAACAGAAAATGAAAATTTATTGATGCAATGGACTTTGGATGCAAATGGCGGAAGTATGTTATTACAATTAAATAATACACCTATCATCTTGGCAGAAGGTGAAACTTTAAGGCTTGTTCAGGATGCTGGTTCAGATGTGACCGCAACCGCATTCGGTTTAGATGAAACTATATAAGGAAGGAGAATGAGCAATGGGCGTAATTTCAAATAATAAAACTACAACTGGTGGTGGAGCATCTGCAATTTTAACTGATGCTGGAGAAAAACTAAAAATCGGTGATATAGTATCTAAGGTAGACAATAAATTATATAAAGTTCCAGAAGTATTAGATACACAGGAAACAGTTTTAAACTTTACTAATTATAATTCTAATGGTAGTTCATACAACTTTTCAATGCAAAACAATGCAAAGATTCTATTAGTATATGCAAATAATTCAGGATATCCAGAAGCAAGATTATTTACAACTGGTGATAATGGGGTACAACAAGTTAACACTACATTTGTAATTAATAGTAGTGCTGCACTTTATATTAAAGCATTTAAGATATCAGAAGAATATGTATTTTTATATTATACAACTGGAGGTACAAGTGTATCAGTTACGCCAGCTTTTAAGATATTGAAAGTGACAGGTAACACTGTAAGTGCTACTGGTGGAAGTACTTTTTTAAGTACTGGTAATGTAGGTTGTGATTTAAAAATATTAGATTTTGATGGTGAATATTATACATGTGCAATTACTGGTTCAGGTTATGATAGTAGTATTACATCATATACACAAATAGTAAAAATAAATGCAAGCACTGGGACAACTACAACAAGTACGACTTTAGGTCATGCAACTGGATTTTATAATCCAATTATAATTGTTTTAAATTCAACAAAATTTATTGTATTAAGTTCATCTTCGTCATCAATTACATTAAAAATTTATACATGGAATGGTACATCATTAACTGGTGGTACAGCACAATCATTTAATGTAACAAGTGGTAGTAACATAAATTTTATAAAAATAGATGATAATAGATGCTATATAAATTATCAAACTGGGACAAATACTATTAAACACAGAATTATAACAATATCAGGTACTACAATTACTTTAGGAACAGAATATGCATTCAGTAGTAATATACAACCAAGTTTACAAAGTACATTAGTTGAATTAAATAAAGTTTTAATTGTATATAAACAACAATCAGATTCAAAATATTATGCAAAAATACTTACAATAGCAAATGATACTGAAATTGATAATACATCAACTGCAATTGATTTCGGCACAACAGTTACAGTATATTATGAAAAATATGGATATAAATATTTATCGTCTGGAAGTAATACTTATCTTTTTACAATAGATGGCACAAATATTAATACAACACTTTTTACTAGTTCAACTATTGGCAGTTATACACCTTTTAAAACTGTTTCATTTACTTTGAATACAACGACAGCTACAAATACTAAAGCTACTTTAACTAACTATGTAGGAGTTTTTGAACCTACTGGATATGTAATTTCAGATTCAAGATTTGTTTCTAATTCTTTACAAAAAGCTGCTTATATACCATTTTAAGGAGGATTATTATATGATATTAATTGATAAAAATACTAAGATATTAGTGGATGCAGTTGATAAAACAGAACCAGTGATAAATGGTTTATTAGTAGTTAAAGGTGAAGAAAAATATATTTATGCTTCTTGTATTGAATTGGAAGTGTTTGATATTGATGTTCCTGAAGGTGTGGAAATACAGAAGCATATATACGTTGATGGGCAGTTTGTTGAAACAGTACCCGGAGAAATAACAGTTTAAAATTGAATAATGAAGATTTAAAAGCAAGGCAGGAGAAGAGTTCCTGTCTTGTTTGTTTTACAGGAGGTATGAGGAAATGAATCATGAGTGTACAATGAAGGATGAAATAAAAGAAATCAGAAAGAAAACCGAGGATGTTATAAGGTTGAACACTTTGGTTAACCAGAACGTAGAGACTCTTAAAGAGCAAAATAAAGTTTTGACAAATATATCTAAGACAATGATAAAACTATCGGATAACCTAAGTGTACAGCATGAGACTTTAAAAGAGTTAAAACAAGAACTAATAAAAACTAACTCTAAAGTTGAAGAATTGGATAAGAAAGTAGTTAATCAAGGGACTGTAAACATATGGGATAATTTCAAAAAGGCAATTCCATATTTACTCGTAGCCGGGTTTATATACGTTCTATCTAATGGTGATAAAATACTCAATCTTATAAAGTAGGAAAAAACCTCATTTGGTTTTTGCAAGGACGGAGCGTTACTTTGGTAACCCGGCTGTCCTATTTTTTTATTTTAGGGAGATGATTAAAAATGCTATCAATAACCAAAAGACAAATTAAATATAACACTACTCCAAGAGGGAGTAACAAAATAGAATGGCTGGTTATACACTACACAGCAAACTATTCAAAGGGAGCTAATGCAGCTATGCACTTTTCATATTTCAATGGAGGAAACAGGGCATCAAGTGCTGATTTTTTTGTTGATGATAAATCAATATGGCAGATAAACGATTATACAAAGTTCTATTGTTGGTCTGTCGGGGATGCAAAGAAACCAACACCAATCAAGAACAGAAATTCCATATCAATTGAAATGTGTGTGAATGTAGATAGTGATTTCAATAAAACTGTTCAGAATACCATAGAACTAGTTAAATACCTAATGCAAGAGCTTAATATTGATATTGAACATGTAGTTAGGCACTTTGATGTCTCCGGGAAGTCATGTCCTAAGATGTACGTGGAAGATGAAAGAGCTTGGTTAATGTTTAAGACACAGTTAAAGCCTAGAGTAAAGATTGATAACCTTTCCGATGCCGTCCAGATGTTAACAGTTAAAGGTTACATCCAGAGTAGTCAATATTGGATGGAAAATGCAGTAGGTTCAAAAATGGTCAAAGGTGCTTATGTTCGAACCGTTGTTTGCAGGGTAACCAATATCCAAGACTACAACCAAGCTATAGACTATTTAGCACAGCAGAAAGTAATTAACACGGCTTCATACTGGAAATTTAAAGACGAATTTTTAGGTGAATATGTTCAAAAGTTGCTTATCGCTTTGGCTAACCTGTAGCCTTACAGCCATAACCACTATAACCATTAGTTATAGTGGGGTATGCTGAAATAGCAGACTGTTGAAAACACTAGTTTTTAGACCATAAGGGGTATCAGCATTGTAGACATACCCTGAAACGGGGCACAATTGAAAACACTGGGTTTTCGACCATAAATGGGTGAAATCTTACAGCCATCACCAGTGCGACAATTAGTCGTACTGTAAATACACTCGTCAAACCCACTGTTTTCAAGGGTACTGTATTTTAAGGTAGTATGGTTGATGAAGGCGAAAGCTGACCGAGATAATTCCGTAGTCAGGTCAAAAAAGGCATTTTTACACACGTTATTTTTACCAATATAATTTGATAGGGAAAACCTATTAATCGGAAAATATGGCAGCTATCTAGGCGTTTTTTTACCTTGTGATGGCATTGAGAAAGGAATGATTTATATGTTTAGTAAACTACCAACAAGAAAAACAATAGCACTTGCTTTAGCAGGAGCTTACATAGTATTCATGGGTTATTGCCTTGTTACAGGGCAAACACTACCTTCAGAATTTGTAGCAACTGTAAGTGTTGTTATTGGATATTACTTCGGGAAAAGTACAGCTTTAGAACAGCCAGAGAAGTAAGTAATATCAAGACTACCGTGAAACACCGTAGTGTGTAAAAAAGGGAATATCTCATTTGAGGTATTCCCTTTTTTTTACGTTTTTTATTTTGGTATCATTAAAATGTTACATTTTTTACATGCAACTATAGGGTTATCTGACAGGATTACTTCGTTACATTGAAGACAAATATACTCACGATAATCAGGTTGCTTAATGGTAGATTTATTCAATAAATCAGTTATCTCTTTATGATACCCTGCTCTAGCAATACAAACTGAATCAACAACATATGGCTTTTTATCAGATACCCCAAATCCAATCTGATATTTTTCTGACCTGTGCCCCTTTATATTATCAAAAGAATAATCTGCAAATCGCTGTTGAAATAACTCAATAATTTTTTGTTCAGGTTGTCCCATTAAAGCAATTTCATTTAAAAATACTTGAGCTTTTGAATAAAACTCAATTTCTGAACAGATATAATTTCCTTTTTGAGCTAGATAAAATATTTTACAAAACGGACTGTAGTATTCTATTTTAACTGCATCAATTATTGAGTGTAATGATTGAGGTTGTATATTCATAAGAGATTGCACTTCTTTATTTGTCATACCAAACTTAATACTGTCTGTACCCTGTAATAAAGTTATATGAAAATTTTTCATTGCACTTTTTTTGTCCAGTATACCATTATTCTTAATATCCATGGTCAAAGCCTTCAATATCATATATATCTGTCCAGTTAATATTTTCAGGTATCTTCTGTGTTTTTATTAATTCACTTATTATTTCAAATGCTTTCTCACGTGAGACATAACAGCAACTTGGAATTCTCATAGGCTCACCGCCCACTTTATGTTCTACAACTTCTATTTCTACACTTTCATCATAAGGTGCTAAATAATCAGGATGCCTCATGATAAAGAATCCATAAGGTTCATCATAAAAGAATATAATTCTTTCATCCATTCCATCTATTTCAATACATGATTCACCATTTCCCTTTTTCCAGAAGTCAGCACCTTCATTAAATATAATTTCTTTCAAGTATTCTAAACTTGGATTTTTTATAGGACTTCCAGTCGGATTATCGTATGTGATAGTTTTCATAACATTCTCCCTTCAGTTATTTAACAGCTTTTAAAATAAGTGGTTCTAAACTATCTCCACTAAATATTGTAAGTTCATCTACTCCTAAATGCTTCAATAAGGCTGGCATTTCACCCTTACACATGTTGCATGTTTTTCGGTCTACATACATTATGATTCTTTTAGGCAATTTCCCCAATCTCTCATAAGCTCTAATTAAAGCATGTGATTCAGCATGTGTTAATGATTGTACATGTCCCAAGTGCTTTGGTTCTTTCTTCTTTGGTGGACACCATTTCACCATTTTAAACCATTTCTTCCGAAGTTCTTTTGTTGCTTCATGAGATTCTTTGGTAATAGATGAATTCACGCCAAATACAGCATGTCCAGCAACTTCTGTCATTGCAACTGTATCACCTGAATCTTCGGAATAAGGCTGTAATCCTGCTATTTCTCTAAATCTTGCTATTTTAGCATGCTTTTCTAATATAGTTTTAGCCATTTCATCAATAGCTCTTTTTGATGCTGTGGGGAACATTTTTTGTAAAGCTATGTATAGGTTTGCTTTTGCCGCTGCTTGTGCCCCTGTTGCTGCTTTATCTGGCATATAATTCACCAACTTCCTTATTGCTATATTGATACTGCTTACTTCGGTACTGCTGGTAAATCTTTCATTTATATTCTACCAAATAATGATATAATTTCAATATATAAATTTTGCTTTTTATTCATTAATAAACTTGAACTTACGTGAATAGTTCTTATATAAGCAGTGGGTGCTGCAAATCTAATTATAGTTTGCAATACCCACTTGGTTTTGGAAATATAGTAATTCAAGCCCACGATTCATCATGTTTATATAGTTGTTGTGATACTCCAATTAGTTGAACATCGAATTTTAGAGAGGGTTCAACTTTAGAACTAGCATTATGTATTCCTAAACTTACGGTCTTTGATTAAACAAGTGACCTTACTCGTTGGTTTTTCTTAGTTGTAACCAACCTATTCAAAGGACTGGCTGTCCTATGTACCTCCTGTAAGTCTTGTCCCGTGAGATTAACATACCTTTTAGTCATGGTCATATCTGTATGTCCGAGTGTTTTTTGTAATCCAAAAGCATGACCACCGCTACGAAGATAGAGAAGGGCAAAAGCATGTCTTAAATCATATGGTCTAATTTTTGTGCCCAATTTTGTGCCGTATTTAATAAGCCTATGTCTCCAAGTGCTGTGATTTAGCGGTGTACCTTCACAACTACAAAAAACAGGTAAGCTACTGTTCCATGATGGATGCCGTACTTTAATAAGCTTGTGAACTGCTTCTGCAGTTGGAGGTAGTAGGGGAAGCGTCCTTGATATTCTAGTTTTTGCAACATCAGCAGGAATAGTGACAAGAAAGCGTTTAAAATCAAAATCTTCCTCTTTCAATGAAAGTGCTTCCTTTGGTCTTATACCTGTATCAAGAGTGAACATAAGGAGTGCATAATCTCTTAACCCTGCAAATGTAGAACAGTTTGGTAGGACTATCAGCTTTTGTAAAGTATCTTCTGCAATATCAACTATACGTGCCTGTGCTTTTCGTTTCTTGAAATCTTTTAAAGGGTTTTCTTCAAGATGCTTTTCTTTAACACACCATTCGAAAAAGGCTTTTAAATAGATTAACCGTAAATTAAATGTGGCTGGCATAATTTCGTCAGACATATACTCCATTATAGAGTTTCTCAATGTTGAGGATTGCCAAGCTGTAGGGTAACGGTTAAAGAAGTATTCGGCGTGTCTTTTGTAATCGTTGAGAGTAGTTTTTCCTATGCCTTGTGCTTGCTTAAGGAATAGGAAGCTTTGTAAAGCTTCTTGCCATTTGCAAGATGAATGAGTATTACCCTTCAATTTTGTTAATTTCTTTGTCATACATAATCTTCCTTTCGCATTAATTTTTTACGAACGGAGAATTACTTTTTGATGAATCCAGTGCTAGTTAAAATTGCATTTTAGGTGCACTGGATTTATTGAAACAAACAACGTCACTTTTTGATTATCCATAAAAAGCAAAAACGCTAGAATCTTTGAGATTCTAACGTTTAAAGGCTTTAAGTGCCGAAGGTCGGACTCGAACCGACATGGTATCGCTACCGCTGGATTTTGAGTCCAGTGCGTCTGCCAATTTCACCACTTCGGCATATTTGCTTTGTAAACTTAACTTTGCTAAGATAGTATACCACCTGGTGAAAAAAAATGCAATACCTTTTTAAAAAAATTATGTTCCTGCGGATGATTCGGCAGCTATTGCTGTGCGTAGGGCTTTTATTGTATTTAGTAATAGATCATTGTCGGTGCTATAGTACTTACCCTTAGCAATAAGTTTCAGTTTATCTGAAATTGTCTTTATTTCTGACTTTGAAAGTATCAAGCCTTGAGCTTTACAGGCAACAATTATGCTGGACATAAATATTAAAGAAGAATCTTCATTTTTTCCATCAAGCAGAACAGCTCTGACTTGCTGCTCTGCAATCCTTTTTTCTTTATCGTTTAGTACTGGATATCTCTTAAAAGGAATAAAGCCAAGGTATCTTTTTTCATCTTCTCTTACGATTCCATTATCTATTAAATTATAAAGGATTTCTTTTCTTATATTGGCTTTAAATCTTGTAAAGCCATAGATCCATTTATTTATTGTTTTTGCATTTTTTATTTCTTGAAATGCTCTATCAAGTATAGCATCTCCTGTAGAAGATTCATCAATAGTAAATAACTTTTTTTCCTGGACTTCAATCTTTTTTCTACTGATAAGTTCGTATAGCAGTGCTGCCGAAAGCCCATATCTCTTCAAATAAGTAGCTCTTGAAAAGGTCTTACCACTTTCATTTTGCAGTGATAATAATATGAATTTTTCTGCCATATTTAGCATAAAACCACTCCCTGTCAAAGCATGATATAGTGTGAAGCAACTTGCTTCTTCATATTAGCTTTTGTCGTTTTTGTTATCATCCTCTAAAGAGGCGGGTTTTACTTTCCGCCTCTTTTGGATTGCTTCATGCAGGATAAACTCTATCTGGCCATTAATTGACCTGAATTCTTCCTCGGCCCACCTGCTTAATTCTTCCCACGTTTTGGGGTTTAGCCTTAATAGTACAGTTTTTTTCTCTGCCATTTTTAATCACAACCTTAATTATGAAGTGTTCCTGTATTAATCACCGGTTGGGTTGAACGTTCACCGCACAGCACTACCAATAGATTGCTTACCATAGCTGCCTTTCTTTCTTCATCAAGTTCAACTATTCCATCTTCATTAAGTTTATCAAGAGCCATTCTAACCATTCCTACAGCACCCTCAACAATTTTCTGTCTTGCAGCAATTATAGCAGATGCCTGTTGACGCTGTAACATTGCAGCAGCGATTTCCGGCGAGTAAGCCAAGTGACTGAGTCTGGCTTCTTCAACAATAACACCGGCTTTACCAAGCCTCTCCTGAAGTTCCTTTTTCAGAGCTTCAGAAACTTCATCAGCACTACCTCTTAATGATATGTTGTGAGTTTGATCGGTTATGTCGTAGGGATACATTCCGGCGATATGCCTGATTGCAGACTCGCTCTGTACTTTAACATAATCAACATAGTTTTCTACATCGAATATTGCCTGAAAAGTGTTTTCAACTCTCCACACAACCACTGCAGCAATTTCTATTGGGTTACCAGCCTCATCATTTACTTTTAACTTTTCACCATTTAAGTTCCTTGAACGAAGGGATATTTTCTTTTTAGTGTAAAATGGGTTTGCAAAGTGCCATCCGGACTTTCTAACTGTTCCTTTGTAGTCACCGAACAATATAAGTACAGCTGCTTCGTTTGGTTGAAGCGTAAAAAATCCTCCTGTAAATATGCACCAAACTATAAAAAGAACGGCACCACCGATTATTGATGCTATTGAAAGTGTTGAAGAATCTGTGTTGGTCTTGATGATTCCCCAAACTACTCCGCCAATAGATGCCAAAAGCATTAAGATGTCTATCAAAAACATGAATAGACCTGATATAACCTCTCTGTTTTTTTCTTTCATTTTCCTCGCCCCTTTTGATTTATTATGATATTATTTTGATATCACTTTTATACTATAATTATAACATTTTTATATTAAAGATCAAGTAGATTTTTGGGCTATTTTTCCTCAAAAAATGGTATTTAAGCTTAAATTATAAGTTTCTGTTCAAGTAGTGCCATCAATGTTCATTTATCCTGTTATTTCTATATTAAAAGTGTTAATAATCTTACATTTGGCAGAGCAAAATAACTAATGGTTTAACGTTATTTTGTGATAGACAAATAGCAAGATTAACTGATTTTAATAGATTTGCTTAAGACAAATGTAATAGATTTATCACATTTAATATATATTGTTTGGAAGAAGATTGGTAAGAACCCTACATATTTAATAACGAATCAGATTCTGCACTTGACTTATGCTTTTACATAATATACCATTAGGTTTGTAGCGAATAAATTTCACTAGCAAGTAAAACAATGCATACATTATTTAATCTGGCGGTGTATAAATATGAGGGGCGAAATTAAGGCAACATGGGTTGGTGTGCTTTTATTAATAGCAATAGAACAGACTATAAAGATAGTTATATATCTTAATTTTTTTGATAAAAGGCTTCCGATTTTACCTCCTTTGTTATATTTTGAACCAATGTTCAACAGGCATTACTCATGGTTTAATTCAATGTTGAAGCTTAATGCCGGCAAAGGGTTACATATAGCTGTAGTTGCAATTATGATTATACTTGTAATTATTTTTTACAGGTTTCTAACTAAAAGAATAGGCAGTGTTAAAATCATTAATATAATGTTTGCTTTTTTATTTTCAGGTGCTATGTGTTCGTTAATTGACAAGGTTTTTTGGGATGGAAGCTTGGATTACATAATGCTAAAAGGATTTTTTACATTTGACTTGAAAGACCTATATATAGATGTTTTTATTGGACTTATGATATTGTTGCTTTTTACAAAAAATGAACAGTTAAAACAAATTGATGAAAAGACTTTATTAAAGGACTTTTTTAGATATCTGCTAAACAAAAAGCATTAACAAATCAATAGCCTTCAGGCAATTTTTGGACATATTGTAGGAGGAGCATTGTTTTTTCAGAAGATAATTAAAGAATCATACCCTGAAATTAATGGACTAAATCACAAATATATGAATTTTAAAATTGAAGAGGGGGAGAGTACTAAAGATTTTTTTGAGCTTCAAGCTGCATTGGAGGTTTTGGACGGTGCATTTGTTGAAATGGTTGAATCTCTGAAAGATGAGGCTCCACATTATGAATAACAGCAGCTCCTTTTTGATGTGTAATTTATGGTTGACAAAGCGCTATATGTATGACATAATTTAATCAGATATTTTAATCAGATAATTATTAAATTTTAAATATTTCATATTAGGGGAGTAATTAGTTAAGGAAAATTGTTTTTACTTATTTCTTTATCTAATAGTCACAAGGGTTCAAAGCTGATACTCAATTCATGACACACAAATTCATACAAAATAAAAAACAAAAAAGCGTTGATAATTTCATGCAAACTTAATATAATAGAGAAAACCAAATTTTATATTGCAATTCGATGATCTGGAGAAGTAGTATTTGTCAATGGTTACAGCGAGTTGGGGAGTGGTGCAAGCCTGACAACAACACAAGTATCAAAAGAGCCAGTGAGATTTTCCCTGAAATAGCAGTAGGGGGAACGTATTCCTGCGATAAGGGTTTAAGTGGGTGTTTTATCAATAAGGTTTACTAAAACACCAATTAGAGTGGTACCACGGCAGCTCCGTCTCTTTATGAGATTGGAGTTTTTTTATTTTATCGGATAAATAAACATATACCATGTTTTAGGGTAAAAAAGGAGTGTAATAACTATGAAAAATATAAAGAAAGAGATTGCAAATACCATTTCAACACAAGTTGATTTAGATATGGCAGAAATAGAAAAATTGATTGAGATACCGCCAAACTCTGATTTGGGCGACTATGCTTTCCCGTGTTTTCAGCTTTCAAAGGTGTTTAGAAAATCACCTAATATAATTGCAGCTGAAATGGCAGAAAAGCTTGAAAAGTCTCTTATTATTGACAAAATCATTAGTGTTGGTGGGTATGTAAACTTTTTTGTTAACAAAGGGAATTTTGCTTCTGAGGTGTTGAAAGACATTGTGAAAGAGGGAGCTGGCTATGGACGATCGGATATAGGTAATGGAAAGACTGTGGTAATTGATTACTGTGCTACAAACATTGCAAAGCCTTTTCATATAGGTCATTTGCCTACAACTGTAATAGGGGATTCATTAAAAAGGATATACAAGTTTTTAGGCTACCAATGTGTAGGAATTAACCATATCGGAGATTGGGGTACACAGTTTGGCAAGCTTATAGTAGCATATAAAAAGTGGGGCAATAAGGAAGAAATTGAGAAAAACCCAATTAAAGAGCTGGTTAAAATATATGTTCGATTTCATGATGAAGCAGAAAATGATAAAAGTCTAAATGATGAAGGCAGAGCGGCTTTTAAAGCTATTGAAAATGGAGAGCCTGAATATGTACAGTTATGGAAATGGTTCAGGGAAGTAAGTATTTCGGAGTTTAAAAGGGTTCTTAAGGTTTTGAATGTCGAGTTTGATTCATGGGACGGGGAAAGCTTTTTTACTGACAAAATGGGGCCTGTAATTGAGGAGTTAAGGGATAAGAATCTTCTTAAAGAGAGCCAGGGAGCACAGATTGTTGATTTAACCGAATTTGGAATGCCGCCGTGCTTGATTCTAAGAAGCGATGGTGCGACATTATATGCAACCCGTGATCTTGCAGCCATATTATACCGCAAGGAAAAATATGATTTTCACAAGGTGCTTTATTGTGTTGCAACACAGCAGAATCTGCACTTCCAGCAAATTTTCAAGGTTGTAGATTTGATGGGATATAAATGGGCTAATAACCTTGTGCATGTTGCAAATGGAATGATAAGCCTTGAAACAGGTGCAATGGGAACAAGAAAAGGCACTGTGGTTTATCTTGATGATGTGTTGAATGAATCTGTTTCAAAAGCTATGGAAAAGATAGAGGAAAAGAGTCCGAAGCTTGAAGGAAAAGAAGAGGTTGCCAAAATCGTAGGAATAGGTGCTGTGAAATTCAGTGCATTAAAGAATAAAAGAATGAAGGACTCGGTTTTTGTATGGGATAAAGTTTTAAACTTCGAAGGTGAAACATCATGTTATATACAATACACCCACGCAAGAATACGCAGCGTGCTGGAAAAGACTGATTTTAGTAAAGAGCTGGATATAGATTATGAATTATTGACTGATGATAAATCATATGAAGTAATAAAAACTTTAGCATTGTTTCCACAAGTGATTATTGATGCTGCAGAAGAATATGAACCGTCAGATATTTCTAAATATTTAATAGATCTTGTTCAAAGCTTTAATAAGTTTTATCATGAGAATCATGTTTTAAGCAGTGAAGGTAAATTGAGGGACTCAAGAATTGAGCTGTGCAAGGCTGTGAGGACAGTCATTTCAACAGGCATGGGGCTTTTAGGTATTGAATGCCCGGAAAAGATGTAAGTTTAGGTAAACCTGTGTAAAGCTTGTAGCTTGATAAAGGTATGTTATAATTATTTCTATAACAACTATATTAAAAGTGTTAATAATCTTACATTTGGCGGAGCAAATAACGAACGGTTCAACATAATTAAAATAAGTATTAATCTTACATTTGGCAGAGCAAAATAACGAACGTTTTAACGTTATTTTGTGATAGACAAATGGCAAGATTAACTGATTTTAATAAATTTGCGACAGACAAACGTAGTAGATTTGTCACTTTTAATCTATTATGGCCTGGAGGACTTAAAGGTGCATAAAATATTGGTAGTAGACGATGATGAGTTAATAGCAAACCTGATAGAGCAGAATTTAAAGCTTGAGGGCTTTGATACAAAGGTCTGTCATGATGGAGCCGCAGCCCTTGAAATTTGCAATGATTACAAGCCTGATTTGGTTGTGTTGGATGTGATGATGCCCAAGCTTGACGGGTTCCATGTGTGCAAACGCCTTCAGGGAACAGGAACTGCAGTTATTATGCTGACTGCCAAAAGTGATATATCCGATAAGCTTGTAGGGCTTGAGATGGGGGCAGATGACTATATTATAAAGCCCTTTGACAGCAGGGAGCTTGTTGCAAGAATCAAGGCTGTCATACGGCGTTTTGAGAAAATATCCATAAAGCATACTGATTATGGAAATATGTCTCATGACAAAGTAATAAGTCTCAATGAGCAAACCAGAATAGCCCTGGCAAATGGAAAGGAACTGGATCTGACCCCCACAGAATTTGATTTGCTTATGCTTTTTGCAGGCAATATCCAAAGGGTTTTCACAAGGGAGCAACTTCTTGACATGGTATGGGGTTATGATTATCTTGGCGATTCCAGGACAGTGGATATTCATATACAGAGGCTCCGTAAGAAGCTTGGGAAGTACAGCAGCTGCATTGAAACTGTTTTTGGAATCGGATACCGGTATAAGGAGCCAATAAAATGAAACTGAGACTTAAGGTTATCTCAATGAACATGTTTATTATTGTAGCAATATTGCTTATAAGTGGAATCATAATTATAAGGACAATTGATAACTTTAACCTATACACCTCATATCAGTACGTTTTAAGCCAAAGTAATTTTACAGAGCAGTATCTTTCTGAATACCTTAAAATCAGTGAAAAGCCTGAGGTTTCACTGGAACTTAATATTAATTCACTTGAAGAAAAATTAAGACTGCAGTCTGGGTGTGAAGTGGAGATTTCAGACAATAAAAAAGCAGCAGCTAATGAAATGGAAAAGAGTGCTCTTTCGGGAAAGAAGGTATATTTTATAAATACCCAAGGCCCAAATAGGAAGCTGCTTATGGCTTTTCCTATAATAGTGAGAGGCTCTGTAATAGGCACAGTGAGCTTGGAGTATTCTCTTTATCAAGCAGATAATATGAAAAGAAATCTACAGATTACCCTTGTTATTCTGCTTATTTTTGGACTTTTTGTATCCCTTCTTTTAAGCTATCTTTTCTCCTACAGGATGATTAAGCCTTTGGAGAAGCTTACCCGCACTACTAAGGAGTACTCAAAGGGTAATTTTAATGAGATAAGCGGGGTAAGTACGGGGGATGAAATTGAAAAACTGGCCCATTCTTTTAATGATATGGGCAGAAACATAAAGGTTATGATAGACAAGCTAACTGACGAGCAGCAAAAGCAGAAAAAGTTTATTGACAGTGTAACTCATGAAATAAGAACTCCTCTTACAAATATCATTGGATATGCAGATCTTTCAGGCAGGATAAACGAAGAGGATCAACGCAAAAAATACTATACCTATATTGTTGATGAAAGCAAGAGACTTTTAAATATGGTAAATAACCTTCTTGAATTGTCACAGCTAAATCAATACGAGTTTTCCATCTCGAAGAAGGAGACCGACATAAAGAGTATTATTATGAAAGCTGTGGAGCTTATGAAGGATAGGGCGGGAAAGTTTGGAATGACAATAAATTGTCAGCTTCAGGATGTCAAAGCCAGCGTGGACGAAGAAAAGATCAAGCAGGTGGTAATGAATATTATAGACAATGCTATTAAGTATTCGGAAGGGTCTCTTATAGAGATAAAGCTTTGGAAGGAGCAAGATATTTATATTAAAATAAGGGATAACGGAATAGGCATTCCGAAGGCTGATATAGAAAGCATTACTGAACCATTCTACCGGGTTGATAAATCAAGAAGCAGAAAACTCGGGGGAAATGGACTGGGACTTTCGATATGCATGGAAATTATTGATGCACACGGCGGAAAGCTTGAAATTGATAGTCCGGAGGGGGAAGGAACAATCGTTACAATTTCGTTACAACCTTGAAACTGTTTGGAGAAAACTCACTGCTAGAATGTAAATATATTAAAAGTGTTAATAAGCCAGGCATTTGCGAAAGACAAATGAAATAGATTAATCACTTTTAATATAGGATCGGTAAAAACGAGATCAACTATATTCTAAAGTGAAAAGGGGAATGGTTATGAATAAAAAAACATTAATTCTAGTTTCAACAGTTTTTCTTTTAAGTACTGCCTGTGGCAATATCACATCAGTACCCCAAATGGAAGTTGATAAAGTAGCTGTTGTGGAAGATAAAAATCTTAAGCAATCTGATAAGCAAAATACTATTGATGATGTAATCAGTAAATACCTTGAGCAGAAATTTGATTTTAAGGCCATAGGCGGCGTTGTTTTTGAAGCTCATGAGCTTTATGGGGTCGAAAAAAAGGATGATAAAACATATGCTTACATCTGGAGTGTTCAGCAGGAATATAAATACGCTGACGGCAAGCTGGAAAATGGGGCAGGGCTCAGCATACCTCTTGTATTGGTTATGAGTGCGGATAGAGATAACAAATATACTGTTTTAGAATATAAAGCACCGAAGGATGGAGAACAGTATGCATCATCCATAAAAGAGATGTTTCCTAAAGAATACCATGAAAAAATTCTGACCAGAACCAATTCGGCAGAATTGGAGGAGATAGTAAAGCAAAAAGCCCAGAATTATTTTATATCGGGGGCAAAAGCAGGAAGTGATACAAATAGTACGGTGTCAAGTGGTCCTTCCAATACACCGAAGACTACAGTTAAAGATGGTGATATTCAAAAAGGCATGGGGATTTTTACCGGCCTTATAGATGGCAACAGCATTGAAGTCAAGCTTATTAGGTCTTCAGGAGAAGAAGAGGCTGCTGCTTTCAGATTCTCAGATAAAGTTAGACCTGCTTTTGATAAGCTGGCATTAAAAACGGGAGATAAAATAGAGTTTGAATATACCACCAATGGTTACGAGCAAAATGTACTGATGAGTATAAATAAATCAGCAGCAGTTACAGAAAAGAGTGGGTCGGATAAAAATAAAATAATGAGTGACTTTAAGGCTCTTATGGCAAGAACCCCTCAAATAACTGAAGTTGCAAAATTTTTAGACAGCAATATTGAGTTTGTCTCCACTTCAGATGCTGTATCGATGGTAGTGGAATTTGAAAAGGCTCAGAAAACTTATCTATCTAAGCTAGAAGAGAAGTACTATAAAAGCGGCATACAGGAAAAACTCAGTAAAGAGTATAGTAAGGACTTTGATATCAATAATATTTATGGAATAAAAGATAATGATTTAAAAAAGCTCTTAGACGAAACTAAAGCTGCAGGATATCGTGTTGAAACTGCTGAAGGAATGTTTTTTCCAATAATAAATTATGAATTTTATAAAAAATATAAGCCTTATCTGACCCTTGATTTTAAGGAATATGTTGACATCTTAGCAACAGAATCAAACAAGGTCCCTGCAAAGGATGCAGCACTTGTAATAGGGTTTGATGAAGTTCTTCGAAGGGCACAAACACAAGTAGAATTTATTAATAGATTTAAGGATTCATTAAAGCAGAATGATGTTAAGGAATTGTATAAAAAGTATTTGATATTTTCTCTGTTCGGAAGCAATAATACACCGCTTTTCAGCTATGATACAAAGTTAATGCCTGAAGAGACAAGGACCCAATACAAGGAATTCATTCAAAAAAATCCAATTAGCAGTTTTACGGAAGTAATAAAAGGGTTTATGGATGTTGTGGAAAAAAGCAATTATAAGCTTACAGATTTAGTTGAAAAGTATAGAAATAATCAAATCTAATTGGATTGCAAAATAATTAAGGGCTGACTCATAAGTAATGTATGGGTACAGCCCTTTTCTAACCGAATATTAGACTAAAAAGATTTAAAATGTTATAAATTTACACTTTAAAAATAGTAATTGATTTGTTAAGTTCTTGTGCAAGTTCGTTTAAGCGTTTTGCCTGATCGTCAACTTCTTCAGCACCGTCCAATTGGTTCTGTGTAGTAGCTGATACCTCTTGCACAGTGGCTGCTGTTTCTTCTGAAACAGAAGAAATATTGTTTATAGCTTCAAGTGTCTTGTTACCGGATTCAAGAATATTGCTTACAGACGATTCAAAGCTTACCATGTAATTGCTGATATTCTCTAATGATTTAAAAATATTCTTGAATGAATTATCGGTTTCACTTACAGCATTCATCTGCTGTTTAATTATTTCCTGAGTGTTGCTTGCTGAAATAACTGTGAAGGTGGCTTTCTCTTGTATATTTTTGATCACATCGCTTATTGTAGTTAAAGATTCTTTTGTTTGATCGGCCAGTTTTCTTACTTGCTCAGCTACGACTGCGAATCCTCTTCCTGCCTCTCCGGCTCTAGCTGCTTCTATTGCTGCGTTTAACGAAAGCAAGTTGGTTTGCTCAGATATATTGCCTATAAATTTGACTATTTTCTGTATCTCTTTTATATTAGTGTTTAGTGTATTTATATTGTCCACTATATCATTGGTTGCCGAACTGGTCTGCATTGATTTTACATTGAGTGATTTTAGTACAGAAAGAGCATTTTCACTAAGTGATTTGGTGTCATGGATAATTTCCGAAACAATCTTGACCTCATCTCCTACCTTGTTTATGTCGCCAGAGAGTATTTTAACAAATTCAAGGGATTTGCAGTTGCTTTCCGCTTGCTCTGAGGTGCCTAATGCAATTTGATGCATGCTCTCGGCAACCTGCTCGGCGGTTGTATGGAAAACCGTTGATAGACGGTTAACTTTTTCTGAGCTTATAAGTACATTTTCGGATGAGACACTTACTTTGGAAACAAGGTTTTTTATATTTAGTGTCATATCATCAAAGTTATTAACAAGGCTGGATATTTCATCACGGTATTTGTCTTTAATGTTTATATTCAGGTTCCCGTTACGGGCTTCCTTCATTAGGGCTTCCAACCTGTTTAAAGGTACTGTAATACTATTTGCGATAAACATTGATATTATTGTAGCAAGCAGGAATATTATTACCCCAACTATAATCATTGTATTTCTTATATTTGTGGAGTCGGCTTTAAGGTAATCCATAGGTATTGTACCTACGATGTCCCAATCTGTAAAATTTATGTGTGAGAAGCATACCATAAAATTGGTGCCGTTTATAGATGATTGAAAAGATCCCTTAATTAATTTGTTTTCATTATTTTTATTATCAGATGTAGATTCAATTTTTTTAGTTTCCAATGTAATTTGCTCAACAATGTTTTTGTTTGGATATTTTGAGTTTATTGGAAATTTGTCAAGATCTTTGGATGAAATAATCGTACTGTTTGAATCGACAATAAACAAGTCAGAAGATCCGTCAATATCAATATCCTTAAGGATATTATTCAAAAAGCTTTTATCGAAAAATGCAGCCATAGTAACAATTGGATCTCCTGAGTTCATATTAATTATTTGCATTACCGATGCAAGATAAGTCTCATTGCTGTTTGCACCTTTCATACATAGCCATACAGGCTTTCCCTTGCCTTTAGCAGCAATTTCCGTCAGCTCATTTTCCATGTTCACAAAATCAGTTGATTGGGCTCCAAGATTATTCAGAACTACAGTACCTTTGCTAACCATGGAAAAACCCATGCAGCCTTCAATTGAATTATATGAGAACATACTGCTTAAAGAGTAATTTAATGAATCGAATAAATCCTGCTGCGATGCGGTGTTCTGATCGAACTGGTTTAATATTAGCTGGGTATCCCTATTATTTTGGATTTCATTGAAATTTGCTTCGACCGAAGTCATTAGATTTCTTATACTTTTTCCTGACTGTGCTGTTATTTCACTTGAAAAGGACTGGATTTTTGTCTCCAAAGCTGAACTTGATTTGTTATAACTGAAAAAGCCGAGAATAAACAAAGGTACGCTTGACAATAGTACAAAGAAAAGTATAAGTCTTAGCCGAATTTTTGCATACCTGAATAATTTAGCCACACTGTAAAGTAATTCTGATATCTTATCTGAAAACCTAGCAGATTTGATTTTAGTAAGTTTGGTATATAAGAATGAAAAAGGTTTCTTTGAAGTGTTTTTCATAAAGTACTTTCCTCCATATAATTAATGTTAATAAGGTATACTAAAATAGTTATCCCTGTTAATGCATGATTGAAATATTACTTCCTGTTTTGAGAGTGTGTTCACGAGTTAGTAATGTCTAAGAAATAACATCCGATTCTTAGCGTTCAAAACCCCGTTAAATCGTCGGGATTTTCTCCTTGAGAATACGAAGTTATTTCTAAGGCATTCCTTAAGTTAACTTAGAAAGCCAAATTATATGGGAAGTTATATTTTCAACATGCCTAAATTGATTTGATATCAATATATAATATATAATTATATTATCGTCATTTTTTAGAGTAGAAAATAGAGTTTTTTTGCTCAATTCCATAAGCAAAATCAGACAATTAAAAAAATCTCACGTAAGATTATATATAATGATGTAATATGACTTTATTATAGAGGGAAGGTAGCTATTGTGAATATAGGAATTATTATACACTCTTACACAGGAAACACATTATCTGTTGCACATAAGCTTAAAGACATACTTGAGGCAGCAGGGCATTCAGTCAATTTAGAACAGGTGACAGCAGTTAATAGTGACCCGAAGGAGGCACAGAATGTTCAATTAAAGGACATACCTGATATAAGTAAATATGATTTAATTATATTCGGTGCTCCTGTATGGGCATTCTCACTCTCACCGATAATGAAGCTTTATCTGTCACAGATATCATCACTGCAGGGGAAAAAGATAGGGTGCTTTGTTACACAGCAGCTGCGATTTAAGTTTATGGGCGGAAATAATGCAATAAGCCAGATGAAAAAAGCTTGTCAATCCAAAGGCGGCAGCATTTATGAAACGGGTATTGTTGGCTGGTCTCACAAGCAGCGTGAAGCAAGGATTGAAGAGGTGGTTCAAAAACTCAGTGAAGTATGATATTCTTATTATATTCTGTATTTAGAAGGGGATATGACATGAAAGAATGTATTTGCAGCAGCTGTGCAAACTTAAAAGGCATTATAAATGAGAATGGTGCCATTTTAGAATATGAATGCGAGTTTGGGGTCCCGGATGATGCTTGTTTAAATTGTGAAGTGGATGGATGTGATTTGGCATGCTCCAATTATATATCCGACGAAGAACCATCAGAACCTATTAAAATTTATTGCAGCAAATGTAATAGAGAATTGACCCAGGTTTCAAAGGATAGCGGCGAAGGCCAGGTTTTTTGCGTTGAATGCTATCTTAACATTAATGAAAGATAGAATTGTCAAAAAGTTAAATGAATTAGAGCAATATGACAAATAATAAATTTTAGAATTATATTACTAATTATTTGAATTAAAAAGAGGATGACCTAAAATAACGGCATCCTCTTTTAATGTATTATATAAATTAAATATTAAATTAAATATTAAATTAGTTAAACTTTCAGTAAGGCAGACTGTTTTTGCAAGGCGGTGTTTGTATCAATCTTATAGTTGTATTTAACAGACATTTTGTTTCTCATTATTTTAATAAACAGGCTTGCAATTTTAGGATCAAATTGAGATCCAGAGCATTTTTCAAGTTCTTGAAATGCATCTTCAATAGACATGCTTTTTCGGTATGGACGGTCTGAAACCATAGCATCAAAAGAATCGGCCACACACAGTATTCTTGCACCTAAACTAATCTCTTCTCCGGCAATACCATCGGGGTAACCCTTTCCATCATACCGTTCATGATGATGTATTACGTAATCTATCAAATTATTTATACCGGATAAAGGCTCTAAAATATTGGCACTATTAACAGGGTGTTGGCGGATTAATTCAAATTCATCGCTGGTCAGACGGCCGATTTTGTTTAATACAGACTTTGGCAGTTCTATTTTTCCTATATCATGTAATAGACCTGCATATAATATGGTCTGTATTTCATCAAGCTCCAAGCCCATTGCCTCTGATATCATTACAGCATATGAGGAAACTCTTTCGCAATGTCCAAAGGTATATTTGTCTTTGGCAACAATGGTGCTTAGTAAACCCTTAAATACTCCGACCATTTCTTCATCTGACTTCATATTTTTATGAATCTGGAGCATGATGTCCTGATAGAAATGAACCTTATCGTCTCCCATGTTTTTTGACTGGTAAAGGGCCATGTTGGCATGGCAAATCAATTCTTCCTTGCTGCTTGAAATGCTCGGGTATTCTGACAAACCGACTGAAAATGTAATTTTACTTACCAAACCATCATTGTAATACTCATTTTTTAATTTCTCATACTCATCATATAAACGTTTGGCTTCTTTTTCGAGAGTTTCCAAATCTTTATTCAGCATTAAAATTGCAAACTCATCTCCGCCAAATCTGTAAATAGTGTCATCTTTATGTACAATTTTATTTAATATGGAGACAGTATTTTTCAGTATTGTGTCTCCATAGCTATGACCATACAAATCATTATACATTCTGAAGTTATCAATATCTATAAGGATTAAACCAACAGAACGATTGCTTCTGGAAGAGTTCTTGATTTCAGTTTCCAGAGCTGTATGAAAATGTCTTTGGTTAAAAAGGTGGGTTAAATCATCGGTAATTGCAAGCCTTTGAGCTTCCCTGCGATGCTTTTCTTGTCTATCAGAAATAATACCTACAATCAACACCCAGCTAATTGTCATAAGAGTAGATATTAGACCAACTATATAATTGTATTGCCCTGTACTTATATAATCTGATACTATATAAAAAATATCTTTAATGCAAATTATAATTGACACAAGCAGTCCGACAATTCCAAAACGAAAAGCCAGATAAACTGCTAAAAAACCCTGAGCTTGAGATAAAAAGGATTTGGTTTCAAGCGAGCTGGCTCTTATGGTAAGAAAAATAATGAGATTAAGCACCAAACAACATATAAATTCAGCTTTTCGCAGCTTGCTGCCAAGATAGTGCTTCTTGAAATTTATAATGTATTCATTGATATATGACATGTAACCAAACCTTTCATAAAAGAATAGCTTCTATAAATAAACGAATTTTTCTAAAAGCAAGAAGATAATAAACTTCAGCCTATTATGGTATTTGAACATATGATAAAATAATGTTAAGCTTTTAATTGAATATGATGGAATTGTTTAAAATAATGTTGAGAATGTAGATGGATAAATCTCAGAAAAGTATACCATATAATATATTTTATAATATTTTTATTTATATGTCAATTATATTACAAGAGGGCAAGGGTGGATGGTTTTAAATGCAAAAAGTGGTATTTCTAGTAGACATGAATGCATTTTTTATAAGCTGTGAGATGGTTAGAAATCCATCCCTTGCAGGTAAGCCATCTGCTGTTGCCGGTGATCCAAAGAAACGTGCAGGAATTATTTTGGCGGCTAACTATGAAGCACGAGCTTATGGAGTTAAAACAGCCATGGTGCTTAAAGATGCCTTAAGGCTTTGCCCCAATTTAGTTCTGGTACCACCCGATCATAATTATTATGAAAGTAAGTCAAAGCAGGTAATGGACTTGCTTTCGGGATATACACCAATGGTTGAACAAAACAGCATTGATGAGGCCTACCTTGATATGACTGGCACAGAGATGTTATTTGGCAAGCCTGTTGAGGCTGCAAACCAAATTATGAATGAAATTAAAAATACATTGGGACTTTGGTGTTCCATTGGTATTGCAGAGAATAAGTTTCTAGCCAAAATGGCTTCGGAAATGAAGAAGCCTCTTGGAATAACAGAGCTGTGGCAGCAGGATCTTCCTTATAAGTTGTGGCCGCTTTCTATCAAATCAATGTACGGTATTGGAGCTAAAACAGCTGAAAAGCTTTATATGCTGGGCATTCAAACCATTGGGCAGCTTGCAAAGTATGATAAAAGTATTATGGTTAAGAAATTTGGAAAGTATGGCAATGAACTACATGATCGTGCCAATGGACAGGACACCTCACCAGTACAACCTCATACAGAGGGGGATATGAAATCCATAGGTAGGTCAACAACACTTCCTGAAGATATAACAGATATTGAAAAAGCAAAAACTATATTGATGGAGCTTGCTGAAGATATTGGTATGACTGCTAGAAGATTTGGTAAATGCGGCAATACGGTTCAGATTACAATAAAATTTTCCGATTTCTTGTCTATTACAAGACAGACAAATGTCCATAAGACCTGCGTTACCAAAGATATCTATAAAGCAGGCTGCGATTTATTGGAGCACAACTGGAATAAATTTCGACCTGTGAGGCTTTTGGGAATAAGTCTTTCGGGTTTTGAAAAGGACTGCACTGAAGGACAGCTGTCAATATTTGATATGGCTGCAGATAATAAAAAAGACGATAAGCACACGAAATATGAAAGAATTGACAGGACATTGGATGCCATAAGAAACAGGCATGGTTTTGGTAAGATTGGACGTGCAACACTTATTAATAGCAAGAAGAAAAGAGATCTTTAATTGGGGGGAGATTAATATTGTTTAAAAAGTTATTGATACTGTTAATTATGGCAACTATTGTATCAATGGTTCTTCCAAGCAATGTTTATTCTGATAATAATAAAATACGAGTTAAAGTAGATAACGAATTTATAGAGTTTAATGAAGATATGGGACACCCGTTTATCGACTCAGCACAGAGAACCCAGGTACCTCTGAGAATAGTTCTGGAAAAGTTTGGAGCATCAGTTTCGTGGTCAAACAATATCGCTACAGCACAAAAAGGTTATATCAAGGTTGAGGTTCCAATTGGAAAACCATATATTTTATAGAATGGTGTAAAAATTTCCACCGATACAACAGCTTTGATAAAGTATGGCAGAACTTATCTTCCAATAAGGTCTGTTATTGAGGCCCTAGATGGACGGGTTATATGGAATTAGGCTGAGAAGCTTATTGAGATTGGAAAGGTAAAATCTGGCCCAAAGGTTGATATTGCTCAAGAAGATGTAACAAAGCCCGATTACATAGTTTCAACAGAAGCGGAGCTAAGAAAAGCTCTGAAATCAAAAGGTAAAATAAAGCTTAAAAACAATATAGAAGTAAACAGTACTTTGGAGGTAAGGTATCCTACAATTATTGACGGAGCAGGGTATTTCATAGGAGGCAAAGGAAAGTGCCAGGTATTCAAAGTTTTTGCAGTTGATTTTACAATACAGAACATAACAATAAAAGATGGGAAAAATGCCGTCAAAAATGGCCATTTCAGTGATCAATGCGGTGCGGCGGTTATGATGACCGGTAAAAAAGGTAATACAAGTGAGGGAAAATTTAAGGCGGTTAATGTAAACTTTATAAATAATGAATGTGCAAGCAGCAGCAATCTGGGCGATATCCAGGGCGGGGCAGTATATTTGTTTTCTGTTCCAAACGGATATTTTTCCAATTGTGTTTTTATAGGGAATAAAGCTTCGAATGGTGGTGCAATAGGGGGACTTGGCAGTAGCTTTAAAGTTATGAATTGTGGTTTTATCGCAAATAAAGCCACAGGGATTATAGGAAGTCAACATGGAAATGGTGGAGCCATATCCATTGATGGTCTTGACCAAAACGGGAAAACTGCTTATTTTGATGTTGCAGGATCTAGCTTTACCGGTAATACCAGCAACAGACTGGGAGGGGCAATATTTTATGTGTTCCATAAACCCGGTGATGAAGGATATTATAGAAAGAGTACGGATTCCATAGTCAATTCCACTTTTGAATTTAATGAGATAGCAAATACTGATGAAGGGCAAGGCGGTGCCATATATGCCCAGGAAGGTGACCTTAAAGTAGATTCATGTACCTTTGACCAAAATCGCTGCTTTAAGCAGGGAGGAGGATTATGGTTTTTATCATTTACAGGAAATTTGGACATCATAAACTTGACATTTCATAAAAATACCCTATTAAGCCCCAACTTAGGTATGGGTGGTGCTATAGCCGTATCAGCCGTTATGTGTAAAATTACAAATACAACTATTGCTAACAATTATGCATGGTTTCATGGTGGAGGTATACAGACAACTGATGGAAGTAAGGTGAAATTGACCAATTGTATTCTCTCAAATAACCGTTTTGAAAGGGATTGGGCTGTTTATAATACGAATACGCAGCTTTCTGATGGAGGGGGAAATATTGAATATCTTAGTTCTGCCATAATATCCGGCAGAAAAGTTAAAGATGAAAAGGCTGCGGCAGGATCACTGATTAAGGACCCTATGCTTTTCCCACTTGCGGATAATGGAGGCTATACAAAAACAATGGCTTTAGGCAAGGGTAGTTCTGCTGTAAATATTGGAGTAAATAATTCTCCGGCAGTTGACCAAAGGGGTGCAGTAAGAAATGGGAAAAAGGATGCAGGAGCCTATGAATTGGTAGAAGAAGGTTAATATGTATACATCAGATTTAAGAACACTATATGTACAAAAAAGGGATTATATAAAAATCCTAGATTTACCGGAATAGATTCGAATATGCATAAGGGAGGAGATTACATGAGAGAAATTATAAGAAGTGATGTAAATAAGGAATGGGCACATTCCGGAATTGTGGAGGCTGGCGATTTTGTTTTCATAAGCTATTGTGTAGGCAACATAGGTCAGTCTATAGAAAATCAAATAAATGGTGCGTTTGATCATTTGAGTAATCGATTGGAATCAATAGGTTTAACTTTAGAATCAGTCGTAAAGCTTGATTGCTTGTTTAGAGATGTTTGGAATATACCTGTGATGGAAAAGGTAATCAAAGAAAGACTTAATGGAAAGTATCCTGCCCGAAAATCAATACAGACGGAATTTGCTCATCATGGCGGACAAGATGGGCTTCAGTTTCAACTTGATGCTATTGCATTTAAAGGATAGAAAATTATATTTTTATAACGAGATATTATAAGAGATATTATAAGGATATATATAAGGAGGTTTTATTAAAATGTATGAACTAAAATATGGCTGTAATCCAAATCAAAAACCGGCTGAAATTCGTTCGGTTACCGGTAAATTGCCCTTTAAAGTGCTTAACGGAAATCCAGGGTATATAAACTTTATGGATGCTTTGAACTCATGGCAGCTTGTAAAGGAATTAAAGACTGCTATTGATATGCCTGCAGCTGCTTCATTTAAGCATGTTAGCCCGGCCGGAGCAGCAATAGGATTGCCCTTAACTGATGAACTTAAAAAGGCATATTTTGTTGAGGATATTGAATTATCCCCGCTTGCCTCAGCGTATATTCGCTCGAGAGGTGCAGACAGAGTATCGTCTTTTGGAGATTGGGCGGCACTTAGTGATATAGTGGATAAATCAACTGCACTCATTCTAAAAAGAGAAGTTTCTGATGGCATAATCGCACCAGGCTATACTCAAGAAGCTTTTGAAATTCTTAAACAAAAAAAAGGCGGTAAATATAATATTATTGAAATCGACCCGGCTTATGAGCCCTCTGAGATTGAAACAAGGCAGATATTTGGGATAGAGTTTGTACAAAAGAGAAATAATCATATTCCAGGATATGAGGATATTAAAAATATCGTCACTGAAAATAAGGAAATACCTGATAATGCAAGAAGAGATATGATATTGGCAATGATAACACTTAAATATACCCAATCAAATTCTGTCTGCTATGTATTAAATGGTCAGGTAGTAGGTTGTGGTGCAGGTCAACAATCAAGAATACATTGTACAAGGCTTGCAGGCGATAAAGCTGATATTTGGTATTTAAAGCAACATCCAAAAGTATTAAGTCTGAAATTCAAGCAAGGTGTTGGAAGACCTGAACGGGATAATGCCATTGATTTATTTGTAAGAAATGATGTTACTGATTATGAAATAAATATGCTCAATGATGTTTTGGAAACAGTTCCTGAAAGACTTACTGGAAATGATAAGAAGAAGTGGCTTGAGGGGTTAAAGGACGTATCATTAGGTTCGGATGCTTTTTTCCCATTCAGGGATAATATTGATCGTGCATATCAAAGTGGAGTTAAATACATTGCACAGCCTGGCGGGTCCGTTAGAGATGATATAGTAATAAGTGCGTGCAATGAATATAAAATGGTAATGGCTATCACAGGGGTTAGGTTATTCCATCATTAAAAATTAAAGAAGGAGAATTTAACTTTTATTAATATTTTTATAAAAAATGGAGGAGCAGATTTCAGATCTTCCCCTCCATTTTCTAAAGCTCGGAATATTTAATTTTATATAGGACATTATTTATTATAAAGTACGCATATATATATATGATTCATGACGAAATAATTGTATCCTAAAACGACCCTCAAGCCCTATATTTTCTGTTACATGACAATGATTTTTATGACAAAAAAGTCGTTCTCAAATATCCCGATATTTTCCACGCTCTTTCTCGAATTGTGACAAAATAGTTGTACACATTATTTTTATCATGCATAATTATACATTCGTTCTGGGAGTAAAATTATAACTGAGTGCATTGATAAAGTTATCTAACCAACATTTTATAAATATTGTCCAAATTGAACGCTAGGAACATCCGTGAATATAACCCAGAAATAGTGAAGATCAATCAGTCAACACCAAAGAACTCTATTGCTATGTCTCCAGACTTCATCAATTACATTTTTACAATTTTTTCATTAATAGCCCCTCCAATTCTTTATTTTCATTTTCACAATTCAGCCCAGCCATCTCTCTTATTTCAATCTTCACACTCAAAATACGCTCAACAATACGATAACGAATCCCCTCAAGCTCCTCCAGAGCCATCTCTGAAAATGATGATGAAAGAAACTGATTTCTTAGGATGATAAGATTCCTGTGGGTGTCAGCCGATTCTTTCAATGATAAATTCTTATATAAGGAGTTCAGGAAAATCAGCTTCTCTATTTTTTCAATTTGCAATTTCATATCATTCAGGTTCATATAGTACCTCCGTGTTTTCGCTGTCTTAAACAGTCACTTATATATAAATTGTATGGTATGAGCTGAGTTTTGTATGTGATAAATAGGTTTGATAACGTCTGATACTTATTCAAGCGGCTTCAATACTTTAATCCCGATAATAAAACAGTGAAGGCGAAAAATATTGTTCATAGCTCTAATGATTTCTCTGTAGTAAAATTGAACAGTACCAACGGTGAGAGCCTATATCCATTTAATATGGATAAACTTGACACAGTTTTATTTAAGACATATTATTACAATAGATAGGCAATTCAAAAAATTTGCTTATGTTTATCGTTTCGATGCAGATGGGGTTTGGCAAGATGAACCTAATAAATTCCATATTCAGAGATTACAAGTATCTCTTTTGGAACAAGGTATGTTGAAACTTATTCAAAGTATCTAAGTGAATTGCCCTAAAAGTACTTAGAATTAGGGCTTTTGAGTTATTATTAATTCACACTTTTAATAGATTATGCATTAGTATGATATTATGTCCTAATTTGGGAGAGTAATTTAAATGAAAAAGAAAGAATGGACCGTTTGTATAGATAATGACGAGTATAAAGTTGAATTTTTACCAAATTTGATTTTTAAATTCAAATATAAAATACTTATTAATAGTGAAGTTGTAGAAAATGTTGAGTGTATACTCAATAGAGAAGGGGCAAATTACAATTTTGGAATTAGAGGTCATAAAGTTACAGTGGCATTTACTACTAAATATTCAGATTATGATTTGATAATAGATGGCAAATCGGCAACTACAAATAGGATTATTACTTTTTATTATAGGGGCTAAAAGTATAAGAATCTTAAATTTTGCAATCCAATGTACAAAATCTTTAAGTAGTGCAAACAAGTTAATATGACGAACTTACCTTCAGTTATATCGTAATTCAAATCAACTAAGTAAATTTAAGGGAGAAAGAACGTGAAAATAGAGTGGTTCCGCAATGTTTCAAAATCAGAAATGTTTCCTTGTTCAGCCAAGGAAATAAAATTAAGCAGATTGTGTGAGATAGAATCAGTAAGAGTTATTTTTGGACTCCAGCATAGATTCAGATTTAGTACATGGGATAATTATAACTACAAAATACCCAATATCCAAGGTAAGGTTATCGCTGAAGCAAAGGTAGAGTCCAGCATCAATAGTAACAAAAATAATACTGAGTTTTACAAGTATTTTTCCGAATGTACTTTGTATTTGTTTCCAATAAAGATTTAAGATTATTCCCAGGATGCAAATATTGATTTTTGCCAAAATATTCTTCCGACAATTTATGACTGGTTTCAAGAGCAAATAAATAAACCAGAAAATGCGAGACTAAAAGCATCGGAACTATTGGTAGAATGGTTTGATAATATACATCGAATTATTCTCCTAAAAGCTAAATAGAATGATGGGAACATACTGGAGCAAATTTGTAGTTATGAGCATCAGCCAGGTTTTTAATGAATATGAGAGCCACTATTTTCTGATACTGCATATAAGAGAAGCAGTAAAAACAAGGCCAATAATACACTTATAACAAGCATTGCTATTCGTACTTTGATTTTCCTACGCTTTACACCTAAGCATACCAAAATAGATATAAATAAACATAAAGATAATATAGTGAGATAGTTTGGGAGTATTACAACCGAAGCGATTATAATTATTCCGCATATAATATATATAGCTTTCTCTATTACACTTATAATTGACCCAATAACTTCCAAAGTAGCCTCCATTAGAAACCGACGAATAAGAACCTTTAATTCTTATTATCAGTAATTTGTTATTTGATATTTGTTCCAAAAAGGGTATATGAATTATTAATGAAATTATACCAAGATTTATAAGTAGAGAAAATATGACTTTGGCAGTATTATAAAAAATAACTTGTAAAATTAGTAACCACGATGGTATTGTAATAGAATTTAATCTATTTCTACAGAGCTTTATTACTAAATTTCAAGACTTTTTTAATTCATTATTGCTCCTTGTTCCATAGTCTCTCCATCTCTTTCTTCTCTATTTCACAACTCAAACCAACCATTTCTCTAATATCAATTTTTATATTCAAAATATTCTCCATTATACGGTAACGGAGTTCTTCGATGTCATCCAATGGCATACCTGAAAATGTGGAGAGAAACTGATTTCGGAGAATGAGAAGGGTTTTATAAGCATCAGCCAATTGATTCAATGAAAGATTATTTTGAATTGAATTACAGAGAACAAGCTTTTCAATTTTTTCTATTTCAAATTTAATATTGATTAAATTCATGTAATTCCTCTATATTTATATCGTTATGGGTAAAGAGTGGTTTATATAGATATTGTAGTATAGTCTCGGAAAGTAATTGGAAATAAGACTGAAAATAAAAATTTAGGATTAATTCATAAGAGAATAGGTAAAACCCATATTGAACCTTGATAAAAGTATATTGTTACGATAGAGCAAATAAA
>JAEYYB010000044.1 GCA_023430975.1 Bacillota bacterium | reverse complement strand
TTTTGCTCCTTTATTGTACCAAAAATAATGAAAAACAACAATTTACCCGCATAAAAAATCCACTCCTTTTAGAAAAATCACTAAATTTTCTAAAGGGGATGGATTTTAATCTTACAAAGTGGATTTTACTTTTTCATTTAACCTTTTATTGTAAACTGGTATGACATATTTATTTTCTCCCCATTGACACATTGACTATGGTGTGATATTGTATTAATTGTACTAGTTAATATAGTGCAATTAATACAATTGAAGAGTGATGGGTATGATAAAAATTGATGCAAGAAGCAGTAAACCTATCTATGAACAAATTATTGATGGGATAAAGGAAAATATTATCAAAGGGATTTTAAACCCGGGAGACAGGATTCCTTCTATTCGCGAGCTTTCTAAAATTATAAGTGCAAATCCTAATACTGTGGGCAAGGCGTATCTTGAATTGGAGAGGCAGAAAGTTATAGAGACCTTCACCGGAAGGGGAACATTTGTCTCTAGTGACTATCAAGCAAATACTGATAGCGAACGAATTGAGGCTCTGAGGAAGAGTCTGAAGGATGCTGTAGTTGAAGCTCATTATCTGAGCATTGAAAAGGAAGAACTCATTAAAATGGTTATAGGAATTTATACTGAAATTGAAAGGAAGTGAAAATGCTTGGTAGAATTGAAAAGTGTCTATAAAAGCGTTGAAGGGAATTCCATACTGAAGAATATAAACCTCAAGCTAGAAAAGGGAAGTATTTTAGGTCTTATAGGGCCAAATGGGGCTGGTAAAACCTCATTGATCAAACTGGTTACCGGGATATGGGAACCTGATGCAGGAATAGTTACTGTAGACGGATCAAATATTTATAATGACACCAGAGTTCGCAAGTCTATAGGGTATGTGCCTGACCAGTGCCATTACTATGAGTCTTATAAAGTATCAGATATGCAAAAGTTTTATAGCTTAGCTTATGAAAGCTTTGATCATGAGATGTTCAAAAGTTTATGTGAATCACTCCAGATAAATATTGGTAAAAAAATACGGCAGCTCTCAAAAGGCATGAAAACCAAATTGGCTCTAATATTTGCATTAAGTATACACCCGGAATTGATGGTACTTGATGAACCTACATCAGGTCTCGACCCTATTGCCAAAAGGAGACTTGTGGAACTTTTACTTGATGAAGTTGCCGGACGCAAAACTACATTGCTTATATCCACGCATAATCTTTACGATGTTGAACAGCTCTGTGACACCATTGCAGTTATAAACAACGGACAGATTACATACTCAGGTTCAATCGACAATATGAAAAAACGATTAAAGAAGCTTCAAGTGGTATTTGAGGGGATAGTGCCGGAAGAATTGACGGCACGTAAAGACATAATACGAATAAGTAATGTCGGTAGTGTGTTTTATATAATCACAAATTCATGTGGTGACCTTGAGACATGGCTTAAAACTAAAAATGTAAAGCATATGGAAGCCGTAGATATGAGTCTTGAAGATATATTTGTGCAAACATTAGGGGGGAAAAACATATATGATTAGGTTACCGGGTAAAGCCATTGTTTACAGGGATTTTAAGGCATCTTTCTGGTTTATTCCGATTTTTTTCGTTGAATTGTTACTGGTTTACTCATGGGATTTTATAAGAGATAATAATGTAGATCTGGAAATTGGATCTTTCAACGACTCAAGAACCATTGTAGCATTATTAATTCTTTCTTTTACGATGCTCTTTATGAGTGCAGTTCTGTTTCATTATGAAAAATGCTTCACATACCATACATTAAGTGCCAGTATGCCCTTTTCAAAGTCAGAAATAATTATAAGCAAATGGTTTGTGGGAGTATATAATATTACAATATCTTTTAGTGCATTCTATGTGGTATTAAATTGTATGCTGATACGAAACTATGTATGGAAACGATTTATTGTTGACACCACCATGTGGTACATAGCTGCTATGCTTTTAACAATTTTTATTTTCGGCTTGATGATTATGTTTCAGTCAGCTAATGGATCAACCTGGCTTGGAGGAGTTATAACTTTCCTTTGTGCTGCTGCACCTGTAACAGTATTATCGGTAATTTACGTGATAGGTTGTAAATACTTTTTTAGCACACAAATACCGACTATTTTCGGTGGCCAAATGTTTAAAAACATTTGGTATAGATTTTATAAGGGTATTTTCTTTATAATTGGAATGGATTTTGACAATAATTTCTATCCGTTGAGTTACTTAAATAAATCGAGTTCGGTTAGATTTGGAGAAACTATGATACGCTGCATGATTTACATTGTATTGATTGTAATTGTATTTTTTATCTCTGTGCATCTATTCAAAAAAAGCAGATATGAAAAGATGGGTCATATCGCAAGTGTGGGAGGTATGGAGAAGTTTTATCGAGGAGTTATATCATATTCGTCAAGCTTTCTTTTGTTTGTGGTTGTATTAGCGATAGAAGACAATATAAGACTTGATTGGGCAGTTCTGTTTTGCATAATTATACCAACACTGGTGTATTTTTCACTTGGCAGGATTATCAGAAGGTACAACAGCCGTATGAGTTAGGAAGGGAGAGGAGAATAAATGGAGATGAAAAGACTTGCTCTTGCGATTCTAATAATTGGGGTTTTAAGTTTGGGCTTTACTTATGTTTATTCGTATAATTTTACAGGTTTTAGCGATGCTGTACGATCAGGCAACGTAAAATATATTGAATCGTCACTTAAGGAGAAACCTGGGGTTTCAAGGGTTCTACAGGTCATTGATGAAGCAGTAAAACACCATCAATCTGGATCTGCAAAAGTATTGTTGAATTATCTCAAATCCAAAAACGTGGATCCGGATTTGCTTCTTCCTCTCCTCGTACAGGTAGCAGGTAATGGAAACACAAAAATCACCGAAATGATATTTCAATGCGGACTGACGCCATACGATGCAGGCAAATATATGTATAATCCTGTGGAAAGATCTTTAAGATACGGTAAAGTTGATACTGCCATTTACTTGATAAATAAAGGAGTAAAACACAAAGGCCTGGTTGCTATATTTAACAATGTAAATTCCCAAGTATCCGAAAAAAAGAAGTTGGAACTGGTAGGTGCATTGATTAAAAACAATCCCAATATGGATCAAAATGAGTGGGGAATTGTTCTGGCTTATGCTGCTGATACGGGAGATATCGCTCTTGTGGATAAAATACTTGAAAGGTGTGCAGCGAGGACTATCAATACAGGTCTTAAAACGGGGTTTAAATATAATACACCTTTTGAAGTAGTACCCAGATTTGACACAAAGATGCTGGATCATCTCTTTTTAAGGGGAGCGGACCCGAAAAGCCCGGAGGCTATTGGAGCACTTAATTTTGCAATGGCGGGCCTTGACTTGGAGATGGTAAAATACTTTCTGGATAAAGGTGTTCCGGTGAATGATACAAGCAGAATGAATGTACTGACTGATGCAGTGCAGGTCAGTGACCTGGAAATAGTAAAACTTCTTATTGAAAGAGGTGCTGATGTCAACAGAAATTATTATATTGTCAATGGCAGTAAAAAGTATGGCAGTATATCTCCGTTGAGGGGAGCTATTGAAAAACTTGATCCTGAAATGGTAGAGTTGCTATTAAAAAACGGAGCTAAAACGGATACTGAATTCACTCCCAAAGAAAGTCTTTTGGCAGAACTAAAAAATATAAGGGATAGCATCGAATGGTTTGACTTTAGACATTTAAAGGATTGCCGGCTTATTGAAAAAATGCTGAAAGAAGTCAAGTAACTAATTTTCCAAAAGTGATTTGAATTTTGATGGACTTTGACTTAGCCGATGTCAATGGTATTTTTAAATCAAAAAAGAGTGTTGCTTATCTACATAAAGTAGTTCTGCAACACTCTAAAATATACTACATCATTAATTTTAATAAGTATAATTGAATTTTACAGCTATCATAATGACATCGCTCATATTGATTGAACCATCATTGTTTATGTCACAATTTGCAAGGTACTTGCTTGTGCCTCTTGTTGCATTAAAGCATGTAGCCAATTGAATAACATCTGCCATATTAACAGATCTGTCTCCATTAACATCTTCTACTACTTGATTACCTGTCTGCTTTGTAGGAGTAGGAGTGTTTGATGGTATCCATGGAGTAAAAGTAGGTGTTGGAGTAGCTGTTGGAGTAGGTGAAGCAGGGCTATACTTTAAAGGATTTGGAAAGTTACCTGTCAAATGAAGTAAAGTCATCATCCTCAAGCTGTTTCCATAGTAGGACCAGCCTGTAGAATATTCATCCTTTGTTTTTAAGCAATCGTTGTACATATCTTTTGCAAAAGATGCATCAAAGCCTGTCATAGCACCTGAAGCTATACAAGCTACAAAGGTCGATGAGTGGTTGTTGCTTATTTTGCTGCCGGATATTGTATAACCATCACCAATACTTGATATGCCATTATTTTTAAAGAATTTGGACATTGCATCACAAACGGTTTTTGCACTTGATGTTCCATACCAACTGTAATCTACTGCAATTCTCCATGGAGTACGGATTGCATCATATTTGAAGTCGTATCCCTGACCAGAAGCCTGTGAACCTTGTGCTGTACACCAGTCGGGAACTAATCCTGTATTGCTGTTTCTGCATTTGTTGAGTATTTCATAACACTTGTCTGCAACTTTAAGCCAATTCTGATCTCCTGTATACTCAGCATAAACCCTGTAATAGCCAGGTGCGAAGTATGAAGGATTTGTTACATTGGAGCCTCCCCAGCTATCTCCGGGTTTTAATACATATGTACCTGACTCAACTTCATGGGTCATCATATTTCTAATAAGAGCTTTAGCATCTGATTCGTATGATCCCCATTTTTTGTCAGCCATTATAAGGCCTATTGCCATATCTTCTTCCGCGTCAGTAGCAGCACCCCTGCCACCTGTACCCACAAAGTTTCCGTTTGCATCAATTTGCCAGCCCATAAGACCGTTGGAGTTGAAATGTGCTTTTGCATACTTCCAAAGCCCGTCAAATGTTGTCCTATCATCAAAATAAGCAGACAGTATCATTCCATAACCTATGCCTTCCGATACTGTATCATAGCTGTCGGAGGATCCTCTTTGAACTCTGAGGTTTCCGCCTGCACCGTTCGATGTTACACGGGCAGCTTTCCACTCATTATATTCATTACGAAGCATTTCATTAGTTTGTGTCTGGTTATCCGCCTGAGAATTGAAACCGGCAACATAAGTAGCGTTATAAGGAAATGATAGATCTGCAGCATAGCCGACATTAAGTGAAACAATGGAAGATGCTATTAATGTACAAATTAAGAAAAATAAACCTAACCTCTTCATTTTAAATAATTTCCCCTTTCAAAATTCATTTTAATTTAAAGATACACTCCAAGAAATACAAATTAATGTTACAGCACACGTATACATCTTATACCTTAACCTCATAGGTCAAAAATGGATATATTTCGCATTATTTGACCTTGATAACAAGCTTTATGCTTGGTTATCATTAATCTATTTACACCTCCTAATCTGTATAAATAAAATAATTAAAATAATTAAAATAATATATGTCAAAATCATTTAGCCTTTACACCTTTAAATTATATAAATTAATTTAGTGTAAAAAACCAAGATTTTAACTTAAAAGCGGGTTTACAAAGTTTACTATTTACTTTGTATGTTAAGGAGTGTAGATTAACACAACCCGGCCTTTAATCATTAAAAGCTAAATTATTTTGCTTTTGCTAATAATAACATAAATAATTTATAAATGGAACAAAATAACGTGTTATTCGTATAACCATGAAAGATGAAAAGTAATTAGGAAGAATAGTGCATAAACACATAATTACGTCATAAGAGAACTGCGTATGATGCGTTTGTTAATTGATCAATTAGGTGTAATAAATAACTACTTTTTAGTTAACAAGTTAAGAAAATATTCATCTATAAATTACTAGCAAAATTTGCCTTTTGTGCAGTAAAATACAAAATATTTATTAAAAATATTAAATTATACAATTTTAATACTATAATCTAAGTTAATTCTATCATAAATATTGTAAGGACAAAACCTTAAAATAAAAATATATAAATATATTAAATATAACTCCATTTAGAATATGGATTTTTGATCAAACTTGAATTGTAATATTTTGACTCACCGGTTACCTCCTTGCCAATCCATTCAGGAATAGTAAATTGCTGATTTTCATTTTCCAATTCTATTTCTGCAACCACAAGTCCTTCATTTTCCCCATGAAATTCGTCTATTTCCCAAACAAATCCCTCGTAACTAACTTTAAACCTATGCTTTTCAATAAGAGGCTTTGTGCATAAATTCTCCAACATTTCCTTAGCATCATTTAACGGAATTTCATATTCGTATTCCGATCTTTTTATTCCATTTTGAGGCCCTTTTATAGTAATGTAGCCTTTGGTGCCTGCTACTCTTACTCGTACAACTTTACCTTTGCCAGAGCAGATATATCCTTGCATATAGGGTACACCTTTTGAGATCCTTCTATAGTTATCATCTTTGGTAAGGAACTTTCTTTCTATTTCACTACCCATAAAACTTCACACCTTTCGAAGAATTAATTGCTTTTTATAGATATTATATATACTAAAAGCGTTTTATATTTAATAAAGATAATATATTTATTTCCCTAACAATAAAAAAATACCCGTGCATTCTATTTGAGAAGGGAGAATGCAACGGGACATAGGGGAGTAACTAGTTAATAATTACTCGTGAATAATATATAATATATTTAATAAAAAATAAATACTTTTTTATAAAAATGCAGAAAACGACAAGAATTTCACTAATATGCAACAGATTGTATTGGTTTTTACTACGAATTTTAAGGGAAGCAACAGTTTGTTAATAGGATATTGGAGAAAAACTTAATGAATATGAGAGCTTTTTTAAAAGAACAGTAATCTTGATTTTACAACTATATCAAAATAAATTGACTTTAGTAAGATTGAAAGTTAATAATTAACAATTAAAACAACTGGTTATTTAAAGATGTTATTAGTACATGATGCAAATGTAAATCAAATAATGATTTCGTAAAGCAATTGAATAAAGTAAGTTGATATATTGAGTCGATCGTTTGCTGTAATAATATTACACACATAATGAATTATTATTACTTCTTATCAAGTATTATATCACCTAATGATGGATATTGCTATAGTATTTTTTATATAAAAGATGAAAAATCAATTTGTTTTTTTTGACTTTATCAAGTATATAAATTAAAATAATAGTTGTTTTTAATATGTAAAGGCGGGAGTCTAATATGAGAGTAGAAGCAGATTGTATCCCATGCTATCTGAAACAGGGTATATCAACCTTAAGGATAGCTGGTATTTCCGATAAAGAAATAAGCAAAACTATCAACAGTGTACTTGGAATTATAAGTGAATTGAGTTTGGATGGAATACCTGGCTATAATTCTACAATTGTTCTTAAGAAAATATATGATATGATAGGAATTGCAGATCCTTACAAAAAGGCAAAAATTCAGTGGAACGACTATGCATTAGCACAATATGGGTTGTTTTGCAAACTGGTGGAAGAGTCCGGTGACAGGTTGCATAAGGCATTTAAAATAGCGGTGGCTGGAAATATAATAGATATGGGAATTACTCCGGATTTTGACGTTGATTTGGCTATGAATGAGATAACCGACAGGGAATTTGATCTGGATGATTACAATGAGTTTAAATCCATGCTTGAAGGGTCTAAAAATGTTATGATTATTGGGGACAACAGCGGAGAAATAGTATTTGACATGGTCCTCGTTGAAGAATTAAAGAGGCTTGGATTAAATGTTATTTACTCCGTAAAGGGTGGACCTATGTTAAACGATTCTACTATGGAGGACGCAATACAGGTGGGATTGACCTCAATATGCGAGGTAGTGGATACCGGTAATTATTTGCTTGGAGTTGTATTTGAAAAAAGTTCACCAAAGTTTATTGAGGCCTTTCAAAAAGCAGATATTATTATATCCAAAGGACAGGCGAATTTTGAGTCCCTTGAGGGTGATAAAAGAGCAGGAGATAAAACATTTTTTGTTTTAAGAGCAAAGTGTCCCCTGGTTGCCAAATGTCTGGGTGTAAATTTTGGAGATATTGTTTTAAAAAGAAACAGGAGTTGATGGATTTGAATTCCAAGATTAGGGATGAAAATACCGATAAGCTTTTTAATGCTATATTGCTACTTAACGATGTAGATGAGTGCTATAATTTTTTTGAGGATTTATGTACCGTATCAGAAATTAAGGCACTGGCTCAACGGTTGGAAGTAGCGAAGATGTTAAAAAGCGGTATAACATATACTGAAATTGCTGAGAAAACAGGAGCAAGTACTGCCACAATCAGCAGAGTTAACAGATGTCTCAACTATGGTGCCGACGGTTACAGCATGATCATTGAAAGGCTTGAAAAAGAGGGCTGAAAAAGCACTTTGTGATTTTTTGCTTGATTAAATTAAATTATTCGGGTATTATTACTATATAAATTAAATGTATATGTGAATTAGTTTATTTAGGAATATTGAGGGTTGGTATATGTTCAAGAAGCTGTTTATAAGCCTTATAATATTATCAGCATTGACTACCGATGGGACTGCAGTTTTTCCGGCAGCCTATTATGACATGCTTGTTTTTATGAACAGCCAATCCGATGTATTGGATGTATTAAGTGAAGGGCCATCATTAGCACCAAAAGGTGATGCTAATGGTATTATATCAGATGGGACTTCGAACTATACCTTGATGGATAATGGGTTTAACATCAGGTATAGTGTTGCATTTGAGATTAAAGAACCTTTATGCAAAAAAGGGTTATTTTGTGGAAATGAAAAATATTCTCTGAAAAATAATTTGATTGAAGTTATAACAGATTTACAATATATATCTGTACTTCCAAGTTATAAGAATAAAGGACTTGTCATTAATTATTCCGACTCGTCACCTCCTTCCTGTTATACAGTATAATTGTACTGTATGCCTAGATTAATAGCACCTTTGATTTAGTTATTAAATCATTTATGATTTTGTGCTTCTAAGGATACCTAAATGAAAGTTAATAGTTGTGATATTTTAAGAAGTATCAATTATAGCAGCAATGGAGTGATTTTATGCTATACCTTGTTGTTATTGTATTAGGAGCTGTTTTGGGAGTTCTTGCTAAAGGCAGGGTTTCCAATGTTCTTAATCTTAAGTTCCAAAAATTATGGCTTCTATTGATTGTTGTATGTATTCAGACTGCAATAAGGGTTTTAGCCTTAAGAGGATTGATTGATCCGGGAAGGTACAGTTTTGTGGCTCAAGGAACTGCATTTGCTCTCCTGCTGGTCGTGTTGTGGTATAACAGGCGGCTTTTGGGTGTGCTGGTTATTGGTATAGGGAGTCTTGCCAATATTTTGGTGATGATGCTGAATGGGGGGTTGATGCCTGTCAGTTCTCGGCTTCTAGAAAAAACAGGAGATTTGTCCGGTGGCCTGGAGCTTCTGAAAAACGGCTCCGATGGCAAGCATATTCTCATTAATGAAGCCACAAAGATTCCGTTACTATCTGATATTATTGGGATGCCCCCATTTTTGGGGTGGCTGATGCCTATAGTAAGTATTGGAGATTTAATTGTAGCAGTTGGAATTTTTCTGCTGATTTTCTTAGCAGTTAGGAATTCCTCAAGTCAAAGTTAATATTTGTTTAAATTGGAAAGGATGATATCTTTATGATGATAAAAAGTATTATTGAAAAAGTTATTGGTAGTTACAGCGATAGGGAACTAAAAAGAATTCAACCGATAGTTGATGAAATAAATGAAATCGAACCGGATATAAAGGCATTGACGGATGAACAGTTAAGAGCTAAAACATTTGAGTTTAAAGAAAAAATTGCCAAAGAAGAGGCAACAGTAGATGATATAATGGCAGAAGCCTTTGCAGTTGTAAGAGAGGCCGGTATAAGGGTACTTGGAATGAGGCACTTTGATGTGCAGTTAATAGGTGGTATTGTTTTGCACCAAGGTAGAATTGCAGAAATGAAAACCGGTGAAGGTAAAACCCTCGTTGCAACACTCCCTGTTTATTTAAATGCCCTTGAGGGAAAAGGCGTTCATGTTGTTACAGTAAATGATTATCTTGCAAAGCGTGACAGCGAGTGGATGGGTAAAATCTATAGATTCTTGGGACTTACTGTCGGTCTGATTGTACACGATATGGATAATGACGAAAGAAGAAAAGCTTATAATTGTGATATAACATATGGAACAAATAATGAATTTGGGTTTGACTATCTTAGGGACAATATGGTTATTTACAAGGAAGAGAAGGTTCAAAGAGATCTTCACTATGCAATAGTGGATGAGGTCGACAGTATCTTAGTTGACGAAGCCAGAACTCCGCTTATAATTTCAGGTGCAGGGGATAAGTCGACAGATCTTTACAAGAGAGCCAACTCCTTTGTTTCCAAGCTTAAAGCAAAGGTATTTACTCAAACTGATGATAAGCAGCATAATGACGATATTGAAGAGGATTATATAGTTGATGAGAAGGCTCATACAGCCAACCTGACTTCAAATGGTGTAAGAAAAGCGGAGCAGTATTTTATGCTTGAAAACTTGTCAGATCCTGAAAACCTTACTATTTCTCACCATATAAACCAGGCTATCAAAGCACATGGGCTTATGAAGATGGATAAGGATTATGTTGTAAAAGATGGCGAAATAATTATTGTTGATGAGTTTACAGGCCGTCTTATGTATGGTAGAAGGTACAGTGACGGTTTGCACCAAGCTATAGAAGCAAAGGAAGGCGTAAAGGTAGAAAGAGAAAGTAAAACCCTCGCTACTATAACGTTCCAGAATTACTTCAGAATGTATAAGAAGCTTTCCGGTATGACCGGTACTGCACAAACAGAAGAGCAGGAATTCCAGGATATATACAAGCTTGATGTTATAGTTATTCCAACAAATAAGCCGCTAAAAAGGAAGGATTATTCGGATAGTGTATATAAAACAGAAGTGGGTAAGTTCAATGCTGTTATAAATGATGTTGTCGAGTGTAACCAAAAGGGGCAGCCGGTACTTATCGGTACAATCTCCATTGAGAAGTCAGAGTTTTTGAGCAGTATGCTTAGAAGACGTGGAGTAAAGCATGAGGTATTGAATGCAAAGTATCATGACAGAGAAGCGGAGATTATTGCCCAAGCAGGTAGAAAAGGAGCTGTTACCATAGCTACAAACATGGCTGGTAGAGGTACCGACATAGTATTAGGCGGTAATGCTGAATACATGGCAAAGCAGGAAATGAGAAAGCAGGGTTTTGATGAGGAGCTTATAAGCCAATCAACAAGCTATAGTGAAACCAAGGACGAGATTGTTCTAAATGCAAGAAAGACTTACCGTGAGCTCAATGAAAAGTTCAAGAAGCAGATAGATAAGGAAAAAGAAGAGGTTTATGAAGCAGGCGGGCTTTTCATAATGGGTACCGAAAGACATGAATCAAGGCGTATAGACAATCAGTTAAGAGGTCGTGCCGGCCGTCAGGGAGATATTGGTGCTTCCAGGTTTTATATATCATTGGAAGATGACCTTATGAGGCTTTTCGGTACTGACAGGATAAAAGGACTTGTCAATGCGTTAGGCCTTGAGGAGGACCAGCCGATAGAGCATAAAATGCTTTCAGGTGCAATTGAAAATGCACAAAAGAGGGTAGAAGGAAAGAACTACCAGATAAGAAAGCATGTATTGCAGTATGATGATGTTATGAATAAACAGAGAGAGGTTATATACGGACAAAGAAGCCAGGTATTGAATGGAGAAAACCTTAAAGAAAATTATGTAAAAATGATTGAAGGGCTGGCCGAGAGTGTTGCCAAGCTTTATTGTACAGAAACTCCTCATCCTGACTTGTGGGATTGGGAAGCTATAGACAGCTTTTTAGCAAGCGGATTTCTTTCTAAAGGTGAAATAAAGCCAACTAATGAAGAAATGGAAAGAATGGTTAAAGAAGATGTAAGCGATAATATAATAGAGCTTTTGAATAAGAGATATGATAGCAAGGAAGAAGAGCTTGGACCTGATCTCATGCGTGAATTGGAAAGAGTAATACTTTTAAGGGTTGTTGACCAGAAATGGATGGATCATATAGACGCCATGGAGCAGTTAAAACATGGAATAGGTCTTCGTGCCTTTGGTCAGAGAGATCCTGTTGTGGAATACAAGTTTGAAGGCTTTGAAATGTTTGAAGAAATGATTAAGAATATTCAGGAAGATGCATTAAAGCTTATTTTGAATACACATATAGAGAAAGATCAAAATGTTGAAAGGGAAAGGGTGGCAGAACCAACAAGTGCCAGCCATGGAGACGAACCTAAAAAGTCCGTTTCAAAGGGTGCCAAGGTTGGTGCTAACGATCCTTGTCCATGCGGAAGCGGTAAGAAGTTCAAAAAGTGCTGCGGTAGTAATTAAGGAATGCTTGCAGGGTTACTCCCCATACGGAGCGGGTGTTGACGAGAAAGGTCAATACAGAAGCGAGGTTATGGGGAGTTAGACTGCAACATTTAAAGGAATGCTTGAAGAAATAAAATCTAGAGATGTATCGTATGAGGGTATTATCCATATGATACATCTTTAGTTCTAGATTGGGGAGAAATCAATGAACTATACAGAGGCCTTGGATTATATCCATGGAACATTAAAGTTTGGAGTAAAATTAGGACTTGAAAATATAACTGCACTTCTCTCATTAATGGGAGATCCGCATAAGCACTTAAAATTTGTCCATGTAGCAGGAACCAACGGTAAAGGTTCTACTGTAGCGTTTATAAGCAGTATTCTTATGGAATCAGGCTATAAAACAGGGATATATACATCCCCTTATTTGGAGAGATTTACTGAACGTATAAAGATAGGTATTGAAGAAATACCAGATAGTGATGTTGCGAGAATAACTTCTTTTGTTAAAGAAAAGGTTGATGAACTTATTAAAAATGGTGGAAATCACCCGACAGAATTTGAAATTGTTACAGCAATTGCATTTTTGAATTTTTTTGAAAAGAACTGTGATGTTGTTGTATTGGAAGTAGGACTTGGAGGCAGGTTTGATTCCACAAATGTGATAGATTGTCCTTTAGCTGCAGTTATTACGACGATAAGCTATGATCATATGAATATACTAGGTGACACCTTGGAAAAGATTGCTTACGAAAAGGCTGGGATTATTAAGGAAAATACTGATGTTATATTGTACCCACAGTCAGATGAGGCCTTAAAAGTATTTGAAAAGGTGTGTCTTGACAAAAACTCAAGTCTCAAAAAAATTCTTTTGTCAGATTTTGATATATTGGAATCAAGTATATGGGGAAGTACATTTTTTCACAAAAAGTATGGAAGATTTGAAATACAAATACCGGGTGAACATCAAGCGGCAAATGCAGTAACAGCACTTGAAACTGTTAATATTCTTAAGGAAAAGGGTTTTGACAGAATATGTGAAACTACTGTTTATAGAGGACTTAGAAAAGCTGTGTGGCCGGGTAGAATGGAAGTTGTATGTAAAGATCCTATTTTTTTGATAGATGGTGCACATAATAGGGAAGGTGCTTCAACCCTTGCTGAAAACCTTAAGAAATATTTCCCAGGAAAGAAGATAATAATTATTATTGGGGTGTTAAAAGACAAGGATTACAAAGCCATCATAGAGCCTTTAGCACCAATAGTGTCTGAGTTTATTGCTGTTAAGCCTCAAAATGATAGGGGTATGGAAGCTCAGGACTTGGCTATAATATTAAGAGGCTATTGTAATGAAGTCGTTGTGAGTGATAAAATTGAAGATGCTATAAGGTATAGTATGAATAAAGTTTCAAAAAGCGGTATAATTTGTGCTTATGGTTCGTTATATTATATTGGAGAGATAAGGAAATTTTTTGATATCTAAATAAATTGTAGTGTATACTACATGGTAGGTTTTTAGGAGCTATATATGGATCAAGGAAAATGTTTTGCAATAAATAAAATGTGAAATGATTATTGCCAAACATATAGGAGGGAATGAATTGATTGATTTGAAGCAGGAGTTTGAAAGTTACACCCATATTGATGCCGAGGCATTGGGTTTTAAAGATCTGACTATCCCGGATAATATAAGGAGCTCTATAAACCTTTATAATAAAGCTTTAGACAGTATTAATGCTAAAAGTGAGGACATGGCTATAATAGAGTTAAAGAAAGCTATATCCTTAAATCCTGAATTTTACCAAGCTATGGATCTATTAGGGACTTGTTATTTATACATAAATGATTATAATAAAGCCAGACTTGTATATGAAAAGATTATGGAGTTAAAAGGGGCTAATATTAAGGCAACAAGGCTCTATGAATTGATAAAAGAACGCGAAGCATCCTTTTCAAAAAAAGAGATAAAAACTACTTTAAATAAGCAACCGGCCGCCAAGGAAGAGAATAAGAAGCTGAAAAATTATGATATCAATATCTCAGAAAAACTCAATTTCCTAAAAGGTGACTTAATTAAATACATATGCTGTGTGCTGCTGGGGGCAGTTATTGTACTTTTATGCAACATACCTGTGTATTTAAGCAAAACAGACTCATCACCGGTGAATAAGGTTGATATGGAAGCGGAAACAATCAGTAAATTAAATAAACAAGTGACAGAATTAAATAGTAGCCTTAGTAAGCTAACTAAGGATTATGAAACTTTAAAAAGCAATAAAGCTTTGTTAGAAAACGAGCTTGAGTATAATAAAAATGTAAAGAAGCTCAGTGAAGCTGAGGGCTTAGCAAATTCGAGGAACTATGAAGCAGCAGCCGATATGTTGGTACTTATGAAAGATACTAAGTTTAGTGCTGCAGACAAACAAAAGTATGACAAACTTTTTGAAAGCGTTGTTCCAAAGGCTGCACAAAGTGCTTATAACCAGGGATATAGCTTTTGCAACAGCAGAAAGTATAACGAAGCTATTGAAAAACTCAATAAAGTAAGAATTTATGGTGATAAGTGGGCATTCATGGATAGTGCATTATATAAGCTGGGCGTAGCTTATAAGGGCATAAATAACAATAAGGAAGCCCTTGAATTATTTCAGACAGTAGTCAAATTATATCCTAAAAGCCAGGTAGCCTATTATGCTCAGGCTAGAATAAAAGAAATGGCAAATCAATCAAAATAAGCATTTATCAATCAAAAATTATATAATATATTAAGAGATTAATTTTCTGGATTGATATATTGTGAATAAAATAAATAATGTAAATAAGATGTATAATCTGGTTTTAAGCGGTGGCGGAGTAAAGGGAATCGCATTTGCAGGTGCTTATGAGGTAGCTGAAAGAAATGGATATACTTTCAAAAACATCGCCGGAGTGTCAGCAGGTGCTATAGCAGGTTCACTTATTGGGTCAGGGTTTATAGCAGCTGATTTAAGAGAAATATTAGAAGGCCTTGATTTTGGGAAAATAAAAATGGAGGATATTCCCAAGCTAGTTTCAGCAGTGGCTTACTTTGAAGAATGGAGAAGTAAGAATAGAAAAGATAATAGCTCTGTTATTGATTTTTTAAGCCAAAGCCCAAGAGGAATAATCCATAAAGAGTATGAAGATGAGAATTCCGATGTTAATTTCAGAGGAGATATAATAAAGAATGTGTCTCTTTACAGTAAAGAGGGATGCCTTTTTGACGGAGATTACCTTGAAGAGTGGCTTTATGGTCATCTGATTAAGAAGGGAATTAGGACTTTTGAAGATTTGAGGGGTGGAATAGTTGACAGCTGTAATCCAAATGGTTATAGGGCAAGGTTTTTAGCTGTTGATGCCACAAGGCGGAAGGCATTGGTTTTGCCTGATGATATTGAGTTTTACCAAATTAACCCTGATAAGCTGGAGGTAGCAAAAGCTGTCAGAATGAGTGCAAGTGTTCCATTTGCTTTTAAAGCAGTTGAATTACAGGTTGGAAGTGGAAAGGAAAAGAAAACTTACAACATAGTTGATGGCGGCGTCTTTGATAATTATCCTGTATGGATGATAGGGGATGATAATAAGTTTAAGACAGTAGGGTTTAGTCTTGATGGGGATGAAAAAAAGAAGTTTTTTAGTCTGGACACTCCTTTAAATGTACTAAAATCATTAATTTCGGCAGTTCATGATATAGGTATTCCAAAAACAAAAAACTATGAAAATAAAATATTAGCTAAGATAGCTACGGGAAATGTTTCCAGCTTGGATTTCAGTTTGACAGAAGAAGAAAAAGAGTATTTATTTAGTCAAGGGAAAAATGCAGCGGCCGGTTTAATTAGCAAAATGGAATACAGTATGAGGTTAAGGTATGCAAGGTTTCGTCGGTATCCGTTTAGATTTAGATAGGTTAATATAAAAATTTCTTTATTTTTTATGTTTTTTGTATTATTATAATAAGGAACTTTAATATAAGGAATGACTAAAATACAGCTTTGATGAGTATGATTATTAATAAGTATATACATTAAAAGGTTAATCACTTTTAATTATATGATAAAAATTAGGGGGAATAATATGTTATACGAAAGTACAAGAGGAGGTCTTAAGTCTAAAAAATCTGCTGAGGCTATTAAGATGGGGATTGCACCTGATGGAGGTTTATTTGTTCCGAGTACCCCGGTAAAGCTTAACCCTGAGGAGATATACAATTTAGTCCATTTGAGTTATCAGGAAAGGGCTGTTTTTATTCTTAAGCATTTTCTTGACGATTATTCCATAGATGAAATTACGCAATGTGTAAATTCTGCATATACAAAAGAGAAGTTTGGTACAGATGAGATAGCACCTGTTATAAAGCTCAATGATAACGTCCATGTGCTTGAATTGTGGCATGGTCCAACATGTGCATTTAAGGATATGGCACTTCAGATTTTACCTCATTTCATGGTTAAGGCGGTTGAAAAGACAGGTGAGACTGATGAAACGGTTATTCTTGTTGCTACATCAGGAGATACCGGTAAAGCTGCGTTAGAAGGCTTTAAAGATGTTAAGGGCACCAGAGTTATTGTATTTTTCCCGAACGATGGTGTGAGTGATGTTCAGAAGATGCAGATGGTAACCCAAGAGGGTAATAACACATATTCCATAGGGGTTTATGGAAATTTTGATGATGCACAAAATGGTGTTAAAGCTATATTTACCGATAATGAAATGAATGATAAGATGGGCAAAGGTGGCTATAAGTTCTCTTCTGCTAACTCAATAAACTGGGGAAGGCTTGTGCCTCAGATTGTTTACTATTTTTCTGCGTATGCAGATCTTTTAAAAAGAAATGAGATTGAAGCAGGAGAAAAAGTAAATTTTGTTGTGCCTACAGGAAATTTTGGAAATATTTTAGCGGCATACTACGCAATGGAAATGGGACTTCCTGTTAACAAGCTGGTATGTGCATCCAATGAGAATAATGTTCTTACTGATTTTATAAATACCGGGGTCTATGACAAGAGAAGAGAGTTTAAAAAGACCAGTTCGCCATCCATGGACATTTTGATATCCAGTAACCTTGAAAGATTATTATATGAAATAACAGGACACGGTTCATGGCTAATTAATGAATGGATGAAATTACTTAAGGATGAGGGTATTTACACAGTTGACTCCGATACCAAGAAGAAAATTTCAAAACACTTCTGGGGCGGTTTCTCAAGCGAAGCTGATACTTTGAAAACAATAGAATGTATTTATAATGAATATAATTATGTTGTTGATACTCATACGGCAGTGGGAATAGATGTTTATGACAAGTATGTCATATCTACAGGTGATATGACAAAAACAGTTATTGTTTCAACCGCAAGCCCGTTCAAATTTAATGACAGTGTTGTAAAGGCCATTTTTGGTGAAGAAAGCAAAGCCGGCAAGAGCGAATTTGAGCTTTTAAAGATTCTGGCAGAAAAGTGTGGCCTTTCTATTCCGGCAGGACTTAAAGATCTTGACAAAAGGGAAATAAAGCATAAGAGCGTTTGCCCTAAGGAAGATATGAAAAAGGAAGTAGAGAACATTCTTAAAATTTAAACATTTTCGAATAGTTTACAAATAAATATAATTATTGCAAAGCATTTAGAAAATACTAAGAGAGGTTGTCTTGTAAAAGGCACCTCTTTTATATTAAAAGTGTTAATAATCTTACATTTGGCGGAGCAAATAACGAACGGTTCAACGGGATTTGCGACAGACAAATGTAATAGATTTATCACTTTTAATTTAGTTTTAATATAAATAAATATTAATCAATTTTAATTACATTGGCTATTGAATTTGCTGGTTTTATATGTTATTATAATTTCACAATAGAAAAACAAATGTGCGTCTATTGAGGACGGTGACAAGATGTATGAATAAGGACTCAACTTACCTACTGGTTGATACTTCAGTACTTCCAGAGGTTTTTTCCAAGGTGATTGAGGTAAAGCAGATACTTGGCAAAGGAAAGATAAAATCTATTAATGAAGCTGTAAAAGAGGTTGGGATAAGCAGAAGTGCATTTTATAAATATAAAGACTATGTTTTTCCTTTCTATGAGACTTCAAGGGGCAAGGTAATGACCCTGTTTTTTGTAGTAGAAGACTTGTCGGGTATTTTATCAAGTATAATAAACCAGATAGCATTATCTAAAGCCAATATACTAACAATTAATCAAAATATACCTATCAATGGTCTTGCTGATGTAACAATATCCATTGAGACGGCGGGTATGATTAATGATATAAAAGAGTTAATGAATGAAATTGGAAGAATAGAAGGAGTTCGTCGTCAAGAAATCCTTGCTAGAGAGTAATAGGAGGTAAATATGATTTTTGTTGCAGTTTTAGGTTATGGAGTAGTTGGATCAGGAGTAGTAGAAGTAATTAAGAAAAACAGGCTCAGCATAAGCCAAAGAGCCGGAGAAGAAATATGCGTAAAAAAAATATTAGATATACGTGATTTTGATGATTGCCCCGATCAGGAGCTTTTAACCAAGAATTCTGATGATGTTTTTAATGATGACTCAATTAGCGTCGTAGTGGAAACAATAGGCGGTAAAGGTATAGCATATGAGTTTACCAAGATGGCATTATCCAAAGGTAAGCATGTAATAACATCCAATAAGGAATTGGTTGCAACCCATGGACCTGAGCTTCTTAGAATGGCTGCAGAAAATAACGTACATTATCATTTTGAGGCCAGTGTTGGGGGAGGTATACCAATTATTAGACCTTTGAATAACTGTCTTGCTGCCAATGAAATAAACGGAATTACAGGTATTTTAAACGGAACTACCAATTATATTCTCACTCAGATGAACAGGCATGGGAAGGATTTTGACACAGCATTGAAGGAGGCACAAGCCAATGGATATGCTGAAGCAGATCCCACAGCAGATATAGAAGGACATGATGCATGTAGAAAAATAGCAATATTATCATCTATTGCTTATAATGAATATATAGATTATAGAAAAATTTTCACTGAAGGAATAACAAAGCTTACACTTGCTGATATGCATTATGCAGATATATCAGGGTCAGTCATTAAACTGGTTGGCAGGAGTGAAAGGGTAAACGGAAAAATTTACGCATCAGTTGGTCCTGCATTTATAAATAAAAGCCATCCGCTTGCTAATGTAGAAGATGTATTCAATGCGATTGTTGTAAGGGGAGATGCCATAGGAGATGCTATGTTTTATGGTCGCGGGGCAGGGAAACTACCTACTGCGAGTGCTGTAGTAGCAGATGTAATTGATGTTGTAAAACACAAGGATAATAATGGAAAAAATATTTGGACAATAAATACCGATGAAAATATAATGGACACTGATTTAATGGAAACACGTTTCTATATAAGGCTAAAGGTTAATAGCCATAATGACGCAGAGGAACTTGTTAAAACAATGTTTGGGCAAGTAGAGTGGATACCTTCTGAAATTAAAGCAGCAAAAGAGGAATTGGTTTTTGTCTCTGAAAAAGAGGCAGAAGGTGTGTTGAAGAAAAAAGTCAGGGAATTAACCGACAATCATTATATTAAAGAAGTTGCGGGATTTATAAGAGTTTTAGAAGACTAGAAATATTTCCAGGTAAGATTTAGAATTAGGAGGAAGAGAAATGAAAGTATGCAAATTTGGAGGAACATCCCTCGCATCAGCTGAGCAGATAATGAAGGTATGTGATATTATAACATCTGACCCTGAAAGAAGGCTTGCAGTTGTTTCTGCACCAGGAAAGCGTTCTAAGGAAGATATCAAGGTTACCGATTTACTTATAAATTGTGCAGAGAAATATATAAAAACAGGTGAAGCAGTTAATGAGATGAATGCTGTTATTGCAAGGTTTGACGACATTGCAAAAGGGTTAGGCCTGGACGGCACTATAACTGAAGTTATAGCAGAGGATATGAAGAAACGGCTATCAGGTCCGGTAACCCATGAAGGAATGTTTATGGATCTTTTAAAGGCTGCTGGGGAAGATAATTCCGCAAAGGTTGTTGCTGCTTACTTACAGAGTAAAGGCTACAATGCAAAGTATGTAAATCCCAAAGATGCAGGACTTTTTCTAAGTGATGAGTTTGGAAATGCAAGGGTTCTGCCGGAATCTTTCGATAACTTGAAAGCCCTTAACGATTATGAGGGAATCATCATATTCCCAGGATTTTTTGGATATTCCAAAGCAGGTGATGTGGTAACCTTTCCAAGAGGCGGTTCCGATATAACTGGATCAATTTTAGCAGCTGCTGTTTGTGCAGATGTTTATGAGAACTTCACCGATGTAGACTCGGTTTTTGCAGCAAATCCAAACATTGTACCTGATGCAAAAGCAATAAGCGTATTTACTTACAGGGAAATGAGGGAATTATCCTATGCAGGCTTCTCGGTACTTCATGAAGAAACTCTTGAGCCTGTATACAGAAAAGGCATACCTGTATGCATAAAGAATACTAACAATCCAAGTGCACCTGGAACAATGATTGTTAAGGAGAGAGGCGTAGGCAGTGATCATGTTGCAGGTATAGCTGGAGATGTGGGGTTTAGCACACTTTACATAAGCAAATATATGATGAACAGGGAAGTGGGCTTTGGCCGTAAAGTTCTTCAAATACTTGAAGAGCAAGGATTATCATATGAACATGTTCCTTCGGGAATTGACAATATGTCTGTTGTTCTAAGGACTAAAGAACTGACTGAAGAAAAGGAAAAGCAAGTAATAGAGCAAATAAAGAATGAGTTATCGGTGGATGATATTGAGATTGTACCTTACCTGGCATTAGTAATGGTAGTAGGAGAGGGTATGAGACATACAGTTGGTTTAGCAGCAAGGGCGACAAATGCTTTATCCAAAGCAGGAGTTAACATAGAAATGATAAACCAGGGCTCATCTGAGGTTAGTATGATGTTTGGTGTTAGGTCAAATGAATGTGATATGGCAATAAAGGTTTTATACAAAGAGTTTTTTAATTAAGGTATAACTCTTCGGAATTACTATATTAAAAGTGTTAATAATCTTACATTTGGCGGAGCAAATAACGAACGGTTTAACATAATTAAAACAGTATTAATCTTACATTTGGCAGAGCAAAATAACGAACGTTTTAACGTTATTTTGTGATAGACAAATAGCAAGATTAACTGATTTTAATAGATTTGCGACAGACAAATGTAATAGCTTTATCACTTTTAATATAGATACAAAGCCAGTAACACAGGAAATACTTGAACATATAACAAAATCACAATTATAGGAGGATTTTAAATGGATATCAATTCATCATTAACACAAAATGTAGATACACTTTTCTCAAACTTGGAAAACTTTACTCAAAATGAAGGCTTAATCGGCAAACCTGTCAATTATGGGGATAAAACATTTATACCTGTAATATCTGTAACATTAGGTTATGGAACCGGTAATACTGCAGGAAAAAACCAAGCAGGAAATACCAATAATCAACAAGGTGGATTATCATCAAACATGGCAGGAGGTGCCCTTGGTCTTGGTGCAAGGCTCAGCACAGATGCAGTTCTGCTTATAGATAAAGACAATGTTTCAGTTATACCTGTTAACACTGCCAATACCGGTTCACAACTTATGGACAAGATTCCCCAGATATTGACGGGAATGAATAAACAGGGACAGCAGGGACAACAAGGGCAACAGGGGCAGCAGGGACAACAAGGGCAGCAAAACCAGTCCCAAAACCAACAGCAGCAATAATCTATATGTTATGCAAAAATCATTTTACATTTTTAATTATTGCAAAACATTTTCCTTGATTCATATGTCGCGAAAAATTCATTTTATAATGCAAATGCAGACAATTCAATTGCCTTTCATCATGTAAAATCTTTTTCGTAACATATCTATATTAAAAGTGTTAATAATCTTACATTTGACGGAGCAAATAACGAACGGTTCAACGGGATTTGCGACAGACAAATGTAAGAGATTTATCACTTTTAATATAGATTAAGAATGTAAAAGATTAATTACGTTTAATATAGATTTAAAGCATTAGTAAGCCTTGTATCATTAGAATAGATAATATATAATACTTCTGTACCCCATATGGGTATAGGAGGTTTTTATGAGCGAAAATAAGAGCTGTTCAGATTATAAACAAGACGTAAGAAAACGTTTAAACAAAATTGAAGGCCAGATTAAAGGCATTCAACGAATGATTGATGAAGAAAAAAACTGCGTCGATATACTTACTCAAATAGCTGCTGTAAGATCTGCAATAAATAAAGTTGGTGGGATGGTTCTTGAGGTATACTCAAATGAATGCCTGAAAGATGCCATAGACTCTGATGATAAAGAGAAAGTTATGAGTGAATTAATGAATGCCGTACAGAAATTTTTAAAATTTGTTGACTAAGCAATCATTGTTGTAGTAGAATATTTATCAATATAACTTTTTATATTAAAACTTTTTGTATTAAAACTTTTTAATTTAGCTATTATAGTTTTTACAAAGTAAATGCAATGATAGGAACAGTAGGTACTTTCAAAAAGGCACAGCGAGCTGGGAATGGTGGGAGCCCGGTCTAAGTATGTAAGTATTGAATATCCTCCTTGAGCTTCAGGCCGAATGTTAGTAGGTGCTGACGGTTTTCTACCGTTAAAAGGAACGCATATGTTTGTATGTTGTATCAGGTGGTTAACGAAATTTTAGGCTTTCGTCCTGTTATAGGGCGAAGGCCTTTATTTATTTCTCTGAAAATACTGATGAAAAAATAAAATGTGATTTTTAAATTTGAATGGAGGTATGAATTGTATGAGAATTGAAATTATGGATACAACCTTGAGGGATGGGGAACAAACCCCTGGCCTTGCCTACACTCAGCACGAAAAGTTGACTATAGCAAAGACATTATTGGAAGATGTCAAAGTGGACAGGATAGAAGTAGCTTCAGCAAATGTATCTACAGGAGAATTGGCTTCTGTACAGGCCATATCTTCAATATGCCACAAGTTGGGCTGCCTCGATAAGGTAGAAGTGCTTGGCTTCGCTGATAAAACCAGATCTGTTGACTGGATAGTATCATCGGGTGCAAGGGTTATGAACCTTTTATGCAAGGGTTCTTTAAATCATGTAACCAACCAGCTCCGCAAAACACCGGAGCAGCATCTTGAGGACGTCAGGTTTGTTATTGATTACGCTGCCCAGAAAAATATAAAAGTAAATGTATATCTGGAAGATTGGTCAAATGGCATGATAAATTCACCGGATTATGTGTTTTTCCTGGTAGATAATCTAAAGGAACTGCCGGTAATGAGGTTCATGCTTCCAGATACATTGGGTATATTGGATCCCAGCCAAACATATGAGTTATGCAAAAAAATGGTGGATAAATATCCGGAAATAAAATTTGATTTCCATGGGCATAATGATTACGATATGGCAGTGGCCAACTCATTTATGGCTATAAAAGCAGGCTTCTCAGGTATCCACACTGCTGTAAACGGGCTTGGAGAAAGAGCCGGAAATACTCCATTATCGAGTATAGTCGGGGTGATTAACGATCACTTAAACTATTTTGAAACCAATGTAGATGAATCAAAGTTAAATTCAATAAGTAAATTAATAGAAGCATTCTCTGGTATTAGAATTCCTGTTAACAAGCCTATAATTGGTGAATATGTATTTACTCAAACCTGCGGAGTACATGCAGACGGTGACAAAAAAGGAAATCTCTACTTTAACAAACTGGTACCTGAACGATTCGGCCGTTTGAGAAAGTATGCCCTCGGAAAGACTTCCGGTAAGGCAAGTATCCTTAAGAATCTCGAAGAGCTTGGGATTTTCCTTGAAAGTGATGCTATAGCACGTGTAACTCAAAAGATTGTTGAACTTGGCGATAAAAAGGAGAGCATAACAACTGAAGATTTGCCATTTATAGTATCCGATGTATTAAAAAGTGATTATCTTACCGAAAAAGTAAAGCTAATAAATTATTATATATGCCATGCACAGAACTTAAGTCCTGTTGCCACACTTAAAATCGAGATTGATGACATGGTTTACGAAGAGACCGCAACCGGTGACGGTCAGTACGATGCATTCATGAAGGCACTTAGTAAAATATACACATGCCTTGGGAAGACTCTTCCAACGCTGGTGGATTATATAGTTACAATCCCGCCTGGAGGAAAAACAAATGCATTGGTTGAGACGGTTATAACCTGGTTCAAAGACAGGGAGTTTAAAACAAGGGGACTGGATTCCGACCAAACAGCATCTTCCATTAAAGCTACTGTTAAAATGCTAAATTTAATAGAGCAGGAATAAGGGCATTGTAAAATTTCCAAAAACACCATATAATAACCTACAGGAGATTCATTTATTTGAAAGGAGCATAAAATGATTATAAAACCAAAAACCAGGGGCTTTATATGCACTACTGCACACCCCGAAGGCTGTGCATTACACGTTCAGGAGCAGATTGATTATATAAAGAGCAAGGGATCAATTAATGGCCCTAAAAAAGTGTTGGTAATAGGTGCCTCCACAGGATATGGTCTGGCTTCAAGAATTGCTGCAGCTTTTGGATCTGGTGCTGCAACCATTGGTATTTTCTTTGAAAAACCCTCATCTGAGACTAAACCAGCATCAGCAGGATGGTACAATACAGCTGCTTTTGATAAAAAGGCTAAAGAAGCCGGGCTATATTCTAAAAACATAAATGGTGATGCATTTTCTGATGAAATAAAACAAAAAACAATCGATATAATAAAAAAAGATCTTGGCAAAGTTGATATGGTTGTTTACAGCCTGGCTTCTCCAAGGCGTACTCACCCTAAAACAGGAGTTACGCATAATTCTGTTATTAAGCCTACGGGTAATCCATATACCAATAAAACAATAGATTTTCACAGCGGCATTGTATCGGAAGTTACAATACAGCCTGCAAGCGAAGACGAAATAAATGACACTATTGCAGTTATGGGCGGTGAAGATTGGGAAATGTGGATGCAGGCACTTAAAAATGCCGGAGTGCTTGAAAATGGAGTTGTTACAGTTGCTTATTCATATATAGGACCTAAGTTGACACATGCAATTTATACTAATGGCACAATAGGTAAAGCAAAGGAACATCTTGAACATACATCCAAAGTTATAACCGATCAGCTTAAAGAGATTGACGGTAAAGCCTATGTTTCGGTGAATAAGGCCCTGGTTACTCAAGCTAGCTCGGCTATACCTGTTGTTCCTCTCTATATATCAATTCTTTATAAGATTATGAAGGAAAAAGGACTCCATGAAGGATGCATAGAACAGGCATACCGCCTCTTTGCAGAGCGTCTTTATTCCGGTTCGCTAGAACTTGACAGCGAAGGCAGAATTAGAATCGATGATTGGGAGATGAGAAGTGATGTCCAGGAAGGTGTTATACCTGCGTGGGAAAAGATCACTACAGAAAATGTACATTCCATTTCAGACCTTGAAGGATATCGCAGTGATTTCTTCAAACTCTTCGGCTTTGGCTTCAAAGAAATCAACTACGAGAACGATATTAGTCCTATAGTAGAAATACCAGGTGTTGAGTAATTATTCACCATTTTATAGATGATAAAGCCGACTTCCTGATTATGTATAAGTACGCATACCAGAGAAACCGGCTTATTTATTTAATGTTTAGTAAAGTAAGGACAACCTGGGTGTTGATGTTATTTTTTGATCATGACTAATCTGACATCCTTTGTAAAGAAAGTGCTTTGTCACTTAGAAGGGAATAAATACAATAGTCTTCCACTATATCATTTTTTACAGCACCGCACTTTATTGTAGCACCCAAACTAAAGCCTGCCTTCTCTAACGCCCTTCTCGAGCCAATATTTCGTGCAAATGGCTCAGCGTAAATCCTTAATAAATCAAAATTACTAAAAAGGTAGTTTGTTAATGTCTTTATGGATTTACTCATTATTCCTCTGGCCCAATACTGTTTTTCGAGATAATAGCCTATTTCAGCATTCTTTCTGTAAATATCCCCTTGAATAAAACCTCCTATGCTCCCTACCACTTTACCATCTAACTCTATTGCAAAGAGGTGAGTCTTATCGTCAGCATTTAATGCCATAGAAATATAATCCTCTGCATCTTTTTCCGAATATGGATACGGAATTGCATCTCTCAGGTTATCAAATATGTATTTATTATTGGCTATCTCAGCAAGTCTTGGAGCATCATCCATTCTCCACTTTCTTAGAGTTATTTCATCTACCTCTAATTGCATATACTCTACCCCCTTATAATAACTTTTAATTGCTCCTATTTTCTCATTCAATCTCCTTAATTGCGATTCGTTCTCTGAACAATTTTCCTTTTTAAGTATTGTAATTATAACGGCGGCCAATATATTTGTCAACCTTGATTGTTGTCGTGAGAAATTGTGGTGCAGAATATACTATCAAATTATATTTTTAACATTGAAAAAACTAGTGATTGATAGTATAATAGCAATAAAGGAGATGAACAGCATGGATAAAATCATAAACGAGGGCGTTCAAAAACGAAAACGAGGGTTGGAAACAACACGTCAAATTTTAGATATAGCTGCCGATTTATTTGCCAGAAACGGATTTGACGGCGTTTCGGTGCGTGAAATTGCAGAGAAAGCCGGAATTAAAGAAAGCTCGTTATATAATCACTTCACAAGCAAAGCAGATATTCTTGAAACACTTTTTGATGAGTTTATAAGATATATTCCCGAGACAAGACCGACCGAAGAAGAAATTGACAAAATGCTCATGCTCATGGAGCCGGAAGAGGTATTTAAAAGCATTCTTTTTCATGTAGGGAAAAGCGTCTGTGGTACTCTTTCAAACACAACAATGATCATAAACTATGAGAAGTTCAGAAATCCGCGTGCTGCCGAAATGTATTACAGATATATAGTCAATGAACCTGCGGATTACTATGAGTGCCTTATCAATAAAATGATTGAACGTAAAATGGTAAAACCTATTGACGCACGTATCATTGCGGAACAGTACAACTATGTTTCAATTGCTCTGACAAAGGAATACATCATGGCACAATACGGACTTGCAGATGTACATACTGTGGTGGGATATATGATTAAAACACTCAAATTCTTTTGCGGAATGATGGCAAATGAAAGTGGTGAGTACAATGAAAAGAAAGAAGAATTTTAAATTTTTGAAGGAAAGATATCCTCAGTCTGAACCTTGCAGTTATGAAATATGCAGATCATATTGCATTCGTGCGGGCCTGACGCACCAGTAAACCATAAGCTTGTGGCCGCTGGACTGTTGAGGAAGCGTCCCAGGCAATCGAAACAGGATACGAGAACCGTATGATGCTGGAGATTTCACCTGATATGACTTCCGGTGTGCTTTACCGCATTTAAAGGATGTGAAGGGAATTACGCTTTGCAGAAATACGCAAACAGCTGTGGTCAGAAATACCATGCATATATTGAAAAGGATTGGCGGATGCCAGCAGGGCAGAGTTTAGTCAAAAGTCGGATTGAACAGACAATAAAGGAGAGTGTTTACAATGGATAACAAGAATGATGTCTCGCAAACAGCAATGCTTATTGCTTCCCTTCGTGCACTGGCGTGCTATGAAGACGATCCTCTAATTCATGGGAAAGATTATTTTGCGGAACTGTTTTTACCAGCGGATAAAAGAATACCTCTGAAAACAACTAACTACAGACCCCTCATTAAAAAAGCAATTCCAGTGGGTTTATATGAATATGTGATTGCACGTACAAAATACTTTGATGAATTGTTTACACAGTATTTACATCAGCAAATTCCTCAGATCGTTTTGTTAGGAGCCGGTTACGACAGCAGGGCATACCGATATGCAAATCAGATTAAGAATTCTAAAATTTTTGAAGTAGACACACCGGCTACCCAGAAGGTGAAACGCCAAATTCTTAAAGATAATGCAGTTGAAATCCACCCGAATGTCCTATATGTAACCGCAGATTTTGAACAAGACGAATGGTTCCAAAGACTCTACGATACAGGGTATCAAAGCTCTTTGCAAACCTTATACATATGGGAAGGAGTAACTTTCTATCTGGCTCCGAAATCGGTGGATTCTATGCTTAGTTTATTGAGACAGCATTCCTTGACCGGAAGTATTCTTAGTTTTGATTATCAGCATAGAGACAATGAGAATATACTAATAGATACCGGTTTAAAAAATGAAAACATTAAGTTTGGCCTTAATGTTCAAGAGTGCGATAACTACTTGCACAGTTGGGGATATTCTGTGATCGAAAGAGTAGATTCTGAAGTAATGAGTAATCGTTACTTAACAATGGCCAACGGGAATAGATTTGGGGAAGTAAAATCAATCATGAATATAGTTACTGCCCAAGTAAACTAGCAGTAAGCTGATTTTTTATTAGAGACTTTAATTTTTAGTGTGTAAATTCTAAATCATATCAAACTGGTTGTTGATAAATTCAAAATCGTCAACCCCTTGTAGAAACTGATTTAGGATTTATTACCTTCCTGGAAACCATAATTAAAAAGCTATGATCGAAAAATAAATTTACACACTAAAAAATTATAGGCTCTATACACCCTGCATGCAATTATCCGATATCCTAAGTGCCTCCTCCGATGGTACAGGCTTACTGAAGAGATAGCCCTGCACCATATCACAGTTCATACCGGCCAGCATTTCAAGCTGCGAGTTTTCCTCTACTCCTTCTGCTACAACCTTGAATCCGAAATCATGGGAAATCTCAATAATAGCTCTTACAAGTTTAATATTCATCTCGTCCTTTTTACATATATCATTTATAAACGACCTGTCAATCTTAACCTCACTTACAGGAATAGATTTTAGATAGCTCAAGGATGAATAACCTGTACCAAAGTCATCTAATGATATCTTAAACCCTCTTGTCCTGAGTCGTGCCAATTTGTCCACATTATCCTTAAATGACTGCATTACTGCTGTCTCAGTAACCTCAAAACATAGCCTCTCAGGTCTTATTCCGTAGTACTCAATAATATTATTGACTTTATCCTCAAACATTTGATTTGATAGTTGAATAGGTGAAACATTTACGGAGATGGTAATATCCTTCCAACCCCTTTCATCCAATTCCAGAATGAACTTACATGCCTCATTAATGACAAAATACCCTATATCATTAATAATGCCTGTTGTTTCAGCCAACCCTATAAACGAGTCAGGGGTTACAAATCCAAATTCAGGGTTATACCAGCGAATCAGGGCTTCATAACCAAAAAGCTTTTTATCTTTTATCATATACTGGGGCTGATAATATACCATAAACTCATGGGAATGCAATGCATTTTTCAACCCATTTTCCAACTTGGAAGTCCTTATAACCTGCTCATTCATCTTTTCATCAAATATAACCCAGTTGTTTTTACCAAGTTCCTTAGCTTTATACATCGCTATTTCTGCTTTTTTAATGTAATCATGAACATCTTGAGAATTGTTATTGAATTCAACAACACCTGAGCTTATACCCAATATAAATTCCTGATCTTTGTACTGTAAAGGGGTATTTACTATTTCCAGTAATTTGTTATATGCCTCCTTAAAATTCCTTTCTCCACCTGATATGCAGCAAATGAATTCGTCTCCACCAAACTTTGCAATAGTAAAATCATTTCCCTGCTTTTTTATATTATTTGATAGGAGTCTAAGCACTATATCCCCCACAGGATGGCCGAATACATCATTAATATATTTGAAATTATCTATATCCATAAGAATCAGAAATCCTGATTTGTTTTCTTTTAAAAGGCTTGAAAAATAATCAATAAACCATATTTTATTAGGAAGCCCAGTTAATACATCATGTGATGCAATAAAAACCAGCTCATCCTGTTGAGTCTTTTTTTCATGAATGTTTATAAATGCCCCTAACAAGTTCGTTGTATTACCCATACTGTTCTTGATTCCAACAAATTTTGAGCTGAACCAATTATACTCTCTTTGTGCGTTTTGATAACGGAACTCTGTTTCGTAAATACTTATTTCGCCTTTCTTTAGTCTTTCAATATTTTTAAAGACTGAAGACAAATCTTCCGGATGAATTTTTGCAAACCATTCTTCAATAAGTAACTCTCCCTCAATATTTAAATCAAATATCGAAAACCAGTTTTCCGATAAAAACTTTTTATTACTGATCAAATCCCATTCAAAAAGTGCTTCATTACTTGCTTCAAATATTTTTTTATACCTATCTTCACTTTGTCTAAGGCTTTCCTGATAATTTACAAGTTCATCGTATTTATCCCTGAGCTCCTCCTCTGTAGCAGTTATCTCCTCATAAAGTGCCTCAATTTCATCCCTTTGAAGTGACATTTCATTAAGCTTCTTATCATTATCATACGACCTTTGCCTTAGTAAATTGTTTATATAATACGCAACTAATATTACCATGCACAGAATGCCAATTCTTCCAAAGTAATCTGAAAAATTAAGTTTTACTGTTACATTTGGCTCTTGAAATGCAGTGAATACAAATACACTCAAAGATGTTATTGATACTATTGTCAGAACAATACGATTGGTATACAGCAAAGATAGTATTAAAAGAACGAATATGGAACTCCATATGGTTAAATTGGAAGTTTCTCTATCACCTAAAATAAAAATTACATATGTCGATGAAAAAATTACGGCATTTAAATGCGTTACAAGAAAGTATCTGCTGGTAACTTTGCTTAAAATGTACGGCAGTACCGCCAATATTCCCATAAACACACATACAATCACTATACGGCCTGATATATAACCCTGATCAATTGTTTGCAATATAAAATATAAGATAACTCCAAAAACAGTACATGCTCCGAATATTAATGAAGCTATCTGATTGGTCTTTTCGCGAGATTCAAAACCTTTTAAATAATCATGGTAATTATTCCGCATTCTTGAGCTCCTTCATAATCTTTATGGATAATTTTATATAGACGAATTTAATCTATCACTTTTCATCTACAAAGTTTACTAGAATAAATACAGCATCAATATGGGACAAAGTCGCTTGCGATTTTGCAACCTTGATTGTTGTCATAAGAAATAGTCGTGTATCATACACCATAATTTCCGAGACATCAAAATATTTATCGACATAATACTTGCCATAGATAATAAGAAAATATCTTTTTATACCAATAAGTCTTTTATTATATCTTTTACTTTACAATGTATATTTCCATATAGAATCAGCAATTTATATAGCGATAATCACATGAAGTCTGTTATAATTATATAAAGTTTTACGTGAAGGGACGATTTCATGAATATACTGTCAGCAGAAGGAATTTCTAAAAGCTATAGTGAAAAGATTTTGTTTAACGATATATCATTAGGTATAAGCGACGGCGAGAAAATAGGCCTTATCGGCATAAATGGAGTTGGCAAGTCAACTCTTTTAAAAGTTATTGCTGGAGATGAAACTTCAGATACAGGCAGGATTATAAAAGGAAATAGCGTACGTATCGGGTACCTGTCGCAAAATCCGGTACTTAAAAATGGAATGTCTGTATTAAGCCAGGTTTTTGAAGGTGACACACCCGTTATGAAACTTCTTCGTGAATACGAGTATGCCCTTCACAAATTTAATGAAAATCCCGATGACCAACTGGAAAAACGCCTTTTGTCACTGACTCAGAATATGGACTCATTAGGAGCCTGGGATATTGAGAGCGAAGCTAAGACTATTCTCACCAAACTTGGTATTAATGATTTTGAGGTAGATGCAGGCAAGCTATCAGGAGGCCAGAGAAAGAGAGTTGCCCTTGCCAGAGTTCTAATCAATCCTGTTGATCTCATCATCCTTGACGAGCCCACCAATCACTTGGATAACGACACAGTTGATTGGCTTGAGAACTTTCTTAACAATAGAAAAGGTGCCTTGCTGATGATTACCCATGACAGGTATTTTCTTGATAGAGTGGCTAACAGGGTTATAGAGCTGGATAACGGCAAACTTTATAGCTATGAAGCAAATTACAGCAAATTTCTTGAGCTTAAAGCTGAAAGAGAAGAACTGCAACAATCTTCCGAGAGAAAGCGTCAAAACCTTTTGCGAAAGGAATTGGAATGGATAAGAAGAGGTGCCAAGGCACGTTCAACCAAGCAAAAAGCCCGTATAGAAAGATTTGAACAGCTGCAGGAACAACAAGGGCTCATATCTTCTGGCAGCGTTGAAATAATGGTTGGTTCTTCCCGACTGGGAAGAAAGGTAATCGAGATGGAAAACATATGCAAAGGTTATCCCGGTATTAATCTTATAAATAGCTTCAGTTACATTTTAAAACGAGAAGACAGAATAGGTATAATAGGCCCAAATGGAATGGGTAAAACTACACTTGTAAAAATTATAGCCAATAGGCTAGAGCCCGACAGCGGAAATATTGACTATGGTGAAACAGTTAAGATAGGCTTTTTCTCTCAGGAAAACGAGGAAATGGATAATAGTCTCAGAGTAATAGATTATATCAGACAAACAGCTGAATTTATTACAACGAAAGAAGGAAAAATTTCTGCATCCCAGATGCTTGAAACATTCCTCTTTCCTCCAAGTGTACAATGGACTCCTATTTCAAAGCTTTCAGGCGGAGAAAAGAGGAGGCTGTATTTGCTCAATATACTTATGTCTGAGCCAAATGTACTTATTTTGGACGAGCCTACAAATGACCTGGATATCCAGACCCTCACAATTTTAGAAAATTACCTTGATGAATTCCCAGGAGCAGTTATTACTGTATCCCATGACAGGTACTTTCTTGACCGCATAGTAAGCAGTATTTTTGCTTTTGAGGGCGATGGTCTGGTTAAGCAATATTCAGGCAATTACTCAGATTATCAAAGCTGTAGAAAGGAGTCTGAGGCTCAGACAAAAAGCAGCAGCCACATAACTGAAAAGCCCAAAGAAAGAAACTCCAATGAAACTGTAAAAGACAAGCCCCTTAAGCTCACATTTAAAGAACAGAAAGAATTTGAACAGATTGATGACGAAATCGCCAACCTGGAAGAGGCCTTAAAAAATATAGCTGTAAAGATAGATGAATCATCCAGTAATTTTGAATTGCTTCCTGCTCTCCTTTCAGAAAAGGAAACACTTGAAAATCAGCTTGAAGAGAAGGTAGAGCGATGGGCATATCTTAATGAGTTGGTGGAAAGAATTAATAATAATAAAAAAATGTAAATTAAAAGTGATCAATAATTAACTTTTTAATATAAGAAATAAGTAAAATTTTACCAAAAGGAGACTTACGTGATTGAATTATTAAAAAGCCTGAATATGGATGAGTCCATAGTCTCAGCACTAGAAAAGCAAAACATAACTGTTCCTACAGATGTACAAAGAAAGGTTATTCCTGAGGTCCTTAAAAACAAGGATTTGATTGTACGATCCCAGACGGGCACCGGAAAGACTTTGGCTTATCTGATACCCATATTTGAGAAGCTAAAGGAGAACAATGATCTTCATACAATTATTCTTGTTCCTACACATGAGCTGGCAGCACAGGTTCATAAGCAGATAGAATTTTTAGCTCAAAATTCAGATATTAAAGCCAGGTCTGCACTTATTATAGGAAATGTGAATATTGACAGGCAAATAACCAAGCTCAAGGAAAAGCCCCAGATAATCGTCGGCTCTGCCGGACGTATACTTGAGTTAATAAAGAAGAGAAAAATTACTGCACATACAGTGAAATCCATAATAATTGATGAAGCTGACAGGCTCATGCTGGAAAACACCTGCGAAGATGTTAAAGCCATCATCAAGACTACACTAAAAGAAAGGCAGCTTATGATGTTTTCAGCTACCATATCTGCCCAAACAATAAAAAGTGCTGAAGAAATTATGAAAGAGCCTTTATATATAGAAGTAGAGGAAGTTATTGCAGTACCTGAAACAATTGAACATATATATTTTGTGGCTGAAGAAAGAGATAAAATTGATACGCTGCGAAAGCTTTTAAGGACTATAAACCCTGAGCGTGCAATTATTTTTGCAGGCAAAAGCGACGAAATAGAAATTATATTATCAAAGCTTTTATATCACAAGTTTAATGTCCATGCCATACATGGTGCAAACATCAAGCTTGACAGAAAAAAGGCATTGGATGACTTCAAATCAGGTAAAGTACCCTTATTACTGGCATCCGACATTGCCGCAAGAGGACTGGATATCAGCGGTGTAACCCATGTATTCAATCTCAACGTTCCGGAGGATCCTAAAGCTTATGTGCACAGGGTGGGCAGGACAGGACGGGCAGGAAATAGTGGTATGGCTGTATCTATCGTTTCTCCTAAAGAGCTTTCCACAATCAAAAGCTATAGGAACGCCTTAAAAATAAATATGGCTGAAAAGAAATTATATGAAGGCAAGATAATTGAGCCCAGGAAAAAAGCAAGTTTTAAAAGGGTATCAAAGAAGTGATTTGCTATAATAATAAATTACGTGGCTTTTTGGAATTGCGACAAAGCCACGTAATTTGTTTATTAAGGTCTGATTTAAAAGTGCTTCCGCTTTTGATGGTAACTTAACAATAAATCGCTTCTTTGATTGTAATTACTTTAGGAGGTTATCAATAGCTGCCTGATCAAAACCTACAATTATATTTCCGTCAATATCAATTACCGGTACACCTCTTTGCCCGGATTTATTTATCATTTCCATTGCTGACTCACGATCTTTTGAGACGTCAACTTCTTTAAAGCCAACTTCCTTATCTTTTAAATAATCCTTCACTCTAGTACACCATGGACATGTAGGGGTTGAATAAACTGTAATATTCATAATAAATTCCTCCTTTAATCATGTTAATACATTAATACCCCCTATGGGTATATCTCAAACATATAATTTTCCTAAATTATATATTTTATTTTATGCAATAGCAACATGTTTTTATTTAAGTAAATTCGACCATACAAGCATTTTAAGACCAAATTATTTTTTAGACAGACCATATTGTGGTATGTTATAGATATATATTGTATTATATTATAGATATATATTAAAGTATTTGGAAAAAATAAATCTTTAAATACTTATATTCTTAGGTAAAGCAAAAATTTATATTAAAAGTGATAAATGTAAGATTATTAAAACCTTTTAATATAGTTAATCTTATAACCATAATATATTATGAATGGAGGTTTTAAGAAAATGTCAGAATTTTATACATTATGTGATTCCACAAACTTTGACGAGGTTATATCCACAAGTCAGCTTCCTGTTGTAGCTTATTTTTATTCCGATGACTGTCTTCCCTGCACCAAGTTCTCTCAGATATTTGAAAGGTCAGCTGCAACTCTATCTGAACAGTTAAAGTTTGTCAAGGTATTCAGACCTCACAACAGGCAACTTGCAGAGAAATATTCTGTGAAATCAAGCCCTACCATTATATTTTTCAAGGAAGGAAGGGAAGTGTGTTCACGGCTTAATGGTTATATCAGCTTTCCCGAATTCAGAGAATCTATAGAAAATGTTCTGGAAAAAACCTGCAATTCCAAAGAACGTACCATAGTACACTGCGATGTCTTGATTATAGGTGCAGGACCTGCCGGTCTTACTGCAGCTATTTATGCCGCCAGGAGCAAACTTCACACTATAGTGATAGACTCAAGTCTTCCTGGAGGTCAAGTGGCTTCAACCTACCATATTTCCAATTATCCAGGTACAAACGGCGTAATACGCGGTATTGATCTTATGGAGAATATGAAAAAACAGGCATTGGACTTTGGTTCACAAATTGACGATATGCAGAGCATAAAGAGCATTAACCTATCAGGCGATGAAAAGTACTTGCAAACCGATGCAAATGATTACTATGCCAAGTCTATAATAATTGCTACTGGTGCAGAGCCTAGAAAACTCCCAGTTGAAAGTGAACGAGAGTATCGAGGCCGGGGCATACACTACTGTGCGACATGCGACGGTGCACTATATACAGATGCCAATGTATTAGTTGTGGGAGGAGGAACTTCAGCAGTTGAAGAGTCACTGTTCCTTACAAGATATGCTAAAAGCATTACTGTGGTGAACAGGTCAACTGAGTTTAAATCATCACGCTCATCAGTTGATGAGTTGATGAAAAATCCTCAGATAAATGTGCTGTGGAATACTGAAGTCAAGGAAGTCTCCGGTGAGAACTTTGTTCAGAAGGTTGTCCTTTATAACAAGGAAAATGGAGAAAGTAAAGAGATGGATACTGATGGAATATTCGTCTATATAGGTATGGAGCCGAATACATCCCTATTCAAAGATGTTCTTAACATATCGGAATACGGCTATATTATGACTGATAACAGCATGGCCACCAATATACCGGGTGTATTTGCTGCCGGAGATATCCGAGACAAGGAAATCCGTCAGATATCTACAGCCGTAGGTGATGGAACCATCGCAGGTATAATGGCCGAAAGATACATCAGCCGTAAGTAAATGAATAATTAACTATATTTATCTGTAATAAAAGTGCTGCTTCCTTAAGAAACAGCACTTTTTCAGCGATTAAACATTTTTATTAACGTTGTATTATAACTAATGATGCAATACTTAATACCATAATTTATAGCAAAGGTGTAAAACATCTATTTTTTCTCTATATATTGTGTAACAATTTTATCATAAGTATCATTTATGTAAATATATCGCAATAATGCAATTATGCACATAAAATCGAGTATATAAATATGTACACATTGCAAATTATGTTGACTTTCTGTGCATACAGTAATAACATTGGTAATAAATATATTGACATTAAGGAAATAATCGCCCTTTTAAAACAATTTTGTGAGGTGAATGCTATGGATCAGGATACAAACTATTTCCAGCTGAACTTTAAGTTTATATTAATGTGGATAATTTTATTAGTTGTAGGATTTATATATCTTATAACAGGTATAGCACATGAAACCTTATGGTATGATGAATCCTACTCGGCAGCGATAATAACTCATTCCATTCAGGATATTTGGAGAATAGCAGGCAGTGATAGCCACCCACCCTTATATTTCATCGTGCTCAAAGCAATAAGCAGTATATTCGGAAGGACTGAGTTCGGCCTTAGAATATTCTCAGTTTTTGGCGTACTGGCACTTTCCGCTTTGGGAATTGGGCCTGTAAGAAGAATTTTCGGTAAAGGTACCGGTCTCATATATTCTTTTATTATTTTAATTTTGCCTGTAAGCCTTTTTATGGGGCAGGAAGCACGTATGTATACCTGGGCAGCCTTTTGCGTTACAGGTTGTGCCCTTTATGGATATCTGGCAGCAAGCTTAAAGAAGAAATACGATTGGCCGATGTTTGGAATATTTACAGTTCTAGCAGCTTATACCCACTACTATGCACTCTTAGCAGCCATCATAACAAATATATTAATTTTCTTGTGGATATTTTTTAAAGACAGACAGCAACTAAAAAAGTATGTCATAACTTCATGTGTATCACTGGCTATCTACCTTCCATGGGTGTTTGTGCTCGCAGGTCAGATTTCGAGGGTATCGAAAGACTTCTGGATTTCCCCTGTAACCGGAACTACTATATTTAACACTTTACTCTATCCATTTACTTTGAAATTTCCACCTTTACCACCATTAATTTACTATGCTATGCCTGCATTTATCATAACTGCGTTTTTTGTTGTGAAGGGGTTTATATCTATAATTAAAAGTGGGTTCAGCACTGGAAATGCTGCTGCTTTTGCATTAAGTGTTTATTTACTCACATTATTGGCAGGAATAATTTTCTCGCTGCTCATAAGGCCTGTATTCATTGAACGGTATAGCGTACCTGTTATTGGATTACTTATAGTATCTGCAGCTTTTGGAATTACCCAGTTTAAGAGTTCGGGAAGGATGATCCTGGCATGCCTACTGCTCCTTTTTTCTGTATCACCCTTTATCGTTCATATAAACCAGTACAGGCTTAATGGGCCTTTGGCAGAAATTAAGTCGTTTATGAAAGAGAATATTAAACAGGATGACATATTTATACATACTGATGAGCATACTAATGGATTATTTACATATTATTTTCCTAGTCACAAACAGTTTTTATACCAAGAGCCAGGTTATGCACCATATAGCGGTATGGAAGCCTTTTCACCTGACGGCTCAACCGGCAGAGACCTTACAACATTCATGAAGGGGCACAAGAATATATGGCTGGTTACGCGTATTGGTTCGCCTGGGCTAAGTGCTGTAAATGATCTCTTAAGTTCGGGAAAGCTAAATGTAGTTGGAAAAGTCGAAAGGTTTTTTATTACCTCATCACAGTATGCGTTTACTTTAAGAAGGGTTGAACCTGGAGAAAACAAGCCTAAAGCATCGGTTAACAAGGGAACGCTAAAAATTAAATTCGACTACTTAAAAGACAAACCCGGGCCTATATATGTATACATTTTTAATAAGGAAGGTTATATGTCTAATTATAAAGGAATTGTTAATGAAAATGTTCTTCTGAAAAAAAGCTTCAGTTATACACAAGCAAAAGCCGGAGTCATCATAGATAATCTACCTTATGGAAATTATGCAGTGGGAGTACTGCATGATCAGGACGAAAACGGTAACTTGAGCTTAAAGAACGGTTATCCAACAGAAGGATACGGTATGACCAATACCATTAATGGTATAAAACTGTGGGCTACCTTTGAAGCATGCATGTTTGAGATGGACACAAATGAAAAGAGTGTTGAAGTTGAGATGTATTATCCTCGGATGTAGCATCTAAAAGTATAGAATCGATTGCAATTTTGCAACCTTGATTGTCGTGAGTTTCCTAGATTTTAAAAACTTGAGAGAAGCAGCAAAAACACGCCTCTCTCAAGTTTTTTTTGTATTAGTTATATTTTAATCATGCCTTAATTAAGCAGATTCCAAAAATTCACTTGGTAAATTTTTAATGTTAAAGAGTTGTAAAATAATTTTTTTGAAATCTCCAGTTAACCAGTTTTTGGGGAATCACCTAATACGGCTTCCCCATGCTGCAACATTGCCGTTCTGAGTCAATGCACTAAATGCCATAACAAACTTTTTTAGGCCGTTATCCCACTGTTTAAGTACAACCCCTGTGTAATTAGTCCCACTTATTGTCAACCTTATCCCATTATCTCCATTAAGCTGCCATTTTCCACTTACACCGCCAGAAATTGTACCATCTTTATTAAGTGATATTTTTACAGAATCTTTAATAGCTGCATTTATGTCTTTGCCGTGATTCACATAAGCATAGTCACCGCTGACATCTTCTAAAGAATACTTTCCAATTGTCTCTCCACCATAGCGGTGCGGTGCAACTACAGGCCATCCGTCTTCATTAATGAACATTTGATGCACTCTTACCTGATGTGCCTCTCCCTGCTCTGGAAAACGGGTGTGGAATATCAAATAATATTTCTTTGCATCTGCATCGTAATATGCTGAGTTATGGCCAGGCGAAACATACCCTGTACCGCTTTCAACAAAACGGAAATTGCCCATAAGTTTGGTGCCATAAGGCTCAATGGCCTTATCATCAAAAACAGTACCTGCCGGGCCGCGACAGTCAATCATATTATTACCTGCAGCATCCACAAATGGACCATCAGGATTTTTAGATTTTGCAACTCTTATGTTATACCCCCCTGAAGCATCAAGCCCTCCAAAACTAAGGAAGAGATAATAATAGCCTGAATCGGGACTGTAGAGCATAAAGGGACCTTCGATCCTGCTTTGATTTGCTCCTAAAAGTTTCTTACCGTAGCCCTGGCCAGGCAAGGGTTTACCTGTTGCAGGGTCCATTTTTAAAATATATATACCTCCGGAATAAGATCCGTATACCATCCACAGATTACCGTTATTATCAAAGAATGTGTCCGGGTCAACAACATTAGGGTGCTTTGTAGCATTATAGTTTGTACCGTCTGAACTAACCCCTGACATTCCTGATTTCAATATTATACCCAGATCCTTATATGGACCGGTTACACTGCTCGATACTGCTACGCCAAGAGTAGATAACGGAGAATCTCCTTTACACAAGCAGTAATACATGTAATACTTTCCATCTTTAAGCTGTATTATGTCACCTGCCCACATTGTAGTGGTTTGTGCATAGTCAAAGGATTCTTTCAATTCTGTATATACATTAGGTATCAAGGGATTTGTATTGCTGACGTTGGAAGAAATCTGCTGCCACCCAATCAAATCATTGGTTTTGGCGGAAGCAAGGTGCGACCCAATAATGTAATAAGTTCCGTTAGTCTTCATTATTGAAGGGTCATGTACCGATACATCCTTAAATACAGGTATAGACGGCTGGGTTGCAGTAACAGATGGTGAGGGTATTTTTGTATAGGTAGGAGTAGGTACCATTCCTAAACAAATTTTTTATGGTAAGCTACTTTATCTGCTTATATAATACGTATAAGGAATTTATTATATGGGGTTCATTCATAATTAATAATCAAATCCTTCCAGAACGACGAAAAACCCGCTGCACAGTTTTGATTACAGCCGGTTTTCCATATTGAGTTTATTATGTAATACATTTAAAAACATATTAGGGCATTTCGAAAAATACATTATTCAAGTATTTTTTGAAACGCCCTTTGACCAGTTATAGATAACGCACTTTATAATTGAATTTATCCAGCTGCTATATGGCTCTACTGCCAGCCACTTCGCAGCTGGTTATATTAAGGTTTAAAGTGCGTTATCTTTAACTATTTAATAATATCTTAATTATAATCTGCTGTAGTTTTACCGAAATGCTTTGCAATGATCACAATATCTGACATATTAATACTGTTATCCAAATTCAGATCACAGGAGCTATTGTATTTGGCATCCGATTTTGTTGCATTAAAGCACTTCCCTATTTCAATGACATCTTTCATATTTATTGCACCATCCTGAATACCACCTACAGGTATATCCCCGGCCCACATGGAAAGTGGTGCTGTTATGGTAGAAATCTTCACATCATCACTAGCAGTTAGGTTATTAATTTCTCTGGTCAGATACCCCGCTTTGGTTAATTTCAGTGAATAGCTGGCTAAATTTGTGGGCAAGCCGCTAATTTCAAAATAACCTGTACTATCTGTCTCCGAATAGAACTGGGTACCTGCAACCAGAACCCCAAAGCCCGCCTTTGACAAAGCACTTGAAGCTTCAGGTGCTATATAACCTGAAATTTTATTGCCGCTTGGTGGAGTAGGTTTACCGGTTGGAGTCGAAGATGGTGGCATAGTTGATACATTAACGCCCCCATAGTATTTGGTGACAGCTGCCATTGCACCTACGAAACCTGCATTATAGTCTATAGCCACCTCTGTGTATTGGAATTGGTTAACATCATCAATATACTTGTCTGTTGCATCAGGACCTCCAACTAAAGCACCTGTAAGTAAATGCTTTGCCGGATTTGAGTTTTCGCCGCCTGCATATGTGTATCCGTTGGCAGCTCTATGGTGAGGGTGAGTAGGATACTTAGATCCAAACCCGATGACATAGGACATTTTTGCCGGGTTGTCACCAAGAATATAGTCAATTTGTGATTTTGCAAATGTTTTAAGGGATTCATCCTTTGATTGTTTATAATATAGCATTGCTAAGAGCGAAGCAGCTGAAGCGTATCTTAAAGCACCCCAGTTATCAAGGTATTTCATTCCTCCCGGTGATGTCTTTATACCTGTCTTCCAGTAATTTAAATTGTATTCCACAGCATCCTTATAGGTTTTGTTTCCTGTTAGCTCTGATAATTTTGTATAAACTGCAAGATACATATCATCCCAGCATATTGTCCATTTATGCTGCAGCGGATCTTCCTGTTTTTTATTTCTGTTTTTTATAAATTTTTCTGAGTCCTGAAGGTATTTTTCATCATTTGTAACCTGGTAAAGCCATGCTGCAGCGTAAGCTAAGTCATCATAGTAGCTGTTTGATTGATAAAATGACTGTCCGCTGCCATATCCAGGGTTGGATGTTCCCATGACATAAAGCTCTTTTGCCGCCTTAAGGCATTCGTCTGCGTATGAAGAATCTGTGCGTTGATAGTTAAGGTACATGATTGTCAATGCTGCTGAGGTCATCCCAAGTACATCGGAGGCCGGATGACTGGCATTTGCAACATAATATGTAGGTCTATCATATGTTTGCTTTTCAGGTGCATCCCAGTACTTGTGGTCCTCTTCCCCTTCTCCGCACTGATAATAAAATGTAGTAGCATTAGGATGGCTTTTTAAGAAATAATCAGTAAAATATTTTAGTGTAGAAAGCATTTTTTTGGTATTGCCGGTAGAATCAAACACATCCCTGTATTCATAAAGCGACCAGCCGAGAATCGCAGCTGCATACCCTTGCGGCAATCCAAACTTGACATGGTCTCCTGCATCATGGAAACCGCCTGTCAGGTCCACACCTACATCCTTACCGTCCTCTATGTGGCAGGCACCTCTCCATTCACTGAAAAAATTGTCAACAGCTACATCATTACCACACTTATTTGCATCAAAGAATAAAATAGAGTCCTTAAATGCAGTAGCATAATCAACGCTGCCCGCTGCAAACGATGCAGACGGAATAAGAAAGCTTATCAGTATTGATACCATCAGTAAATAACTCAAAATTTTTCTCATTTTTATTAATCCCCCTTGCGTATATAAAAATTTTAATAATCTCACATTTGGTGAGGCAAATAACAAGCAGTTCACTGGGTTTTATTAATTATAAGTTTCGATAGTATATAACAAAAATACTGCATAGATAATTGTAATAAATGATATAAGGTATTCTTTAACATTTCCTACTATAGATTATATCATACAAATCCTGCCTATTAAATCAAAGTATAATAAATGGTTGTATATATTATGAATAATTTCTGAATTAACATAATAGATTTAAAGTGAATAGTATTATCGCTCTGTATATAACTATATTAAAAGTGATAAATCTATTACATTTGTCTGTCGCAAATCCCGTTGAACCGTTCGTTATTTGCTCCGCCAATTGTAAGATTATTAACACTTTTAATATATTTTACAGTTGGGTATAAAGTTTGCGGCCGCCTTAAAGGAGATAATTATGGTTAAAAGGATTACGACAGCTTCATTCATATGCGTTGTATTGGGTATCGCATCAATATTTATAGCTTCATACTTTGAACGGGTTATAGGTACCAAAGGGCAGACCAGTTCAGACTTTTTAATCAGCTCAATGCTGAACAGTTTCAGAGGAATAGGCTTTGCACTCATAACAACTACACTCATTAATATTTTTAAGCTGAGGTTCGAATCAACAGAAAATTTAGTAAAATTCGGATATCTTGATCGTTTGACTCGGGAAGAAATTCTGGAAATCAAGGAGAAGCTTGATAGAAAGCTCTATTTCAGAGACAATCAGCATGAAAAGGATAATGTTTTTAATTTTTTTGTAAAAGGAGTTTCCTCTTTACTTAATGAGTGTTATTACAAGAAATATGAAGCACGAATAGAATGTCTAATAAATGGAAACCATATTAAAAAAATAATACATAAGAGAATGGTAATTATTAATCCATCCAAAAGGCTCACTTTTGAAAAGATATTATTTCAGGCTTCAATGCAAAAAGTGGATGGTATTGATAATAATTCTCTTTATAAAGTAAGCAGATTTATGGTTAACAGAAGGGATAGAACGAAATATATACAGAAGAAAATAAAGCCCAATGATAATTCCGATAAGTCTACCGATGAGTACTGTATAGTAATTAATACCGTTTGCAGAATTGCTGTTAAATACTGCTGCGTTATAGATATGACAATTGAAACGATAGTTCCTAAAAATGATTTGTACTTTACAAATTACGTGACTAAACCGTGCAAGGAGTACAACATAATATTCATAATGGAGGATAAGTCGTATAAATTATCAGGCTTTAGTTTCGGATATATGGAAAATCAAAAGTTCAACCTGGTTCAAAGAAAACTTGGCAATGGAATGGAATTGGGTTATTCTGACTGGATTTTACCCGGCGATGGTGTTATATTCGCACTAAACCCAAAGTAAGGCATGATTGAAATATTACTTCTCGTTTTGAGCGTGTGCCCACGAGTTAAGTTAACTTAGAAAGCCAAGTTATACGGAAAGTTATATTTTCAACTTGACTAAGAATACTTTTAATAAAAAGTGAAATCATAATTATATTGATTTAAGCATGACTAAAAATAGCCTCCGCTATAAATTTCGCTAATGTGTTGACTTAACTCGTCAACACCCAGGATGCATGGCTAGCAGTTTAGGGAAGCTGAACGACCAGCTGCTACGATACGCGGAAGTAATTTTTAAAATCATGCTTTAAGACATACACTAAAGAAAATGAATCCATATATAATACTAAAGAAGGAGTGATAACAATGTACGACGAAAAAACCGTTAATATTTTTGATGAAAAGACTGTGAATACTTATGAGTAGTACAACATTAAGAAGAAAATAACTGAGATTGCACAAACCTTGATGTTGTCTTGAAAAATATCGGTATAAGGACACATTATAAAGTATCGGACATCAAATAACGGCTTTAGGACAAGCTATAGCCATAAGCAACAAGAGATTGTTATTATCCCAGGCAATTTGACTGAGCATTTTACCGTCAAATGTAAAATATTAAAACTTTTATCTATAATAAATATCTACTTTATATTTGGCAGCCGCACGGAAATTCGAAGCGGTTATTTTTTTATGTTAACAATAACTCTAGTATATTATAATGCTGATAATATAGAATTTTAGGGGTTAATCCTTCTTCAGTGTCCCGACCTGAACATTGAAATAATCAGCCATAAAACAATAATTACGGCTATTAAAAGACCAACTTTCAATATGGTAACATTCAGGAAATATATTTCACTCCCCTCTGCGGCACTTAAGCTGGAGCCTATAATAATACCAGTAATAATAATACTTACGGCCAGCAGAACCACACTAAAGGACATTCTGTTAATTGCCCTTTCAAATCGTTTAACAATATTGTTGATACCTTTTATCTCCATTTTGACGGCAAAATCCTCGCCTTCTACTTTGGCCAGGAAATTCAGCAGTGTAGAGGGAATCTCAGTTAACAGATCCTTGTATCTCCAAAAGCTTTTTTTAATTTCATTTCCTATTTTCTCTACAGAAAAGGATTGAAGCATAAGCTTTTTTGCAATTGGCTTTGCCACAACAAGGGTATTGAGATCAGGGGCCAGCTTCTCCAGCAAACCCTGAAGAGTTCCAAGGGTCTTTGTTAACAAAGCAAATTCACGAGGAATTTTTATATGGTTTATAAATGCAATATTGAAGGTCTCATTAAGCAAGCTGTCAATTTTTATTTCATTCCAAGGCATTGTCAAATACTTATCAATGATTTTATCCACATCTTTTTCAAACTTCTTAATATTGTTTCGGTTCGGCATTGTGTCCATATCAATTATGGACTTGACAACCAATCTGCTGTCCCTTGAGGCAACCCCTACAAAAAAGTCCGTTATCATTTTTTTCCTTGATTCATTCAGATATCCTACCATTCCCAAATCCAGGAACACAATGGTGCCGTCCGGCAGAACCTTAATATTTCCCGGATGGGGGTCTGCATGGAAAAAGCCGTCTCTCAATATCTGGTTGCATATTGATATGGCAAGTTTCTTGGCAAGCACCGTTCTATCAATACCGGATAGCTCCAATGCAGAAAAGTCATCTACACGAATGCCCTCAATATACTCCATGGTAAGAATACGCTTTGTAGTATAAATCCATCTTACATCCGGAACCGTAATACCTTCATCTTTAGAAAAATTTCTTTTAAAAACCTCGATATTTTCCGCTTCCCTGGTAAAATCCAGCTCGTTTCTTATTGTGTTTTCAAACTCAAGGACCATGCCGCTGCAATCGTACAAATTTCCATACTGGGTATAGTGGTCAATAAAGCTTGCCAGGTCCTTTAAAATACTCAAATCCTGGTTGATGCTTTTTTCAATTCCCGGCCTCTGAACCTTAACCGCTACCAGCTTTCCTGAAATGAGCCTTGCACGGTGGACTTGTGATATTGAAGCTGCTGCCACCGGTGTCTCATCAAATTCTTTGTAAATGTTTTCTAAACTATCTTCAAATTCTTCTTCTATAACTGCTCTCACTTCTGGCAAGGAAATTGACGGCACTGAATCCTGAAGCTTTTTAAGCTCCTCAACGATATCCTCAGGAAAAATATCAGATCTTGTGCTTAAAATTTGTCCCAGTTTGACAAACGTTGGTCCCAGTTCTTCCAAGGATAGCCGCAGTCTTTCTCCTGTAGACAGCTTGGAAACACCGGATTTGACACCGGTATTTGAAATTCCCTTCTTGGTCTTAAGATAATGAAGAATACCAAGCTGGTCCATCACTAGCCCAAAACCATGCTTCATAAAAACTGCTATGATTTGTCTGTACCTTCCGACACTTATCATACTCTTATCTCCATATAACTCCTATCCTAACATTAACTTGTTTACTCAAGGGGCAATAATAAAGCACATTTTTATGTTCATTTTGCATTTCCGTCTTTGGCAATTCCCTGTTCCTGCAGAACTAATAAAACTTGTTCTCTTACAATACGGCTGATTTCGTCCTTGGTAACTATATCTTCCTTCTTTGCCACATTCACATAATTCAAAGCTTCAGTTACCTCATCTTTAATCAATTTTTTTAATTCATTCCTCTGTTCTTCACCTTTTTTTACCAGTTCACTTGCAAACTGCCGTGCATCTTTTCTTGCAACCTCACCTTTGTTCACAAGTTCTTCCACTAAATCTTCCACTTTTTCTCTTGAAAAGGCAAAAAGCCCAAACCCTAAATTAATTGATTTTTCAATTAAACTTGACATAAAAACTCTCCTTTATTATTAATATCGTTCATATAAAGTACAATACACAAGAAGTAGTTTTCCACTGTTTTCAAAGAGTATTAGTCCATTGATGCTTTTCCATTATTCTTCATTTACATATTACCACTTATTTACAACTAATACAACATTAATCATTTATCGTAAAAGATATTTTAAAATACCCGTGAGCAGCTTTAGCCCAGTGAGGTGCTTCCCACTGCACTTTCGACGATTTGTTGTACAGTCCCAATTATGATCTAAATATGGATAAGGCTATAAACATTGCAGATATAGTTATCATGGCAAAATACTTCAATAAAACATCCAACGATTATGATAATCATTAAACACATTATCACTATAATTTTCCACATATATAAAGGACTGGTATCACCCCAAATCAGGGGCAAATACCAGTCCTTTTGTTTTACTCTTACATAAACTCACTCATTAGTCATGTCGAAAATATAATTTCCCTTACAATTTCGCTTTCGTGTTCACTTAACTTGTAAACACACGCACAAAACAGTAAGTAATATTTCAATCATGCCTTAATATGTATAGTTAAATTTTAATGAAAGCTTCACAACGTCTGACATATTAACTGTTCCATCATTGTTTATGTCGCATTTCTTGTTGTAATTAGGTGATGTAGAAATTGCATTAAAGCTCGCAGCCATAAGCACAACGTCCGCCATATTAACTGCTCTGTCTCCATTGATGTCTTCAGGAACACCAACTGGTACCGGTGTACTTGTTGGGCCAGGAGTTATAACAATTGGTGCTGAAGAACTACCTGTAAATATTTTTCCAGGTTGAACTATATCATAATTAGTTGTTTGTTCCCCATTATAATCAAAAATTGATGTTCCTACAAACCCACTTGGCAATATTTTGGTATCCTTGAAATAAATTTCAGTGGGAACTGATCTTAATACTCTGAATCTGATTACTCCAATGGATCCGGTTGATTCAATTTTACCTGAGTTTTTATATGCAGCAAGTTGGACATATGATCTTCCAAAGCTTAAAAGACCTATCTCAACATCATGGAAAACCAAGTCAACAGGAGAATATTTGGAATTGGCAAGCAATGTACCTGGCTCAACGGCTGTTAAATTGAGATAAGGTATATAGTCATCACCAAAAGGAATTATTGGCTGTAGAACTGTTGGATCATATATCATGTTTACCTGGTAACCTGCAAAGTTATTAATGTTTTTTATGCTTAAAGTAGCAGTAACTATATCACCCTGAACAGCTGATATCTTGTCTACACTAAGAGTCAAACTACCTTTTTCAGCTGTATCGGCAGCTGATGAATTCATTGCTGGCATAGCCGCAATAAGAATTCCCATTGTCAAAAATAAAGATACAGCTTTTTTAGTCATATTTTTAATAGTTTTTATTTGCTTCATTTTAATTCCCCTTTCAAATTTATAGAACAAATAAACTTAATACTAATTGATTTTGAACCTTACAAAACAAATAGTATTTAAATACAAAAAACCGGCTGAGGCTCTAAAAAGATTATATATAAATGGAAATCAAGTTGTTCCGAATGATATTTACAACAAAATTTTACTTTAACGACGAATATAAAATGAATTGAAAAGTTAATTTGTAAATATATAAAATAAATTTATGATTTTATCTTTATTAATAAGAATAAAAGATTAAAGCCAAGGCCCCGTCTATGTCCCACATCCCTCCCATATAATTAAAAAATTTAATGTACACCTGCCTTTTACCTCCTATTCTCTCTAGAATTCTAATATAAAAAAATCATACAATATCTATATTAAAAGTGTTATCAAACTTACATTCGGCGGAGCAAATAACGAACAGTTTTAGCGGGATTTGCCATAGACAAATGCAAAAGATCAATCACTTTTAATCTAACTATATTATAACTTACAAATAGGAATTAGTAAATTTTTATTTTACCTTACTTCTATATTAAAAGTGTTAATAATCTTACATTTGGCGGAGCAAATAACGAACGGTTTAACATAATTAAAATCAGTATTAATCTTACATTTGGCAGAGCAAAATAAAGAACGTTTTAACGTTATTTTGTGATAGACAAATAGCAAGATTAACTGATTTTAATAGATTTGCTTAAGACAAATGTAATAGATTTATCACTTTTAATATATGTTGAATATAATAAGGTGTTAACAAATAATTTATTATAAACCTTCATAAAAATATGTCGATACTCATAATGACTTCTTTATAATATTCTAAATGAAGAATTGTTAATTTTTTATTATATATGGGCAACATATATCAGGTAAGGAGTTGATTGCGGCATGAATGCTATGCTTGAAGGCTATATAGAAGATTTAAAGGATAATCTTAACAGATTTAATGAGGCCTTAATAGATGTTAAATGTAGAGGCAGTAATGCTGATGTTATTAATACCATATCCAATGTTGCACACACCATTAAAGACAATTCTGCTGCTATGGAGTTTGAACGTATTGAGAAAATCATGTATACAATAGAAGACATCCTATATGAAATAAAAAGTGGCACCAGGCAATTTTCCGAAAGCATCCTTGATATTTTATATGCTTGTCACGACTTTCTCGAAAATTGCCTGGCTGCTGTAGAAAGAAACAACTCCGACACCGATGTAGATATAAACAGAATGCTCAATCTATTTGCTGAAGTGAATGTAACTTACGTCGAATCAAATAGTTTCCTTCAACCCTCACAGGTAATATTTGCAGAAGAGATAAGCAGTTTGCCATATATAAATCTTGATCCGGATATCTGGCAAGTTATAGCAGGCAATTTGGAAAAGGGTTTTAGCCCTTGCAGCCTTGAGGTGGATTTTTCGGAAGGCTGTATTATGAAATCAGTCCGTGCGTGGCTAATTTTTCAAAAGATTGAGAACTTTTCAATGCTTCTATATTCGAATCCGGTCCGACCTGATGATGAGTCATTTAAAGATGGGTCCTTCAGCTTTGAAGGCACTACAATGCAATTTTTAATACTAATGAAAGAGGATATTTCTGAACTAATTGAGGATTTGGAAAAATTAGATGATATATCATCAGTCAGATGTTATTGCATACATCCCAAAGAAATAAATTTAATGCTTGAAAGTCACAGAATGAAGGAAAAAATTCTAAAATCCATAACAGATATAAGTATCCAGCTTGTGGATATAGAAAGTACATCAAACAGCCATTTAATAAATAGCATAGTGGAGCTTTTCGAAACAATATCCACTCTAAATTTGACAAGAGCCAAAAGCTATATCAAATCTGCTTCAAAACAGATTGCAGAAATTCTCAGAGAGAAAGCTGATCTGGATCAGAACATGGATATCAGGTGTTTAGAAGTCATTACTCAGGCATTCCACATTATTGAAACAGTGTTGAAATCACCCGATAATAACCAAGCTTATGAGCAATTTCGTGAAAAGATAATAAACTTATTTATTGATGAACTAAAAACTAATGACGATTATTCAACTCAAAAGATTGGAAATATTCTTAAGTCAAAGGGTATTTTAAAAGAAGATGATGTACATGAGATTCTGGAAAAACAAAAGCAATCTGAAAACCTAAAATTCGGACAGATTGCAGTTAAAGAAAATAAAGCCTCCGCATATGAAGTTATCAGTGCTTTAAAGGATCAGATCCTAAGTGCAGATAAAAAGGATACCTCACTCAAGCGGGAAGGCGAATTTATCCAAATTCCTTCAGTAGAGATTGACAAGCTTTTGGATATGATAAAGGATCTTATTACATTCAATTCTCAGCTTGAGCAGGAGATTAAGGCAGTCTCATTAGATAAATCAGAATTGGTTAATACTCTTTCAAAGGAAAGAAAACTGATGATACAACTTCAATCCTTATCCATGTCCTTTAAAACAAAATGATGAAATGATTTTGTAAACCTTAATAGTTGTCATGCATAACTTTATTTTTTCCTAAACTCTATTAATTTGTCAGGTAACATTTCTACCTCGCCAAATTCCACTCCATCAGGTTTGGATAACAGGATTTTATCTCCGTTCTCTTTAGATATCTTAAGAGGAAATACATTGCGTGCATCATCAATTCCTAATAATACGGAAGATTTAATTCTCTCTTCACTCATAGGCATTTTGATTTTATCAAATACAGGATATGCATTGTATTTCAGATCGGCAATCTTATTATACGCCTGTAACAGCCCCGTTAATGACCAATCAGCGTCTGTGCAGTTAGGTGACCTGTTTGTATATGCTTCCACATACTTTGCTTTGGAATTAAAGAGGACAAGCTCCTTACGGTCTCTTAAGAATTCGTCTACTCCATCAGCCTTTGATATCTTAGCGGCTATTTCATAATCTATAATCCCAACCTGGCGGTAATAGTACAATTCATATACATTTCCCACAAGAAAAACAAAGGTGATTACGCCAACGACAACACCCTTTCCAACACTTAGTACAGCGTTCCTCGACGCCAAATTAATCATGCTCTCCAGTATCATACCTAACCCTAAAAATGATAGAAAGATATTCCTTTTGAAAAATATCACATCTTTTAGTATGAAAAATGGTACCAAAGGCAGTATAAACAATGCCACACCAACAGTAAATTTAACTATATTCAATTTAAATTTTGTATTTTTTTCTCTGCATTCCCTTGCTGCAAATATTGCTATTAAAACGCTTATTGCTATAGCTGCAGTCAAAAACAGGAAATTACTGTCTCCAATTATAACTTTAATTCCTTTAAGGAATCCATAGTTCCAGAACTCAGATAGGGTATTTTTCCATATTTTAAATATTGAAGAGGCTACTTTAGCTGTATGGTCTATATAATCTGCATTAATAAGACTACTGCGGCTTGAATGCATGCCTTGGCCGCTAAAAGCCTTATACCACAATCCGATTAAACCCAAGTTCAGCACAGGCAAAGCGACAATAAATTTGTTTGCTATCTTTCTCCAGTTCATAACGATTATCAGCATGGCTGCTGAAAAGCTCAGCACGATCAGCTGCTCGTAAAAACCAAGAGAAATCAGATTTACAATTGAAAATCCACCTAAAATAATATACCGCCGCTTTAAATTGTTCTGATTACCAAGATACAAGCACAGCAGATAAAGTGACAACACTGTAAAGAACAATCCTACTATTATACGTGTCGAAGCGTTTATCCAATATGTGGCCTCACTCCCTAAGGGCAGCAATGCAAATACAATCAGGGCAAATAAGCCTATATTAAGGTTATTTGCTTTAAACACCTTGTATATTAGAACACAAGTTACAAAATGCAAGAGGGTTATAATAAAAAGTGCTATTCCTAAATTTCCCCATAGTTTCATCCAGAAATACGTATCCAGCAAGCCCGTTATAGGTCTTACAGTATACAGCTTATAATATAAAAAAACATCTGTAAAAACATTACTGTTAAAGCCGAATGCCCCATATGCTATATTGTCGTCACGCACAGGATAATAACTGTAGCCATAATAGGCAAATTTCAGCATTATTAGCATAAAGAGCACTATCCAGCCGGCTTTACGTTTTATAAAAGGTACAATGTTCACTAAAATTTCTCCTGTTGTATATTCTTAAATAATTTCTGTAAAATTGGAAGTTATATTTCAATTATTCCTTATTTAATTATGTTTTGCAATAATCATTTACATTTTTAATTATTGCAAAACATTTTCCTAGATATTTGTTTTTTATATAATAGATACTTCAACCCTATACTGTGGGTTGTCTTTCGGCATCCATATCCAAGATGTATCATTTATTCTTCCAAAACCGTTTACCGAAGGCAATATCGTGATTTTAAAATCTCCAGAGGTTTCTTTAAAAACATCCGTTCCAAACCTTGGTTCCTTACCTAGAAACTCTGCAATACACAGCTTGGTGCAGCCCTCAAATGCTCTTTCATCTATATAGGATACCCCAGAAGGTATGGTTATTGCAATTAGTGAACTGCATCTTTGGAATGCTCCATATCCTATACCTGTAAGCCTTCCCGGCAGGGTTATATCTGTCAGTTTGCTGCAATCTGAGAATGTGAAATCCTCTATCACCGTAATATTATTTGGAATTGTTATATTAATTAATCTTATACAGCTTGCAAAAGCATATTTTTTAATGGCCTTTACATTATCAGGTATTGTAATGCTGATTAATCTGCCGCAGCCCTGGAAGGTAGCTTCCTCTATTGTGGTTATACCCTCAGGTATTGTTATCCCGGTTATGCTGCTGCAGCCCTGCAATGCACCCTTACCAAGTCTTGTAACGCCCTTGGGTAATGTTATCTTGCTAAGTCCGCTGCAGTTTGAAAATGCATACTCCCCTATAGAGGTCACAGCTTCAGGAATCACCAAAGTAGTTAACCCGCTGCAGCCTTCGAAAGTGAAATTTCCTATAGCAGTTAATTTTTCCGGTATTATAAGCTTTGTAAGTTTTCTGCAGCCTGAAAAAGCGTAATTCCCTATATCTGCAATGTTCTTCGGAATTGTTATGCTTAAAAGCTCACTACAGCCGGCAAATGTATGATCTCCTATAACAGTTACTCCTTCAGGAATGACTACGCTAAGAAGAGATCCGCAGCTCTGGAATGCTCCTTTACCGATTCCATCCACACTTACGGGAATTGTTACTCTGCTTAACCTGTTGCAGCTTTGGAATGCCCCATCACCTATACGGGTTACACCTTCTGGTATTACTACATTAAAAAGGTCATAACAGCCTGAGAATGAATAATCTCCTATACCTGTAACTTTTACTCCGCCAATTGTACCAGGAATTATTATATTTCCGCCAGTGCCTATATATTTTATAATTGTCCCGGTTTCATAGCTGAACTCAAAATCCTGTTCATCTGCCAAATGGGTCCCCTGGGTTGGAGTAGGTGTAGGTGTATTTGTTTGTGCCACAGTTGCTGTAGGTGTAGGTGTTACATATTGTTCACCTTTTAAAATTACCAGGTAGGATGACCTTCCATTTATAGACCATGTCCAGAATTTTTCATCATGGTATGGATCAGGTCTTCCAAATCCCTTAGCCTCAGGTAAAACCACAATTCTAAAACCTGTACCTGTTCCTTCAAATACATAATCCCCGAAATAGGTCGGTTGATTTGCTGCAAATTCTGCAGAAAATAGCTGGCTGCAGCCTTCAAATGCCCTTGCCTCAATTGTTGCCACTTTGCTTGGTATCTTAATGGAATTAAGGCCTGTACATCTGAAGAAGGCACCATAACCTATATATTTCAGGTTCTCAGGGAAAGTTATATTGGATAAGGAATTGCAGGTCGAGAATGCATATTCCCCTATTCTTGTAACGCTTGCCGGAAGCACTATATTGCCAAGACTGATACATCCGGAAAATGTATATTCTTCAATTGCAGTTAACGCATTAGGAAGAACTATGGTGTTCAATACTCTACAGCCGTTGAAAGCATTCTTTCCGATAGACGTAACCCCATTTGGAATTCTTATATAGTTTAGGTTACTGCAGTTTGCATATGTTCCCTCACCTATTCGAGTTATATTCTGAGGTATATCAATACGGTTTATCTTCCCACATCCTGAGAATGCATTATCTCCTATTTCGGTAACGCTCTCAGGAATTATTATGCTTCCTAAAGAACCGCAGTCATAAAATGCATTATTCCCAATACTGCTTACACCATAAGGAATTGTAATATTTGTAAGGTTTCTGCAGCCGTAGAATGTATTGTCTCCAATACTGTCAACACCAGCCGGTATTGCTACTGCTTTTAATAGACCGCAGCCTGAAAACGCAAATCTTCCAAGGCTTGTCACACTCTTAGGCACAACAATATCGGTAACATAACCGCAGCCTGAAAATGCATATTCGCCTATGGACGTCACGCCTTCAGGGACTATTAGACGACTAAGTTTTGTACAGCCTGAAAATGCAAGATTTGCTATACCTTTTACAGGTACTTCACCTATCACACAAGGAATTCTGACATCTCCACCTGCTCCTATGTACTTAACAATTAATCCTGAAGAGGCATCAAATTCAAAATCATTTTCATTTGCTAAAGGTATGTAATTTTTATTTGGAAAAACTGTAATGTATTGGATTAAGAATTTCTTAAAGGCTGCATAATCTATGGAGTTAACTTTACCATCGCCGTTTAAATCTGCAAGCCTTGATTCATATCCCGCTGCAAGAGGAAATGTCTTTTCAAGCCCAAAAATGAACTTCTTGAGTAATTCCCTATCGGCAGAATTGATTTCACCATCCCCGTTCAACTCCCCCGGCACATAATCCATTCTGAAGTCCTTCTGCTGGATATTATCATAATATGATTTCACCGGTGAAAAGTCTTCTATGATATTATTGGCAAGGTATAAGCTGTTTAGCTTTTTGAGTCCCACTAATGGTGTTATGTAGCTTAATTTATTGCCTGAGAGGTCCAGCTTTTCCAGGCTTTGAAAATACTGAATTCCTTCAATATCAGTTATACCGGCATTAGAACAATTTAGCTCTTTTATCCCTGCAACATCTGCAGCATAAATATGTCCGGTACCTTTACCTATCTTTTCAAGTATACATCTTTCAAAATTGGTATCCTTAAAATCAATTACAGTCATCCCATCTATTGCAGTTCCCTCTGCAAAAACAACTGAAGCAAAGGAAATGGAGCCAATCACCAATACAGTAGTGTATATTATCAATAGCTTTTTTAATAAATTATTTATCATTTTACTCCCCCCCATTCTTATAAATAATCAACTGAAACACAGCCAAAGTGCTGTGCTATGGCCACTATATCCGCCATATTGACCCGTCCGTCTTTATTTAAATCACAATTGGCTTTATACCCGATGTCATCGTTGGAGGTGTTGAATGCTTTACTTACCTCTACTATATCCGCCATATTTATAGCCCCATCACCGTTTATATCACCAGCCCACATTTTACTGGGAGCTTCTTTTGTTGATATTTCTGTAACTCCATTTGTACTTTTGAGGTCTGTACCCTTTATTACTCTAAATAGAAATCCCTCTTTAGTTATTATTAGATTATAGTCTTTTGTAGAACTGTCGGTATACAATTCAAAGAAACCATTTTGGTCTGTAACGGTACTTATCCCGGCGCCTTCCATTTCAATTTTAAAGTTGGATTTCTGATCGGAAGATATTAGACTTTCATTAATGTCAGGCACTATATATCCGGATATTTTAAATTCCGGTTTCGTCATGATCTCCAGACTTCCTTCTTCAATGCTTGCGGGTATGTATTCCAAGGCGTTATTCCCAAATGCCAATTCACCTGCGGGTCTTATTTTATTTAAGCTTACAGGTGCATTCTTCCTTATTAAAAACCTTATATTAGCAAATACTCCGTCAGCTTTTATTGCTTCATTTCCCCATCCTGTTTCATCGCAGTAGAGGAACTTTATCGTTCCATTATTCTTATCGATGATATAATCAAATGTTGCAGAACTGTTCCTGGTTATTGGCCCTGCTTCAACGCTGCTATCTGCTAATTCCAATATGTTTGTGTCATATTTAATTATAAAATCACAGCTATTTATACCCGATGCAGGAACATTTGAAAAGCTCACAGGCACAGTAACCAATGCTCCCGGATACCCCCCTGCAGAACCTATTTCTACTTTCAATCCAGCGGCATATGCTGTAGAATTATAAAGAAACATCGATAATACCATTGAAATTGCCAATAAAATTGATGTGCTTACTGATTTCTTTCTCATTATCTAATAACCCCCCCTAAATATAGTTTTTTAAACCTTGATATTGTCGTAAAAAAATTGCAGTGTATAATGCACTGTAATTACTCTAAATAAAAAATCAAAAAGGTAAATTTTGCAGCCTTCTGTATAAACCCTTATACGGCAGCTTCACTATTTTATATCCTTATTTTCCACATAATCCTTGTTTCTATCTACAGGTATTTTATTATTATTGATACAAATAATCAAGTAATTTCCTATGAAATTATCAGCATGGTTAATGAATGCCCTTCAAATATCTCACATACAGGGATTAGCTGAACCTGTTCCGGACTTTCACCAGTAGGCTCTCTCCATCTTTGCAGAATGCACAAATAAAGGAGCCAAGGAATGACATCATCTGTCGCTCCATGACTCCCTAACATTCGCAATTGCATTTGGATATTATAATTGCCAATTACATATAACTCCAATAGTGCTTGTATTGCATTTTTTATTTAGCATGACTTCATAGAAATCAAGTAAGCTTTGACAAGTTTCAATTCACCGTATGTTACATCATCTCCCAATTCTTCTTTTACAGGCTGCATAAAAGCTGTACCATGCTTTTTAAAAGATGACACAATCATATCAATCTTGGATTCATCTATCAATTCAGAAATTTCCAACTCACCGCTTGCCACAAATGTTGATAAATGGTCTTCTATTGTGGACATTTTCAACCCCCGCTCTGATGCAATTTGCTCAATGCTCATGCCGCTCTTGTAAAGTTCAAAGCTATATTCTCGTGTGCTGGTTCTTTTCCCTGTATCAGAATCAGCCATACCTGTCGTCTTTCCTGTATCATCATCGGAAAGATCCTGTTTAATATTTTTTTCTTTACAGTACAAATCAATTATTTCCAGAATATCTTTTCCAAAAGCCTTTAATTTTTGCTTACCGATTCCCTTTATTTTTTTCAGCTCCATGAGGTTTGAAGGTAGTTCATTGACAATACTAATCAGGCATTTTTGATGTAATATGCCAAATGCTTGGGTATTATGCTCAGATGCTTTTTGTAGACGCCATTTTTTTAGTGTTACAAACAATTCGGGGTGATTAAGATTTGTAGATGCTGCCTCCTCAGATTTTAACAAAGTCTTTTTTGGCGTTTTCTCTATTGAGGCTTTTGCACGTGCCGAAAGGTAGCTATTAACATTAAATCCGCTTTGACAAGCCTTAAAGCAAGCCACCTTCACTGATAAAATTTTCTCCAGTTTTTCCAGTGCATTCTCCATAGTTTTTTTGACACTCTTATTATCACTTTCAACAACTGTACTTTCAAGCACTCTTAAAAAGTCAGATGCTATTTTTTCTTCATAGTACTTTCCGGATTTCACTATCCGTTCATTCAACTGCTGATTTTTTTCTATATCAGGCACCACTTCCAAATGACGAATTATTTGTACTTTAAACTTGTCCGAGATTGCAATTAACTCTTCGTTAGAAGACATCATCTTATCAAGATTCTCTTTTAATCCGGTATGCAAGCTGCCATTGTTTTCATTGTACAGCTTAATAGAATACCAAAGTTGGCTTCTTACAGAGCCGAAGTCATAGAGATCAAAAACAAGATCTTTTTGATATTCATATTTTGATTTTTCAAAGTCTTCCACTCCAGGCTGGTTTTGTTCAACATCATTTAAAAAACTGCGGACAGCCGAATCTCTTACGATGCTTTTTGTAGATATTTTAGAACTTAGTACCAAGCCCTCTAACGTTTTGCAGCGGCTCAACGCTACATATACCTGTCCATGGGCAAAAGCAGCATTTGCGTCAATTACTGCCTTGTCGAATGTCAACCCCTGACTTTTGTGAATGGTTATTGCCCAGGCAAGTTTTAGTGGATACTGTGTAAAAGTACCTGCTATCTCTTCTTGAATTTCCTTGGTCTCTTCATCTATTGTATATTTTGTATTCTGCCATTGGACTTTATCTACAGCGATGTTGTTCTCGTCTCCGGGGCACTTTACATGAATGGTTTCATCATTAATTTTTTCAATTATCCCAATTTTGCCGTTATAAAAGAGCTTCTGACCCGAATTATCGTTTTTGACAAACATAACCTGAGCACCTTTTTTCAAGGTCAGTTCATATTCCGTCGGATAGGAATATTCGGGAAAATCACCTTCTGTCGAGGCTTTAAAGTTAATTTCTTTTTCATTAATCTGCATAAGCTTCCGTTCATTAATAGCCTGTGCCTGCTGATTGTGGGTAGTAAGAACTATAAAACCTTCTGGAATGTCTTTCGAAAACTCTTCATCATAGCGTTCATTCAGTTGTTCCAAAGCTTCCGAATCCAGATTGTTATCCCTTACTTTGTTCAGTAAATCTATAAATATCCTGTCTGATTGTCTATAAATATGCTTAAGTTCGATACTGATAAAATCCGTTTGCTTTAATGCTTTGCTGCTAAAAAAATATATTGAATCATACCATTGTTTTAAGATACTCCACTCATCGTTTTTGACAACAGGTGCAAGCTGTGCAATGTCTCCAATCATAAGCAATTGAACGCCCCCAAAGGGCTTGTTCCTGTCCTTGAATCTACGAAGAACATCATCTATTCCATCCAGCAAGTCGGCCCGAACCATACTTATTTCATCAATTACCAACAAATCAAGGCTTCTTAAAATATTTTTCTTGTCCCTGTTAAATTTCTGAATACTTCTTTCTGAACTGTTTATTGATAATTCATCATTAGCAGGTATAAAAGGTCCGAAAGGCAGCTGAAAAAAGGAGTGTATTGTTACTCCACCTGCATTGACTGCTGCAACTCCTGTGGGTGCAACAACAATCATCCTTTTAGGAGAAACTTGTTTTATTTTACGCAAAAAAGTTGTTTTTCCAGTACCGGCTTTTCCGGTTAGAAAAACGTTTCTGTTTGTGTGCATTATAAAGTTAAATGCAGTATCCAATTGTGGATTATCATAACTTACAATATTCATGAAGTACAACTCCAAAAGTTTTTTAATTTATTATACTATAAGATGTACTGTTACAGATAATATTTTTATTATATGTTTAAAATTACTAAGTATCTTGATCTGAGAAGTTCAAAATGATTATAAAAACTACGTTACTGCTCGGCAGTTGACAAGATAGTAAGAAACTATAGGTAACAGGAAACAGAATCGTCAAGGTACCTAAAAAACATATCAGTTTGTCGTAACATTTTTTATTAATCTACCGATGTATGTTATATGTACAATTGGTTATGCTAAAAAATAACATTAGGGAAGAAACACAAAATGAAAAACATGAAAAACATTATGGTAACAATTTCAGTACTACTTATTTACGTTACAGTATTAGCGGGTTGTGGATCAGATCCAGTGCAAGATGACCTGATTAATTACATTAACAATCAAGTACCAACTATTGCAGCATTGGAAGAGAAAGTAACCAGCGAATATCAAGCTGTTAAGACAGACAGTAATGCAGATGACACAAAGTTTGGGGCTAAATTAAACGATGTAATAATTCCTGCAAATGATAAACTAGCAGAGTCCGAAAAGCTATCCAAAGAATATTTAGCAAACTTAGAAACTTTGAAAAAGGATCATGGTGTAGAGAACAAGTAGCATTAAATTCCATGCATGTATTTTCAATTTAATTAAGGAGGAATTAACTATGCGAAAGTTTATGAGTACAGCTTTGATTCTGGCTATATTTGTGCTTACAGGACCTAGACTACACTTGGAGGGCAAATTGTGTCAATGTATATTGACACAATAATTGATGATAACTATGTGACCTATTCCATTCCTGCCAAGTTGAACGGAGAATCTGTAGATATAAAGGTTTTGTATAGCGAAGAATATCCTGATGGAATAGTATTGGGTGCATGGAAAGGTATTGACGAGAAGACCGGTATGCCAGATAAGGATATCATTAATATATGCACCCGGGATGAGGTTATTCCGCAATACTACTATTATGGAGTAACAGATGATGCCGGAGGCTATGTTGACGGCTATGTTGATGGTGAAGCCTTTAAGGTAGGAGATGAACTCAAGCTGGAGGTAGTTGAACTGCCAGAAGCAGATTACCTGTACGGATTCTATATGACAGATATTGCACAAAACTCAAACACTTCAGAATTTGTAGAATTTAACATTAAGGATGGTTTTATTACTGTTAAGAACTAAATATACCATTTGAATAAGTGTCAGAATTAAGTTTCTGGAATAGAGTACCAAAATTCTGAGACTATGGAAAAACGTGATAAGGTTTATTAATGAGGCAAGAGAAAAAATGAGTATAACACGAAGTAAAGGGAAAGTGTTAATACAAGTAAAATAAACAAATATGTGCATCTATCAAACGGTAGATGCTTATTTTTTAATTGCCAATTAAAATAGAGCATATTTGAACCATTTGTCTTGGCTTAAACGCTCAAATGGATTCATTGTTTAAAGAAATATTATCTACTCCTTCAGAGGGCAATAATTACATTAGTCTGAGAAGTTGGCGAGCTGTTAGCAACTAAAAAAGCATATCAGTTTTCATTAATTTGTCGATATATGTTGTAATAGGTATATAATAAACGGTAAAATAAAATATAAATAAAAATATCACATAATTCCAAGAGATTATTCAGTATTCACGACAGATATCAGTTGGAAGGAAATGAAGATTTACAGGAATCCCATCATTTAGCATTAGTCTAAACAACTAAAAGCCAAGTTTCAACTTTGAAAATAGCAGCATCCGACTTCTTTGTACAAAAAGTCATTTTTGTGCGTCATCAATCATCGATAATATTTTTAAAATTCACAAGAGGCAAATTTCCAGTATGTTTTATAAATTAAGTGAAGCTTGTAACTGGAATTTTAATATAAAAACCGTACTTTAACATTTTACTTAAGGAGGACAAAAAATGAAAAAGGTTTTTCAAAGAAAACTAATTGTTGTTGTTTTGATGGTATGCCTGCTTTTATCTGTAAGTATTACATCGAACCAGACGTTGGCTGCATCTGACAGTCAGTACAGGTTTGACACTACTTTTTTTGGTACAACTTATGACTATGGCAGTTCGCCGGCGGTTACCACCAATAATTTGCTTTGGCCACGTGGACTGGCCAGGGATAGCTCCGGGAATTTTTATACCGTAGAGTATTGGAACACCTGTAGCCGCATTCACAAGGTGAGTCCTACCGGTGCCCATGTGAGTGTTTGGGGTTCCAATGGTTCTGCCAATGGTCAGTTTACGTCACCGTACGGCATTGCATTGGATTCTTCCGGCAATATGTATGTGACGGAGGTTAATGGGCATAGGGTACAGAAATTTAACAGCAGCGGGGTTTGGCAAGCTACTTTTTCTTCCTGGGGCACTGGTGTTGCTCCGGATAGCCTTAGCATTCCAACTGGAGTTGCTGTGGATTCCAGCGGATACATATATGTTGCCAATACCGGACGTGATGGTATAGTGAAGATTAATTCCAACATGACATACAATACTGTATGGGCATCACCTAATTCTCCTGCCACAGTGTATGTAGACAGCAACGATAACATCTACGTGGGAGAACAGTATTTGAACACCATTCGGGTTTACAATACCAGCGGCGTGTTGCAAACATCATTTACTGTCAGTGAAAGTGGAATTACTTCTATAACTAGAGACTCTTCGGGAAACTTTTATATCGGTGCCGGTTCAAAAATCATTAAACTTGATTCCGATTACACTGAACAATTTAAATGGGATTATGCCAATAGCAGTTATTCCGGACAGCCTTACGGGATGGTTGTTGATACTGATGGAACTATTTATGTTCTGAGCGGTGATAAAATCGTCAAGTCCAGGATTGCCAGTAACAACAATTATTTGTCTTCTATAACTGCTAACGGACAAACATTAAGTCCAGCCTTTAACAAGAATACTACCGATTATACTATTGACACTGCAGCTGGGGCAACCAGTGTTGATATTGCATTGACTGCTGAAGACGCAACTGCGGTTATTAAACTTAATGGTGCCACTGTTAACAGCGGAGTGGCGAAAACATATTCTTTGGGACTGGGTGAAAATGTTTTGAATTTTGAAGTGACAGCCCAAACGGGTGATAAAAAAACATATAAAGTAACTGTTAATGTACCTACGCCCGCTGGAACTTTAGTATTAAAGCCTATAGCGGATTCTTGCGTTGATGCTTCAAACACTTTTTGGGAAGATGGATACAATTATATTTATGGTGAGGAGGTGGATATGTCGAAAGCATCTCTGAAATTTGACTTGTCTTCTTTAGCAGGCAAAACAGTAACAGGAGCAAAACTATATAGTAAAGTCGCTACAACTGATAGCTATGGTTCTGGGAAAGTTATGTCCTATGATCTCATCGGTTCTGTAGACGACTCATGGGTAGATGGGGTATCATTTCCTGTTACCAATATTACGGATACACAACTTATGAGTGGTGTACAGGACACTATTATCGGAGGAAAGGACTTCTGGAGGATTTTTGAGGATGCAAGCCTAAAGAATTTTATTGTTAGCAGGTTTAGTGCCCAGGCAAGTTCGCCACAATATTGTACGTTGATTATAGAACCAAATGCCAGTTCACCTTTAGGAACTGCAGATATGTACTCTATGGAAACACCATTAGATGCAAATCAACCATATTTGCTAATATCATATTCTAATACCACAAAGGCACTTACAGCAGATACAACAGGGAACAGCGTGGATAATGATCTGGAAATTACATTTGCTGCCGATGGGGCTTTTGAAAGTGCCATCACAGGGGTAAGCTATAACGGCAATACATTGGCTTCCAATCAATACACAATATCCAGCGGCAAGGTGACT
>JAEYYB010000034.1 GCA_023430975.1 Bacillota bacterium | reverse complement strand
TTTTGCTCCTTTATTGTACCAAAAATAATGAAAAACAACAATTTACCCGCATAAAAAATCCACTCCTTTTAGAAAAATCACTAAATTTTCTAAAGGGGATGGATTTTAATCTTACAAAGTGGATTTTTCTTTTTCATTTAACCTTATTTTATTGTTCAAAATGCTAAAATAAGCTTACAATAAATACTTGAGTAATGTATTTTTGAAATATGCTAAGTAATGCCTTAGAAATAACTTCATATTCTCAAGGACAAAGTCCCAACGATTTAACTAGGTTTTGGACGATGAGAATCGGATGTTAATTTTTAGCCATTGCTAAATAAAATCTATTACTCAGTAGAATCAATATTTTATGAAACATAAGGCATGATTGAAAAGGAGAATTATACATGCGTTACAAGGCAGTACTTTTCGACCTGGATGGCACATTGCTTGATACCATAAAAGACATTGCACAATCCATGAATTATGCAATGCAAAAAAACGGCCTTCCTATTTATACGATAGAAGAATACAAATATCTTGTGGGAGAAGGTATATACAACCTTGCAAAAAAAGCCCTTCCCGAGCATTTGCAGAATGAGGAAACCATAAACCTGATTGTTGCTCAAATGAAGGAACATTACGAAGAACATTGGGCTGATAATACTGTTACCTATGAAGGCATTCCCGAACTACTGGATTATCTTTCTTCAAAAGGATATAAGCTGTCAATCTTATCAAATAAGCCTCACTTATTCACAAAAACAATAGCTGATAAACTACTGGATAGGTGGCATTTTGATGTTATCTTCGGGGAACGTAAGCCAATACCAATTAAGCCAGACCCCGCCGGAGCTTTGGAAGCAGCTTCAATTATGGGTATCAACCCCCAGGACTTTTTGTACTTAGGTGATACATCAGTTGACATGTACACAGCAAACAATGCTGGTATGTATGCAGTTGGTGTAACATGGGGATTCAGAAAAAAAGATGAGCTGCTAAAAAGCGGTACCAAGCTGATAATCAATCATCCTATGGACCTATGTAAAAATTATTAAACTTTCGCCTTCATTATGGAGGTAAAAATTTCTACAAGTTCAGGATCAAAATGCTGCCCGGAACACCTTTCCAATTCTTCCAAAGCCTCATCAGTAGTCATAGCATGGCAATACGGACGTTCTGAAATCATTGCATCAAAGGAATCTGCAATGCAAAGAATTCTTGCTCCCAGACTGATCTGATCGCCGTATAAACCGGATGGATACCCAGTTCCATCGTATTTCTCATGGTGATACTTTACAAAGTCAACCAATTGATCTATATCTGCCAGAGACTCTAGAATATTCGCACTATATACAGGGTGCATCTTTACAAGTTCAAACTCTTCACAAGTCAAGCTGCTTGATTTGTTTAGCACTGTCTTAGGAATCTCTATTTTCCCAATATCATGCAAAAGCCCAGCATACTGCAAAATAGAGATTTCGTTTAAGCTCAAACACAATGCTTCGCCCAGCATTACCGCATATGTAGAAACCCTCTCCGAGTGTCCAAGTGTATATGTATCCTTTGCTGAAATTGTGCTTAAAAGTGTCTTAAATACACCTATCAGATGCTGGTGGTCTTTGCTTATTCCCTTCCTGATCCTGGAGATAACATCCTGATAAAAATGTATTTTATCTTTACCAAGGTTCTTGGAATGATAAAGTGCCATATCTGCCTGATTCATAAGTTCATCCCTGTTAGTTGCCAGATCAGGATATTGAGATATCCCCATTGATAAAGATATCTGGCTTCCAATACCATCAGAATAGCAAAAATATCTTTGTGACTCAAACTCTCTTCTGATGTTATCAGCTACCCTGGTTGTATTAAACTGATCTGAATTTGGCAAAAGCACTGCAAACTCATCTCCGCCATACCTGAATACCAAGTTCTCTCTGCCGGCAGCAACCTTTATGAGAGAAGCTGTTGATTTGAGCACATCATCTCCCATATCATGACCATAGATATCATTATATTTTTTAAAGTTGTCAACATCAATCAATATTAACCCCAAGCTTGTTCTCTTTTTTTTACTCTTTTCCAATTCACTAAAAATGCTTGCATTAAAATATCTTTGATTATACACATCGGTCAAATCATCAGTAATTGCAAGTCTTTTAAGGTCTCTTTTCTGCATCTCATGTTTATTTGACAAAAATGCCACAATTGTCATTGATACAATTGTTAGAATTTTTGATACCGCACCTGCAATTAAACCCAAAGTAGGTTCAGTTATTAACTTTTCAACAATAAAAACTGTCTGAAACAACTCAAATAACACAATTATTGTAAAGCCAAAAAATCTAAATCTATATGCCATATAAAGTGCTAAAAATCCTTGAATTTGCCCCAAAATAGTGTATAACTCTGTAGGTATCATATTCTGGGCAAAAAAAACCATAAATGTTATGTAATACAGCAAAATCATGATGAATTCCGTAATCTTAAATATATTGCCAAGATATTCATCACCAGCACGTCTTATAAAGTTCAAAAATCTGTCCATTCTATGCATACTTGCACCCCAGCACCAAACATTAATAACCTTAAATGGGTTATTCCAATCATAAATAAAAATCCCTTTATCAATATTAACATTTTCAAGTAATTTCCGGTAGCTTTTTTTGTAATCTTATAGGATTTTTATATCAAATACCAATATTTAGCAATCTCATATATTAAAAGTGCTAATAATCTTACATTTATCAGATCAAATAACGAACGGTTTTACGGGATTTGCGATAGACAAATGTAAAAGATTATTCACTTTTCATATAGACATAAAAAAAGCCTTTATGTTTTTGGCATAAGGCTTGTAAGTAACTGTAATAATCTTTCATAATTCCATGTTTAAGCTTATTGAAAAGCCGGAGCTAATACATGCCTCCGGCTTATGGAGGACACCGATCTGGAATTAATTAACTCTCCTTCAGATCACTGTTAAGACTTGCTGCCCTTGTAAAGGCTGCACAAGCAAATCCTAAAAACCCCCCTACCAATAAACCTCCTAAAAACATGTGAACGATCACCCTTTCAAAAAAATTAATAATATATTAGCGATTCCCATTAATTAAAATCAGTTAAATCCCATGATTCTATTAATGACAGCAGCTATATAAAATCGCTTTATGCCCTGTATATCTTTTCTGATTGAGTCCTATGGAGTTTATTAAATTTCCCAAGCTGCCACAATGAAAGCGACTAACCCCCTGAAAACAATCTGTTAAGACTACTGCTGCTTATGGGCTTTTTATTATAAATATATAAAATATAAATTTAATAACAATATATAATCCAGCTTTACCCATGTTTTAAATTAGCAAAACTGTATACTACTGGTACTGCTTTTGCCAATTTTATTATAACACCATTAATTTCTTATATCTAGTCTATAAACAGTATATTTTGGGTTATTATGTCTAATTAGTAATGACTTCCTTCCTGATACACAAAAATACTATAAATTTCAATTTTGAAGATAATTGTAGGCAAGTATAAATGCATCAGCTCTGGTCAAAGGTCTGTCCGGATTAAAGTATCCATTTGAACCCTTTATAATATTAAGTCCATCTGCGATTACAACATAGCCAATAAGATTTTTATTAATTTTGTTTTTATCCTTGTAATTGCAGTTATAAATTCCTTTTATATCTGCAACCTTGTCATATTTTAACATCCTTATGATAAATTTGACACTATCTTCTCTTGTTACCTGTGAATCAGGTGCCTTCTCCGATTCCTTAACAATTCCCTCCATAATCATGACTTTGTACATCTCATCAATTTGCTTGCTATCTTTTGTTGAAAGCATATTAATCCCATATCCAAAATTCATGATGCTTGATAAAATCTTGATAAAATCCTTTTGCACTATCTTACTGTCAGGTTTGAACTCACTTTCATCAAAGGCAATGCCATACTCAGCCAGTATTTTTATATACTTTTCAGCATAATGCCCCTTTATATCTTTATACTCATATTTATTCGGCCCCTTATACGGTTTACCGTCATCTCCAAGCATTTCTCCCGTATTAGCATCAAATGTTGAAGGCTTTTCATTATTCAAAGCATATACAAGCTTTATTTCCTGCTCATCATTGCCAAGTTCGGGAAACTTCATCAAATATTCCTGTGGGTAATTTTGCTTGTACTGAAGCTGCAATCCAACATCATTGAACAGCTTAGAATATATTTTATCTATTGGTATCACCTTGTCGAGGGAAGGAAACTCCACGTTATCCCAATTCATGTTGTAGCTTATTATTTTTCCTAAAACAGCATCGTACCGAAGAGACATATAATTCGATGGAAATGATGCACCATTTACTTTTCTAACATAGTTAAAGGTAAATTCACTTTGACCGCCTGCCAATATAGCCATTTTTTCATATTGATCTGTACGATCGTCGAGTTCAACTGAAGTAAACTTGCCAGGCTCAATTTCCTTTATAAATTTTTCTACTGCAGCCTTAGCTGTTTCCTTGTCATATTTCGCTTTCCCATCGTCCCTATTGCTGAAATTTATCCAAAAATCTATAATTTCGCCGGTATTCGCATCAACACTTATGTTTACAGAGTCTTGGTAAACCTTATCCTTAGCTTCTTTTACAAAATTCATTCTCCATACCAGGCTTTCGTTATCCCTGTAGTCCTTACCAATGGATGTTTCCATTAACTTGTACTCATCACTTATGCTCAACACTTTAATAGATCTCAGTCTTTTTTCCATATCTTCCTTTGATATAATCTTTGAAACGCTCTCAATTGCTTGTGTTTCTTCAGGAGTAAGGGTAACCTGATCCATTGCACCCTTTTCCCTTATACCTCCTATTGAAGAAAAGCTCATTGTATAGTCGCCATAATAAGGCGTATTATCAAAGAGGATCTCTACCTTTTCGCCAGTAATTGCATCTATGTAATATAACGGCTTTTTGGGCGAATACACAGGATATATTTTCTTCTTACCATCCTCCATAATAAGGTTATAGTATAGATCCATTCCCAGCTTCTCAATATAAGCCTTTTGAGCCGCATCTTTCGAAATCAGCTTGTCAGTGGAAGGAAACACTGCGTCTTCAGCCCATACAGCACTATAAGAAAGCACTTCACCTGTGTCTGAATTTACAGATACGTTTACATAGTTTCCTGGAAATAATATACCATTTACTACTCTTGTATAATTAAAGCTGTATGTAATATCCATTAAACTCCTGTTACTATTTTCTGAATACCTCACCTGAGAAAAGTACTCGGGAGAAATCTTCTTTATAAATGCATCTGCTTTTGCTTTTGCATCCTGTTTACTTAACTTAGGAAGCTTTTGGGTCCTTTGACCTAATGTAGGCTTCATGTTATTGTATCTAATAATGTTACCCTTTTCATCCACAGTGACACTTATTGCACTGCCGCCTTCTTTTGTACTCCAATCCATGGACCACACTTTTTTATTTCTCTCAGTTCCATTGCTAAAATTAAAAACCTTATAATCAGCTGGAATATCGATTTTGCTCTTTACCAGCTTTACAGCATTCTCCAAGCCACTGTCCACACCGGCAAAAGCATTCACACAAAAAAGTGCAGATAAAACCATGATTGCTGATAGTAATATTGATATTTTTCTTTTCACTTTGATACACCCTTTCTTATTGTTTTTATTTGTTAGACTTAATGTTTATGATATTGGTTCCATTTTTAAGCAAATTTTAAGAAATTCTATACAAATCTTTCTAGCATTAAAAAACTCTCTTTATACATAAAACAAAAAGGCAAAGATTCAGTGTCTTTGCCTTTTATGATTTATCTTTTCCTATCCCTAAACAATTTTAGTCGTCCAATTTTCCACATTCCAAACATCCGTTATAAAATCTTCATAAAACTCAGGCTCATGGCTTACAAGTAGTATTGTGCCCTTAAAATCCTTAAGTGCATTCTTAAGCTCGCTCTTTGCAGCTACATCAAGGTGGTTTGTAGGCTCATCGAGCACAAGCCAGTTAATATCCTTTAGCATAAGTTTGCAAAGTCTTACCTTTGCACTTTCTCCACCGCTTAAAACCATCATCTGGCTTGTTATGTGTTCGTTGGTCAGCCCGCATTTAGCCAAGGCTCCTCTGACTTCTGCATTTGACATGCCAGGATAATCCTTCCATACTTCCTCCAAAGCCGTCCTTGTATTGCCATATTCCGACTCCTGCTCAAAATAACCCGGGTATAAATAATCATCCAGCTTTACTCCTCCTGATACAGGAGGTAAAATACCTAAAAGGGTCTTTAATAATGTTGTTTTTCCAAGGCCGTTCACGCCCTTTATCGCAACCTTTTTGCCCCTCTCAAGTATAACGTCAAGAGGCTTTGTAAGAGGTTCATCATAACCTATAACAAGATCATTTGTCTGGAAAATGTATCTGCCGGGACTCCTTGCCTCTCTAAACTTAAATGTTGGCTTGATCTTTTCAATATCTTTTTCTATGATATCCATCTTATCCAGTCTCTTTTGACGGCTCCTTGCCAAAGTAGCTGTGGCTGCCCTGGCTTTGTTTCTGGCAACAAAATCCTCCAGGCGTTCAATTTCCTTTTGCTGCTTTTCATAAGCAATTTGGTTTTGCTGCTTTTTAAGCTGGTACATCTGCTGGAATTGGTCATAGTTGCCTGAATACCTTGTGAGTAGCGCATTTTCCACATGGTAAATGACATTTACAACTTCATTTAAAAATGGTATATCATGGGAAACCAAAATAAAACTGTTCTCATAATTCTTAAGATAATTTTTTAGCCAATATATATGATTTTCATCAAGAAAGTTGGTAGGCTCGTCCAAAATCATTATCATAGGGTTTTGGAGCAGCAGCTTTGTAAGAAGCACCTTCGACCTCTGCCCTCCGCTTAAATTGGTTACATCCTTGTCAAGTCCGATTTCTCCAAGTCCCAAGCCATTTGCAACTTCCTCTATCTTGACATCTATCATATAAAACCCGCCGTGTTCCAACTCGCTTTGAATCTCGCCCACATCTTCCATCATGGCATTTAGTTCATCGGGAGATGCATCAGCCATTTTTTCATAAATCTCAAGCATTTCCTTCTCTAAATCATACATATGCTGAAACGCTTCCTGCAGAACCTCTCTTATGGTCTTTCCTTTGGTAAGCACCACATGCTGATCAAGATAACCGGTTGTAATTCTGTTGCACCACTCAACTTTTCCTTCATCTGGAATCTGCTTGCCTGTTATAATATTAAGAAAGGTGGTCTTGCCCTCTCCATTAGCTCCAACAAGACCTACATGCTCTCCCTTCAATAAACGGAATGATGCATCTTCCAAAATCTTTCTGGAACCAAAGCCGTGATTCACATTTTCAACATTTAAAATGCTCATAAAACTCCCTTATCCTTTATTCATACATGCTCTTTCTCAGAGCTGCTATCTCTTCACTTTCCAAATACTCATCATAAGTCATCTGTCTGTCTATGAGGCCCTTTGGAGTAATTTCCATTATCCTGTTGGCTACAGTCTGGACGAACTGATGGTCATGTGAAACAAAAAGTACTGTTCCCTTATAGTTTATAAGTCCGTTGTTTAATGCAGTGATAGATTCCAAATCCAGATGGTTTGTAGGCTCATCGAGAATAAGAACATTTGCACCCGATAGCATCATTTTTGCCAACATGCAGCGTACCTTTTCCCCTCCGGAAAGCACCGAAGCCTTCTTTAAAGCTTCTTCACCCGAGAAGAGCATTCTTCCAAGCCATCCTCTAAGGAACGTTTCTGTCTGATCCTTGGAAAACTGCCTTAACCAGTCAACCAACGTAAGGTCAACGCCATCAAAATATGATGAGTTATCCTTTGGAAAATATGCCTGGGAAGTGGTTATCCCCCATTTGAATTCCCCGCTGTCCGCCTGTATTTCATCAGTCAAAATTTTAAACAAAGTAGTTTTTGCAAGTCCATTAGGTCCAACAAATGCTATTTTATCACCCTTATTTACAATAAAGCTCATATCGTTTATAAGCTTTTCATCTTCAACAGTTTTACATAATCCCGACACTAAAAGAAGGTCATTACCAGCTTCCCTGTCAGGCTTGAAATCCACAAAGGGGTATTTACGGGAAGACGGCTTTATGTCTTCAAGCGTCAGCTTATCAAGAAGCTTCTTACGTGATGTGGCCTGCTTTGATTTTGATGCATTTGCACTGAATCGTTGGATAAACTCCTGTAAATCCTTAATCTTGGCCTCTACCTTTTTGTTTGCATCCCTTGCCTGCTGCAGTGCAAACTGGCTGGATTCATACCAGAAGTCGTAGTTTCCAACATACATCTGTATTTTGCCAAAATCTATATCTGCGATATGTGTACATACCTTATTTAGAAAATGTCTGTCATGGGATACAACAATAACAGTATTTTCAAAGTTGTACAGGAAATTTTCCAGCCATGTGATTGATTCAATATCCAGATGGTTGGTAGGCTCATCCAGAAGAAGAACATGAGGATTTCCAAACAAGGCTTGTGCAAGAAGCACCCTGACCTTTTGATTTCCGTCAATATCCATCATTTTTTTATAATGAAATTCTTCCCCTATTCCAAGCCCATTTAATAAAGTTGCAGCTTCAGACTCTGCTTCCCATCCATTGAGCTCAGCAAATTCCGCTTCCAGTTCAGATATTCTTATACCGTCCTCTTCTGAAAACTCCGATTTAGCATACAGGATTTCTTTTTCATCTATAATTTCACACAGTCTCTTATGTCCCATTATAACTGTCTTTAGCACATCATATTCATCAAACTCGTAATGGTTCTGCTTTAAAACAGCCAGCCTTTCGCCAGGGGTTATAATGACCTCACCCTTATTTGCCTCAATTTCTCCTGAAAGGATTTTTAGAAAAGTTGATTTACCCGAACCATTGGCACCAATAAGACCATAGCAATTACCAGCTGTAAATTTAATGTCAACATTTTCAAATAAGGCACGCCCTCCATATCTTAGAGATATGCCGCTTGCATGTATCATTTATTTTTTAACCTGCCTTCCTTTAAATTTCGGCATATTATATGCATACCTCCGCATGGCAGAGGTATGCAATAATATACTCATTTATATTATAAATTTTTATTTTTAACCTTATCTCTATAAACCCACAATTTATATCCCAGATAATTTACAACCTGTGCTGTAAAAATTCCATACAGACTGTTTATCCAATTCAAATTCTCAGTTGAAAACAGCATTGCTCCTAGGTTCTTAGCTCCAAGTGAAGCCAAATACGAGAGTATGTTAATAACAAAAAACTTTACCATCTTACCTTTGGATTTTTTAAAATCCGATTTGCTGTTAAATGTGAATATGCTGTTAAGGATATATGAATTTACCATACCGGCAAAATAGCCTATGGAATAAGAAACATTTCCATTAACACTAAACAAGCTGTTTAAACCTTCATCTACGCACCATGTTATAATCGAATTGATTACACCGATAATGGAAAAACTTATAAGCCTCTTTATTTCTTCCAGTAATCCTTTGTTTAAAATATTCAACATTAACTACTCCATTATATATTATAATTGATTAAAATCAATTAATCTTCTGTTATTGCCAAACCTCTATTAATTATAATAGCAATAGTATAAAAAGTCAAAAAAACTCTTTTAGTGTTGTTAAAGAAATAACTCCATATATGCTCGTTTTCGAGTCCACTTAATTTGGTGAGCTCACACTCGAGATTGGAAGCAATTCCCAAATCATTGCTTAGGCCACATATGATTTTATATCTTTTTGCCAAAATTACTGTTGGAAACACTGCAGTGAGGGCAATATCTATAATCATTTCTGATCTTTTTTCCACAGTGATCGCATGAGTTTGCCTTTGGTACAGCTCTTGTAACGATGAGGTAAACAATTAAATTGGAGGGTATATTCAATAACCCAAAAAATCCCCATAACCATTTGTTATGCCCTCTTTTGGAAGCGTCATTGAAAATCCAGGCCCCTTGGATAAAAAGCAAAATAAATAGAGGGATCAGCATCCAATAGGAAATTGAATCCTTCATTTTACATCCCCTCCTTTAATCTTCTTCCCTTAAAAAAGGCTATCAAGCTAAACGGTGCTAAAAAGAAGATCACTATCTGCCCATAAAGCAGGTATTTCCCATATCCCTTATATGCAAGAGCAAAAATGGCAGAGAAAATTCCAATTGCCATTGCCAAAAAAAGCAGAAAATCAATTGTCTTTCTCTTTTTTGCTGTCTTTTCATCTACTGAATTAAATGCATTCCTTATAAGAGAATCATCGATTGGTATATCCATATCTAAAAGTTCCAGTTGATCCCCAAGCCCTTCCATTTCATTTAAAAATTCACGACAATTATCGCAGTTTTCAAGGTGGGCCTTTATTTCAGCATTAATTTCCGCTTCTCCATAATATATATCTATAAGAATATCCTCATATTCTTTACAGCATTTACTCATTAGAAATACCTCCGTCCAAAACCGATTTTAGCTTTTTTATTGAGTAGTGAATCCTTGACCTAACTGTGCCAATGGGGCAGTTCAGTATGCTTGCTATTTCCTCATAGCTGTAATTGTAATAATGCTTTAGAATAAAGGCCTGCCTCATTTCTGCCGGAATAGATGCCAGTGCCTTCTTTAAACCCATAAGCATTTCTCTTGTAAGCACAGCTTCCTCTACATCTTCACTTGCTTCCAGGTTCACTATTTCATCTATATCTTCATGGTTTTGCCCTTTTTTCTTCATTACATCCTTAAATAGATTTGATGCAATGGAAACCATCCAGGTAGAAAACTTGGATCCACCCTTAAACTTATTTATATTACCAATAGCTCTGGCCATGGTTTCCTGAGTCAAATCCCTTGTCAGCTCTTCATTCATGGTTAGCTTTAAAAGATAACCATAGACCACCTTGTAATTGGCTTCCAGAAGATTTTTAAGAGCATTTCTGTCACCTGATTTAGCCAACTCAAGCAACTCAGCCTCAAGCAATAATATTACCCCTTCCTCTAAAAAAGCATTAGGTATTAACAGATAATTAAAATATTATGGATTACTCAACAACCCATAAAGAGTTATATGAGCTCAGTCCTTTTCAACTTCAATGCCGCAAGCAAATTAAGTGCTGTAATTGCTAAAAGGGTTATAGCTATGGAAATAATAGTATCAGATTGCAAGCTTGAGTTAAATGTATTGGCATCTCCCAGTATATATGTCGGAAAAAACCTTTTAAAATTGAACAGACCTTCTGCACCACGCATCAAAAATATTGTAACAAGTGACATAATTCCTGCCATAAAAGTCTTTTGGGCCAAACTGCTGTAAAAGTTAACAACACTCACCACAAATATAAAATACAAACCATAAAGTGCACCAGCCTTTAATGCCTGAACAATACCAAAGCTATTTCCAAATATTATGCCTGAATAGTAGTACGATGTCAACATACCCACCATTGAGACAATACCAGTGAATATTCCATATAATATGAGTTTTCCTCCTACTATTCCATAAGCATTGCAGCCCATTGAAACCGGTATTGTCAATGTTTTATTATTTTTCTCACCTGCAATCAATCCTGATAAAGCCAATACTATAACAATAGTGCTTATCTGAAAAAGGTCCTTTGTGTAATTTGCCATAGCAGTAAATTGATCAAACTTCATCTTGCTGATATCGATCATTTCCATCTGGTTCTTTAAAATATGGGGCAAAAGCTTTAGCATGGCTGGATCTGCTACTGCAAAAAACATTACGGCTGCAATGATAATTACAAACTTATGAGTCCTCAATGCCTCAGTAAACTCTTTTCTTAAAAACGCATTTAAACTTTTCATATTATTTCGCCACCTTCATAAATTTATTTCGCCACCTTCATAAATATTTCTTCAAGGCTGTTCCTTCTTAAGTTGATAGAAGTAATGCAGGCATTGGATTCTATTACTTCTCTAAGCAGATTTTTAGAATCTCTTTCAACATTTTTTATAGTAATACTAACCTTATTGTCCTGGGTATCAACCTTTTCCACATAATCTAGTTTTATAAGCCTGTCGGAAATATCTTTTTCAGGCTTTTTCATAAACTCAATATCGTATACAGGCTGAATGTATTTACCTATAAGAGAATCAAGCTTATCCTCAACAACTATCTTTCCGTCATGTATTATCCCAACCCTGTCACAAACCCTCTCTATATCATTTAAAATATGAGTGGATAAAAAAACTGTTTTTCCCTGACTCTTTAATTCTTCAATAATATTTACCATATCCAACCTACCTTCAGGATCAAGTGCGGAGGATGGCTCATCCAAAAGATATACAAAAGGATCGTGATACATGGCGACAGCTAGACCAAGCCTCTGCTTCATTCCCCTGGAATAACCTCCAATAGGCCTCTTTGCCGCTTTTTCAAGTTTTACTCTTTCAAGAAGCTTTGCGGCTTTTTCTTTGATAATGTTACCGGCCTCCCCGCCTATCCTTCCAATAAAATCCAAATACTCCCACGCACTCATATAGGGGTAAAACTTAGGATCTTCAGGCAGGTAACCGATGTCTTTGTTCTTAAGTCCCTTGCAAGAACTATCTCTTCCATTTATAATGCATTTTCCCTCCTGAAAATTGATGAGTCCTGCAAGTATATTCATTGTAGTGGATTTACCAACCCCATTATGTCCTATAAAACCGTAAATTTCTCCTCTATTAACCTCTATATCCAGTCCCTTAAGGACCTTATGACCTTTGTAGCTTTTATGAAGGTTCTCAATTTTAATCATTATCATCCCACCTCTTCCTTCCAACCAGCAGATATGCAATGGATCCAATGAATCCAGTTATTGCAATTATTACCCAAATTATTTTATTTAAATTTCTTGTTCCCTTTCTTAAAATGTCAATTAAACAATATACAAATAAGCCTTCCTGAAGCACAATCACCGGTATTAATAGTTTTATCATTTCCGCATTACTCATATCACCCATTTAAATCACTCCTCTTTTTTATTTGTTAAGAATTGACTAAAATATTACTTCCGGTTTTGAGCGGGTGTTGACGGGCCAAGTCAACACATGAGCGAAATTTATAGCGGAAGTTTATTTTAGTTATTTCTAATGTGACGATTGAGTAAGAAAAATAGTTCAAATATTTTTTCAAAAATTTAAAATTATTTTTACACAATAAACATAATAATAATTATCTTGCTGTATTATATAAAGATATCAAAAAAGCTTGACTTTAAGCCTTTTTAGCAGATTATGCTGTGGCTTTAAAATCAAGCTTTCCAATATATTAGTAATGGCTAAGAAATATTATTCTATGATACTTTCGAATTTTTTAGTCCCAAAGAAGACCTCGTTAAAGAAATCCTTTGTTGCTTGATCGCCAAGAGCATTTTTGAACACATTAGTAGAAACACCGCCGGAATCAACCAACCTATCTGTATAATCCTGAGTAATTTGCCACTTTGCCTTCATATCATTTAGTGAAAGAGTCTCATAGGCTTTTTCCATTTCAACAAGCAGATCCAGGTTTTCTTTAAAGATTGAGAATATTACGCGATCTTCCGAGTCTGAAGTTTTCTTTGCAGTACAAACAGGTTTCAGGGAATCATACCAGCATTCTTTCAGTTTCATGTCCGGTAAATAGGCATATTTATCTTTAATAGATTGAAATCTTTCCATATAAGACTTGTATATAAGATCTTTTTCCACTACCAAATCATAATACTCTATTAAAAAATTGCGTTTGTCTTTTATATAAATATAGTCATTGGATAAAAGCGGCAAACTCTTGTAGTAAGGTGTAATAACAAAAGTAAACATTTGCAGATCTGAGGAGTGTTTTGAATTCATAATCGCAAGATTGCCTACGCCAACAATCTCATATTGCTTGACATTGTACGTAATAGTTTGTATTTGAAGATTTGTGAACCTTCCGCAATCTATTTCTTTAAGGTTATAACTGGAATTTAGTGTTTCCATACCAATATTAATTCCTTCTTCAATTGCATTGATATTAGTGGAAAATATATTATTGCTTTCTGTCTTTGACATCGTAATCGCCCCTTTATTTGCTATTTTATTGTTTCTGTCAGAAAAGTATTACCATTTACATATAAATAACTAGAAACTAAAACATCCGCTCAGTAAAAAATAGAATAGATGTACTAAATTCAAATTTTATCCAAATTAAACCACAAATAAGGTTAAATATCTGTTTGTGTATAAAAAAACATTTATGGTATAATAACCCTTATAAGTTAAAGTACTACAATAACAGGTAGAACTGCTAAAATCAACATTCAAAACATAAGGAGGCTTCAAGCATGCAAGAATTAATTGACTTAGTCGTTATTGGTGCAGGACCAGCAGGACTTATGACTGCGAAAACAGCAGCTGAAATGGGACTCAAAGTTGTACTTATTGAAAAAAATAAAAATTTCAAAAAGCTGCGAAGGGCATGTTCTGCTCAATTCATCATGGATGATGGATATGAGAATGAATTCATAAAAATTGCGGACGGGAAAATACTTTTCCAAAGGAATAAGTTTGAAGTTAAATACTCTGGAACTTTAGTTGATGTTACAAATAAATACTACTATTCCCCTAAGGGAAACCGAATCCATTTTGCTCATTCGGACGGAAGTCCCTTTGCTGTAAAGTTTGATAAAAATAAACTTCTTCAGGATTTGTTGAAAGAATGTGAAGATTTAGGCGTGGAAATACAAATGTCAACTTTGGCGTATGGTGGCTCGGATTTAGGCGGCCATGTCAGAATAGATCTCAAGAACGGGAATAGTCGTTCTTCAATAGAGGCAAAGAAAGTTGTAATTGCTGAAGGGGTTAATGCAAAATTAACCGGAGTCTTCGGCCTCAACAAAAAAAGAAAACTTTTTGCTACCGCACACGTTTTGAAATATATAGTTGAAGGTGTATCGGAATATGAGCCTAACAGTTGGAACCTCTTTTACGGAAAGGCATATCATTCCAATGCAGCGGTAATAATAGGACCTAGTTTATATGGAGATAAAACTGTGGAATTGACACTTTCCGGAAACACAATGGTAAGACCTGAAACAATTTTCCACAATGTGACTAAGAACAGTCCGATTAAAACTTGGTTTACCAATGCAAAAGTAATAGACAAACACGGGTGTGGAGTTAAAGCTTTCACATCACTGAATGTACCATATGCCGGTAACGTAATTGCGATAGGTGATAGTGCAGCCTTCGTCGAAGTTGAAGTCCAGGGAGCATTAATGTGCGGATACCACGCGGCTAAAGCAATAACCGCTGAACTTAACGGAAATAATGGCTTTGAACAGTATACGAGTTGGTGGAAGGAGTCCTTTGAATTTAACAGCGATGAATACCTCAAAGTTTCTCAAGGCTATGCACTAGTACCTACTTACTCAGATGATGAGCTTGACTATATGTTTTCACTTATAAAGGACGAAAGATTGGAGGGAACTTACAGCCAATATAAAACTCCAAAACTTATGTGGGATTCCATTTTGCAATACAAGGCTGACATAAAGAATGAGAGACCTATCTTATTTGATAAGATAAATGAAATTGACCAGTTAACTCTTTCTGGTACATTTTAAAAATTACCAATAAAAAGGGAGGAGATGTAATATACAATGAGGAATTTAATTGATTTGGCAGTAGTTGGTGCAGGACCGGCAGGCCTTATGGCAGCAAAGACAGCAGCGGTAAATGGACTGAAGGTAGCAATTATTGAAAAAAAGAAGGATATAAAGCTGGTAAGACGTGCATGCTGTGCTCAATTTGTTTTAGATGACGGATATGAAAATGAGTGTATCAAAATACAAGTTGGGAAAGTCTTGTTTACAAAGAATGGATTCCATATTACTTATACCGGACGAAAAAATGGTGTTGTGAATAATTATCATTTTTCTCCCAATGGGCATAGGATACATTTTGCTCATCAGGACGGCAGGCCATTTGCAGTAAAGTTTGACAAGGGACAGCTCCTTGAGGATTTATGGAATGAATGTGAAAAACTCGGTGTGGAATTGATATTAGATACCCTGGCATATGATGGAAAGGATATGGGTGAGTATGTTAGGGTAGATATCAGAACTTCTGGAAACCGTTCTTCCATAGAAGCTAAAAAGCTGGTAATTGCCGAGGGGGCCAATGCGAATATAACGGGAAAATTTGGTCTTAATAGAGAAAGAAAGCTATTGGGAACACCTTTTGTATTAATTTACACAATCGAAGGTACTTCCGGATTTGAACCAAACAGTTGGAACCAATACTATGGGAGTGCATATCACCCTGGTGCAGAAATAATCGTTGGGCCAACCCTAGAGGGTAGTGATACTATCGAAATGACAGTAGTGGGAAATAAGCAATTACTGCCTGAAACGTTTTTTGAAAGTATTACAAAAAATAGTCCATTGAGAGAAAATTTTGCCAATTCCAGAGTGGTAGACAAACAGGGATGCTCTCTTAGATCATACTCATCATTGAAAAAACCATACTCAGGCAATATAATTACAATCGGTGATAGTGCCGCCCATGTTGAGGTTATTGTTCAGGGAGCTTTAATGTGCGGATATCATGCAGCTAATGCGGTAAAGGACGAACTTCTGGGGAAGAACGGCTATGAGCAATATACTAAATGGTGGAATAAGGCGTTTGAATTCAATAAAACGGAATTCCATGAGTTTATTACTCTTTATGGAAGCTTGACTATGATGCCTAAATATACCGATGATGAGCTTGATTATATGTTTTCTCTGCTAGAAGGCAGTGCACTATGTGGTGACTTCAGTCAATTTCAAGTTCCTAAAACTGTTTGGAATGCTATTCTATCTCATAAGAATCAGATTCAAAGTGAAAGGCCGCTTTTATTTGAGAAGATAAAGAAGATTGATCAGTTAAATCTTGCAGGTTAGTAATGCCTTAGAGATAACTTCATATTCTCAAGGACAAAATCCCGACGATTTAACGGGGTTTTGGACGATGAGAATTCGATGTTATTTCTTAGCCATTACTTAGTTTTGAATAGCCTCAAATTTTATTGTGGTTGCTCGTCAGGTCAACCCACTTGACATTAACAAAGGGGCTTTTATTATTTCTACAGGTAAATATTGTGGTTGATTTTTATAAAAATTATCTTGCACATCAATAAGCAAAATAATATAATATGTATTAAATAATTTCTCAAAGCATAGAATTATTTTAATAACATTAATGAATATTTAGGCCATGAAGCCTCTTAATTTGGTAGTCTTATTCCCGATTACCTATAGGAGGCTTTTGTTTATTATAGAATAGAGGTGATAGTTGTGAATATGTCATTAAACACAAAGTATGGTCTATTAAACGGGCTTTCAAGATGTGAATTTTATGACTGCGGAAGCATAAAAGAATGTACTTTGAATTCATTTAATCAAATACCCACAAATTACGGTGTTTTATCGGCACAGTATGATGACAGCAACCCTAGAAAAAAGTTTACAAAGTCCATGTCCTTTTATGAGAGTGGAGCACTAAAAACAATTGCTCTAGAGGAGCAAACCCTCATAAAGACCCCTACGGGTACTTTTACTGCTGAGCTTATGAGTTTCTATGAAAGCGGAGCAATAAAACGTTTGTTTCCTTTAAACGGAAAGATCACAGGATATTGGAGCGAAGATGACGAGTACAAAATGGCCTCTGAATTGACTCTGAATATAGGTAATAAAACAATAAAAACAAAGGCTATATCTGTCTATTTTTATGAGTCGGGTGCAATCAAAGGACTGACATTATGGCCCCAAGACCGGTTAAAAGTCTCAACTCCAATAGGTAAAACAATATATGCACGAATAGGTATCACATTCTATAGTGATGGTTCAATAAAATCATTAGAGCCCTATATTCCCGTAAGTATAGATACACCCATCGGTATGTTAGAAGCATTTAATTCATCTGCAATTGGTATAAACGGGGATATAAATTCACTAAGGTTTGACGCTAGCGGAAAAGTCATACACCTTATGACATCAACAGATAAAGTTACAGTAACCGGCCCTGATGGAACTGACATATCTTACCAGCCAAAACTTGTTCCAAACCCTCTAATTCCGGATAAAAAGGAGATTAGTCCATTAATTGTTGAATTTAAGGAAAAAGAAGTGATTTTCAATAATAGTGCAAGTTATGAGATAGATAAGTATTCCTTCAAGGTTAGCCCCAGCTGTTTTACAGATTATGCAAATAGCTGCGGGGATTGTGGTACATGCAAAGCCCACAGTCCATGCGGCTTACCCTGATACATAAACAACCCTATAAATAGTTCATTAAAAGCTTGATTTTAAGTCCTTTTTGTCATGATCAAAAAATTACTGCTGCTATAAAGTTCTCTCAGTGGAAGTAATTTTTATTCATACCTTAGCAGATTACACCGCTAAAACATCAAACTTCAGGGCCTTAAAATCAAGCTCTTTTAAAATACCTTAGTCACCTATGGACTTGTTAAAATTATTTGCTACAATCATTATGTCCTTAAGATTTATACATCCGTCATTATCCAAATCACACGCTTTATCAGCACTCTCATTGTTTACCTGCTTCCCAAACCTTTTTACAAATTCCATAATATCTGCTAAATTTATAATTCCATCTTTTATAATTTCTCCTCCGTACATTATGATAGGTCCATTATCAACGCCAATCCTTATATCATCAGATACAACCACATCCTTAATTTTTCTTGTCAGATAGCCATCTTTGCTTATAACAAAAGTGTAGCTTTTAGAACTGTCGGAAGCCATTGGAATCATAAAATTTCCTTGGGAGTCAGTGGAAGAAATTCTTTAGTCTAACACCCAAATATGTTCCTTCTTGCATTTCAATCGGCATTCCATCAGGGTTCAAAATTCTGCCTGATATTATTGTCTGTTCCGAGATCTGATAATCCTCAGCATAAGCATTCTGAGCAATACCCATTAATCCTGTCAAAAAAACAAATACAACAACAGCAATAAGTGTCTTTCTCATAGCGTTAACCCCCTAAATATTTTTAAACTTGTAATACTTTGTTAACGATTTAAGTGTATATCATTTTACTCAATTTGTACAGTATGTATTACTATTTTTGTAATAAAATAGTATTATGTTATTATAAGTGATCAAGTCAATTAATGGACGGAAATGGATACAATCTGATAAAATATGTAGTATATCAAAAAACAAATATTTAATTTCAATGCTTGAAAAGTTGTTTTCTAATATTTGGTAACTCTATAAGTAAGTGACGATAAGAAGAAACTAACACATGTCAAAAAATATTATGAACATGATAATAAAAAATGGAGAGGAACAAGGATTATCATATTACTGAGAGAGCAAAACTTTTAAACGAGGTTTTCACAAATTTTGTATCATATGGTACAAAGAAATTATATACCTAATCGAGGTTAAACATGGATAATAAGCCCCAAAAAGCTGAGAAAGTCGGTAATACAATTAAACGTATTTTGGGAGAGACTCTTAATATATGGTTGCGGGAGGCTGGCTAAGCTTATAATGCAATGCAAAAATGTATAATCGCTATTAAGCATAGTGAAAGGGCGAACTGTCATGTAATGCAATACAAATTCCTTAAATTAACATGGCAGCTGCCCTTATCCCTGTGCTGAACACCAACGAAATGTAAGTTTGGTTTAGCCTATAAACTTTCTTTCATTTAATTATTAGTTAAACCTTGGTCCATTCAGCACCTCCAAAGCTCCCCTCTTTTGTTACCAATGTCATTTTCTTACCATCAGCAGCAATTTTTAATACCAGTATTCCTTCATTCGAATTACCACCCTTAGGTACATCCATCCAGCGAAGTATCAAGTTGTTTCCCCCAATATTTCCTGCTGCAACATTGGAAAATACAGAAATGGATTCTAATTCTCCATACCACATGACTTCCTCTCCTACCTGACGTATGTAATAAACCCCACTATCACTGCATTTCCACTTACCAGTTAAATTTGCCATAAATTTATTCCTCCTTTAATATTATGATGCTGAAATTTTATCATTAGAAAAATACTTTGGAATAAATTTACCATGAAATGTTAAATTTAGACTATAAAATGTTATAATAGGCCTATGAATAGTAATGGGGCTTTGCACTACAAGTTTTAATCGTAATTGCAATAGCCCCATTTATATTTTTAAAATTTAGTAATTTTAGCATGCTACTATTGAGCAGATAAAGTATCTTTTATTATTTATAATCATTCTATGGTTTCTTTTATTTAATTCGCATACTGTCAATTCCTTTTGCTTTCTGTCTGAAACATCAAAAACTTCAACCTTAGCTCCGTCATGAACAACCTTGTTGTAAAACATATCTGCTCTTTCGCTCTTAAAACACCCTTTACCTATTAAAACATTTCTTATGGGTGTAACCTTTAAAACTGTCATTGCTGAATCAATCCTTTCCTTTTATCTATCCTACCTTGAAAGTCTTACTGTATCTGTTTGCATAGCTGCTTGCTACAAACGATTCAGGTTTTATTTTGGCATCTATGCCGCTTCCTTCAAAGTATCCAACCATTTCTCTTATAAACTTTCTTGTTTCGCCGTTTCTTCCTATATCAATATGTGCCTCAATATTGCACTGAAAATTCTTGTACTTGGAACTGAAATCTTCGAGGGAATCCATTAACTGCTCATTTAACATGTTTGCGATTTCATAGGTAAAAAGTGTTTCCCTTGATATTTTTTCTCTAAGATTTCTATACGCCTTGCTCTCCAACCTCTTGCTTATGCAGCACCAAGCTCCTTTCCCCAGCATATGGATATGGATACCTGTAGCAAAGCAAGTATTTCTCCCCTTAACCTGGGAGTCGGTACCGATCGCTATCCGGAAGCTATTGTCCGGGTTAATTCTGATGAAGTATTTAATACTTGCGACCACATCAGAAAAACTCATGTTTTTTTGTGTTGAGTTAAAAAACCTCATGTTTTCACCACCTGTTTAGTATTAGTTTTGATTTCTATTAAAAAAAATAAGCAGCCAAGTCTTTTTGACTTAGCTGCCCTTTTTAGTAAAATACATTTTATACCATTACCCTGATTAACATCGTTTTTCATTTAATCGGACTTTGCATTTATTCAAAAGAGGACTAAGCCAATAAATACCTTCATATGTACTTGGTCTATCTAATAATCCCGCTTTAATATTCAGTTGCTCCATAAATTTATTATTGAGTATATACATTGACTCTCCTCCTATCCTTTTGTATTTTTTTAATTTCTTAACATCTATTCTAGAGTACCATTTATTGATTTCTTTGTCAATATTATTAATTCATGTAATTTAATTGTAATATTTATAAGTTTTTGTTTATCTTGTTGTCATTTATTTTAGTTATGACCTTCAGCTGAAATTAAAAATGCGGTTAAGCCATATTTTATGACTTAACCGCACATTATACAGTGTAATAATTGAATACTAAATCGATCGTATATTCCTACACTTAATAAATAGAGGATTAAGCCAATGTCTGCATCTATCAGTACTTGGTTTAAATGACCATAACGCTAGATCACGATTATATTTCCCATGTTGTAATTTTATAATGCATTCCATTGTGTAAATCCTCCTTTCTCAATCATGTTATTAAAGTGATAATTAACATTTATCATAAAATTAAATTTAATGTATTACTTTTATCGCTCAGCGTCACCTTTTCAGGCACACTGTAATCAGTGTACCACAAGAAATTTAATCCTGTCAAGGCACATTTTTCTTTTGTAATATTACTGTAATATTAAACTCTTTCTCTTTCCTCAAAATGAGTATGGAGCAGCCTGTGGGCAGTTTCCCCGAATGGTTCCCCCAGATATTCCTTATAGAGCTTTAATATCTCAGGATTCTCATGGGATTTTCTCATCTTTCTATTCTTGTCTTCCCTATATATTGCTTCCTGGCGTTTTTTCACTATTTCAAAGTTTCCGTGATGATAAGGCTGTCCTCCACCTGCAATACAGCCTCCAGGGCAAGCCATAATCTCAATTGCGTCATAATGATCCCTTCCGTCCCTTATATCCTCCAAAAGGGTTCGTGCATTTCCCAAGCCGCTTGCTATGCCTATCCTTAGGACCTTATCCCCAATCTGTACCTCGGCCTTTCTAAGCCCATCTGCACCTCTTAGTTGATCAAACTCTACTTTCTCAAGCTCTTTGCCTGTCACCCACTCATGAGCGGTACGTATTGCCGCTTCAATAACCCCTCCGGTAGTACCGAAGATAACTGCTGCTCCTGTATGCTCTCCTAAAGGCTTATCAAAATCACTGTCAGGCAGGCTTTCAAAATCTATCCCTGCTTCCTTGATCATGTACCCCAACTCCCTTGTGGTAACCACAATATCAACATTGTTATGCTCATCCTTTGTGAGTTCAGGCCTCTTAGCTTCTGCCTTTTTTGCTATGCAGGGCATAATTGAAACCACCACAATATTGTCAGGGTCTATGCCATTCTTCTCAGCATAATATGTTTTTGCAATAGTTCCGAACATTATATGGGGTGACTTGCAGGTTGACGGCACCTTAAGAAGTTCCGGAAACTGATGTTCAATGAACTTTACCCAGGCAGGACAGCAGCTTGTCAGAATAGGGAGAGTTTTGTTCTCCTTTATACGGTATATTAGTTCTGATGCTTCCTCCATTATGGTAAGGTCTGCACCGAAGTTTGTATCGAATACTCCGTTAAAGCCCATAGCACGCAAGGCTGTAACCATCTTACCAGTAACGATTGTTCCTGGCTCCATATGGAACATTTCCCCGAGTGCAACACGGATTGCAGGAGCAGTCTGTACAATAACGTGTTTATCCGGGTCATTTAATGCCTCCCAGACCTTGTCCACATGATAAACTTCAGTCAATGCTGCTGTAGGACATACCTGTACGCATTGACCGCAGTATGTACATGAGGACTCAACCATTGGAATGTTAAATGCAGGCCCGACAAATGCATTAAAACCTCTGCTGATTCCTGATAAAATGCCGCAGGTCTGTACCTCATTGCACATTGTTTCACATCGCCTGCAGTATATGCATTTATCCGGATCCTTAACAATGGCATCGCTTGACATGTCTTTTGGATAATCCATCCTTTCGCCTTCCCAGGGTATGTGCCTCACCTTTAACTCAGCTGCAAGAGCTTGAAGCTCACATTCCAGATTCTTAGGACATGTAAAACACTCATTGGGGTGGTTTGACAGTAAAAGCTCAACCGACATTCTTCTTGCTGTAATAGCTCTTAATGTACTTGTCAAAACCTCCATACCTTCACTTACTTTTGTTACACACGCCGGAACAAGCTTATTCCGGTTGCTTCTTGAATCAACAAGCTCAACCATGCAAACCCTGCATGAGGCTGTTTTATTTACCATTTTTATATCATGTAAATCCAAATGGCATAATGTAGGTATTTTCACTCCTGCTTCATGTGCTGCTTCCACAACTGATATGCCTTTTGGAACCTTCACTTCCTTGTTGTTTATTTTAATGCTAACCATGGCCTTATCCTTGTGTTCAGCCGGATTTCCTGCCATAACCACTCCTCCATTTCAAAAAATACAGTATTCAAGTATTTTTTGTATAATATCATTAATTCAACTTTTTGAAATGCCCCATTGACTAGTCAATTTTTTGTCAATACCTTGATTGTTATTTATAACTCATATTTAGTAAAATCATACTTTTAATCCAGGTTTGAATTTGTTTTTTGCTTCATACCTGCCTTCTCCTCTTGGACTATCCTCATCTTTTATAAAAGCCATATACTCATCCCAAAAATGCTTAAGTGTGCTGATTACCGGGTTTGGTGCTGTCTGCCCAAGTCCGCATAAAGAGCCGTCCTTAACCATATAAGCAAGCTGCTTTAGTGCGTCAATATCCGACATGGTACCTTTACCGCTTGTTATCTTATTTAAAATCTCATACATGCGTTTTGTTCCTATTCTACAGGGCGTACATCTCCCACAAGACTCATCCATTGAAAACCCAAGGTAAAACTTGGCAATTTTCACCATGTTGTCTCTTTCGTCCATAACAATCATTCCACCCGATCCCATCATAGAGCCTATTTCCAACAGACTATCATACTCAATAGGGGTATCTAAATGTTTTTCCGTCATAACACCACCGGAGGGGCCCCCTGTCTGTACAGCTTTAAACTTGTGTCCGCCTGGGATACCGCCGCCAATATCATATATGATTTCCCTTAATGTAACTCCCATCGACACTTCAATAAGCCCTACATTCTTGATCTTGCCGGCAAGTGCAAATACCTTTGTGCCCTTGCTTCTTTCTGTTCCGACGGACGAAAACCACTGTGCACCACGCATTATTATCTGAGAAATATTTGCAAAGGTTTCAACATTATTTACACAGGTTGGATGTCCCCAATAACCTTCTTCAGCCGGATACGGTGGCTTATAGTTAGGTTCTCCCCTTTTACCTTCACATGAATTTATAAGGGCTGTTTCTTCTCCACATACAAAAGCACCTGCACCAAACTTTATTGCTATTTCAAAATTAAAACCTGTTCCAAAAATATTTTTACCAAGCAAACCCTGTTCCTTTGCCTGCTTGATGGCAATTTTAAGTCTGGCTATGGCAAGGGGATACTCTGCACGGATATATATAAGTCCCTTATCTGCACCTATTGCGTACCCACCTATTGCCATGGCCTCTATTACGCTGTGGGGATCACCTTCTAAGATGCTCCTGTCCATAAAAGCACCCGGATCACCCTCATCAGCATTACAAATAATGAATTTCTCAGGGCTCTGCTGTTTGCGGGTTATATCCCACTTTAAGCCCGTCGGAAATCCGCCGCCTCCTCGTCCACGCAAACCTGATTTCTTAATTTCCTCAATGACCTGCTCAGGTGTCATTGACGTAAGCACCTTTCCTAATGCCTCATACCCTCCAAAAGCTATGTATTCATATATATCTTCCGGGTTAATAAGGCCGCAGTTTCGCAAAGCTACTCGAAGCTGCTTTTTGTAAAAAGGCATTTCCTCCTGCCTGCTTACAATCTCATTTTTAACAGGTTCTCTGTATAAAAGCCTTTCAACGATTCTTCCCTTTATAATGTGCTCATCTACAATTTCTTTTGCATCTTTAGGTCCTACAGATACATAGAACACATTGTCCGGTTCAACCTTTACTATCGGACCTTTTTCACAAAAACCAAAGCAACCGGTCTTAATAACGTTTACTTCATTCTCATATCCCCTGGCTTTAACTATAAGCTCTAGGTTTTTAGCTACCTTTTCACTTTCACCTGCCAAGCACCCTGTTCCTGTGCAAACCAAAATATTCGAACGTGTTACCACTGTAATTCCCTCCTATGCCCTTTCAAAATCCACTTTGAGCAGTAGATCGTTCAAGGGTTGTCCACCTTTAATGTGGCTGTTTATGATACCCGAGACCTTGTCCTTTTTTACATTTCCATAAAGAACAGGCTTTTGTCCAGGCATGTTGACCTGAACAGTGGGCTCTAAATGACAGTACCCTATGCATCCCACAGTTATAACCTTTACATTCTGAAGCCCTTGATTATTTATTTCTTCGATAAAAGCATTGAGCGTTTCCCTCGCTCCCGAAGAAATACCACATGTAGCCATCCCTATTAGTATTTCAATTTTACCTTCAGGGTTATCACCGCTTTGTCTTAATTTAACCTTGTTTTGATGGTCCTCCCTTATTTTGCGGAGCTCCTCCATAGATTTAATGCCCATTGTACACCGCCTTTGCCATTCATTTATTAACTCACATATTTATAGCCAAAGTGTAAGTATCATTGCTTCTCATCTATTTCCTGTAAGTTTCCAATATGCTGTCCAGTTCTTCTTCCTTAACACGCCCATAGACCTTATCATCAATCATCATTACCGGTGCCAAGCCACACGCACCTACACATCTGATATCCTTCAATGTAAACAAACCATCCTCTGTTATTTCGTTAGATTCTATTTTGAGCTTTTCCTTCAGCCGCTCCATTATTTTGTCTGCTCCTTTAACAAAGCATGCTGTCCCCATACACACGCTTATGGTATGCTTACCCCTGGGTTTTGTTGTGAAGTATGAGTAAAAGCTGACAACACCAAAAACCTCTGCTCCTGGAATCCCCAGTTTTCTGGCTACAAAAAGCTGTACGTCCCTTGGAAGATATCCAAACAAGCTTTGTGCCTTATGCAGGATTTCTATCAATGCACCCTGTGTAGTTACCAATCCCTCAATAAAAGCTTCCAGTTCATCAAACTTTTCTCGGGGCAATTCCTGTTCCACCTGTGCTGTAACGCTTATTTCCCGTGCCTTAGTCATTGTATCAACCACTACCTTTTAATTTTGTATATACTATAATTTGCCTTGGAAACTCAATTTTTATACCAATTAAATTACGGTCTTTCTGTTGTAGAAGTTGTGGTGATATTCCAAAACATGTTATAATGTATTAAAATCTAGTTGACACAGGGTGTAGAAAATGATAATTAAAAAAATACAAATAGCAGGCTTTAAGAATGTGCCTTTTCATGAGCCAAAAACTTTTAACTTTTATCCTGACACTTTAATACAGGGAGAGAATTATTCCGGCAAAACATCCCTCGGTGATGCACTTTGCTGGGTTTTCTGCGGATGCAATGCTACAGGCATAACGGCTGAGTATCTTCTTCGCAACAATGACAGTACAAAAACTGTTGTTGAAGTACTCTTTGAAGACAACTCGGGAAACGAGCATTCCTTGCTGAGAGAACAGAGCCAGGAAACTGGAAAACACCATAGGCTGATTTTAGACGGGATGCCTGTAAAGGATTCTGATTTGGCTCCCTACATCATGGATAAGGACATTTTTTTGTCAACCTTTATGATAGGTTATTTTACCAGATTATCTTCAAAAGTTGCCAGTGAACTTTTAATGAGCATCCTTCCATTCCCGTCAAACCAATCTATCATAAAAAAAGTTGATTCGGATTTACGCCAGTATCTTCCCGCAGAAGACGGGTTTGATTCAAATATATTTCTTAAGAAAATGCGATCTGATCTTAAAACTGTTGAGGATGAAATAAAAATTTGGACAGAAAAACAAAGACAGGCTGAAGAGCAAATTAAAAAATCACCTACTGGTGATATGGTTGACGAATCTCAGATAAAATCAAGAGTCAGCATGCTTGAAGCACGCAAGGATAACCTTATTAAGGCTTCAGTTCAGAATAACACTGCAAGCTTTTTAGAGAGTAAACTCTCCATATTAAGGCTTGAAATACAAACTCTCAAAAACCGTATAAACAAGAGTACCCCAGAGTTCAGCAGAAATTGTCCTACATGCAGCCAGCCTATACCTGAGGCTGAAATTCGAAAGATGGTGGAAAAAATAGAAGCAGATAACGAACTGCTTAAGTCCAATCTGGAAAGTTTAATAAAATCCGAAGCAGATTTGTTGAAAAAAATTGAAGAGGAACAATTAAAGCACAATGAAACCAATGCTATTAAGGAGGAGCTTGATGCCGTTTCAAAAGAACTGGAAACTGTAAAGGCTGAATATGATAAGATTATAAGGCAGAATGAAGCTCTACGTTCACAAAAAAACTTATATGAGCATGCTTTAGAGTCTATTGAAGCTTCAAAACAAAATGTGGAAAAGCTCTCTGCAAAGCGTTACCAGATTAATAGATCAATCACAGCTGTGTCACAGTACAACTCCATAAAGGCTGATTTACAATACGATACCATACGGGGAAGCCTAAAAAATGTTTCCATACGCCTCCAGAAAGTGATACCAAGTACAAATGAACTCCGTGAATGTTTTGAAATATTGTATAAGGGACGTGAGCTGCATATTATAAGCACCTCAGAATCTATCCGTGCTGGCCTTGAAATTTCTGCATTGATTAATGCCAGGGTAAACCTCAAGCTTCCCATATTTATTGATAATGCAGAAAGCATTACCCATTACGAAAAACCTCCGGTTCAAGTATTTGAAGCGAAGGTTGCAAAGGGTATAGACATTACAGTGTCACCTATATAATTTAAAATATTCATATTTTAAATTGTTCGTATAAATATAATGCCAAACTATCCATTGACCTTTTTATGCCGTGAGAAATTACGGCTTATTTTATGCTCTAATTTTTCACGGTAACATCAGTGTAACAAAATTAATTCGAGGTTTTCTTGCCTCTTGTAAAAAGACGTTTTATCTTTAATACCCCTCTTATAATACTGAGCAGCGGACCACTCCACCATGGCTCCATTTCTTTTTTTACATCCTTAAGGTTTTTTCTTATTTCGATATGCTGTGGGCATGCCTTTTCACATTTACCGCAGTCTATACATTTCGAAGCCAGAGAGTTCCTTCCCCCTGTAGCACCGCCGCCAAACATTAGGTATTGAAACTTTAGATGATTATTCTTGAACAAGTGCTTACTGTTATAGTAGCTAAAACAGAAGGGTATATTGACTCCTGCCGGACAAGGCAGACAGTATGAACAGCCGGTACACCCTACTTTCATTAACCTCAGGTAAGTCTCCTTTACCTCCTTGTATATCTTGTGTTCATCCTCAGTTATTTTATCGGGCTTTACCTCGCATGCAAGCTTTATATTTTCATCTATATGGCTTTCTTCATTCATTCCTGAAAGTACAACCCCTACTTCAGGCTGGTTCCAAAGCCACCTTAACGCCCAATCCACATAGGATCGGTTGACTTCAGCTTTATTCCATATCTTTTTGATTTCATCAGGCATTTTCCCAACAAGGCTCCCTCCTCTTAGAGGCTCCATAATAGCAACACCAATACCTTTGGAGTGTGCATACTTAAGTCCATCCATCCCAGCCTGATTTGTTTCATCTATATAGTTATATTGTATCTGACAGAAGTCCCAGTTATAATCATCTATTAACACCTTGAAATCATTTTTGTCACCATGGTATGAGAAACCGATATTTCTGATTACGCCCTTTGCCTTCATTTCCTCCAAAAAACTCATCAGTCCGTTGGCTTTGGCCTTTTCCCACCCCTTTATGTCCTGTAAGGCATGAAGCAGATAATAGTCTATATAATCAGTCTTAAGCCTTTCCAGCTGGGTATTGAGAATACTTTCCATGTCCTTCCTACTGTTAACCAGATAGGGAGGAATTTTTGTAGCAATCATAACTTTATTGCGAACTCCATTCTTATTAAGAATAGAGCCTAATGCAGCTTCGCTTCCGATGTACAAATATGCAGTATCGAAATAGTTTACCCCTCTATCAATAGCTGACATAATTTGTTTTTCTGTTCTCTCCATATCAGTCTTTCCGTTTTTAGTCGGAAACCGCATGCACCCATATCCTAAAATAGATGCTTCATCTCCATTTTTACCAACCCTTCTGTACTGCATACAATCACTCCTTTGTGACATTTACAAATCTGTATTCATTTCCCGACCACTTGATAAACTTTTCAAAATCTTCATATAACAAAACAAGAGTTGCAGTGTTTATGTTGGGATGGAAGCATACCTTACCTGACTTAGGTAAATCTTCATCTATCAAAACAGTAACAGATTTATTCTCATCATAAACTATTCCAAAAGGGCTTACTGACCCCGGTGTCACCCTTAAAAGCCTTAAGAGATCATCCTCACTTCCAAATACAAACCTGCTTGCCCTAACCTGCTTTCTTACGGTATTTGAATGAACCTTCTTATCTTCGAGACAAGCCAGCAGATAATACTTGTCCGATGTTTTATCAAAGAAGAATAAATTCTTACATCCATCAGCTTCAAAATTTCCATATAATTTTGCTTCCGAAACGGTATAAATAGGAGGATGAGTTACTCTCGTATAAGTAATCCCCAAATCGTCCAAGGTTTTCAATATTAATTCTTCACATTCATTTATCATGTATTCATCTTACCTTTTTTAATATATTAAAAGTGATAAATCTATTACATTTGTCTTAAGCAAATCTATTAAAATCAGTTAATCTTGCTATTTGTCTATCACAAAATAACGTTAAAACGTTCGTTATTTTGCTCTGCCAAATGTAAGATTAATACTGATTT
>JAEYYB010000004.1 GCA_023430975.1 Bacillota bacterium | reverse complement strand
CATAATTAAAATCAGTATTAATCTTGCATTTGGCAGAGCAAAATAACGAACGGTTTAACGTTATTTTGTGATAGACAAATAGCAAGATTAACTGATTTTAATAGATTTGCGACAGACAAATGTAATAGATTATTAACTTTTAATCTATATGTTTTGCAATAATCATTTTACATTTTTAATTATTGCAAAACATTTTCATTGATTCATATGTTGCGAAAAATTACTTCCCCTTTTCTTCTGCAGCTCTCTTGATCTGCTAATATACAATATGATAAACTTATACTGAACATTCAGTACTAATATTTTTTATGATTAAGAGGTTATGCTTATGAAAAATCCAAATGCACGGGAAAGAATTTTACAAACTGCCATAAAAATATTTGCTGAGAAGAGCTTTGAAGGATCTCGCATAGATGAAATTGCAAGGGAGGCAAAGGTACCAAAGTCTTTGATTTACTACCACTTTAAAAGTAAAGATGAAATTTTAGAGGTATTAACCACAAATTTTATTAACGAATACTTGGGAATAATTGCAGCCAAACCAGATGAAACACATAAGGAAAAGGCACAGGAAATACCTGGCAGGATGAAAAATGTGTATTATGAATTTGGACTTAAAAATGCAGATTTGCTCAGAGTGATGCTTATTGATTCTCTTAAGAAGTCCAAAAATGCACCAGTTCTTTTTAAAGTAGTAGAAGCAATGATAGATAAAGAGAAAGAAAATAAATGCCCTGAAAATTATGATATCCAAGAGCGGCGAATAGCCGAATTTTTTACTAGTTTTATTCCCTTGTATGCGTATCTATGCTTCGCAGATTCATGGACCCAATATTTTAATATTGAAAGAAAAGAATTTGACAGTCTATTTATGAAAGTATATATGGAAACCCATGGTGCTTATCATAAGAATCATGATTAATTTAAATGAATATTCTTTTAACTTAAAGGAATGGAGGTATTTATGAATCAGGAAATCATACCCATCAATTTGGGTGCTGTTAATTGCTATTTGGTAAAACAAGGCAATTCATTTATTTTATTTGACACTGGCGGCTATATAATCTTAGACAAAGAAATTAACAACCGTCAGGAAATGCTAGAAAGAGAATTGGATAAGGCAGGATGTAATTCAGAAAATCTCAAACTTATTGTACTAACCCATGGTGACTATGACCATTCAGCAAATGCAGCATATATCAGGGAAAAGTACAAGACCAAAATTGCCATGCATAAAGGTGATTTAAATTTGGTAGAAAAGCCAAACCTTGAAGATGTGATGAAAAGCTTTAGTTATAGATCTGTATTTCTTAAGATGCTTTTTTGTATACTGAAGAAAAAGATTGAAAGTATTAATATTAAAATACTTGGTCATTTTAGAGGATTCAAGCCGGATATCTTTTTAAACGATGGTGAAACACTTCATCAATATGGATTAGATGCAAAAATTATACATATTCCGGGACATACACCGGGCTCAATTGCAATACTTACACAAAATGGTCAGCTTATAGCAGGAGATATATTTGCAAACACACAAAAACCGAAAGCTTCACCAAACGCACTTGATTTTCCTGCTATGGATAAAAGCATTGAGGTATTAGGCAAGCTTGATATAAAAACAGTATACCCAGGCCATGGAAAACCCTTCAAAATGGATGAATACAAATAATACAAAAATGGTGTCTATAATGTTCAATAAACCATCAATAGACACCATTTTTTTAATCCGGCTTTTTACAATTACTGCTGCATGAACTGCAGCATGACCCGCATTGACCATTCTTAAATGCCTTTCTGACTTTATACCCTATATATAATGCAGCCAATGCACCGGCTAAAATCGGTATTAACCATGTAGAATCCATTTATATCCCTTCTTTCTGCTAGAAAATCACTTTCGATTTTGCAACAAACTAATCTTTTAACCCTGATTGTTATCAAGAGAGATCACGAAAATTACATTATGAAAAACCTAATAATGAGCCTACCTGGTATACCAGAACAGACATAACCCAGCCTAAAACCAAGCTGTACCCTATGGCAAAAAATGTCCACGCCCACGAATTGGTCTCTCTCTTAATCGCACCTATTGTAGCTACACATGGAATGTATATAAGTGTCATAACCATGAACGAATATGCCGAAAGCGGAGTCCACATCTTCGCTATAACCGATTGAAGACCTTCATCCTGTACCCCGTAAACCACACCAAGAGTTCCAACCACCACTTCCTTTGCAACAACTCCAAACAAAAGTGCTACTGCAGCTTCCCATGTTCCGAAACCGGCAGGTTTAAATATTGGTGATATAAAAGCACCGATGTGTCCCAACAAGCTTTCACGGCTGGCATACTCAACTCCTGCCGGAAGACTAGAAAGCACCCAAACCAGCACAACCACTGCAACTATTATTGTGCCTGCCTTTTTTATGAAGTCACTTCCCCTATCCCACATATGAATAAATGTGCTCTTTAACGTCGGGAACCTGTAAGGAGGGAGTTCCATAACAAAATGAGAGGTTTCGCCCTTAAAAACCAGCTTTTTAAAAATAACTCCAACTCCAATAGCTAATACAATGCCTAAAAGGTATAATGAGAAAATTACTATGCCCTGATTGGCACTAAAGAAAGCACCTGTGAACAGAATGTATACCGGAAGCCTTGCTGAACATGACATGAGTGGATTGATCAATATTGAAACCAACCTGTCCCTCTTATTTTCAAGGGTTCTTGTTGCCAGAACTCCAGGTACATTACATCCGAATCCCACAATCATGGGAATAAACGACTTGCCATGGAGACCCAATATGTGCATAAACCGGTCCATAATATACGCAGCCCTTGCCATATAACCGCTGTCCTCAAGTATGGAGATTGCAAAAAACAGCAGGAATATATTAGGCATGAATACAAGTACAGATCCTGCTCCACCGATTATACCATCAACAATAAGTGAAACAACCAGTTCCGGTGCCCCAACCGCTTGTATCCCTCCTCCCACAAATCCACCAAACCATCCGAAGAAAGTTTCAATAAGATCGGCTAACGGGTTTCCCAGGGTAAAAGTAAATTGGAAAATTCCCCACACTGCCAGAAGGAAAATGGGAATACCTAAAAACCTGTTGGTCACTACCATATCAATCTTGTCGGTAACTGTAAGCTTTTCCTCTGCTGACATTTGCCTTTTTACCGTTTCTTTTACTATACCTTTTATAAATCCATATCTCTTTTCTGCAATAACAGCTTCAATATCATCTCCCCATAAAGATTCCAGTCTCTTTACACTTTCGCTTCGAATTTTCTCAAGCTTTTCGTAAATCTTGTACTTCTTGATATTATTTTTAATACCTGCATCGTCTTCTAAAATCTTTACAGCAAGCCATCTTTTATTATACCTTTCTAAAAGGCCTGCTTCATTTTTTATCTCATCGGAAAGCCTATTTATAACTTCTTCTATTTCCTTACCATAATTAATTATTAAAGGCTTATTATATTCACTGCCCGCAGCTTTGAAAAACAAGCCGGTTAATTCATCAAGTCCTTGGCTCTTCGTTGCGATAGTAGTCAAAACAGGAACCCCAAGTATGTTTGATAGTCCATTTATATCTATTTCAATATTTCTGGATTTTGCTTCATCATACATGTTAAGTGCAACAATTACTTTAGCTCCCATTTCTAAAAGCTGTGACGTTAGATACATATTTCTTTCAATATTCGTCGAATCAACTATATTAACCACAACATCAGGTTTCTCGTTTATAATATAGTCTCTAGCTACAGCTTCATCCTCCGACAAAGCCCCAAGGCTATAAGTACCAGGTAAATCAATTACCCTTATGGTATTTCCTTCTGCAATAAAGCTTCCTTCCTTTTTCTCAACCGTAACCCCCGGCCAATTCCCTACATGCTGCCTTGATCCTGTAAGGCTGTTAAACACCGACGTTTTACCTGAATTAGGGTTACCTGCCAATGCTAAAACATATTCCCTTGTACAACTTTTTGCCAGTCCATTATTCACCATCGTATTACCAACTCCCATTTGTTAGTCTAACCTAACTTCTAGTTAAAAAATATATATTAATCGCTTTAATCCTATATAACTTCAACAAATATATCTGCAGCCTCAGACTTTCTAAGTCCCAGCCTGTAACCCATAACCCCAAGTACCATAGGATCTCCAAATGGTGCAAACCCTTTAACCTGAACCTCAGTGCCGCTTGTAATTCCCATTTCGGTAATCCTCTTGCGAATTATCCCTCTTGAAGCAACTCTCACTATCCTGCCTTTTTCACCTTTTTTCAACTTACTTAGTGCAATAATATTATCATTTTTTACATTATCGTTGTTCATACTACCCCTCCATTCCTTTTGACCAAATTGCCTCAATCCTAGTCATCTTCACTGTCTTTTATATTGAACTCTGTACTCATATAACCATTTGTACAAAGGAAATCCGTCAATCTATCCATAGTCTGAGCACTTACAGCATGCTCCATAAGGCAAGCATCTTTCTCAGCTATATCTGAATCAACACCAAGCACCTCTATAAGAAACTGTCTTAGTTTTTTATGTCTTTGCCTTATCCTGTTTGCCATTAATCTGCCGTCATCAGTCAGTTCCACCGGCCCATAGGTCTGCTGCCTGACCAACGACATATCCTTGAGCTTTTTAACTGTTTGATTTACACTTGCTTTGGCTATATCAAGTTTATTTGCTATATCGGTAATTCTTACGATACCCTCTTCTTCTTCCAACTCGGCTATAGCTTCAAGGTAATCCTGCATAGACGCAGATATTGTCATATCTTTTGACATTTATATCTCCTGCTGGATTATAAATATGTAGTATTCATAATCGGTATTGATAATCATTCTCATTAGAATTAGTCTCACCTAACATTTTACCGAAGAAAATATTAGTTGTCAATAGAAATATGGAAAAAAACTTACCAAAAAACTACTCCGCTCTGCGGTATTTTTTTAGTACATCTTCAGCCATGGCAATAATACTTTCTTTAAAGGTCAATGGTTCCAAAACCTCTACATTTCCACCAAACCCAAGTACAAAACCATTGAGCCAATCACCAATCCCCATGTTAAATCTCACCTTTAATTTGCCATCCTCCATAACTTTGTAGTTATCAATTCCAAATATATCATCAACAACATACCTCATTGATTTTTCAAACAGCAATACAATTTCCGAACCGCTGTCCCGATCTAATTCTCCGTCTAAGTCAATACTTTCAACGGAATAATCTCTCATAACAAATTTCTCTTCTGTAGTTTCAAGCTGTGAAATCCGTCTCAGTTTAAATAGTCTGAAATCATTCCTTAGGAGGCAATAACCATATAGATACCAGTTTGATTCTTTAAAAATGATTACACAAGGCTCAACTCTTCTATCAGTAAGATTTCCATATGCATAATAGGTAAACCTTATAATGTTCTTCAAACGGATTGCTTTCTTTATTTCATTAATCCTCAAATACAACCTGTCATTCTTATTCCACGATGATAAATCAATTGCAATCTCATTTCCTGCAGGCATATAATCTGAATTCTCTGCAACTTTTGAAAGTTTCTCAATCAATAGCTTGGTCTTTTGATCCTTATTTATGCTGTGAAGCCCTTTTAATCCTGTGAGAATGGATAGTATTTCTTCATTTGAAAGAACACTTTTATCAATCTTATAACCTTCTACAATACCCAGACCTCCATTGGCTCCCTGGAATGTTGTTATAGGTATTCCTGCACAAGATATGGCCTCAATATCTCTATAAATTGTTCTCACTGATACTTCCATTTTCTCTGCAAGCTCTTGTGCTTTAACCTTCTCTTTTCCGGATAAATACATAATTATTGCAAGCATTCTCTCTAATTTCATACAGATACCTCATTGCTTTTATTATTAAGTAATAAGTAAGTAATATAGTTTTTATAGTTTTTATAGTTTTTATAGCTTTTATAGTTTTTATAGTTTTTATGGTTTTTATGGTTTTAATATTCTTTGAGCGAATTATCAAATACTTTGGCCTTGTCCTTCAAAAGCTCATAATTTCCTGCATTGCCCTCATTTTGATGGGAATAAATGCAGCAATACAATTCCTTGTCGTATTTTATTGCATAGTTCGCTGTATGCATTGTACCATCTTTAATACCTGTTTCAATAACATATACAGAATTTGATAAAGCTGCCTGCAACCTGTCCCTCTGTATAAAGAAATATTTTTGAAGCTGAACTCCCGGCATATACTCGCTAACAAGGCAGCCTCCATAGGTAATGCTCTCAGCTAAAGCAGTGTTTATACCTGGATATATTCTGTCTATTGGTGAAGGTAATACAGCAATCGTATGTCCATTTTTGCCAATACATGTCTTATGGGCTATTGTATCTATTCCCAAGGCCAATCCGCTAACAATAACCTTCCCTTTTTCTACTAGAATTTCTGTAACCTCTTTGGCCTTTTGCTCCCCTTCAATGCTTGGGTTTCTAGTTCCTACAACAGCTTCACAGCTATCGGAATATAACAGTTCCTTTATTCCTTTAACAAATAGCAATGCTGGAGATTCATCTATTAATCTTAATGAACGGGGCAATTCATTATAACCAATAATACTTATTCCAAAGAAATTACATCTCTCCATTATATATTGGGCCTTATCCCTTGCATAAGTCGGTACTTCCATACGGGATTCACCCCTAATTACCTCCAAAACCTTTTTCCTTCCAACTCCTTCAGTACAAAGCATGGCTAGTATTTCACTGTTCTCTATCTCCATCACTTCCTTAGTAAATTAAAAGTGATTTATTAACACTTTTAATATGAATCTTATTACAATATTTATTATAAATCAGTTTGCACTCATGAAACAGATAAAATTTAACATTAATAATGAACAATAAATGTATTATATTTTCTAAGAAATATCTTGGATACCAATGCCTATAGGGCTTGTGGTCCTCACTTGAATCGCCCTCAACCCCATAGACACTAAATATTTGATTAACAAAATGTAGAGTATTATTTTCAGAAGTCAACATAAGTACTTTAGTTGACTTGCTATGTTAGGAATGCTCCCAACATAACAAGTCTTCATTAGGTATCAGTTATACTATAATGCAAATCGCTTAGCTACCAAACTCTATACGACCACCAGCACTTCTAACTGATTCCAGCAAACCGGCAATATCATACCTTGAATGTTTTCCGCCAAGGAAAGGCAATCTAAGTATAATGCATATTCCGCTAGGTGAGGATAACTCAATAATGTTGAGCAGATTAATCACAGCTCCTGCAGGTATAAATATGCGAAGAATAGTTCCTGGCAACTGAGGGCAAGGTGTTGTCTGTTTACATTTTTCTTCCATCAATAAACATCTCCTTACTATTTTGTTATATAATATTGTATGAACTATATAACAAGTTGGTTACCATAATGTATTAACATATATTTATTTTGTACTTTTATCCCACTACTAATATTCATAGGCACTATTATCTTCACAACATTCATAATAATACTCATCAGTACCTTTATCTTCATAAAATTCATAATAATATCCATCAGCACTTTTATCCTCATAACATTCATAATAATGTTCATCAACACTTTTATCTCCACAACATTCATAACAGTATTCATCTGAACATTTTTCTTCATAGCTTTCGTAGCATTTTTCATTATCATTTTTTCCTTCATAGTTTTCGTAGTTTTCTTCATTATCATCTTTTTCTCCATAGCTTTCATAGCATTCTTTATTATCATCTTTTTCTGCATAGTTTTCATAGCATTCTTCATTATCATCTTTTTCTTCATAACTTTCATAGCATTCTTCATTATCATCTTTTTCTTCATAACTTTCATAGCATTCTTCACTATCATCTTTTTCTTCATAGTTTTCATAGCATTCTTCATTATCATCTTTTTCTTCATAGTTTTCGTAGTTTTCTTTATTATCATCTTTTTCTCCATAGCTTTCATAGCATTCTTTATTATCATCTTTTTCTTCATAGCTTTCGCAGCATTCTTCATTATCATCTTTTTCTTCATAGCTTTCGCAGCATTCTTCATCAGCATTTTTATATTCACAATTTTCTTCATCAGCCTCTGAAACTTTGATAATTTTGACCAGGGAATCAAGAGGAATTCCCAGAGTATTAGAATTTAATACGCCCAAAAAACTTGCCAAAATACCTGATGGTATCTCAATAATTTTTGGTCCACTCTCATTAACACACTTTACATCATCTTTTTGGGTATCTACTTTACCACTGTCTTCTATACCGATTTCCCCATTATCATCAGTAGATAATAGTACAACCTGAAAACAAGGTCCGCTTATATCTTTAGTCTTTCCTTCTTCGGAATTGTTAGTTGTGCTATCAGATCCTGACGTCTTTTCCAATTCATAATTGATGTTTTCTTTAATAGGTTGATTAGTCTGCAGGCTTTCTGCAATATTTTCACTATAAATATAATCATTTTGCACTTCATCATCTATCTTATCATCAGAGTCTGTGATTATTTGCTCTTCTTCATCTTTTATGGTTTTACCTAATGGATTTTGAGAATTGTTCGACTGTGTTGCAAATATAGTCGCAAGTAAGCTATTAGGCGACTTTTTGCTGCAGTCAACATGGTTTGTTTTTACAGAATCAAAAAAATTTTCATCGAATTTAGCCGTATGTGTAAGTTTGTTATCGTGATACTTATCTACTGCCTTTCCCATATACTTCACATATTGTATTTCTTCTTTTTCTTCTATTTCCTCTGTTTGCTCTATATCTTCTATACCTATTTCTTTTTTCTCTTCAATCTCTTCCGTTTGTTCTAAGTTACTGGATTCTTCGATAGAATCATGTATTTGTCCCTCTTCTTCAAAACACTCGTTGAGTTTAAATGTATTAGTTTTGCCAATTTTATGTTTTGCTGATACACAAGCTATAATAGCCATTGGTGATATCTTATTTCCATCAATATGATTCATTTTCATGTGATAATACCTCCATTAACAAATATGTGTGTTTGATAAACATCCAAGTATACATAATCATATTATGAAATGAATAAACCAGGGGTTCTTGTATATAACTACTGTCTGTGATAAAAGTATTCACTTTATGAAATTTCGATAATGAATACATACAAATTTTCTGGACATAAAAACAGGCACTCCGGTTATGAAGTGCCTGCTTCTTATTTTTTAATCATACCTTAAATCAAAGCTAATTTACACTTATTTGGGGATAGTCACTGGAATTTGTATTAAAGTTTCTTGCGATAGCCACAAAGTCCATTATATTAATACAATTATCCTTATTCAGATCATACTCGTATTTAAATCCTGCCTCCTTGGAACTTGTGTTGTATTCTACTACAATCTTAACAAAATCCTCCATATTAATCATATTATCCTGCTTGATGTCACCTGCCCATAATGTGACTGGCTTTTCCTTAGAGCTTACAGTTACATTTGATGTTACCTTGGTGATTTTAATATCCCTCGATAAATATCCCGGCTTGCTAACCCTTAAGGTATACCCGGAAAGGTTCTCCTTCACATTAGTAAGAGTAAATGATCCATCCTTTAGGGTTGTGGCATAAACATCGGTTCCAACTATTTCCACCTTGAAGCCTTCATTTATGCCTGTGCTTTCTAATATGTTCCTGATATCTGTTGATATGTACCCTGTAATAGTATACTCTCTCACTACTTGATTAACAGTTACCTTTTGTGTAGCGGTTGTTTTATTACCGCTCTCGTCAACAGCTGTCCATGTAACTACTGTTGTTCCTACAGGAAATAATGCTGGTGCATCATTTGTTATTACCACCTTTGAAGCATCAATAGCTTCAGCACTACCTATAATTACAGATGTAAGTGCATCTTGAGATTCAACAGTAATATCTGCAGGCACTTTTAATACAGGCGGTGTTGTATCTGTGTTTCCAATATCCGAGCCTGATATCACAGCCTTATAACCTGAATTGCTTCTTGCACCGAAAGTATTGGTACTGATTATTTCCAGGTTATGATTTCCTCCTTCAAGGCTAAATATAATATCAAATTCATTTCCTTTACCTGTAGCTGCATTTGCAACCAACTTTCCGTCTATATAAGCTTCAACAAAGTTACCCGCATCTGCAGTTCCTGTAATTTGTACCTGGCACTTACCATATGCCATATATTTGCTGACATTATTAACTTTAGGATCAGCCGGCACTCTGGTGTCAATAATTATGGATACAGGTATATCAATACAATATTCCGAATATCCCAAAGAGTACGGCTCATTGTTTTCACCGCCAATATACTTCCATCCGTATACACTGTCGGTAACCGACAGGTTTTCTATAAACATTCCGAGATCAGGATTCAAGTTTGTACCCTTTACAGTTACTCTGACCTTACCGCTATACATTCCATCGGGAAGATTGTCACTAAACTCCAAAGATGCCATTACCAAAGCCTGCATACCCTTTGGAATTCCGGTGGTTATTCCACCTGTAACGTCAGTTCCGTCCTGGCCTTTGAAGGAAGATGCTGTAACTGCTACAGCTTTACCATCAGCGTCTTTAAAGTCAAGCACCTCAAAATGAACCTTGTCAATATTGTTCTGGTAAGAGCTTTCAAATACGTTCACAGTAAATTGAGGCTTTTTAGAATCACTGAGTATCAGCCTTGCAATATCCACATCTGGCACCGAACCGATATTACCAAGTTCTACAATCTCCAAGGAGTAATCCTGTTCCTCTTCGCCCTCCGGAAGCTTTACTACAATCCTTAATGGTCCGTTATCCGGATTCATTATAACCAGCATGTCATTGTTATTTATTAATGAACTTACTTCGCAATTGGAAATATTGTTTTCATAGCTTTCTCCGCTTAATCCTACATGTTTTCCAAATTTATCATACACATGCAGCTCCAACTTGGATGGATTCTTTGCTGCAACCAGGAGCCTCAACTCCTTGACACCTAAGCCGGGAACATATTCTCTCACATCCTCTTCCCCTGCTTTTATGCTTCTGCCCATTGGTTGTACAACCTTTATGTTCTTTCTTAATGAAGCTACCTGCTTGTCATTTCCTGCGAAGAAATGGGCTATATACGGTCCTTTAGGATCTCCAACAGTCATGGTTCCAGGCTCCGACAACTTTATTGAGAATACGCTTCTATAACCGGAAATATCCGTAAGTGTTGAACGCTGTACTGTAAACGGTACTTTTATTTCAACTGTTTCACCGGGCTTAATAGATATCGGCTCTGATACGAAGCTTCCATAAAGCATTTTTCCTCCGAAGACATCCATATTTACAAGTGCCGACACATCCCCTGTATGAGAGTTCTTAAGTACTAAAACAGCTTCCCCTGTGCCTTCATTTTCCTGATTTGTAACAGTAACATCAGGCACTGAAATACTCACTACATCAACAGGCAGCGGCGGGTCAATCTTTCTCCAGATATCTACATTGGTAATAACATTATTGGCAGCCTCTGCAATTCCAAGACTTCTTGTATAGGAAAGCCCGGTTCCTACCACCATATTGGCAAGACTTCTCGCAATATTTTGAGTCGCTGTAACCTCGGTGTTGTAAATGCTTCTTTCGGTGGTGTTCATTGCGTCCACCAAAAGATCATATCCGTAAGAAGGTACCATTGATATAAGTGCACCGATAGGATGTAAGCCCATAATTGTGTTATAAGGCTGCAATAATAATGCATTTACTGCGTATACAGAAACCTTTGTCACATTAAAGTTTGCCCTGTCTGAGATGACCTCGTATCCTTTTCCCGTATCCTTTAATAATTTCAGGTACTTATCGTTCATAATACTGAGATCCTTGTTCTCTGGGTGCACCTCATCTCCGTTACTGTTTATAATATTTACATTCTTGTATTTTCCAAAGCCTGTGTACGGATCAACTTTGGTTCCTGCAATGGACTCAATCTGATCATTAAGGTCTTTAAAGTACCTTACAAGTACGTCTGTGGGATAATACGAAGGTGTATCGCCTCCTGAAATATACCCTCTGACGATATCAATTGAATGCTCGATCATAGCATCGGAAAGCTGTTTTAAATTACCTATATCCTTATTGATATATTCTTTTCTGAGCTTTAAATCAGGACTTACACTCAAATCATAGCCGTCAATATCTTCAAAAGCCTCATCATAATTGTGGTCTCCTATAAGATATTGCTCATATGCCTCATACATGCTGTTGGTAGTTAAAACATTGTAAAGCTCCATTTCCAAAAAGGCTTTTATTATATATTTAGTTCTCTCGTAGGAGTTCTCCGGCATGCCGCCCATTATACCGTTCAATCTTCCCTGTATATCAATCGAATCTTCCATTGCATAGGTACCTTCCGGTGCACTACTTGATGAAGCTTTCCTTTGATTTTCAACCATTCTTGCAAGTGCTGTATAAAGCGCCTTCCTTACTGCTTCATTATCATTTACATTCAGATCCTGCATGCTGCCTAACCCATTATCGAGAATACTTTGGAAATTATCCCTGTTTAATAATATACTGCTGTTCTCCTGCTGCCTGCTTACCAAATCGCTGATGCCCTTATTGCTGATTGTTCCCATATTGACAATATCCCTTATGTTTTCTCTCTGGGAAGCTCTTCCGTTTTCCATGACAGTGTAGTGGGTAACTACCCTGATTTTGTTGCTTGAATCATCTCCTGTACCTAGACTTTTAGGAGTATAAATCATTTTTAAAATAATGGATGAGTTATTGCTCTTCTCTGCCTTATTTGATTGTGTAGCATAGAAGTTTCTTACAGGCCCAAGTATCTCAAAGCTGATTTCTCCCTGGTCGTCAAGGCTAAATGTTCTTCCTGTCATATTACTTCCAACTTCTACATACTTGCCTTCATATCTGGTTTTAATATTCCTTTCAAACTGATTATAGGTATCACTTGTAATCGCATTATCAACCATAGGTATGAATACATTACCTGTAACATTTATAGGGTTGCCGTTCTGCAGGAACAGCCTCTTGTTTAAATAGTTATAGTGATCTGAATCCGGGTGTGTAACCACAAGGTATTTTAAGTTGTCTATAGCGTCAATTCTGCTAAAGTCAGCATTTGTCAAAGGATATCTCCCTTTCCCCGAACCGGCATCTATAAGCATGCTGTTTCCGCCGGCTTCTATCAGTATACAATCTCCCTGGTCCACATCAAGGAATGAAACCTTGGCTGCCAATCGGTTTGTAGCATTATTGTATATATAAGTCTCAACATTACCGTTCTCATCAGTCATATAAGTGGTTGTCCCTGATGCCTCAAGCCTCGAAAGTGTTTCGTCATGAGGATGTCCATAGTTATTTACCTCTCCTACAGAAATCACAGATTCATCAGGGGTTACATTTTGTAAAAACTCCGTTTGTGTTGAATCCCTGCCTCCGTGGTGTGCTACCTTTAAGGTATCGCTGTCAAGTTTATCAAGGCTGCCGGTTGCTCTAAGGTTTTCCATTAATGCATTTTCCGCATCCCTCTGTGCATCTCCTGTAAACAATACGGAGTATACATTTTCATAATTATCCTCTTCCTCTTCATCCTCTTGAGGTTCGGTTTCTGCTTCATCTTTAGTTTCAGTTGCCGAATCAAGGGCTTGTTGCAGTGCACTGTCTGCTTCACCTATGAAATCATCAAGGTTGTACCTTACGTTTTCAATGTTCTGTAAGGCATTTTTGAGATCAATAAGACTGTTGCAGTAAGACAGTGTGCTGTCTAAGAGTCCCATATAATTATCAATGCCTTCTGAAACTCTTTTTCTTCTCTCAGCACTATCATCTACAGCATTAACAGTTGATTTTACATTTTCGAGCTTGGGTTCAATACTGGTCTTTATTTCAATAACTTCACCCGAACCTGAAACACTTATATCGGGTTTTCCCCACCAGCTCTCCGGCACATAGATAACATTTCCTTCCTTGTACGGCCTTTCTATAACATTCGGTTCAGCAGGCTGTGCCGCATTCTTTAGCTTCCAGCTGTTAATGTAATCCTTTGTAATGTAAACCGTATTTCCATCCTTATAGATACCATCATAATTTGGTGAATTATTTATGTCTCTTATCATTTCAGGATCCAATTGCCTAGCTGTGCTTCCATCAGTATAGTAACCGGCATTCTCATTAACTCTCATTAAGATGTTCTCACTTCTGTCAATGTCTTTTCTTATATCTGTAAAACTTTCGCTTAAGCTGACTAATTGTGAACTTCCGACATCTGAATCGGTATAACCGGTTTCTACCCTATTACTCCATGAATTATAGCTTCTTTCGGTAATAATAGTATTATTTCCTGAAACATAAAGCGTAGCACTTTCTGAATGTCCGAGAGTGTTGCCGGTTTCATTCTCCCAAGCCTGCACAAGCCTTTCCGGTACATATATTGCTTCAGGTTGCTGTACAATGGTTCTATCATCTCGTATCCTGTCCATAATATACCTGTAAAGATCTTCCGCCTGACTTTCCGAAACCACTTCGAAATCAGACAAGTTCTTGGTAACATCCGATATCTTTGTTACTGACTCCTGGATATACTTATTATATAATTCGTTCTCCACTTCATCCAGCAGGTTCCTTATATTTTGGTAAATACTTGCTGCGGTTCCGATTTTATTTGCAACATCGGAAACAGTATTAATTATCTTAAGTGCCTTATTTACATTTTCAATTATTCGGCTGTTTCCAATGCTACTCGCAACCCTGACGCTGTCAGCCGCATCACCTATTTTAAGTGCACTGTTTGAAGCAGATTTGGCAAAATCATTGAGGCTTAAAAGCATATTAACGCCGCTGTAAATAGAACCGAACGCTACGTTCATAAGATCCAAAACTGCCGAAAATCTCCTGGTGGCATCAAGGTCTTTTACATACTCCATAGTCTCTGTCATAGCCCTTGCAAGGTCATCCGTATTTTTGTCGATAAGTACACCCATGTTGCCCTTAAGCCGCTCCAGCTGTCTTTCAAGCTCCATGAATTCGCCCGAACCTGTAACTTTGTCGAACTTTAAAGGAGTAATTACAATTTTTCCTGATGACTTTTGCTCTATGACCTCAAAGCTTGTACTTTGAGCAAGATCAATAGAACCCGTGGTTGAAATCCTGTATTTTGCAGTAACCGTCTCCCCTGGCAAAATATCTCCCAACTGCAGGCATGTTACATTATAATCCCAGGCTCCGTTTCCGACTTTTCCTCCCAGTATGTTTACATTTTCAGAGCTTCTTATTCTTGGAGGCAGCAGCTTTAATCCCCTGGATTTACCCAAACCTGCATTGGTCGCCTTTGCAGTTATTTCATAGATAGTGTCTGAAACTTTTTCAAACTCATAGCTCAGATAAATCTTTGAAGGCGGCTCAATTTCAACAATTCTTGGCTTTGATACTCCGCTTATAGTATCACTGCCCTTTTTAAAGTTGTACCTTACGTATATGTATGTCTTTCCTATACCATTACCCGGGTCTTGGTCATAGTCCATTTTATCGGTCTTTCTCTGGAGTCTGAAGCTTACTTCTTCTCCTGAATTTGGAGCTAATGAATCAATATATACCATATCTGTTTGTGTTGTGCTCGTGGCAGTATTTCCATCTTCATCTTCCACGTTTTGGCTGCAGTAAATATTAAAGTACTTATTGAGAAGCTTTGCTCCCTCAGGCAGTCTTCCGTCACTTGAGAGTTCCTTGTCCGTAATTATGAGTTCCAGGCTTGCATCACTTATTTCATCCAACTTAGATGGATTGAAGAGTACAAAATCGGTTCCGAAAACCTCATCAGACTGAACAGCACCCTGTGAGAACTCAAAGCTTCCAAGGGCTTCACCCATCTTTTCAGGTTCATCCGGAGTATTCATTCCTATAGAATCAATAAAGCTTTTGCTTAAGTAATAAGTAAGGGGCTCACGATGCTTCATTCTTTCGGGGTTAAATGCCGCCTTTATCGCTACATCACTTTCATCATAATCATCCAAACCTTGGCACCACATGTCGAACGGCTTGAAGAACACCCTTACAGGAACTTTCAATGTGACAGGTTCTTCATGTCCGTATTCGTTGGTCCTTGTCCCTTTAAGAAGCAATGAAAGACTGAATTTGTAGTTTCTGCCATAGAACTTTGGAATCTTTACGCTGGTGTCAGGGTACTTGTTGTCCTCTCCGTCACTGTATCTTATTTTAAATGTCTGTTTTGCAGCATCATATGAAAGCTTAGAAATATAACTTCCTAAAACATCGTTTTGGCCTTTTATCCAGTAATCAAATTGTCTTTGAGTCACTTCAGCAGGTACCTTGACAAGGTATATGCCAGCCTCTTCGGTAGCTTCAACAGTCGCTATGTCATAGATCTTAAGATCATCTATGTATATTTTGAAGTCTTTTATTTCTCCGGCTTTAAAGTCTCCAAGCTGAAGGGTCTTGCTGTTTAAAGCTCCCTTATCAAGCACTGCATAGCCGTCGGGCAGTGTTTGATCATTGTAGATAAGCTCTGCCTCTACATTATAGACCGATTCAAACACCGATTGATTCTTTATGGCTACAATAGCAAACATGTTTTTTAACATCTGGCTTGTGTAAATCTCATAACCCGGAACATTGCTCACAAGCTTCGGTACTATAGGTGCAGGTCCTAAAAGCGCTTCTATAACAGGCTCAGTAAGCTGACCTTCTGTGTTCTCAGCCTCTTTTATTGTTTCTACATTCCACTGGAAGGAGAACGGCATTGTTTCCAGCTTTACCTTCTGCGGCTCAAAGTCTATTACGGCAGGTACCTCAAAGCTGGTCTCAAGGGTTTTATAATAAGGAGCCTCAACCTTTAGTGTATAAACCCCTGCAGGGATGTTCTCAAATTTGAAGGTGGAGTCCTTATCCTCTACCGGCAAATAAAGCTCGGATTTTACCTTTTGCAGCCCTTTATTTGTCATAGGCCCTACAAGCTCTACCTTCGCATTATCCACAAGGTACGAATCCTGATCCAAAGTTTGTATTACGACGGTACCAATGCTTGAAGCCCCTACATAAACATTTATAGGTATCCGGGTAGTTCCCCCATTGGACTTAATGGTAATTACATCATTGTATACACCGTTTTGGACATATTCATCAGGAGATATATTGACATTCACTACTGCTTGACCATTTTTATCCCTTAATGATACACCTTTGTTCAATGGAAGCACCAAATCGGCCCCTGAAGTTGTTATAAATACCCAAGGCAGCTTTTCAGGTCCAATAACTTCTATATTCTTAATTGGTGCCGTACCTGTATTTGTGATTCGCATGAGCTGAGTTACCGTATCTCCAGGCATAAGCGAAGCATTTACTTCGTTTTTGGTTATACCTCCGTTTTTATCATCCTGCCCGGCCAATACCTCAACCCTTTGGATTGCTACTGCCTTAACTGCATATACTTCAAAGGTTACCGACTTGCTGTAGCCTTCGTTACTATTTACTGTAAACTCCAGGTACTTGGCGCCGGGAGTAACAGATTCATTGAAATCCACATGAAGCATAACATCAGTACTCTTACCTGCTTCTATTTTATCAGGGACATCTCCGGCGATTTGTGCTGTCATTCCATCACCGCCGGTAAGCCATTTTTTACTTAATTTAACGCCTGTTAAAGGAAGCGTACCCACATTTCCTATTGTAACGGGTATTTGGGTATCATATCCGGCATTAAGCTCAGTCTTTTTACTTGTCTTTACCAAAAGTCCTTCAACATAGAATACTGCCGGATCACTTGCCTTTACAGCACCGTTTACCTTTGCACCTGCCTTTAATGAATAGCTTCCGCCATAGCCTTCATCAAGCTGGAAGAGATAATTAAATTTCCCTTTTTCATCAGCCTTAACATCAGCCTTCCATTCCTCTTCACCTACAATGGTAATAGTCACATCTGCACCCTGAATTGGCGTTCCGTCCTTATGGGTTACAAGACCTGATACAGCAATAGGCTCATCAGGGCCAAAAGTCTCCTTTAACGTGTTTACTGTTACATTGTAGTCTTCAATAAATCTTAAAGGTACTATGATACTCTTTTGCTCCGAACCATCTGATACAGATATAACTGCACTGTATATACCCGGAGAAAGCTTGCTGTCCGTGTCTTTGGTGTTAACCCTGTACTGGAATTTTCCTTCCGTCAGGTTATAACTCATTTCCTTCACAAACTTAAGAGCCTCAGGTTTAGGTCCTTCTTCCCCGTCAGCCGCCTCATACATATAAACTGAAGCGGTAACACTCTCTTTCTTTCCAAGCGGCCTCCATGGTTCATCGGTAGAGGTAACGGCTACACCTATCAAAGGTTTTTCCTCTAGGGTATAAGCATCATTAAGTTTATCCGCTTTAAGGTTTAATACTCCATTTACTTTATAGTCTTTTGTATATTTTGCGTTGTTTCTATCCTTGATATAAACACTGCCGTAAGCATCTGCATAGGCTGTCATTTTGTAAGCCGTTATTGTGGGCATATATACAGCACTCCAGGTTATAACCCCGGATGCTGTATCCCCAGGCTGCATCGATTTGGATAAAACAAAGCTTCCGACAAGCTTTTCATTTATATACAAAGTAGTTGTAAAAGGCTTATTTATTGCAGCATTTCCCTTATTTTTAAGTCTGATTGTGCTTGTAACGGTATCTCCAAAACCTACGGTTCCATTTCCAGAACTGTTTTCTATATCCTCAATAACCAGGTCTGGAATAAGTACATTCAATTTGGAGTATATAAACCTTGTACTGTTGTTGTCTTCACTTGCTTCATTTATTTCATTCCCTTCATCCACTACTGCTTCAATATACTGAGTCTCCGGAACAGGTCTGTTCCATGACAACGACACGAAACTGCTCTGTCCAGCAGCCAACCCTGTATATTCCTTTGTACCTATATAGGCATCATCGGCATAGAAACTAACCTTAAACCCTTTATTTACTGCTGCATAACCGCTGTTTAGTATGGAAGCGGTTATAACTATCGGCTGTCCGGGCTGTAAGTTGCCGTCCTCCGGATTGCAGGTAAGTTTTTCCACCTTAAGATCAGGGTATCTGAACCTGATCTTGGGAGTTGTAATTTCCTTTGCGTTATCAGTCTTATCGCCTTCAACTATATGTGGTATCGGGCCGTCTGCAACAACCTTGTATTTATGAATACCTTCTTTAAAAGTATTCAATTTAAATGTCAGGGTTGCTTTATTTGATCCTTCATACTGTGACAAACTGTTAACCGTCTGGTTTTTTATAAGTTCACCGTCTTCAAACAGTGCAACTGAGAACTTGCCGGACTTAGAAGCTCCATTGTTTTCTACAGTAACAGTAAGATTAACTTCCTCATTCCAGTCAAGGATGCCTTCTTCATTCCCAAGCCATTTAGCTTCCGTTACCTTAAGATTGGGGAATAAAGCAGTCTTGGTATCTACGGGCCTGCTTAGCTGGTTATTGTCAAAGTCTGCCTCATCCACAGGATGCCCCATATCATTGGCTATAATGGTTAGCATGTGGTTTCCTACTGTGTTTTTCCATTTAAAACTAATCTTTTTAGTTTCTCCCGGTTTTATTTTATCAGTAATTTTTACATAGTCTTTGTAAATACCATCAACATAAAATCCTACCAAAAACGGCTTATCGGTTTCAATATATCCTGCATTGTATACCGAGCCTGTAACAGAAAGCAATTGGTCTTCCTTTGGTGAATCGCTGTCTAAAACAATTTCTGTTACTCTAAGGTCAGCCCTTGTTTCATTGACGGTAATCTGCATCTGGGACACAGTTTCGGCACTGTTATTATCCGTCACAGTGAGCTTAACCTTGTAGGTTCCTGAATGCAGGTACTTATGGGTTGGTGTTACCCCTGAAGCACTTTCTCCATCACCAAATTCCCAAATATAGCTTTGTATATACCCATCTTTGTCATATGAGCGTGATCCGTCAAAATGAGCAGGTTTCAAAACATCCTCAGAAAAGTCTACACCGGCATCGGCATAAGGCTTGCTGTTTATTAGAACTGCTACATCTTTTGAAGCTTCCTTTGAAGTGCTGCCTGCAACTCTTGCAGTAACGCTGTATTTTCCGCCCTTGCCGTAGGTCCAGTCAACATACACATAGGTTGTGAAAAGTGGCTGAAGGCCGCTGAAACTTGCCTGGCCTATTTTTATCTCACCCTTTATGTCACCGCCCGTAGCAAAGAACTCAACTATACCGCTTTCTATATCATTGCCCTTATTCTCAACCTTAGCCCTTATTGTAAAGGCATCACCCTCATCAGGGTAGTGACCCACGTCATAATAGACCTTCTTCTTAATCTTATCTAAATCCCTCTGATCAATGTCATAAATAATCTGTGAGTATTCTACAGCACTTATTACGGCACCGGATCTGAAGTCTACGGTATAGACAGGTTTGCAGTAATACCTTGCCTGGCTTCCGGTGTCGCTTTGGGGCTTAACTTTATATATAGGTATCTCATCTACGATGTAAATATTTCCGCTATCCTTCCAGCAGTTGACTTTACTTAAAGTAACTATTTCATTTTTCTCTGCATATACCTCTCTTGTAACACTGCTCACATTGGCTTTCGGCATTGGGTCCTTCAGCATAAGCACCTGGTACCTTGGAGCTCCCTGTGCATCAGGGTCACCTGTGAGAGCCGGCACTTCAAACTTAAGCAGACTTTCTTCTTCTCCCGGCTGTTTTAAAATATTAAGGCTCTGTGGAACGTAAATGGGTATTTGTACACCTGTCTTAAGGTTCAGTAGATAACTTGGGAAACCTGTATCTCCAACGTTCACAAGGGTAAGGGAGTTATCAGAATCATTGGGATCGGACAACACGTTATCCTTACCGATTATTTCTGTTGTAACCCCTGTAATTAAAGGGTTCAACTGCAATCCTTTATAATCCTGATGATGAAGGGTTGCCTTGAAGTTCTTAAACTCTCCCTCTAATGGCTTGCCGTCAGGTCCTTCATCATACATTTCCCATCTTACCATCCAGTATCCGCTAACCTTGCTGTGGGGCTTTATATCGCCTAGACTAATCTTAAAGCTTGTATCGGTACTTAAGCCAAATGATGTTCCTACTATTCTAAAGTTTGTATCAAGGCCTATACTATTTGAGCTTATTTCAATCTGGCCTGATTCAACAGTAAGGTTTTTTGCAATTCCATCCCCTATATTCTCTGCAATTATTCCCAGTCTGAAGGGAACCCCTGCAGTAATTTTTTGAGGTATATAATAATGAAGCTTTATTTTTGGCTGAGGATAGATTGTTATCTCCTCTGCCTTTGTAGTAGTTTCTACATACTTCCCATTAAGATAGTATGAAATGACTGCTTTTGCCAGATAAACCTTACCCGAAAGATCAGTACCCCCTAAGCCTTCACCCGGTATAAGCTGCCATGTGGACAGCATTCCCTGGCCTGATGCGAGGCTCGAAGAACCGTCAAGGCTTGATATTCCCGAAAGGCTTGTTGGAATAATAAAGTTCTTGTTTGTTACATCATTTCCTTCAGTGTCGGTTATCTGCACTCTAACAGATAGATTCTGCAGTGAATAAACCGGATAACCGTTTGTTACCTTCAATGTTGCGTTAAAGGCCTGCCTTTCCAAAGTCGCAGTCTGGTCAAGCTTTAAAGCAATTATTCCGTTAACTGTTCCGCTGCCTGATCCTCCTCCAAAGCCGTCCATTGAATTTAAGTAGTCAAGCTCCTCCATCTGGCCCTCAGGCAACTGTATTTCTTCTTCCTTAGTATCTCCGAGACTTGGAATGGTTATTTCCACCTTGGCCTTCTGTTCCCCAGGATTGCAGAGTGCAAGGTTTGTATCTACCTTACCCGGAGGGTCCATTGGAAGCCCTGTATCATTATCAAAGCTTACATAGTTACCCATTATGTGGATCCTGTTGGGAGCCTTATCCTCCTGCCCTAAATCCTTTATGCCAAACTTAAGGTTATAGTATCCCGGATCAACCTTTATCTTTATCTTTGTGCTTCCGTGAGCAGGAATTTCTCCAATATATCCCCCGCCGACAATACTGATACCGGTATCCTTGGAGTTTTCACGGATTACAGAAGCCATTGCATCTATTATAGGCACCATACCGGTATTTACAACGGTAGCTTCCAGGTATACAGGACCGGTTACCTGCTTGGGTATGGTAATCCAAGGCGGTACAAGTCCAAACTTAGGCGTTGGAATATTAGCTGGCGTAAAGTTCATTTCCAGCTTGATGTCATATTTATCCTGTATAGTTGTAGGAACTACTGTCCATTCAATCTGAACCGGCATTACTTCCATCTTTACTTCTACCATAGAAGCTTCAGTTTTAGGCATTATATGTGTAGTTCCTGAAAGCTTCATACGTCCCTGTGCCTGTACATAATATGTATACTCACCTATGGGCTTGTCTTCAAATGTAACAAGTCCGTTTGCGTCTGTTCTTCCGTAGAAGTGCTGATAATATGTTATTTCCTGCCCGTTTCTCGACTGGATATAAGGGTCTTTGCCTACAAGGTTGATCTCTGCACCTGCAACACGTGCACCTGAGTCATCCGTTACAAGGAATGAAACCGAGCCTGTGTTGATGGTGGAAACCTCCGCTGCTACTGTGACAACTGCCTTATATTTGCCGTCCGTCACAGTAACAACATCCTGATACTGTCCAAGTGCTGTTCCCTGCGGCGGATTTATTGAAATGTTAAATCTGGTTTCCTCACCTGGAGCAAGGCTTGTTTTTCCTAAATCAAAGGGCTTAATCCACGGTATTGAAGCCGGTGCCTCAAGCTTTATGTTGTCCATTTTCCCGAGGCCTTTATTAATAACCTTTACAGTCCTTATAATATTTGAACCAGGGTTAACGCCTATATCAATTCCCTTCGGATCGGTAACAGGTATAGGAACTGCCGGCCTTAAATTAAGCTTTATCCTTGATTTGGTGCTTGGACCTTCCAAGCTGCTGAATACAATCTCATATTCAGCAGTATCCGCCACATCGAGAGGTGCGTTAACGTTTAAAACAACACTGCTGGACTCTCCGTGATTTAATGTGGATTTAAGTGTTGATGTATCTATTACGGCATTAACCTTACTATCGGGAGTCAGGTTTCTAAGTACCGCACTTAATCCGGTAAGGCTTGCCTCTCCTGAGTCAGCAGTATTCTTAATGCTTATAACCCTTGAGAACTGTGAGTTCTTTGATGCAGTAACTGAAAGATTGGTCGGTGAAGCAGTCATACCATATACTGTAAAGGAGGTATAACCTGTCCCGCTCAAAAGCTTGTCAAATGCAATTATATAAGCGTTCCACTTTCCTGCTTCCGCTGTAACAGGTATGAAATCGTGTTTAAAGTGACCATTTTCATCTGTTTCAAGGGTCAGAATATGTTCTGCCTTCCAAGGCTTCCTAGGATCATCCGATTCAGGCTCAAGCTGTAAATCCAATACTAATTTGGAATTTGCAAGAGGCTTGCCATCCTTATATTTAAAGTAACCTGATATATGCACTTTATCGTTGGCATTATAATTTTGTTTTTCGGTCTCTATTGTTATGTCCAGATCCTTTTGTAAAAGAACTCCCAAGTTGCAGGTGGTTGTATAGGATTCAACCGCATCCCCTGCTTCAATACTAAGATTATAAATTCCGGGTTTTAATAACTTAAGCGGCAGCTGTCCCTTATAAGTTCTCGAAACAGGATCAAATCCTATTATGTCTGATAAAACAACCTTTTCATCCTGTATTAGTTCGTATCTGGCATATATATCGCTCTCAGGACCTAAGAGCCTCATTTTGTCACTTGCTTTTCTGGCGGATACAGTCATTGGCATATAGTCTTCAACCAGGGAGCATAAGACATATCCAAGATCATCGCTCATATCCTTCTCGTTCGGATGTGCCTCTATTACAAGCCTGTCTGCTACATCAAAGCTTCTTTCCCATGTTCGTATTACTCCATCACCAATGGGTGCTTGCCTAACCTCATTGAAGTTGTCTACAACTATTTTAACATTGTGTATACCCGTATCATTAGGTTCCCATTTAATACCCACTATAGCCGTGCTATGTCCTCTTAAGCCTTCAACAGCACTTCCTGCCACAGCTTTTCCATCAACATAAAGCCCAACATTAAACTTGTTAAAGACTGACGTTACGCTTTGATTGCTGACACGAACAACAAAGGATACAGGTTCTCCATACCTTACATTGAGCGGTGACCACTGGACATCAGTTATATTAAGATCTGGATATATTATGTTAAGGTTTGGAACTGCAGCCTCAACATGGGCACCATAAACGCTGTTTGTAACTGTGGAATCTGGGTCTGCTGTTATGCTTACAGTATGAGGTCCCGGCTGTACATACCACCTTGTCCATAGCTCCTTCTCCTCGCCTGCGTTCAGTCTGTCTATGTTGAAACTTCTTATTACCTGTCCGTCAACATTGAAATCCACCTTAAAATTATGGGTAATATCTATGGTGCTTGTGTTTACAAGCTTTGTTTCATATGTCAGAGATGTCCCTTCTGTAAGTGTAGTTTCTTTCGGCAGCCATGTTATCGGACTTAATGAAAGGGTCGGATAAGTTACTGTAAACTCCGGGGTTGTTACAGTTTTTATATTATTATCCCTAATTGGCTCAACCAGTAGAGGTGCAGGATCGTCTGCCTTTATAGTCACCTCATGCTTACCCGAAACGGGCTTAACTGAAAATGCCAGTTCCTGGCTTGCCCCAGGGCTTAAAAGATTAACATTCTGCTTTGCGATCCACTTTCCGTCAATGTAAAGTGAAACAAAGAATTTCTCTGCATTGGCGTTTCCTATATTGGAAATAGTTGTCCTGTATACAAATGGACTTTCACTTGCAATATCTGTTTTATCCGGCGACCAAGTTATTTTATCCACTATTACATCAGGGAAGCTTACCTGTTTGGATGTAAGTACGGAAGTTGCAGTGTTGTTGGTCTTTGATGTTTCTTTAAGGTTGTCTAAAATATCATTGGCCACTACCTTAACAATATGCATGCCCGGCGTTGCTATCCATGAGAAAGTTACATCAATGCTTGAACCTTTCTCAATGCTGCTGTCTACCCTTGTGTACCCCACATATTGGTTGTCGATATAGAATCCTGCCAGGAAGCCTACTGTACTTGGCCCTTTCCCTGTGTTGCCTATTGTGGCTGTAATTTTTACAACATCGTTTTCTTTAGGATCGGTTGGATTCCATTTAATTTCCGATACCACCAGATCAGGCCTGCTGTCATTGACTGTTATCCAAGCCGCAGCCGATCCTTCTGCCCCATTGTTGTCTGTTACCGTAAGTGTAACCTGGTATTTACCTGGCGTCTGGTACATATGAGTTATCTGTGGCCCTTCCTTGAGGCTGCCGTCACCCATATTCCATTTGTATGCCGCTATGCTTCCATCGCTGTCCTTGCTCAATAAGCCTTTTGCAGCGAATAATTCACCTGAGTTTATAACTTGCGGCAGCTCCGCTTCTGCTTGGGGTGCAAAGTTTAAACCGCACTCAGTCTCTTTAAAGTTGTTGCTTAAATCCAAATCGGATATGTCTCCTGATATGTCAACAACAGCCTTTATTCTAACAGGTGCCTCAGTGCCGTTTACAGGCACCCAATTAATACGTGCTTCGGTATTTGTAAATGAACTTACTTCTATACCGGTATTTCCTAAAAGCTTCCATGAATCTCCGTTATTTATGTAGAATGTAACATTTCCTTTCGCCCTTGCATATCCGTTATTTTCTACCAGTGCACTCATAATAGAGGTTTTACCAAAGACGGGAACCTCCGGATTAAATGTAACCTCCCTAACTGAAAGGTCACATACCGCTGTCGGTACTCCTGTTACTTGGTTTGAAGCATCACTCTTATTTCCTGCACTGTCAACAGCTTTAACAATATAGAAATATGCTAAGCCATTTGTGAGGCCTGTATCCCTGTAAACAAGTGATCTTGATTTTGCAACAGCGGTAAAAGGCCCTCCGCTCTCTGTTGCCCTCATTACTTCATAGTAGTCAATATCCGAAGAACTGCTTTTTAGCCATGTGAGCCCTATTTCTCCACCTGTCTTGGGATCCTCTGCAGAAAGACCATTTGGTGCTACCGGTGCTTCACGGTCAATAATATATTTCTTAATGAATGCTGCCTCAACACCACCTTTATTTATGGCTGTTATACGAACGGCATAAATTCCTGCCGGTTGATTTGACACATCAAAGTTCAGTTCTGAGCTAAATGTATTTGTTAAATCCATACCGCTCATAAGGCTTGGATCCTTAAACTGAGGTAAAATGTCCTCACCTAAAGCCTGCCAGGTTTCATTGCCTTTAAGCTCACTATCCAAAGACTCCCCAAGATATGCATACTCATACAATACCTTAACTGCTACAGGGTCATTAATTGTTACCTTAAATGGTATGTTATAATTCCACCTGCTCATTTCAGCGGGTTTCATTTCAGATATAAAGGGTTTTGTTGTCTCATGCAATGCATGAGTGCTTATCTTCGGATCAATTTGTGCAGCGTTTGAATAATCATAGCTTGGAGAACTCTCCCTGCCAAGATCATTCACAACAGATACCCTGTAGTAGTATGCCTTGGAAGGATCCTTCATATAGTCTACGTACAGATTGGATGTTGTATTGGAAACAATCTTTCTCCATTCTCCATCCTTTCCTTCTTTTCTATATAATACATAATGATCAAAGTCCGATCTTACTACAGGTGACCAGCTCACAATGAGTTTCCACTCTTCGGCACCCACATATATTTTTTCAGGTGCTGCCGGAGGATTGTTTGCCAATATATATGCCTCGATTCTCTCTGATTTGTTGTTGTTTTTATCTGCTGCAGATACCTTTACCTCATACATGCCGTCAGGGTATGCTTCTACTCCCTCAGTCGATACCGATAAGGTATCCCAGGTTATAACCACATCGCTCTGGCTCTGGTTGTCCACAGTTGCAAATATGTTCCAATCCCCTGTCCCCTGAGGCTTTCCGCTGTCATCCAACTTCCTTAAATAAACTTCATAGGTTTTAACTCCTACATTATCTTTTGCATGAAGCCTAATCTCGGCTTTTCCTCTTAACACACTTCCGCCTGCAGGCTCAAATTTATCTATGACAGGAGCAGTCAGGTCATTTCCAGGCCTTAACTTTTCAATGTTTGAACCTTCACTTCTGTTGCCCATCTTATCCACAGCAACTACCTTATAAAAACTGTCCTTATCTAATGGTGCCGCACTATCAACATATACTTGCCCCTCAACCCTTGCAATCTGCTTGAATGAATCAGGGTCAGTTCCATTAGTTCCCCTCCACACCTCAAAATAGCTAATGTCGCTGTCAGCATCTCTAACCTGCCATGTAAGGGATATCTTAAGCTCGGAGGAACTGGCCGCAAGTAATGGAATGCCTGGAGGTGTATTGTCTATTGTGTATACCGCAATCATCTCAGCTTTATTAAGATAATCATCCTGTGCAACCGCCTTAATTCCGTAAACTCCATCAGATACGGATGCTGCTGTATCCCATGTGATAGTTCCGGTTACCGTAGTCCCAAGGCTAACCCACTTGTCTATATCATTATTTGACTTATAGAAAAACTCAATATTCTTAACATTGAAGTTATCTACCGCAATAGCACTTAAGTTAACCCTTCCTTTAATTTTGCTGCCGTCCTGAGGTATTATAGCTTTTATCACTGGAGGTGTTATATCTGCTTTTACCTTTACCTCTTCACTTAATGCCGGCTCACTTTCATGTCCGTATTTATCAATAGCAACTACCTTATATGTATATGTACTTCCTACTCCAACCTTTGTGTCTGTATAAGAAAGAAGTTTTGTCCTTGTAACAAGCTCAAAGTTTATACCATCTGTGCTTTTATACAGGCTGTAAATGTCAAGTTCACTGTCCACCACCTCTGCCCAGCTCAAGTCAACCTTAAGTTCACCTGCAATTGCCGTAAGCTTACTTGGAGCATCAGGCGGGGTATTTCTTATTTTTACGCTGATTTTATAATCCTGGCTGTAATTACCTTCCTTATCATATGCAACAGCCTTTATTTCATAACTTCCGTCTGCCATATCTTTTGTGTTCCACTCATAATTTGAACTATAGACAGTACCTCTTTGAGGCAGCAGCATTGACGTTCCAATATCTTTCCATTCATCAAGTCCTTTTTTATAGTACAGCTTTATTTCGGTTACTCCTACGTTATCCTGCACCCCATATGAAAGCTTCAACACCTCTCCTTGACGTGAAGCGGTAAGGCTTGTGACATAAGGACTCTCACTGTCGGGTAAAGGTTTGGCAGTCGCAACAGTTGATAAACTTCCTTCGTTTCCATAAATGTCAACGGCAGACACCTGGTACTGGTACTCAATGTCCTTTAATACATTTATGTCTTTGATTCCTATAACTTTCACATTATCAAATATAACCCTCAGTTCTTCCGCGGCCGTTTTTCTGTATACTCTGTAATATGCAATAGTCCCCTTAGGTGCAGTCCAGTTAAGATTTATCTCAATCTGGCCTGATGATGCAGTAAGGCCTGTAGGTGCTTCCAAAAGATCAATAAGTGCAGTAAAGCCAGTTTCAGCCTGAGTGAGGCTGCTCTTTCCCTTTAAAATGAACTTATGCTCACCGGGAGTCACATTCTTTACATACCTCCATGTAATTATGGCATCTCCATTCTGATCGGCTTTTCCACTTACAAGATAAACTCCGTCAATGTAGAGATCCACTGCTTCTAAAGGTTTGAAGCCTTTACCGCTAAAGGAAAGCTGGGCCTCAGGTCCTGCCTCTTGCGGAGCAAGCTGCAGCGTAGGTGTAAAATTAACTGTGGTAACCTGTACCGATTGCGATAAAGCACTCTCATTACCCAAATCATCCAACGAAGAAACAGCATACTCATAAGTTTGACCTACCTCAGCGTTATAATCACTGTATGTGAGTATATCCGAAGCTAATGTGTCTATCCTTGCAAAGCTTTCATTTCCTTTTTTACGGTAGACTCTGTATTTTGACAAATCTTCTGTAGTTACCTTATTCCACGAAATAACATTCTTTCCTGCAGCTGCAGTCGCTGTAACTCCTTGCGGCACCTCAGGTGATGTGTAATCAAGGGTTATTGAGTATGTTACAGTCTCAGATTTATTACCCTCTTTATCCAGTGCAGATACCCTAAACAAATACCTTCCGCTTGTGCTGTCATTACTAAAGAGCGTCTGTGCCTTGAATTCTTTTGTGCTTTCATCAAATGAAGCGTCAACTTCTGCTACCTTTGTCCATGTGTTTCCTTCATCTCCTGAGCTCTCAAACACAAATTTACTTATTACCCCATTATCGGTACCGTTTGCTTTAAGGGCAACATACCTGTTGGACAGCCTGGATCCGTCAGCAGGCTGGAATAAAGTAATGCTAGGCGGAATTTTATCGGTATTTGTTGTACCGCTTACTGTTGTCATAGGCCCCTCATTACCCCATATATCAACAGCACTTACTGCAAAATACATTGCTGTTCCGCTTAATATATCATTTCTGGTTGCTTTGGTTCCGTTCTTAACATTTGTCCAGAAATCAAGCTTGCTGCTGTCAGTTCCAGCATATATCTTATAATATGAAGTTCCTTCAGATTTTACCGGACTCCAACTGATATCCATACTGTATATTCCCGGTACTACCGTGACACCTACAGGTGCATCAGGAACTGAAGGTGTACAAATAAGCACAATGCTTGCACCTGATTCATTTCCTGATGTATCTACGGCATTAACTGTATATGAATATGCTTTATCCTGTGTTAGGCCGCTATCGGTGAAGCTAAGCTTATCTGTTGTTGCTATGAGGTTATTGTCACGATATATGTTATATTCCTTAACAGCCACATTGTCACTCGATTTATTCCAGCTTATTGTAACAGATGATGCTGACTTTGTAGCGAGCACCACATTAACAGGTATAGTTGGAGCAATGATGTCCTTCTCTGTCATTGCATAAACCGAATCACTGACACTTGAATAGTTATATGCATCATCAAAGGCCCTTACATAGTATTTATATGTAGTGTAAGGTTTTAGCTCTTTATCGGTATAAACATTTTGGGGTGCTGTTCCGACCAATTTATCATCACGATAAATTTCATAACCTTTAACATTAAAGTTATCACTTGATTTTTCCCATGTAATTTTTACAGTCTGTACAGTTACTTCTGATACTGTAGGCTTGCCTGGTGTAGTTGGCACATCAATATCACCGGCTGTTTTTTCAAACAGAGGAAGACTGTATTCCGAATAATTCTTCATTGCATCAAAAGCCTTAATCTGGTAAGAATAGTTTGTTGCAGGAGATAAATCTTTATCGGTAAAGGTCAGTCCCTCTGTTGTAGCAACAACTCTCTTGTCCCTGTATATTGTATAACCTGTAACGGCTACATTATCTTCAGCAGCCTCCCAGGAAATAGTAATTGATTTGTCGGATTTTGATACTGTCTTTAGCCCTTTAGGTTGAGTCGGCGGCTCTGGATCGGAGTATGTTTTTTCTGTAACAGAGTTACTCTCTTGTGACTCGTTACCGAATATATCAAGGGCCTTAACTGTATATGTATATTCCGAATCAGTCTCAAGTCCTCTGTCAGTATAGCTTGTACCTGTTGAATTACCCACCTTGCTGCCATTACGGTATATATTGTAGCCTGACATTTTCACATTATCTGTTGAAGATTCCCATATGAGGGTTATTGTATAGTGCGATTTATCCGAAACCTTAAGATTCACAGGAATTGTCGGGGCCTCATTATCTAGAGGTGCTTCTACAAGCTGGTTCCACACAGACTTTGATGTGAATGAATACCCAGTATCAATTGGCTTTGTAATTTGCAGTATATTGAATTTGGAATATCCAGGATATTGGAAATCTATCTTTTGTACGCCACTGCCGCTTAATATAACTTTGTGGGTTCCTGCTGCTGCAAAATTATACCTATAGTCAGAATAACTTCCGTTTGCTCTTTGAGTAAAATCTCCCTTTAACTCCATTGTACCTGCAGTAAGATAACTCGAATGATTATTATACGAATAGGTTGTAAATGCTCCATCTACCCTGACATAATCCTCTTTATTTGTCATAGCCAATACAGCAGACACATAGCTTCCATTATTTTCTATCCTGTAATCCTTCTCTACTATAAGCTGACCGCCATTTATGTTCATGGTTCCACCTGTCTGTATCAAACTGCCTTTAATTGTGAGCTTATAGCTGCTCAGATTTATGCTGCTTACAGCGAGATTAAGGTTTTTTGCAATAACGGTATCTTCATAAAGCGTCCATTCCCTCGCATTTACTGTTAACGATGGCAACGAATTGCCATTTGCCACTAGTTTATTTACACTAAGATCACTTGCAAACGCTATCTGTCCTGAAGTATTCCTAATCTCCAGTACATTAAAGCGAGATAAAGCAGGATACTGGAAATCAACCTTTTGTGATGTTGTTCCGCTTAGTATTACTTTGTGTGTTCCTCCGGCATTGAAGTTATATCTATAATCTGAATAACTGGACGACCTTTGTATAAAATCCCCTTTAATTTCCATGGTTCCTGCTGTTAAATATTCAGTATGATTGGTATATGAAAATGTTGTAAAACTTCCTCCCACTTTCACATAATCTGCTTCATTTTTCATCAACAAGTTTGCAGATACATAGCTTCCATTGTCCTCTATCCTGTAATCCTTTGCTATTATCAACTGTCCCCCATTTATGTTCATGGTTCCGCCTGTTTGAATTACACTTCCTCCAACAGTTAATTTGTAACCATTTAAATCAATTGTACTTCCTGATAATTTTAAGTTTCCTGCTATTACAACATCTTCGTTAAGCACCCAATTCATCGAATTTACTGTAATATTAGGCAGCGTATTTCCATTTGTAATAAATTTGTTTACATTTAGATCGCTAGCAAATACTAACTGTCCTGATGTGTTTTTTATCTCCAGTATGTTAAAGTGAGAAGCAGCAGGATATTGGAAGTCAATCTTTTGTGATGCTGCTCCGCTCAGTATTACTTTGTGTGTTCCTCCGGCACTAAAGTTATATCTATAGTCGTAAGAACTGTGTGCCCTCTCTATAAAATCTCCTTTTAATTCCATTGCACCTGCAATAAGACTTCCGGTATGGTTATTATATGAATATGTGGTAAAACTTCCATCCACCTTAACATAGTCTGCCTGGTTCTTCATAAGAAGTGAAGCAGATACATAATTTCCACTACTCTCTATCCTGTAATCCTTCTCTACTAAAAGCTGTCCCCCATTTATGTTCATGGTTCCGCCTGTTTGAATTACATTTCCTTTAACGGTTAATTTGTATTTGTTTAAATCAATAGTGCTTCCTGCTAAATTCAGGTTTCCTGCTATTACTGTATTTTCATTAAGTACCCAATTTATCGAATTAACAGTAATGTTAGGCAGTGCATTTCCATTTGTAACAAGCTTGTTTACATTTAAGTCACTTGAAAATGCAACCTGGCCTGATGTGTTTTTTATCTCAAGTATATTAAAGTGAGAAGCAGCAGGATACTGGAAGTCAACCTTTTGTGATATTGTTCCGCTCAATATAACTTTATGTGTTCCTCCGGCACTAAAGTTATATCTATAGTCGTAAGAACTGTGTGCCCTCTCTATAAAATCTCCTTTTACTTCCATTGTACCTGCAATAAGATTACCCGTATGGTTATTATATGAATATGTGGTGAAAGTTCCTCCCACCTTTGCATAATCTGCTTCATTTTTCATTAGCAAGGATGCAGATACATAGCTTCCACTGCTCTCTATCCTGTAATCCTTCTCTATTAAGAGCTGTCCCCCATTTATGTTCATGGTTCCGCCTGTTTGAATGACACTTCCGTTGACAGTCAATTTATACCCATTCAAATCAATGGACTTGTCCCCCAAATTAAGGTTTCCATCAATAGTTGTATCTTCATTCAACTTCCAGTTCATTGAACTAACTGAAATTGACGGCAGTTTGCTGCCATTTGTAATAAGTTTATTTACATTGAGAGAGTTTACAAAAACTATCTGACCCGAAGTCTTTTTAATCTCAAGACTATTAAAATAAGAAGTAGCAGGATACTGAAAATCAATCTTTTGTGATGCTGATCCGCTTAATATTACTTTATGTGTACCGCTTGTATAAAAATTGTACCTGTAGTCATAAGAACTGTGTGCTCTCTCAATAAAGTCTCCTTTTATTTCCATAGTACCGGCCGTCAAATTAGTAGTATGATTATTATATGAATAGGTTGTAAATGCTCCTCCTACTTTTACGTAGTCGTACACATTTGTCATATTCAAAACAGCATATACATAACTTCCCTTATTTTCAATTCTGTAGTCGTTATCAATTGTTAAGAGTCCTCCATTAACATTTACCGTACCGCCTGTCTGTATGAGGGAGCCGTTTACAGTGAGTTTGTGACCGTTTAAGTTTATAGTGCCCCCTGACAAATAGATGGTTCCATAAGTTTTATCTTCACTTAATGCCAGGTTCGAGCTGATATTTATTGCACTTGTTACTTTATACGGTTCACTAATTAACGAGAAGTTTCCTGAATAATCGTAGGCCTTAACCGTATACTCATAAACAGTATTAGGTACCAATCCTGTATCCGTAAAGCTTGATGCTTTAGGGTTTCCAACTTTTATTCCGTTTCTGTATATTTCATAACCCGTTACTTCTACATTATCCTTTGACGCAGTCCAAGTGAGGGTTATAGATGTGCTGTTTACAGAGGAAGCAGTCAAGCCTTCAGGTACCGAAGGTGATTCACTATCCACTTTGGTAACTGCTGACTTCTGGCTGCTGGAAAGTGATTTGTTACCTGTGGCATCAAAAGCCTTAATTGTATAAGTGTATGTGGTTCCCGGCTTTAATCCGGTATCTGTATAATCGGTAGATTCTGTTTCGATTATTTTAGTTCCATCCCTGTAAACCTCATAACCTTTTACATCAATATTATCTGTTGACCTGGACCAGCTTAACTGGACACTGGTAAGTGTAACCGTGCCAATTATTAGATCCTGAGGCTGTGTTGGAGCAATATTATCAAAATAAACTGATTCACTTACAGATGAATAGTTGCCTTTTGCGTCAAAAGCCTTAATATAATATGTATATAGTCCTGAAGCACTCTTTGCATCAGTATAATCTGCTTTTATACTTGTGCCTACCTTTTTATCATCACAAAACACTTCATAGCCTTTGACCTCAACATTGTCGGTAGATGGGTCCCAGGCAAGGGTCACTGTATTTTCGGTCCTGGACTTGATTTTTAGGTTTTGAGGTACTGATGGAGGCTCGTTATCATCTTTTGTGACAGCTGCAATTTCTTCGCTGTATCCTGATTTGTTACCCTCAGCATCATATGCCAGTATCTTATACTTGTAATTGGTACTAGGCAGGAGCTTTAAATCTGTGTATTTGGGCAGTTCACTAATACCAACTTTTACGTCATCCCTGTATACCTCATACCCTCTAACCCTTGCATTATCAGTGGAAGGTTCCCAAACAAGTGCAGCTGTTGTAACTGTTGTTGACTCTACTTCAAGTTTTTCCGGAATAGTGGGCGATTCGGTATCTTTTATTAATTCAGTCAGGGTTTTCCACACTTGTGTAGAGCTGAAAACATATCCTGAATCGAAGTATTTTGTTAGAACCAATTGGTTAAACTTTGAATTTCCGGGATTTTCGAAGCTTATGTTCTGAACCCCACTTCCACTCAGAATGGTTTTATGGGTTCCTGATGCAACAAAATTATTTGTGTAGTTTGTATTCCTTTGTGTGAAGTCTCCCTTTATTTCGAGGGTTCCCACTGTAAAATACCCCGTGTCATTGTTTGAGCTGTAGGTAGCAAAGTTTCCTCCTACCTTTACATAATCAGCATCATTATTCATTTTCAATACTGCCCAGCAATTGCTATTTCCGTTTTGCAGCTTATAGTCACCCGATACATCAAGGCTTCCTCCGTTGATATTCACGGTTCCTCCTGGTTGCAGCACACTTCCTGCAATCTCAAGCTTTCCTCCATGTATATCAACTGTACCGGTTTGTAATGTCAGATCTCCCTTTATGGCCACCGCCTTTCCTGATAAATCAATTGAGGAGTTTGAAAGAAGTACCCCTGAATTGACGGCCATATCTTTATCCACTACTACTGTGGTATTAACAAGGCTTATAAGTGCTCTCTCAGCCTTATAGATCCCTATTAGCTTTCTTGCTGCTATTACAGTTTCAAATACAACACTGGATGCAGTTCTTATATCCAATTCGTTAAAGGTTGAATTTCCAGGATTCTCTAAGCTTATTTTCTGCACTCCGCTTCCGCTAAGAATAGTTTTATGAGTTCCTGATGCATTAAAATTACTTGAATAGTTTGTATTTTTCTGTGTGAAGTCACCCTTTATTTCAAGAGTGCCTGCTGTAAAATAACCTGTATCGTTATATGAGCTGTAGGTGGCAAAACTCCCACCAACCTTTACATAGTCCGCTTCATTGTTCATT
>JAEYYB010000100.1 GCA_023430975.1 Bacillota bacterium | reverse complement strand
TCTTGCTATATACCTTAGCATATTTCTTTTCAATGCGTCTGATAAGATATGGTTGAGAATTTTATTTGGCTGTTAGAATAGCACCATAACAGAGTACATATTACCTAATTAAGGCCACGGTGATGTAACCCTTATGGTAGACGGCAAAGGGGATATAGTAAATCGGTATCAGTATGATGCATTTGGTAATACAGTTGAAGCTGTAGAGAAGGTGCAGAATAGATTCAGGTATGCTGGTGAGCAGTATGATCAGGTTACAGGACAGTATTATTTGAGGGCTAGGTTCTACAACCCAGTAGTGGGAAGATTTACACAGGAAGATACCTACAGGGGTGACGGATTAAACCTCTATTCATATGTAAGTAACAATCCGATTAAATATATTGATCCAAGCGGATATTGTGCCGCCAAGAGTAATCCATATACTCCACCGACTAGCTTTAGAAATGACATGTCTGATAATGATAAGAGAGCTTATGATAATTACTGGAATAATGTTGCTAGAGGAATTGATAAGACACCTGAGAATGCTGTACTTATTGGTTCGGAAAATACTTGGAATGAGTTTTTGAAGCATAACCCATCATCTGATTTGAATAAGAGTGCTCAAAGCTATATTGATCTTATTACAGAACAGTCTCCTTGGCCAGAAGGGTTTACACCTGTACCACGGGTATTAAAAGGAGGAGATACTTTCAATATGGTATTAGATGTTAAACAAGATTCGGATAGCCCAGGTGGGTTTGGTATAATTGAAGATGTCACGAGTAGAGATTTTGCAAGGAATAACATGGCAATAAAGTCTAATTGGAAAGATGATTGTGGTAAAGTTGTTACTTATAAAGTAAAAGATGGTGTTGAGCTGAAGACTTTATCAGGACCGATAGGACCACAGATAGATTTAGATGCAGACAAATATTTACCAGGAGATATGAATGTGACTCAATTAGACTTATTTAATGGATTAGGAAGAGTGAATAGACTAGACTATATAGAAGCAATAGAAGAAACAGAACGGTTTATTTATTAGAAAAAGGAGTATTTGATATAATGATTAATTATGACTTGAAAGTTGATATAGAGAATAATACAGTTTCTTGGAAAATTAATAATATGATATATAAAGTCCAAATCAATGGATTAAGAGCTGCAACTATATTGGATGAGCAAATCATATATATCAAAAATTTGAATCAAAAAAATGAAATGCAGGTTCAATATTATTCATTAACAGGTGATTTTATATTTTCATATACAAAAAATAATGGTAGTGTATCGTGGAATAGTAAATATGGGCATAAAGAAATATTTGTTAGCGAGCTTTTGAGTGCAGATATATATCAACATGAAGAGGTAGTGATAGCACTTTCGGGAGTAAAAAACAGAAATTGTAAATTGTTAATATACAGTTTTGATGGAAATCTGAAAGTTCAGTGTCATGAACCAGAGAATTATTATTTTTCATATTTGAGTACATATGAAGGTAGGCCAGCTATTGTTTGTATTGGTAATGAAAAAACTGAGGATAAATATGGAAGAAACGATTGGAAGTTTGTGATTAATACAATTACAGGTGAATTAACAAAAATGTCATTAGCATACTAGCAGTTTCTTATCATGAAATTCAAAGGTTCCAGGCAAAAAATATTAGCCTATGCAGAGCAAGTGCAAGTAATATCTTGAATTCTACTTATAAAGGCTGGGATTTTCCCAGCCTTCTTGATATCTGAAAACCAGCAGAGAATATCAGGGGGCGAGACTGTTTCCAATATAGGTTTATAGGTACATTAGAACCTGGGCTTTTTGTACCCCCATTCTTTAGATAGATAGTCTTAAGGAGCCATACTTAAGAATCCCTGCAGTTGCTTTGAAAGTGACTATGAAATGACTTGTAGACTCAGGACATAAATTATGTTCTTGCAAGCAAATTTAAGTTCTTGTTGAAGTATTAGAATAGCTTTATTATACCATTAGATTTTGTTGATAATATTTTTCTAGATTTTCTCTCTTTTTGTTAATTTCTTCCGTATATAACAGTCTCTTGCATATGGATTTCTTTGTCCATAGAAAGGATTGTAAAAGAACACCTACAATTATAACTGCCGAAAAAATAGGCAATACTTCTTTTCCTGTTACATTAAATTTATCAATTATAGCGTCATATAGCATTTGTAATACATTTAATATGCTCTTTGTATTTGAGAAAAATAAATAGATAAGATATATACTTATACAATTTAAAATGATTGGTATAAATACTTCAAGCTTCCAATATAACATTTTTTTGTTTAAATATATATTAAGTCTTTTTTTCTCTTTTTCTTCGAATCCTTTTATCTTCTCATCTTTAATATCGCTTTGTCTTTTAACATTATTAGTTTTTTCTGTGGTTTCCTCAATTTTTTTTAATAGTTCTTGTTTCATTGAATCCGATTCAGCTCTATAATCTTCAAGCTTTTTTGATAATTCTTCATTTTGATTAACGACACTTTTATTCCGCTGTTCAGAGACAGCCAATTGCTCTTCAATTTCTTTTGCCCTTGTAATTAGTTCTTCATGAATTAATTCTTCTTTTTCACCATCAGATTCACATTTATCAAATTTTCTAATAAAGTAACTATTTGATAATACTTTATCAGCTAGAAATGGCGTAGCTTTGTATTTCGAAATTCTTGCCAATATTTCTTGTACAACTTCATTATATAATCTGATATAAATAATGTATAACCGAAAAACTGCGTATTTCAATTTAATAAAAAATTTATGCCAGAATCAGCCATATTGTTACATGTGTTATGGTAGGTTGTGGCATTTTTACACCATTTTAAGTTCGTATTGAGCTAAAGAAC
>JAEYYB010000099.1 GCA_023430975.1 Bacillota bacterium | reverse complement strand
AAAACCACATTCTTTTACCACAGGAGTTTGCAAAGGTGAAATCTACTCTGAACGTTATCTTGTATTTGCAAAAGTAAATTCCACTTGAACAAAAATTGGGGTGGATTTTACTTTTGCAATTAAGTATTAACATTCTACACATAATAATATCAATATTTATCTTGACAATGGTATTATTAGTTAGTATAATATCTTTTGTCGGTTTTATGGGGTGACAATATGAAAATTGATGTATCAAGTATAGTTAAAATTAATGGTGCAAGCTTAGATGTCAGGTTCGACGAAGCAATAGCTGAGTTGAATAATCTTGAATCGGGTTTTGACTTCAAAGATGCTGTAAAGTTTGAAGGTGTTCTGACAAATGCCAGCGGTGTGTTAAAGTTAAACGGCAGTTTGAAGGCATCCTACAGTACAAAATGCAGCAGATGCGTGAAGGATATTGAAGACAACTTTGAATTGAAGATTAGGGAAGACATTATAGAAGGCAGCGAAACAGCAGATGTGGATGCTTATACATATAATGATAACTATATATTACTTGACAGTATTTTAAAGGATAATATAATTTTGAATTTACCTGTTAAAAAGGTATGTGATGATAATTGTAAAGGCCTGTGTCCAAGATGTGGTACAAACCTCAATGAAAAGACATGTGACTGCAAGGATGATTATATTAATCCACAGATGGAAGCACTTAAGAAATTTTTTGATAATTAAGATATAATGGGTTTAATAGGCGGGAGGTGTTATAATGGCAAATCCAAAGCGTAAATGGTCGAAAGCTAGAACAGGTAAAAGAAGATCACAGTGGAAACTGTCTGCACCAAATTTAGATAAGTGTCCAAAATGTCATGCATATAAGCTAAGACATAGAGTTTGTACAGAATGCGGCACTTATAGTGTTAAGACGAAATCAGGTCAGAAATCAGTTCAAGTAATAAAGGTTGAAGACTAATAAAAATGATGGAAAAGCAGCAGTTGACACTGCTGTTTTTTGTTTATGTCTAGGAAATTATGGTGTATGTTACACCGCAAATTCTTAAGACAACGACATATATTTAAAAAATCACTTTGTGATTTTTAATGCCATAAGAATTTATGCTATAGGATAGAGCATAGCAGGAGGAACCGTTTTGAAAAAAGACACACCTATAATAATTAATAATGTATTGCCTGGAAGTATTGCAGAAGAAGCTGGAATAGAAAAAGGCGATGTACTTTTGTCAATAAACGGAGAAAATATTGAGGATATATTTGACTATAGATTTCTAATATCTGACGAGGAGCTCACCCTTGAAATAAGGAAAGAAAACGAAGAGATATGGGAAATTGACATTGAAAAATTTGAAGATGAGGATTTGGGAATAGAGTTTATCGATGAGCTCATTGATGAGGCAAAAAGCTGCTCAAATAAATGCATATTTTGCTTTATAGATCAGATGCCTAAAGGAATGAGAGATTCGCTGTATTTTAAGGATGATGATATGAGGTTGTCCTTTCTGTCCGGTAATTATGTTACGTTGACAAATATGGATGACAGTCATATAGATAGAATCATAAAATACAGAATGTCCCCTATAAATATTTCTGTTCACACTACAAACCCTGATCTTAGAGTTTTTATGCTAAAAAACAGGTTTGCAGCAAATGTTATGAGTAAAATAAGAAGGCTTGCAGTAAGCGGTATCACCCTTAATTGCCAGATTGTTCTCTGTAGGGATATCAATGATAAAGATGAGCTAAATAAGTCCCTTATGGACCTCACCAAACTGTATCCTGCAGTTAACAGCATATCTGTTGTGCCTGTTGGCATTACAAAGCACAGGGATGGCCTTTGCAAGCTTATGCCCTATGACGAGGCTTCTTCTTTGGAGGTTATAGAACAGGTTGAAAAGCTTCAGCAAGATCTTCTTATAAAACATGGATCAAGAATTGTATACCTTGCTGATGAGTTCTATGTGATGGCTGGAAAGGAAATGCCGCCTTATGAACATTATGAAGATTTTCCACAGATAGAAAATGGTGTAGGGCTAATATCCGCATTAATCAATGAATTCAACCAGCATATAGACCATGTTGATTTCTCTCCAGAAAAAAATAGAAAAGTAAGTATTGTAACGGGCGTTTCTGCTTATAATTATATTAGTTTGCTTGCAAAGAGATTGGAAGAAAAGTACAGTATAACTGTTAATGTATATAAAATAATTAATGAGTTTTTTGGTGAAAATGTAACTGTAACAGGACTTCTTACAGGAAGAGATATTGTAGCACAAGTAGGAGGCCAGAACCTTGGGAACGAGGTTTTGGTATGTAAAAGCATGTTAAAGGCTGATACAGACCTGCTTCTTGATGACTATACGGTAGGAATGCTTGAAGATAAACTAGGCGTTAAAGTAACTCCTGTTGAAAACAGTGGAATTTCATTTATAAATAGTGTTTTGGGAATATAAGAAACAGATTGGGAGTGATAGTAAGTGGCAAAACCGGTAGTAGCAGTTGTTGGCAGGCCGAATGTAGGTAAATCCACGTTTTTTAACTATGTAGCAGGTAAAAGAATATCCATAGTTGAAGACACACCGGGTGTAACCAGGGACAGGATTTATACTGATGTTGAGTGGAGAAGCAAGATATTTACCCTTATAGACACAGGTGGAATAGAACCATATACTGAAGATAAAATAATGCAGCAGATGAAAAGGCAGGCAGAGTTGGCAATTGACACTGCAGATGTTATAATATTCATGGTTGATGCCAAGGATGGTATGACAGCCTCCGATAAGGAGGTAGGAAGCATGCTCAGGAAGGCCAATAAGCCTATAATTCTTGCTGTAAACAAGGTAGACAGGGTTGGAGAACCGCCGCCTGACGTTTATGAATTCTACAACCTTGGTATGGGTGACATGATAACCATATCTTCTGTTCATGGCCTCGGAATGGGTGATCTTTTAGATGCGGTCTATGAGCATTTTCCTGAGGATACAGGTGAGGATTACGGTGAAGATGTTATTAAGGTTGCTGTTATCGGTAAGCCTAATGCAGGTAAATCATCCCTGATTAACAAAATTCTTGGGGAGGAAAGGGTAATTGTAAGCGATATACCCGGTACTACCAGGGATGCTATTGATACATATTTTGAAAAGGATGATCAAAAATATGTGTTTATTGACACAGCAGGAATAAGAAGAAAAAGCAAGATTAATGAAAGCATAGAAAGATACAGCATTATCCGCTCATGGACAGCAGTTGAGAGGGCAGATGTTTGCGTCATTATAATTGATGCCCAGGATGGTGTAACCGAGCAGGATACTAAGATTGCAGGGTATGCCCATGATAACGGAAAGGCTTCCATAATTGTTGTAAACAAGTGGGATTTGATCGAGAAGTCAACCGGTACTTTGGAAGAGTATAGAAAAACTGTATTGGAAAAGCTGGGATTCATGACCTATGCACCGGTATTGTTTATTTCTGCTATGACAGGGCAAAGGGTCCAAAAACTTTTTGAACTCATAAATTACGTTGCAAATCAAGCATCTTTGAGGATATCGACAGGTATGTTAAACGATCTTGTAAATGAAGCTATTGCAATGGTTCAGCCTCCATCCGATAAAGGAAAAAGGCTTAAAATATATTATATGACCCAGGCTGGAGTAAAACCACCTACATTTGTAATATTCATAAATGACAAAGAGCTCATGCATTATTCATACGAACGATATCTTGAAAACCAGCTGAGAAAAAGCTTTGGCTTTGAAGGAACACCTATAAAGTTCCTGCTTAGAGAAAAAAGCAAGGAAACATAATTATAAAAGCGGGAAGGAATTGTATGGTAATGGATTGTATTAAAATTTTATCTATGTTCATTTTGGGGTATCTTTTGGGAAGTCTTAACTCTTCCCTCTTGGTTGGAAAAGCATATGGTGTTGATGTGAGAAATCATGGCAGTGGAAATGCAGGTGCTACAAACACCTTACGAACCTTGGGAAAAAAGGCGGCAGTTTTCGTTATTTTAGGAGATGCACTAAAAGGTGTACTGGCTTGTCTAATAGGCAGCCTGTTAATTGGAAACAATGGGCTAATGGTAGCCGGAATCGGTTCTATTGTAGGGCATAACTGGCCTCTGTATTTTAAGTTTAAGGGCGGAAAAGGAGTTCTTACAAGCTTTGCGGTTGCATTAATGATGGATTGGAAAGTTGCGTTGATCTTATTTGCCATATTTGCTGTTGTAGTGGCAATTTCCAGATATATTTCATTAGGATCCATTATAGGTGCTGCATTATTTCCTGTAGCAGCCTATATACATAGGAGTGACGATAAATTATACTTAGTAATCTCTATGATTTTTGCTTTTCTAATAATTTTAAGACATAGATCAAATATAAAAAGAATAGTTCAAGGTACCGAATCCAAATTCGGAAAGAAGAAGACTGCATAGAGAATTTAGGAGGATAGTTATGGGTAAAAATATTTGTATAATGGGTGCAGGAAGCTGGGGAACAGCGTTATCTGTGCTGTTGGCTACTAATGGACATAAAGTGAGGATGTGGTCCTTCTTTAAGGAAGAAGCGGAAGGCATCAACACTAATAGAGAGAACATAGCAAAATTACCTGGTGTTTGGGTTCCTGATACAGTTATTTGTACAAATGATGTCAATGAAGCATTACAGGATGCAGAAGCTGTCATAATGGTAGTTCCTTCGGAATTTATGAGAAGTACCATGAAAACCATAAAGGGTGGGCTTAAGGACAATACAATAGTAGTATCATGCTCAAAGGGCTTGGAGGATGAAACTTTCCTTACAATGTCACAAATTATAAAAGAGGAAGCACCAAATGTAAGGGTGGTTGCGTTATCAGGACCAAGTCACGCAGAAGAAGTAGGAAGGTCAATACCCACTGCAATTGTAGCTGCATCAGCGGATAATGAAGCCGCTATCTTTGTTCAGGATATATTCATGTCACCCATGTTCAGGGTTTATACCAATTCCGATATAATAGGAGTTGAGCTGGGCGGAGCAATTAAAAATGTTATAGCTCTTTGTGCCGGTATTTCTGATGGCCTGGGCTTTGGGGACAATACTAAAGCTGCTCTCATGACTCGCGGGATAACTGAAATGTCCAGACTTGGTGAAATAATGGGAGCTAATCCAAAAACTTTCTCAGGTCTTGCAGGAATTGGAGACTTAATAGTCACTTGTACAAGCATGCACAGCAGGAACAGACGAGCAGGAATACTCATCGGTAAAGGAAAAAGCCTGGAAGAAGCATTGAAGGAAGTTGCAATGGTTGTAGAGGGAGTAAATACAACGAAAGCTGCTTACCACATGGCAAAGAAAATGAATGTGGAGATGCCTATAACAAGTCAGGCTTATGAGGTTTTATTCAACGGTAAGGATGCAAGGCAGGCTGTTGTTGATTTGATGATGAGAGATAAGAAGCTGGAGAACGTATAATTTCATTTTACAAAGAATGTTAATAAAGAGGGCTGTTACAAAACGACTTAATCAATCATATTGTTCGGATTTCAATATATGAAGCACAATATAGGGCGGTTAGAGGCATTTGTAGCAGCTTCTTTTTTTATATAAAAATTAATAAAATAATAAAGCATATTTTGGATAAAAAGTGCTATTGAAATTTCTATATATTTCCGAAATATCTAGTAACTTAGTGCATTAATATGGTAATTAAAATACTTTCATTGTAAAGGGTGAATATAAAATGTCCGAAAAAGTATTAATTGTAAGCCTTATGAAAAGCAATGTTGTACTTTTAATGGATTCTCTAAAATATGAAGGATTTAAAGTTGAAGTTACCTGTGATACAGAGGATATATTAAATATCGTCTGTTCTTTTGCACCGGATATTATTCTTATTGATATTATGACACCTTTAATAAATGGCTTTGATATATGTAAAATAATTAAAAGCAATATAAAATCAATAGATATTCCTGTTATAATTTTTTCAGCTCAAAATGATAGTTATGTGATAAAACGGAGTTTTGAAGCGGGTGCATGTGATTTTATCAAAGAACCGTTTAACGATGGTGAAGTTATATTAAGGATAAATAAGGCTATAAAGGATAATTCCAACCTGAAGGCTTTTACACTAAGTCAAAGGCAAAATAATGTCTATGATTTGTTAGAAGGGATATATACCAAACAAATTTTTGATCATTTTCTTGAAAAGGAAATTAAGGAAAACCTAAGAAATGGACAAGAACTGTCTTTTTTAATAATTGATGTTGATGCCGGTAGAAAGGCTGAATATATTGACGCTTATATGAGAGACATAGGCAGTTTGGTTATCTCGTCATTAAGAGAATATGATATTGTATCAAAACACGATATTAATAAATATGGAGTATTATTGAAGGGTGCAGACTCACATGAGCTGAATGTTATTTGTACAAGGCTGTTATCCAATATGGAAAAAACAATGGAGAAATACAATATAAGGCCAAAGATAAATATAGCTGCTTATTCCAATTGTGTTAATGACAGTATTAATTCAGAAGTGATTTACAGCTATACTGAAAGTGCATTAAATAAGAATCCGGGCGATGTTTGCAAGATCTATTGCCTGACATGAGTAATTATAAAATCTATTGCGAAGGTGATTGAATGATAACATTTTCAAAATTGGAGGAGTTCATTGATCTTATTCCACTCCCGGTCTTTGTTATAACTACGGATGAAATGTGTATTGATAGCTATAATAAATCATTTAGTGATTGGGCTGGAATTGAAATGAATGGATTTTTAAAAAAGCATGTCTCACATCTTAGCATTTGGTCTACGCCTGATTGCTGCCTTAACTTTATAATGACGTTAGATGACCATCATGAAGCATTTACAAGTGAATATAAGCTCATTGCAGGAGATGGAAAAATACATATTTGTAACCTTATTGTAAGGGCGTACAAGCTAGATTATTTAAAGTATCTTATGATATTGATAGAGGACATAACAAAATTAAAGCAGATTGAAAAGGAAAAGGACAAGCTTTATTGTGAGGCACAGCAAACTATCAACCGGATGACGGGGGATGTGGAATTTTTGACAAACCTTATCATCAAGGAAAGAATGAAAAACAAATACATTAGTCTTAAAGATCTTGATAGTGGTTCGCCCATTGAAGAAAGTGGAGATGGGAAAAAATACATAAGAGTAAATGATTGCCTTGTAACATTAAATGATAAGGAACTTAGCATAATTAAGAAGATTGTCGAAGGCAAAAATACAGCTGAAATTGCTTCGGAGCTATACTTAGCGGAGGGAAGCATCAGAAATATAATAACAGAAATCATTTCAAAGCTTATGCTTAAAGATAAGACCCAACTGGCAGTGTTTGCCCTTAAGCACGGTATAGTGTGAATAATGCTACGATAATACTTTTATCTATTTATTACAGCAAAAAATTATGATATTATGGTATTATCAAGAAAATGCTTTCAGTAGGAGGTTATAATGTTTTCATCATATGATCCAACAGAAGTGACAGAAGCTTTAATTGGCGGCGGTATTGGCCTTGTTGCAATAATTGGCGTGATAGTATTTTTTGTACTGAGGTACAGAGTTAAAATCGAGCAGATAAAAGCTGATGCAATGATTAGGGCCGAAGAAGTCCGAGCTAAGAACCAGCTGGAAATAGAGAGGATGCTCTTGGAAGAGAGGAGAAATCAACCTAATTACAAGGTTAATAATAGTTCACTCAACGATAATTCATTCAGCGATGATTCATTAAGCGAAGATGAAATGATGCAAAGTAGAAGAAACCAGAAAAATAGAATGTAATAATGTTTTTATCAAAGGTCGCAGATATTATGGATTTGTATAATATCTGCGTTATTTATTATATTGGTATGCACAGGGAACACAATTTGTCCTGGACGGTTATCCTTTTTATTATGCAGGTTGTAACTCATATGACCTTTTCACCAAATCACATGCAGAAATCGATAAAATGTAATCATTTTACGGAAATCTTGTTTTTTATTTTTTCAATATAGCTAAAGATAGATGCTATAAGTAAGCAATATAGAAAGATAGGAATATAGATGTAGAGAAAATTATAATTATATTTTGGTTCATAAATATAGTTTTTAAATTGAATTAATATATTATCACCAGGTGTTTTTGTGGTAATATCATATATTGTAATTACTATGGCGAATAAAAACGAAAGCTTTGGTATGGTCCAGAGGCGATCCTTGTTTAAAATGTATGTAAGCAGGATGAGGGATAACGAAATTATTGGTACGTAAATCGGAATGTTCCAAATAATATTAAAGATAGTACCAAACAATTCAGAAAGACTCATTAATAGCAGCTCCTTATTAAAGTTTTTGTATAAATTACATATAAATAATTATATATATACTTTTATCATATTTTATGAATTAAAGCAAAGATTGTTTTTGTTTATAATTGTTAGATTTTTGATAAAAAAGGGATTAAGCATGGTATAATATGAGTATAATGAGGTTTGAAGATTTTAATAGAATAAAAAATCACAAACGAATTTTTATAAATATTTAACCATGAAAGCGAGTACTGTTTTATGAAATTTATCTTTTTTACAGATACGCATATTAAAGGAACTAAGCCCAAAAACAGGAACGATAACTTTTATGAAACCCTCAAAACTAAATTTTTAGAAATAAAGGATATATGTGATGAACTCGAAATAGATTTTATATTACATGGTGGGGACTGGTTTGACAGGCCTGATATTTCCCCGTCAATAGTTAAGGAATTTGCTCTTATAATACAGTCATACAGAAGACCCATCTATACAATAGCAGGTAATCATGATATATACGGTCAAAATCCTGATACAGTTGGAAGAACTATGTTAGGGCTCTTGGAAGGAGTTGGAGTTTTAAACCTTTTAAACTATGATGATGATGTGGTTGTTGAAAAGGATGGGTTAAAGGTTCAGATTATGGGAAAGCCGTACAGGTTTGATATTGATGATGTTGAAACGTCTTCTGATTATTATATTGTTAAGAAAAGCAAAAACGTTGATTATCTTATAAACATGGTTCATGGTATGCTACTAAAAAAGCCGTTTTTTGAGGGTATTCCCTATACATTAGTTGACAATATAATAGAGACTGAGGCGGATATAACGCTTGCAGGCCACTATCATGCAGGATTCGGTCTAGTTAAGAAGGATGGGAAATATTTCTCCAATCCGGGAAGTTTGGTTAGAATAACAAATACCATTGGTGAAATAAATCGAATACCAAAAGTTTTAATAATTGAACTGGGTAATGGGATAAATGTTTATGAAAGAGAGCTTACATCGGCAGCACCTGGAAATGAGGTATTAGATAGAAGGCAGCTTGAGTATGCCCAGGATCGTAATGTGAAGCTCCACAAGTTTTATCAGGAGCTGTCGGAAACCGGAAAGTTCCAGAAAGCGGATCTTAACAAAATAATAGATGATATAACGGCAGACCAGAATATAAGCCGTGAAGTTAAATATGAAACGGTAAAAAGACTTGCAACTGCAAAAGAAGAACTTACACATGATGAAGAGGATTAGATATGACAATTATAACGAGAGTTAAAATAGAAAATTTTCAATCCCATGAAGACACTACCATTGATTTTGACAGAGGATTAAATATTATAACAGGGCCTTCCGACAATGGTAAGTCCGCTATAATAAGAGCTATTAAATGGGTTTTGTTTAACGAGCCCAGGGGCACGGAATTTATAAGACAGGGAACTTCTGCAGCCAGGGTTACTATAGAAATGGATAATGGTAATGCAATAGTTCGTGAGAGATCAAGCAGCAAAAATAGATATACTGTTCTATATCCCGATAGTGAGCCTATAATATTCGAAGGCTTTGGCAATGAGATACCCCAGGAAGTTGTAGGGGCACATGGAATTACCAAGGCATACTTGGACAGCAGTTTAAGTTCAAGCTTAAATATAGCCGAGCAGTTGGAGAGCCCATTTCTGCTTTCAGAGACCGGGTCGGTAAGAGCAAAGGCAATTGGGCGGCTTATTGGTCTTCATATTATTGATCGGGCTATAAAAAATACAAATGTGGATCTAAGGCGTGAAAACCAGTTAAAGGACAGGGTAAATAGCGAGCATAACGAAGTGGAATCTACTCTTAAGGAATATGAATTTTTAAAAGATGTTGAGGTAAAATTAGAAAAATCAGGCCGGATAATACAGGAAGTATCAGATTTATTAATAAGGACCAAAAAGCTTGAAACAAATTTAAAGAATATCATATCCATTGAAGCTGATTATGCCATTCAAAGCAGTGTTGTAAAAAGTCTTGACAAGCTGGAAAAGTATGAGCTTTGCCTTAAAAATATCGAATTGATAAATGGTAAGCTATCCAAGCTCAAAAGAATATATAAAGCTTTAAATGAAATAGATATTGAAATTAATTCAGCATCCTTTATAATTAAAAATACTGAAAGGATAAATGATTGTGGAGAGCTTTTAGATGGTATCAGCAAAAAGGCAAGGGACATGGATAAGGCAAAGAGCCTTAAGACTGCCTTTTCGAAGATTGATAAGTCTGAAAACGAGGCAAAAGGGCAATTGCATGCAACTGCCAATGTAAAACCCTTGGAGGAGAATATTAAAGAGCTTGATAACCTAATATTAAAGCTGAACGGTTTAAGTTTATTGAACGCTGAAATTAATAAACTAAATGTAGAACAAGAGACAAATGATGCCACATTAAAGTCAGCAGCTAATGTGGACAAAGCATTGACAATCCACAATAATATTCAAAATAAGATAGAAAAGCTTAAAAAGATTACGGAATTGATGGAGAAACTGTCACATGTAAATAATAAGATGACAGATGGGAATAATTATATTGTTTCCATAAACACAGAAATAAGCAAGTGTTTAAAGGACTATTCGTTTGCTTTGAAGAAGGCAGGCAAGTGTCCTGTATGCAGGAGTAAAATTGGAAATGACATATTAAATGAAATAATAAAAAGCTATAGTTTTAATGGAGGTATATAAATGGCTGATGAATTGGATAAATCAATAGACTACAGCAAAACAATAAGCCAGCTTAAGGAAAAACTGGATAATGCAAAAAACATGAGGATTCGTGCAGAGACAAAGATGGAACAGCTAAACAAACAGAAGCAGGAAATCTTAAAGGAAATTGAAGAAATGGGCGTTAAGCCTGATGAGCTTGAGTCTGAAATAGAGAAGCTTAAGAATGATATTGAGGAAATGATCAAGGAGGCCAATAATATGCTTCCTATGGATTTGATCAAGGAATAACTAAAATATTATAATAAATTTTAATTACAAAGTAAGGGGAGCACAAATGAAAAAGAAGATAGGGGTTATTTCGCTAGGATGTCCTAAGAATCTCATCGACAGCGAAATAATGTTGGGATTTATAAAAAAAGGTGAGTATGAGATTGTTAATGAAAAGGAAGAGGCACAAATATTGATTGTAAATACCTGCGGATTTATTGAATCGGCAAAGCAGGAATCAATCAATACCATTCTTGAAATGGTAGAGTGCAAAAAAGACAAATGTGAGCTGCTTATTGTAACAGGATGTCTTGCAGAAAGGTATAAAGAGGATATCATAAATGAGATACCTGAGGTAGATGCTTGTGTCGGTACAGGTAATGTAGCTCTGATATGTGATGTTATTGAAAAGGCGTATAAAGGCGAAAAGCAGGTGCTGTACGGGAAGCTTGACGACACTTCCTATCTCAATACAGAGAGGGTTATATCCACAAAAAATGGGTATGCATATTTAAAAATTGCCGAAGGTTGTGACAACTGCTGTACCTATTGCATTATTCCAAGCCTTAGAGGAAGGTTTAGAAGCAGAAAGATAGAGGATGTTTTATCTGAAGCCGAGATCCTTTCAAAAAGCGGGGTAAAGGAGATAATTCTTGTAGCACAGGACACAACCAGGTACGGTCTTGATATATATGGGAAAAAGATGCTTTCAGAGCTGTTGAGGAAATTAAGCACTATAGAGGACATAAAGTGGATAAGGCTTTTATACTGCTATCCTGAGGAAATAGACGATGAGCTTATTAATGAGATATCACAGAACAATAAGGTTTTAAAATATCTTGATATACCGCTTCAGCATACCAGTGATAAGGTATTAAAAGCAATGGGCAGAAGAGGTACCTCAAGTGAATACAAAAAGTTAATAATGGATTTAAGATCCAGAGTTCCCGGAATTGTCCTAAGAACATCGGTAATTGTGGGTTTTCCAGGAGAAACTGAAGAAGACTTTAATGAACTTTACAAATTTTTTAATGAATATAAGGTTGACAGACTTGGAGTTTTTTCTTATTCTAGAGAAGAGAATACTCCTGCATCAAAATATAAAAATCAAATCAGAAGTAACATAAAGCAAAAAAGATTTGATTTGATGATGGACCTTCAAAAGGAGACAATGGACATAAATAACAGTCTCAGGCTGGATAAAATTTATCAGGCCATAGTTGAAGGAGTTGCAGATGACGGAATTTTTTACACAGGGCGTACTTACGCCGAAGCACCTGATATTGATAGTCTTGTTTATTTTACGAGTGAGGAACCTGTTCAAGTTGGAGATATAGTAAACGTTAAGATTATGAATATAGATAATTACGATTTAATAGGAGCTGTTACCAATGAATTTACCGAATAAGTTAACATTATCAAGAATTTTGCTTGTGCCTGTTTTTATGATTTTTATTCTGCCCATTCCTGATTGGGTGGTGAACAGTGAATACTTAACTTTTATACATTCCCAATTGGAATCGCTTAATAATTTTATCTTGGGTCCGGGCAAATATATTGCTGCAGGAATATTTATAGTTGCTTCGCTAACGGATGGAGTAGACGGTTATATAGCCAGAAAAACAAAACAGGTAACAAAAATGGGTAAGTTTTTAGATCCTATCGCGGATAAGCTTTTAGTAACAGCTGCACTGATTGTACTTCTTCAAAATGACAGGCTAAGCGGTTGGGCGGCGATGTTTATTATCGGAAGAGAGTTTATAGTGACAGGATTAAGGCTCATCGCAGCAGGAGAAGGCGTTGTAATAGCTGCAAGCAATTGGGGAAAGATAAAGACTGCCACAACAATGGTCGCAATAGTATTGTCCCTTTTGGATAATTTTCCATTATCAAAGATTACTGATTTCCCATTTGACAGGGTTGCAATGTTTATTGCAGTTATAGTAACTATCTATTCTGGTTATGACTATATTGCAAAAAACATAAAGTTACTCGACCATAGATAAGGCATGAATGAAAGATTACTAAAAATATAAAAAATCAGTAATAATATAAAAGTCAGAAATAATATAAAAAATCAGATTGTTGGGGAATGACTGATATTTTGGTCATTCCTTTTACATGGGCAAAAATAATAGACTAAAAAAATTTAACTAATTTTTAAGTTAAATATTGCATATAATCTGATTGTATAATATACTCTTATTATCAGGAAATATTATCAGGTAATAATTATAGTTATACAAATCAAATAATTTTTATAAAGCCTAGAGGTGTAGTTAATGAGCAGGCCATCGCTGCATAAAAAGGAACGGCATAAGACTCTAATAGAAAAGATTAATGAAGATCCATTTTTAACAGATGAGGAGTTAGCCGAAAAGTTTAGTGTCAGTATACCTACCATAAGGCTCGACAGGTTGGAACTTGGAATTCCTGAGTTGAGAGAAAGAGTGAAAAATGTTGCTGAAGAAAGCTACGGAAAAGTTAAATCGCTACAGGTAAAGGATTTTTTTGGAGAACTTTTGGATATAACTTTAGGTAAGTATGGAATATCCATATTGCAAACTGATGATGGCATGGCTTTTGAAAAAACAAAAATAATTCGCGGCCATTTTATTTATTCAATGGCAGAATCTCTTGCAATAGCCGTTATCGATGCACATGTAGCTCTTGTAGGTGTAGCAAATATCAAGTACAAAATGCCTGTATATTCGGGAAATAAATTAGTGGCAAAGGCTGAGGTCAAACGGCAAAAATCCAATAATTATATTGTGTGGGTTAAGATAACCGAAAAGCAGGTTGAAGTTTTTAGAGGAAAATTCATATTAGTATCCCTTGAAAAAGTGGATAAAAAATAGTAAAGTATGATATGGGTTTTTTGGATATTATAAGGATAGGGAAAACGTTTTGCGATTATTAAAGTTTTAGGGAGTGAAGGTATTGCTTATTCTGGTAGACGCAATGGGTGGAGATAATGCCCCACGTGAAATAGTGCATGGTTGCATGGATGCTATTAATGAACATGATGACTTTGATATTCTTTTAGTCGGTGACAAAGACAAGATAAACAGCATACTAAAGGAAAAAGATTTTAGTAATAAAAGGCTGGATGTTTATCATGCCACTGAGGCCATAACAAACGAAGATAGTCCTGTTAAAGCTATAAAAAGAAAAAAGGATTCTTCAATTGTAGTTGGACTTGAAATGTTAAAGGATAAAAAGGCAGATGCTTTCCTATCAGCAGGTAATACCGGTGCTTTAATGGCAGGATCAAAAATTATTTTAGGAATGATAGAAGGCGTGGACAGACCGGCCCTGATGAGTTTTTTACCGACAAGCAAGGGACTATCTGTCATTGTTGACGCAGGAGCGAATACAATGTGCAAACCAGGTAACCTTTTGCAGTTTGGTGTTATGGGGTCTTTATATATAAGTGAAGTTTTCGGCGTTAAAAATCCAAAGGTTGGTATAGTTAATGTTGGAGCTGAAGAAAATAAGGGAAATGATCTTGTTAAAAGTTCATATACAATGTTAAAACAGGCTAACATTAATTTTATAGGAAATATTGAAGGCCGCCAGGTATTGGATGGAGACGCAGATGTAATAGTTTGCGATGGCTTTGTAGGAAATGTGCTTATCAAAACTTTGGAAGGTGCTGCAGGTTATTTGTTTGGAAGTATAAAAGATATATTTAATAAAAATTTTCTTACAAAAATCTCAGCTTTACTTGTAAAGAAGGAATTAAAGAATTTTAAAAAGCATATGGACTATACGGAATACGGAGGAGTTCCATTACTCGGAGTTAATGGAAAGGTTATTAAGGCACATGGAAGCTCTAATGCCAAAGCTATCAAGAATGCTGTAATACGTGCGAAAAGCTATGTCAAGAGCAATGTGCTGGAACAAATAAGAGAAGATTTTAAGAATATGGAGGTTGAAGATATTGAATAATGAAAGATTTGGAATTGGCGTTTTAGGTATTGGTATAAGTATACCGACTAATGTTCTTACAAATAGCGATCTGGAGAAGAAGGTTGATACTTCTGATGAATGGATAGTTAAGAGAACCGGCATATCTGAAAGAAGAATTTTAGATAAGGATCAGCCTGCCTATGAATTAGGTGCAGAGGCTGCAAAGATGGCAATAAAAGATTCAGGATTGACCCCTGAAGATATTGACCTTATAATAGTTGCTACCGATACACCGGATTATTTGACACCGTCTTCATCTTGTATCATACAAAAGCTGGTGGGTGCTTCCAAAGCAGCTGCATTTGATTTAAATGCTGCATGTTCAGGTTTTATGTACGGTTTGACTGTAGCTAAGCAATTCCTGGAAACTGGATTTAATGGATATAAAAATATACTGGTTATAGGTTGTGAAGGCCTTTCTAAGATTGTAGACTACGATGACAGAGCATCATGTATCCTTTTTGGGGATGGTGCAGGAGCAATGGTTATAGGGCAAGTTGAAGAAGGCTATGGCATATTGTCCTCATATATGGGGGCTGACGGTAATGAAGGCCATCATATAACAATGCCGTGCTGCTCAATCAATGAAAATGATTTGAGTGTAAGGGAAAATGATAATAAAAAAGTTTTATGGATGAATGGTTCAGAAGTGTTCAAATTTGCTGTAAGGGTTATGGAACAGTCCACTATAAAGGTACTTGACGATAAAAACCTTACATTGGATGATGTAACACTTGTAGTACCTCACCAAGCTAATATAAGAATTATTGATGGTGCTGCCAAAAGGCTTAATATATCAAGAGAAAAGGTATATTCCAATATTCAAAAATATGGAAATACATCATCTGCATCAATTCCTATTGCACTTTATGAAGCAGTTCAGGATGGTTTGGTTAAAAAGGGTGATAACATAGTATTGGTTGGATTTGGTGGAGGTCTTACCTGGGGATCAGTACTTTTAAAATGGAGTAAGTAGTGATTAAATAAATTCGTTATATTGACATGCTAAATGTAAGATTAATAGTGATTTTAATATACTTGATTAATACAGTTTATTTGGAGGTAATAATGGGTAAATTAGCTTATATTTTCGTTGGCCAGGGAGCACAAAGTGTCGGTATGGGGAAGGAAATCTGTGAAAACTTTAAAGCTTCCTCCGATATTTTTGAAGAAGCATCTGAAAGCCTTGGCTTTGATATCAAAAAAATGATATTTGAAGGTGATGATGAAACATTAAAAATAACAGAAAATACTCAGCCAACAATACTTACAACAAGTATTGCATGCCTTATGCCATTATTGGAAAACAGTAAAAAGCCTGATGTTGTAGCTGGTTTAAGCCTTGGTGAGTACTCAGCTCATGTAGCTGCTTCAACAATGCTTTTTAAAGATGCTGTGGCCCTTGTTAAGAAAAGAGGGAAATACATGCAGGAAGCTGTTCCATTAGGTGTTGGCACAATGGCTGCCATATTGGGCCTTGATGGTCAGACTGTTATTGATTGTTGTAAAGAAGCTGCTTCATATGGTATAGTAGAGCCTGCAAACTTTAATTGCCCTGGGCAGATTGTTGTTGCAGGAGAGGTGAAGGCTGTTGAAAAGGTCGTTGAGCTTACAAAGGAAAAGGGAGCGAAGCGTTCAATGATACTGCCTGTAAGTGCACCATTCCATTGCAGCATGTTAAAGCCAGCAGGTGAAAAATTGGCTGCAGAGCTTGCAAACATAAGCCTAAGCGAATTTAAATGTCCATTAGTTACTAATGTTACTGCGAAATACATAAATGATACATCAGTTGTTAAGGACTTACTCATAAGACAGGTTTCAAGTCCTGTTCTTTGGGAAGAAAGCGTTAAGACCATGTTAAATGACGGTGTTGATACATTTGTTGAAATAGGTCCTGGAAAAGCTTTATCCGGATTTATTAAAAAAATAAGCAAAGAAGCAAGAGTATTTAATGTGGAAGACATGGATTCGCTTAAAAAGGTACTGCAAGAGGTGTAAGGAGGAATGAATACTATGCAGCTAAAGGGGAAAACTGCAGTTGTTACTGGTTCTTCCAGAGGACTGGGAAAGGCAATCGCATTAAAACTGGCCCAGATGGGTGCTAACATCGTTTTAAACGGCGTTTCAGATACTATTTATAAAACAGAAGAGGAATTTAAGGCAGCAGGCTATAATGTGATTGTTTCAAAAGGAAATGTCAAAAATGAAGAAGATGTTAAGCAAATGGTCAAATCAGCAGTAGAAGCCTTTGGAAGTATTGATATCCTTGTTAACAACGCAGGTATAACTAAAGATAAGCCTTTAGCCATGATGTCCGTGGAGGATTGGGATGCTGTTTTGGACGTTAATCTTAAAGGTTCATTCTTATGTACCAAATATGTTTCCAAGGTAATGATTAAAAAGAGAGCTGGAAAAATTGTGAATATTGGTTCAGTAGCAGGTAGATATGGTAATCAGGGACAGATTAACTATTCTGCGTCAAAAGCTGGGCTTATTGGTATGACCAAAACTGTTGCTAAGGAACTTGCGTCACGTGGTATTACCTGTAATGTGGTTACACCGGGGCTTATTGAGAGTGATATGACCGATGTATTACCCGAAGAAGTCAGAAACAATTATTTAAAAAATATTCCCCTCGGAAGGTTCGGGACACCTGAAGATGTGGCGAATGTTGTGGCTTTTTTGGCTTCTGATGATTCAAATTATGTAACTGGTCAGGTAATAGATATTGACGGCGGGCTGGTAATGTAATAATATCTTTATGTGAAAGTTTTACCAACACATTCACAAACAGATGTTAAATATTAACCCCCTGTGGAAGGAGGTGAATGAATAATGTTTGAAAAAGTTAAAAAGATAATCGTAGAGCAGTTAGGTGTTGAAGAAGAAGATATAGCCATGGAGTCTTCATTTATTGACGATTTGGGTGCGGATTCACTTGATATAGTTGAGCTTATTATGGCGCTTGAAGAAGAATTTGATATCGAAATTCCTGACAGCGAGGCAGAAAAGATTGCAACAGTGGGTGACGCTGTAGAATTTATTAAAAATAACTCATAAAAAAAAGTCCCTATAAAGGGGCTTTTTTGCTAAATGTAAAAAACTTGGAAAAATAATTGAAGTTACCATTTGTTAACAGATGAGAACTTTATTGAAATATATTAAGCATAAAAGATTGATAAAATTAATCTTGAAAATTTTATTTTGAAAATTCCGGTTGAATATATAAAAGGAGGATATCATATGAAGAAGAGAGTTGTTATTACAGGTCTAGGTGTTATATCATCGTTAGGTTTTGATGTTGATAAATTCTGGAATTCAATTAAGGAAGGTAAATGTGGTATTAGTTCTATTGAACGTTTTGATACTGCAAATTATACTTGTAAGGTTGCGGCAGAGATAAAGGATTTTGATCCAACATTATATATGGACAAAAAAGAAGCGAAGAGAATGGATAGATATACTCAATATGCTATGGCTGCTTCAAAGGAAGCTATTGAAATGTCCGGTCTGGATTTGGAAAAGATAGACCACACTAGATTTGGATGTATAGTAGGTTCTGGTATAGGCGGAATCGAGACTTTTGAGAATCAACATGAGGCATTAATTAATAAGGGGCCGGGAAGGGTAAGTCCATTCTTTATTCCAATGATGATTGCAAATATGGCTTCAGGACGTATTGCGATACAATATGGTGCAAAAGGATTTAATGAGACTGTTATAACAGCTTGTGCTACATCTACTAATGCTATTGGAGATGCATATAAAGTAATTCAGCGCGGAGATGCAGACATTATGATTTCAGGCGGTGCCGAGGCTGCTATTACTCCAATATCTATTGCGGGATTCTGTTCAATGAAGGCATTGTCAACAACAGAAGATCCATTAGATGCATGTAAGCCTTTTGATGCAGACAGAAACGGTTTTGTAATGGGTGAAGGAGCAGGTATACTCATATTGGAAGAGTATGACCATGCTGTAAAAAGAGGTGCAAACATAATAGCTGAAGTTATTGGATATGCTTGCACAAATGATGCTTATGACATAGTTGCACCTGCACCAGAAGGTGAAGGCGGAGCAAGATGTATGAGTCTTGCTGTCAAAGATGCAGGTATTAAGCCTGAAGATGTGAATTATATAAATGCACATGGTACATCAACAGAGTATAATGATAAATTCGAAACAGCTGCAATTAAAACAGTTTTCGGTACACATGCCAATAAACTTGCAGTTAGTTCTACAAAATCAATGACAGGTCACCTTTTAGGAGCTGCAGGTGCAATTGAAGCAATAATTACTGCATTGGCGTTAAAGGACGGGTTTTTACCTCCTACAATAAATTATAAAACGCCTGATCCTGAATGTGATCTTGATTATGTTACTAATGTTGGACGCAAGGTTGATATTGAACATGCAATATCCAATTCATTAGGTTTTGGAGGACATAATGCTTCTATAACATTAAAGAAGTATAAAGCAGAATAAGTATCCATCTGTAATATAACTTACAGAAGCAAATTATAATGTATAGATTAGGGGACGTAATTTACGTCCTCTATTGACATTTTTGTCTGAAAAATTAGTTATTATATGAAAAGTGTTATTAAAATTAATAACTTTTCATAAAGATTTTGGAGGCTTTATGATTAATTTGAATATGCTTTTGGAAAATCTTAATGAATTCGAAGAGAAGATAAGCTACAAGTTTAAAAACAAAAAAAATATTGTTTTGGCACTAACTCATAGCTCCTATGCAAATGAGAATAGGAATGAAAAGCTTAAAAGCAACGAAAGACTTGAATTTCTAGGTGATGCGGTACTAAACATTATTATTAGTGAAACAATATATAATAATTATCCCAATCTATCAGAGGGTCAGCTAACAAAAGTAAGGGCAAATGTCGTATGCGAACAGTCTTTGGTCAAGTGCTCCAACAACATAGAGGTAGGCAAATTTCTTTTACTGGGAAAAGGTGAGGATCTAAGCGGGGGCAGAACGAGAACCTCAATTTTATCTGATGCATTTGAAGCAGTTATTGGTGCTGTTTACCTTGATGGAGGCATGAAAAATGTGAAGGCCTTTATTCATCAACAGATGGATCATCTAATTAAAGACTCGGTTTTGGGAATAATTTTTCTGGATTACAAGACCCAGTTCCAGGAAATCGTGCAAAAGGATGGAGAAAAGAAAATAGGTTATGAGATATTGGAAGAAAATGGGCCTGACCATGACAAGGAATTTGTAGCACAGGTAAAGGTTATGGATAGAGTTGTTGGACAAGGTAAGGGAAAGAGCAAAAAGGAAGCCGAACAAGCTGCAGCAAAAGCAGCTTTGGAGACTATAAATGCAAAATAAGGTGATAATGTGAGTAAAAAACATATGGTTATTCCTGTTTTTATTCCCCATAAGGGATGTCCTTTTGATTGCATCTACTGCAACCAGAAAGCAATCAGTGGGCAAACAGAGGAAATGACAGTTGAAAAGATGTATGACACTATTGATTCACATCTATCTACTGCACAAAGCGACAGCTATATAGAAATAGGATTTTACGGTGGAAGCTTTACAGGTATTGAAGATACAAAACAGATAATGTTTTTGGAGGCAGCAAATGAGTATGTAGTGCAGGGCAGGATTAAAGGTATACGGCTATCTACGAGACCTGATTATATTAATTCTGAAATCCTTAACAGATTAAAAAAGTATAATGTTAAGATGGTTGAACTTGGAGTACAGAGCCTTGATGAAGATGTTCTCAAAACAAGCGGGCGTGGGCACAGTCCTGATGATGTATATAAGGCATGCAGTCTTATAAAGGAAAGCACAATAGGATTGGGTATTCAGACTATGATAGGCCTTCCGGGTTCTAATTATGAAAAAGATATGGATACTGCCAGAAAAGTTATTGAGCTAAGTCCTCAAATTGTTAGGATTTATCCAACATTAGTGGTCAGAAATACTTATCTTGAGAAAATGTATAATGAGGGAAGATATACCCCATTGGAGCTTGAGGAGGCAGTGAGCTTATGTGCAAAGCTCTTGGAACTATACAATGAAAACGGCATTAAGGTTATAAGAATAGGGTTACAGCCAACAGACAACATCAATAACGATTTTGATGTTGCAGGAGGACCTTTTCACCCATCCTTCAGGCAGTTGGTTGAATCCAGGTTATGGCTTAATCGGATAGAAAATTATATAAAAGAGTATTCTTTATTTGAAGAACATGATATAATTATTTATACAGATAAGAAATACATTTGTGATATTATTGGACAAAGGAGGGGTAATATCGAATATCTAAAAGGTAAGTACCAGTTTAAAAGGATATCAATAAAGTCTATTGAAAATCTCAAAGATGAATTTTTCATAAGGGGGTTGTAAATAAGTAAAATTTTGATGAATTTTAAGAAAAATTGCAGCAATTTGAAAACTAGTGTATAATTTTGATTATGTACTACTTAATTACTAATATATAGATGAAATTTTTGATTATTTGTAGGGGGATAAGTGTATGGAGGTTCTTAAAGTATCTGCTAATTCACAGCCTAAATCTGTAGCGGGAGCTCTGGCAGCAGCGTTGAGAGATCGTAATTGTGCGGAAATTCAAGCCGTTGGGGCCGGTGCAGTAAATCAAGCAGTCAAGGCTATTGCCATTACTAGAGGTTTTGTGGCACCAAATGGAATTGATCTGGTAGCTGTACCTGCATTTTCAGAAGTCAACATTGACGGAGAAGAAAGAACAGCTATAAAATTCTTAATACAACCTAGGTAAAAGAAATAATGATAGCCTGTTCGTCAGTAATTGCTGATGGACAGGCTTTTTATGTTTGGAGAAAATGATATAATTCCCTAAAAAATGATGCTTTTGCTATACTTTTGGAAAAAATTTGTATACTTTAGGCAATATATATAGATATAATGGCAATAAACGACTAAGGAGGAAAATTATGTTGAACAAAAGAATGTATCTTATTTTCTAGTAATTGTCATGCTATTAACCATATTGAGCCCGCAAGCATTTGCAGCAGATGATATGACAAATGGCCAAAGTTATGATGAAGAGTCGTTTTACAATGTCTTTACCGACAGGGAATTTGGTAAACAGGAGTACAGAATATTACGAAAGAATCGATTGATTCAATAAATTCAATGACCAATTTGAAGATGCTTTCATTGAATAATGCAAAAGACGTAGAGGAAAATGTTGTTTTGGCAGATTCTGTAGACTATACAAAGTTTCCAAATTTAGAAAAACTCTGCATTTCGGATAATGGATTCACAGATTTGCCTGAAGGAATTGAAACACTTAAAAACCTTGTTTCAATAGATTTGGCATACAATAATTTAAATTCAATTCCTGATTATTTTGCGACTTCTTTCAAAAACTTGAGTGATTTATACTTAAATAGCTGTAAGTTTGACTCTTTCCCTAAGGTCATATCCAAAATATCTACTCTAAATAATTTGGTTATGGGAAGAAATGATTTGAAAGAAATACCTCGTGAGGTGGCCTCTTTAGAGAATCTAATTTTATTAAACCTCGAAGATTGCAGGTTGACAGCTTTTCCAGAAGAAATTCTTGGGCTCCAAAAGCTGCAAAGTTTAAGCTTATCAGGAAACCCAATAAAAAGATTTCCTTCTGACATGTCAAAGCTGCAAAGCCTGAGAGGTTTAGATCTATCATTCTGTGGACTAGATAAATTTCCTGAGGAAGTTCTCAGCATTGAATCATTATCAACATTAATACTCAGAGAAAATGATGGTATAAAGGCTGTACCTGTGGGAATTAATGGGATAGGCAGGCTTGAAGCTTTAAGTTTTATTGATTTAACCAGTTGTGGCTTGAACACTGTACCTGATTTTAATAGTTGTGGCAATTTATTTTACATAATCTTGGATAATAATAATATATGGATTGGAGCTGACCCTTGATTATTCGCCTAATGACGAAGGTTATGTTATAAACAGGGAGAATTATAGAGATTTCATTGTGTTTGCTGATAAGGAAAACCTCTATGTCAAAAAGAAAAATGCCCTGTTAAGGTTTATAATAAAAGAAAATACTTTTTTATTTGTAGATCCTGACGGAAAAGAAGCGAAAATAAATAAGGTAAAGTCAGGAGTTTTTACCGGTAGGGAAAGGTATGCATCGGGAAGGGGATATATCTGGTCGCGATGATTATATTGGAAAGCTCAAGTTTATGTATAATGCATATATAAATATTGTTATGGCTCACAACATGTTTTTACAAAAGGCAATTGAAACAGGCGTGCTATCAATGTTAATATTTATATTGATATTATTGTGGATACTTTTTTCAGCATTTGGCAAGAAATGTGCTTCTAGCTTGGCTATAACCGTTGTGTACTTTATTTGCGGCCTTTTTACAGATGAAAATATTTGCACGATGATTGTTTTCTGGCCTCTTATTGGTATAGAATTCAAGTATATGTATTCGTCGAATGTAAAAGATTAAACACATTTTATAAGGGTATATAAGTTATTAAATCCAAACTATCCCACCCATGAAGGTATATTTATCGAAAAATAAAGGTATTGGGTGTAATGATGCATATTAGGTAGATAAATTCAAGTATAAACCTTTAAGCATCCTTGACATAATAGAAGATAATATAGTAAATTACAATAAAATGAAGAAATACGGAGTGATTGTTAAAATGGAAGATATTCCAGATGATATACGAAGTAGTAAAGCACTATACCAGGTATTTTTAAAAATTAGAAATCGGTTAATTACAAGTTTTAGCAAAAGGCTTTAAATCCAATAAGACAGGATTGTTATGCCTTTTTTTATGTCTAGGAAATTATGGTGTATTCTACTCTATGATTTCTCGTGACAACCGTCAAGGTTAACAAAATCGCAAGTGATTTTGCACCGTACGTAAATAATTAACATGGAGGATGAAAAATTTGTTTTCCGAGATTCTATTATTAGTTGTACTGATTGTGTTAAGTGCGTTTTTTAATTTATCTGAAACTGCTTTGATTTCATTAAATGATAGCAAAATTAAGTCAATGCCTGAGGAACATAATGGAAATGGCAGACTATTAAAAAAGCTATTGGAAGAACCGGGCCGATTTCTTGCCACAATTCAAATTGGTGTTGCATTTTCTTACTTTCTTGTCAGTGCTTTTGTTGCAGAATATTTTGCAGAAAAGCTTGTCGGATTGATCAAAATGACAAATATATCTGTAACTGATGTATGGCTTAAAAACATATCAATAATTATAATTTCATTAGTGCTCCTTTATTTTACACTTGTTTTAGGCGAAATGGTTCCTAAAAAACTGGCTGTAAGAAAATCAGAGGCTGTATCAAGGTTTGTTGCAGGACCTTTATACTTTTTCTCAATATTAGCATATCCTTTCATCAAAATACTGACGATGTCAACCGGCTTTTTGGTTAGGCTTTTTGGTGTAGATCCTAATGAAGATGATGAAAAGGTGACAGAAGAAGAAATCCGCCTGATGGTGGATGTAGGCGAAGAAAAAGGTACTATAGATGAGACCGAGAAGGAAATGATCAATAATATATTTGATTTTAATAATAAGGTAGTATCGGAAATTATGACTCACAGAACAGATATTGAGGCTCTTTCTGTTGACGCAAGCTTAGGCGAGGTGACTTCCTTCATAAATTCCGAAAAGTATTCCAGAATACCTGTATATGAGGATAATATTGATAATATTATAGGTGTTATGCATGCTAAATATATTATTCAATATTTGGCTGAGGAAGGTGACAAAAAGAATTTCAACTTAAAGGATATTATACGGCATCCATATTTTGTACCTGCTTCAAAAAAGACAGATGAGCTTTTAAAGGAACTTCAGAGAAACAAGACTCATATGGCTATAGTTATTGATGAATATGGCGGGACGGCCGGGATTGTCACATTAGAGGACTTAATAGAAGAAATTGTGGGAAATATTTTTGATGAAGATGATGTAGAAGAGAAGGAAATGGAAAAAATAGATGATAATACGTATCTTATAAATGGTGCTGTCAGCTTGGATGAGGTCCAGGAAGCATTAGGAGTAGATCTTCCGGTTGACGACTATGAAACATTGAGCGGATTTGTTATAGGACAAATGGGAAGAATACCGGAAAAAGGGGATACTTCAACTATAGAGTTTAATGATTTGATGCTCAAGGTTGAAGAGGTTGATGAGAAGAAGGTTTCAAAGATCAGGGTATGTAAAATCGAAAGCTGTCAATAACATTACATTTCTTTGCCATTACTGAGCCAGTTTTTTGCAAAGCCGCATTGACAGGTTAATTTTTTGATAGTAGCTAAATGATTTGGAGGAATAAATTTTAAATGATCATAATAATAGTTAACATTTTATTGGTGCTATTCTTTGTACTTATGAATGCATTTTTTGTATGTGCTGAGTTTGCATTGGTAAAAGTTAGAAAATCACGTTTGGAGGTACTGGTTTCAACCGGAAGCGTACCTGCAAAATTTGCTTATAAGATAGTTAGCGACCTAAACTCATATTTATCTGCATGCCAATTGGGTATTACATTAGCATCATTGGCCCTTGGTTGGATTGGTGAACCTACCGTATCTAAAATGATAAGCCCTCTGCTGCATCAGTTTGGACTAGCTGAAGGTACTATTCATTCAATTTCAATTTTTCTGGGATTTTTTGTAATTACAGGTCTGCACATTGTATTAGGTGAGCTTGTACCAAAATCCCTTGCAATAATAAGTGCAGAAAAGTTTTCAACCGCTACAGGTTTGCCGCTGTTTCTTTTTTATAGAGCCACTTATCCCATTATGTGGTTGTTCAACCATACCACCAACTTTATACTAAAGCTTATGGGGTATTCCATGGTGGAAGAACATGAAGCTGCTCATACCGATGATGAAATTAAAATACTTGTTGAAGAAAGTTATAAGCATGGATTGATAGATAAAACCGAGTACACATATGTTGATAATATATTTGAATTTACCGACAAGCATGTAAAAGATATTATGATTCCCCGTATGGATATGGTATGTGTTTACAAGGAGGATTCATTTGAGACCATATTAAAAATGGCAATGGATGAGAAATATACAAGGTATCCAGTGTGTGAAGGTGATAAGGATAATGTTGTAGGATTTATCCATATACGTGATCTATACGAACAGAAAATACGTAAAAATAATAAAAATATTAAAAATATAGATGGTTTTATAAGAAGTATCATATCTGTTCCTGAGAGTATGCCCATAAATGAAATGCTTAAGAGGTTTAAAAAAGAAAAGAAAAATATAGCAGTAGTAATTGACGAGTATGGGGGAACAGCAGGTATGGTTACCATTGAGGATGTCCTCGAAGAAATAGTAGGCGATTTAAACGATGAGTATGATGAAGAGGAAGATAAAGAAATAGAAGTGATAGATGAAAAATCATTTATTGCAAAGGGTATTGTAGATTTGGATAAGGTGGCCGACTTGACTGGTGCAGAGCTTCCTGTGGATGAATATGATACTTTAAGCGGATTTATTATTGGACAGCTTGGCAGAATACCTTCTGAAGCGGAAAAGCCTGTTATAGAGTTTGAAGGCTTTGTCTTTAAAGTGGAAAAGGTTGAGGATAAAAGGGTGCTTTTGGTTAAGATATCCAAGATTGAAAACGTGGTTAGCAGTAATGAATAAACAATTGCTAAAATTTGATAATAATGATTAACAATTTTTAATACACTAGACTTAGGTTTGGTGTATTTTGTTCTTCTAATTGCATAAATATATCTATATTAAAAGTGATAAATCTATTACATTTGTCTTAAGCAAATCCCGTTGAACCGTTCGTTATTTGCTCCGCCAAATGTAAGATTATTAACACTTTTAATCTAATTATATATTTCTATATATTGATGGCACTCGTTGAAAATGGTAAACTAAATTAGCCTGTTGCAATTTGTATTAAGGAGAGAAATCTATGAGTAATATGAGAAACAAAATTATTACAGCTGCAGTTTTGTCAATATTTCTATTATCGGGCTTCTTTATATTTAAGTCCCAGGCCTTTGCAGCGGCATCAGATGATAATAGTATAAAAGTAGCTATTGAAGGCAATTATTTGTCCTTTGACGTTCCGCCTACTATTATCTCAGGAAGAACGATGGTTCCTTTAAGGGTTATATTTGAAGGGCTTGGTGCATCGGTGACATGGGATTCGAAAACGAAAACTGTAATCGGACAAAAGCAGGGAAAAACTGTAAAGCTCATAATAAACAATAAAAATGCTTACATAAACGGTAAAGTACATAAAATTGATGTTCCACCTATGGTGATAAACGGCAGGACACTGGTACCCACCAGATTTATAGCTGAGAGCCTTGGAACAGATGTTTACTGGGATGCTAAAACCAAGACAGTTACTATAATACCGGCAAAGGCAATAAATATCCCGGATGCAAAACTGGAAGCGGCATTAAGGACAGCTTTGAATAAGCCTACCGGAAGTATAATGACTACTGACGCTAAAGAACTTAAGAAATTGAACCTTGAGAACAAAGGTATATCTCAAATTGAAGGGTTGCAGTACTTTAGAGGGCTTACAGAACTGATATTGAATAAAAATAATATTAAGGATATCACAAGTCTTGGATCCCTTACAGAACTTACAAAATTGGAATTTAGAAACAACAAAGTCAAGGATGTTTCGGTATTAAAGCATTTAACAAAATTGACATGGTTATTGGTTTCAGAAAACCAAATAACAGATATATCGCCGATAAAAGAATTATCAGGTATGAGTGCTCTTGATATAAGTTATAACCAGATCAATGATATATCCTGCCTTTCAAACTTGAAAAAGCTTGAATATTTTTATCTGCTGGATAATCCGTTAAGCGATATAAGCGTGCTTAAGGGTTATAAAAATTTAAAGAAGATATATGTAGTTGATTCCAAAAATCCTGATAAACTAAACCAGCAATTGTTTGACAGATTTGAAAAGATGGATAAAAAGGTTAAGGAAGTAGTGGCAAGCGTTATTAGGCCTGAAATGACAGAATTGGAAAAGGAAATTGCATTACATGACTATGTTGTAACACATGTAAAATATGATAAGGTCAATTTTATAAATGATACACTGCCTCCGGATACACATGAAGCATATGGAGCCTTGATTAACGGTTCTGCAGTGTGTGACGGTTATGCGGAAGCTCTCCAATTGCTTCTTAATGCTGTGGGTATTGAATGCATAAAGGTTAGAGGGGAGGCGGATTTCTTAACGGGTTCTCTTTCCACAACCAGAAAAGATGGCACAAAGTGGGGGCATGCGTGGAATATGGTTAAGATAAACGGTGTTTACTATCATGTGGATCCAACAGCTAACGATGATGATCTAGATGATGGAGGGTATCTTATAAGTTATTTCCATTTCAACCTTTCCGACAAACAGTTAGGAGTTGAGTATAAATGGGATAGGGAAGCATATCCGGCTTGTGATAGCGATAGTCAGTTCTTTGATATGGATATTAAAGAAAAAAGAGATGTAATTATAGCTAATGATCAGTACTATTTTATAAACAGCAAGAAAAATATTGTGAAAAAATCCTTTGATGGAAATATAGTATCAAATTTAGTTAATGATCAGGCAGCTCAAATTGTACTTCACGGTGAGTTTATATATTATATAAATGAATCGGATGGCGGAAGTATTTACAGGGTTAAACCCGATGGCTCGGAAAGGGCAAAGATCTGTGAAGGAAAGGTTTATGAAATAGAACCATCAGGTGAGAGCATTTATTACATAAAGAACAATAAACTTAACCGAATGAATCTTGATGGAAACAATCAGACTACAATAAGTTATGATTGGGCTGTTGCGTGGGTGGACATTGTTGGCGATACAATGTATTATAAATGCTATAACAATTACATAGCAAGGATTGTAAAAGCAGATTTAAATGGAAATAACAAAATGGATGTCTCTACTGATGAGCCCTCAGGCTTTATACGTAACAGTGATGGGACATTCAGATTCTGGTATTATCATAGCGAGCATATAATAAACGATTGGTTGTATTATGTAAATGTTACGGATCAAAGAACAATATATAAAGTAAAATTAGATGGTACCGAAAGGACAAAGATCACAACAGACAGTGTTACAGATACGAATTATGAGGATATACAGATTTATGACAATTATATATTCTATAGAAATTCATTAGATGGAAATAAGGTCTACAGGATTAAGACAGATGGATCAAACAGGCAGATTGCACAATAAAATTGTACATTAAAATAACAAAGATAAGAGGGCAGTTACGAAATCAGTTAAATGAGTCTGGTTTTGTAACTGCCCTATATTTATGCCCTAAGAAATGATGGAATAATCGTATAAAGTATCCAATTATGCAATTGTAAAAATTCTCAAAATTTGATACAGTAGTAAACAGATAGAGATTTGTATAATGCAATTACCATAATGTATTCTAATAAAGAAAGGGGTGAAAATATAAAGTATAGTTTTTAAATATTTTAAATGGTGAAGATCTTATAAATTATTATTTTAAGGGGGAAAGTACGTATGAAGATTAAAAGACTGTTAAGTCTGGTACTTATATGCAGTATTATAGCTACATATTTTGTACAATCTGTTGTAACCACCAGTGCCGCTGATATTAAAGGAGATATCAACAATGACAGCGTTATAAACATGGCTGATGTTATTATGTTGGCTGGTGCCTTTAATGCAGTAAGCGGAGATATCAGATATGCTCCGATATATGACATCAATAATGACGGTGTCATAAACATGGCTGATGTTATAATTATTGCAGCGAATTTTGGTAAAACAGTACCAAAAGCGACGCCGACTTCAACAAAAGTACCTAATACACCAACTCCAACAAAAGTACCTGCTACTGCAACTCCAACTCCAACATCTGCAGGTAAGTTCCGTTGTTTCATTTTGACTGGACAATCCAACATGGCTGGATATCCTAGGGCTCAAGATTCTGATAGAGTAAAAGACTCACGCATACTATCATTAGGATACTATAATAATCAGTGGGCTGTAGCAGCTCCACCTCTACATGAAAATAGGGATTCCATAGGACCTGGCGATTGGTTTGCCAAGACCTTGATACAAAAATTACCCGCTAATGATACTATAGGGCTCATTCCATGTGCTGTCAGCGGTATAGGCATAGATGATTTAATTGGCTCAAAATATAGTTGGATTCTTGAAAAAGCAAAAAAAGCAAAGGAAAAGGGAGGAATCATAGAAGGAATTCTCCTACATCAGGGTGAAACCAATTGCAATCAAGCAGATTGGCCCAATAAGGTCAATACATTGATGACAAAGCTTAAAAATGATTTGGGCTTGGGTGACATTCCTATTTTAGCTGGTGAACTGCTTTATACCGGCGATTGTAAGAGTCACAATACTTTGGTAAATAAGCTGCCTTCTGTAGTTAAGAACTGTTATGTAGTTTCTGCACAGGGACTTACTGAGGATTCCAGTGACGCAATCTATAATCTCCATTTTGACCATAATTCACAGGTAACATTTGGCAAGAGGTATGCTGAAAAGATGATTGAAGCCCTTGGCTTAAAATAAAAGAAAAGAATTACACTGTAGATAAAATCCCCTACTCCTTGAAGTATCAGGAAGTAGGGGTTTTAAAGAAACATTCATAATAAGAAGATGCATAGGTTAAAAGTGATAAATCTATTACATTTGTTTGTCGCAAATCCCGTTGAACCGTTCGTTATTTGCTCCGCCAAATTTAAGATTATTAACACTTTTAATATAGGTATGCTAATTTCAAATACCTGAGGTTCTTACGACCAGTTATTTAAATAAATGAAATGTGAGGGTATATATGAGTAAAAAAGTTATCAGTTTAATTTATGTGTTCTTTTATCTATTAACTTAATGTTCAGCATGTTGATGGGAAGTGCGGCAGATGAATTTGATTTACTTAAGGATAAATGGCTGGAAATGCTAAGCGGAGGAGACAGTTTCAATGTCAGCGATACTGATTTTGCAGCAAAGATCAAGCAAATTCAATCGGATGCCAATACAAAACACGGCAGGTTGAATATGGCCGCTGACAGAACTTACATCTTCAGTAACTATAAAGACCTTCCGTATCTTCCAATGTAACGGGCACTTATCAAAGCTTGAAGTCCCTTGCGTTGGCTGTCTCAACAAAGGGGTGCTCACAATATGGCAATACTGTTTGGAAAACAGAAATCATTGAAGCATTAAAATGGTTGATTACTAATAATTGGTACAACTCAACAAAATCCGAAGGAAAACAGGGGAATGGCAACAACTGGTGGTATTGGGAGATTGGTATTCCTATAGCAGCTCAGGATGTATTATGCTTGTTGTATGATGACTTGGGCAGGCACAACAGTTATAAGCGATTACTGCGATGCTGTGGATCATTTCAATCCAGACCCCAACAAGGCAAACTTTGGCCAGGTTGCATCAGGTGCCAACAGGGCATGAGTTTGCGGAATTGTATTAAGAAGAGGTATACTGGGTAAGAACAGTGCTAAAATTGCTGCAGCAAGGGATGCAACTGCACCTCTGTTTACCTCTGTTACAAAAGGTGACTGTTTTTACGAAGACGGATCATTCATACAGCATTCAGCTCACCCATATAATCAAGGCTATGGAAATGAACTGCTTTTCGAAATCAGCAAGCTTACATATTTATTAGCAGGTTCTACATGGAAGATTTTTCCTGTTGAACGATTCTATCATACATTAGTATGGCTGTGTGAAATAAACTGCTAATTAATATGCACATAATAAACCTGGTATAATATACAACAATAAATCAAAATTACTTGGCGAAAATGTTATTTATAATTGTATGGTGAATGAAAATATAGTAAGATTAATTTATAGAGAAAAGTGATAATATCAGTGTTATGGAGGTGTAAAGGGAGTAAATTTATTACCTGTTTATTTAAATTTTTGAAAGGAAGGGATACGATGAAAAATAAGAAAAATTTTTCAAAAAAAGCTGGAGCTGTAATTTTGAGCGGTTTTATACTTGCTACATCAATCACTACTGTTACTCTCAATGCTGCAGATGTAGAATTTAACTATGCAAAAGCATTGCAGTATTCTCAATTTTTCTATGATGCCAACATGTGTGGTACCGGTGTTGATGAAAACGGCTTATACAATTGGAGAAGTGATTGTCATATTTATGATGAAGAACTTCCTCTTGATTCTAAAAACACAAATATGTCAGATAGTTTCATAAGTAAAAATAAAAGTGTACTTGATCCGGATGGAAATGGTAAACTTGATGTTTCAGGTGGCTTTCACGATGCAGGTGACCACGTGAAGTTCGGTATGCCTGAAGCGTATTCAGGATCAACAGTAGGGTGGGGATTTTACGAATTTAGAGAACAATATGAAGCAACCGGACAAGATACCCACACGAAAACATTATTAAGATATTTTAACGATTATTTTATGAGGAGTACATATTTGGATGATTCCGGTAAAGCGATAGCTTTTTGTTACCAGGTAGGTGATGGCGATATTGACCATGCTTACTGGAATGCACCTGAAGTAGATGAAATGTTCAGAAGGGGTTGGTTTGCTACCGAAGAATTGCCTTCAACTGACTGTGTAACTGCAGCTGCAGCTTCTCTTGCGGTTAACTACATGAATTTTAAAGATGAAGATCCTGAGTATGCAGAGAAAAACCTTAAATATGCAAAAGCTTTGTTTGAGTTTGCAGAGAGAATCGACCCTGCAAAAAGAAAATGCAATGATGACGGACCTAAGGGATACTATGCTTCATCCAAATGGCAGGATGATTACTGTTGGGCTGCATCATGGCTTTATTTAGCTACAGAGGACGATCATTATTTAGATGAAGTATGGAAATATTACGATTATTATGCACCTTCTTGCTGGACACATTGCTGGAATGATGTATGGGCTGGTACAGCTTGCATTTTAGCTGAAATAAATGACAAATATGATAAAGATGGACAGACATTTGAAGACAAATACAGAAAAGCTGCCAATAAGAGTCCTTATGAGACTATAGATTTCTGGAGTCAGATAGCAAAATTGGTAGATAATTGGATAAACGGTACAGTTCCCAAAATAACACCTGGTGGATACTCATTCCTTAACCAGTGGGGTTCTGCAAGATATAATACAGCAACTCAGTTTGTCGCTCTTGTTTATGACAAACATCATGGAGATACACCTTCAAAATATGGTAATTGGGCAAAATCCCAGATGGATTATTTAATGGGAGATAATCCGATTAACCGCTGCTATATAGTAGGATATAGCGATATTTCTGCAAAATTCCCACATCATAGAGCTGCATCCGGTTTATCTAAGTGTGAAGAAACCAAACCACACAAATATGTTCTTTATGGTGCTTTAGTCGGTGGACCAGGTGCTAGCGATCAACATATTGATGTTACAGCAGACTATATTTATAATGAAGTTACGATAGACTACAATGCTGCATTTGTTGGAGCATGTGCTGGTCTTTACAGATACTTCGGAGACTCTTCAATGAAAGTTACACCAGACTTTCCACCAAAAGCGATTATAGATGATCCTGGAGGCAACGGCGGTGGTAATTCATACTGGGTAGAAGCATTTGGTGTTGATATAGCACAGGATGATGGACCAAAGGCTACTGAAGTAACCCTTTATGTATGTTCTGATGTTAAAAAGACTTCAAAAAATATTTCTGTAAGATATTATTTTGATTCTACAGGAATGACATCTCTTGATCCTAACAGTATAGAAATGAGGCAGTTATATGATCAGACTGCAGCGGAAACGGATTATGCAGCTGAGCTTTCAGGCCCTCATCAGTATAAAGATAAAATTTACTATGTTGAAATAAAATGGCCAAACTTTGTAATTGCTAATTCCAATAAAAAGTACCAGTTTGCATTGGGAACATATGCTTGGCAAAATTATTGGAATCCTAAGGATGACTGGAGTCACGAGGGTTTGAGTATTGAAAAGGACAATTGGACTGGAAAACCTGTAAAGACAGATAACATCTGTGTTTATGATAACGGTGTTCTTGTAGGAGGTACTGAACCTGACGGAACAAAACCTGTAGTGACAACGCCAACACCAACAACACAACCATCTACTCAATCACCTTCAAATACACCTACTCCGACATCTAAAAAATCCAAGGCGGATGTTAATGGTGATGGAGTAATAAATATGGCCGATGTAATTATCATTGCAAAAAGATTCAATGCTGTCAACACAGACCCAAATTATGATGCTAGTTGTGATTTAAATGATGATGGAGCTATAAACATCAATGATGTAATTATAATTGCAACAAAATTTAATACACAGGTATAACCAATATAATTTCAAAGACGCAAGATGTTGCAGGTGATAAATTCCTGCTATATCTTGTGTTTTTTTATTATAGGGTAATTGTGGAATGCAAAACTTTGTTACAAGTCTATGAATGCATTGTGGAATTATGTTAACGAATTACTGGATGAGTGGTTCTTGGCAGCTAAAACTATATCAGCTTCATTTAGCGGCTTACAAAAATATGCTTCAAGAGAAATCTTAGCACCTGAGGTACAATTATTCGAATTAATACTGATATCATATAGGTTACTTTTCATTTTATGACCAGTTTCAACAATTTTGTAAAATAACACCTTATATGGTTATAACTACATATAGAATTGATGCTGTTGTTAGAATTTACAAGATTGTTACATCCTGTTTATCATATTGTAAATCTCTTTTTTTATAATATTAAGGAAAAATATTTATAGTCGATAGAAAGGATCAATTGTTATGAAAAAGATAGTTTTTATAATATGTGTGTCAGCTTTAATGCTCTTATCTGCCTGCAGCTCGCAAGAGAAAAAAGCAAGTCCGACCCATGGTTTAGTGACTAAGAATGTATCAACTGTAAAACCATCTAATAGTATTTTAAATGATACAGAAAATAGATTTCTGGATATTGATACTTCAACGCTGCCGGAAGGTACTATACCTTTAACGAAATCTTCAGATAATACGACAATTTTTTACATGGAACGGACAGACAAGTCAGGAAAAACAGACGATAAGACACCAGTAATAAAAGCTTTAAAGGGAAATACCCGGCAGAATGTGAATCTCATAGGATTTAATATTAAAACTGGAAAAAAGAATATCATCTCAAAAAGTATACCGTTTATATCATACTGCAAATGGAACAGGAATGGAAATCTGGTTGCTTTTTGCGGAGGAGAAAGGCTTACGGTTTATGACATACAGAAAAACAAATTGCTTCTAGAGGACAGCCTCATAAATGACAGCGTTACTTACTTTGGCTGGTCTCCTGATGGAAATTCCATATATACTGAACATCCCAATCTTATCAACGGTACCATATACAATTTTAAAGACGGAAAAACTCTTCACTGCTATGAAACCGACATCAGACTTTATTATAAAGGAACTTTCGGCGATAGTCGGTATTTTGCAACGGAAAACCTCATTGTAAACGAAGTAGAGCAGAAAAAAAGCGGCGGCAGCCTAAATGAAAACAGAACAGTTCTTACCGACAGTAACGGAAATGTCATAAATTCCCTTTCGGGCGGCAGATTTCGGGACTATTATAAAAATGCGGTTTTACAGATTGGAGAATCAGGCTTTGGCCTCATATATTATTCGGATTTGGAAAAGCCGGAATTAAGGGAAATTACAAAGGAGTATGTGTATGATGTGAAATTTACGGCAGGAGGTTATTTCCTTTATACTGTGAAATCAGAAGATGTTGAGAAAAATATTTTCATGCTTTACATTTGCGATGAAATAGGGAATGAAAAGGCCAGAGTAGCTGTGTCAGGCCCTTATATATCCATTTCACCCGATGGAAGATTGGCATACACAAGCGGACCATTAAAAGAAGTAATTGAATTGGAGAATGTTTTAAATAATGAGAAGACAGTCACCTTTTTGCAAAATGAAAAAATTAATGAAATTTACAATGAATCAAAGGATGAGGAGAAATTGTTGAAAGTCTTGCGAGGGGCTATGGATACGTATTTGAAATTTATAATAGCAAATATAAAGGATTATGATTCAGCAGCAAAATATTTCATGAATTCTGAGAATCCATCCCAGATGGGCTATTTTGATATTACTGCAATTCTAAATGATAGGAATAGCCATTTTACAGCTTCGAGTTATTATGTATCAGATTTATTTATCAGTAAAATGTCTCAAAAAGGCGACAGAGCATCTGTTGTTGTAAACGGCATTTGCCGTAATTCTTCAGGAGGAGGCTCGGGAGTTGGAAGTGCATTAGAACTAATAAAAAAGGATGGCTCGTGGTATGTTACGGGATTAAGCACATTCCCTGATACTAAGAAAGCGAAGGATTTGAAAGCCAAGGTAGATAAGATTGTTAAGGATATGAAGGATGGAAAATTATTTGAAGGCAAATTTAAGGGAATGGATGTAAAAGTCGGACAGATACAATTTTGGCAAATGAGTGAACCTACACTTTCTACCGATGTTGAACATTCAAATTACTGCAAGGTTTACTTGAAAGTGTTAGATGGGGAAGAAGAGGTGGTTTACAAAATGGTGCTTTCAAAAGAAAAATCATGGAAACCAACTTTACCAATAAGGGATAGAATTAGCGGGCTGTTTTGATGCCTGGTGAATTCCGGTGTATCCAGTGACAAGTAGAGTTATTTAAATTTGTAAAAACATCAAATAGATTTTATTATAATCATTAATGGATACAGGAGCTAAGTTTATAATGCTTGTATCCATTGTTTTATGTAAAATAAGGAAAATATTATTATGTAAAAGTTGCAAAAGTAAAATATTTAAAGAAATTTTGTAAAATATATTTCAATAATTCAAATTATATCTTATTATTATATTGAGAGGGCACTTTAATCTATATAATTATCTGTTGAACATTTATTCTACTTTTTTTAGCACAATTCAAATTATCTGTAAGTATATTACTAGTTTCATATTATTTATGTAGGACTACTTAAAACATTATAAAGATACTTATTTAATTATATAAAACTCCTGAATATAAATAGTGCTTTCATTTTAATAATTTTTTTAAGGGGAGATTATATGAAAAGAGGTTTATCACTTTCTTTAACTGCTGCAATTATTTCAACAGCAGTTTCCTCAGGCGTTGGTTTTGAAACTAACGCAATTTCTGGACAAGCACTATTTATCAATGAAGTTATGGCTTCAAACACAACTACTATAAGAGACGGTGATGTAGAAGATACCAAAGATGGTGCAAAGGGCGGGGCCTATTCCGATTGGATTGAGATCTACAACAAAAGCACAGAACCCATCGACCTTACAGGTTACACCATATCTGATGATGGTGCTTCGTGGATTATTCCACAAGGAGTTGTTCCTGCAAACGGTTATTTGATTATTTGGGCTTCAGACAAGGATAAAGTAGCCAAGGATGGACAGCTTCATGCTAATTTTAAAATCAGTTCATCAGGTGAAACAATTACATTAAAAATGCCCGATGGAACTGTTGTTGATTCGGTTAAAACCTTAAGTACTACGGACGACCAATCCTATCAACGAAAAACAGACGGCGTTTCTGAAATGGTCATATCATCGAAAGCAACTCCAAAATCGGCAAATGTTTATGTTGAACCCATAGCGGTTATTGGAGAACCTGTATTTTCATACAAGGGAGGTTTTTATGACGAGGCTATAAATTTGAAGCTGACTACTACAGAAACTAATGCAAAAATATACTATACCAAAAATGGGTCAGATCCTGTGCCGGGTGCAGAAGGAACATTTGAATATACCGGAAGCATAAATGTTAAAAGCAGGGCAGGAGAAGCAAATGTCCTTTCAATGATACAAAACATTTCCGGCGACGTAAATGCTCCCTGGATTGCACCTACGGGAGAAGTTTTTAAATGCACTACCATTAAAGCAGCTGTTGTAAAGTCCGACGGAAAAAAGAGTAAAGTTATAACCCATTCATATTTTGTTGATCCTAATATGAAAACCAGATATAATCTGCCTGTTATATCACTGGTAACTGATGAGAAAAATTTATTCGATAATACAACGGGAATTTATGTTAACGGCAACTTTTTAAAAGAGGGTAAGGAATGGGAACGCCCAATGCATATGGAGTTTTTTGAAAAGGATGGAACTTTAGGATTTTCCCATGACAGCGGTGTGAGGCTTCATGGAGGATGGTCTAGAAAATATCCTCAGAAGACATTCAGAATGTATGCAAATGGCTATGGCGATACCGACAGTTTCAAATATGATATATTCCCAGGTCTTACAAAGGAAGCTAACGGAAAGAAGCTGAACAGCTTCAAAACCCTGCTGATAAGAAATGCAGGAAATGACTGGTCTAGTGCTATGATGAGGGACGAAGTAATGCACAAAATTGTATCCCATCTGGATGTTGAAACAATGGCTTACAGGCCGTCGGTTGTTTTCTTAAATGGAGAGTTTTGGGGAGTTTACAACATACGTGAAAGGTACGATCAGCATTACCTTGCATCTCATTTCAATTTGGAAAAGGACAATGTGGCTATACTGGACTATGCATCCATCAGTACTGAAAAGCTTGAAGTTCAGGAAGGAACGCAAGCTGATGCCGATGCATTCATGACTGATATAACCAACTATCTCAAGTCAAACTCCATAACCCAGAAGGATACATATGAGTATATTAAAACAAAAATGGATGTAAGCAATTTTATAGACTACAACATATCTGAAATTTTCTTTGGAAATACCGATTGGCCAGGTAATAATGTGAGTTTGTGGAAATACAAAACAGACGATGGAAAGTACCATCCTGAAGCACCTATCGGACAGGATGGAAGGTGGAGATGGTTTGTAAAGGATATGGACTTCGGATTAGGGTTATACAGTAGCAGTGTTAACCACAATACATTGAATTACGCCACTTCGGAGTATGCTGAAGGGGGAAAAAGCAATTATCCATGGGCTGTATTTCTCCTTAAAACACTTCTACAAAACACTGAATTCAGAAATGAGTTTATAAATAGGTTTGCAGACAATATAAATACCACATTTGATCCGTCAAGAGTCAGCATGATCGTTGATGAGGCTAAAGCTGCCATTGAAACTGCTATGCCTGAACAAAGCAATCGCTGGAATAAAATTAAGATGACAGCAACAAAACCTACAAGTGTTACATGGTACAAGGATATTGAGGCAATAAAGACTTATGCTTCAAACAGGCCTGCAGTTGTGAGGCAGCATATTGTAAGTAAGTTCAGTACCAACGGTGTGACAGGGACAACTACAATAAAATTAAATTCTGTGGCACAACAGGGCTTTATAAGGATAAATTCCTTGGATATTAAATCAAATACACCTGGGGTGACAAATCCTGAAGCATGGACAGGTACATATTTTAAAGGCGTTCCTGTTACAATTAAGGCAGTACCGCAAGCAGGCTATAAGTTTGATCATTGGGAAGGAGCAACCGGGGTGGATGCATCTTCTGATACCATTACCGTAACGCCTTCAGAAAACCTTAACCTCACAGCAGTGTTCAAGGTTGATGATGTTGTAACTCCTACACCGACTTCATATAAAGTTTCGGGTTATATAGGTTCAGATGTTGAGTCAAATGCAAATCTGAATTTGGGATTTTTAGTAGAAATACCAGGCAGTAATATATCTGCAACAACAGATGCAAACGGATACTTTGAGCTTAATAATGTTCCTAAAAACACTGACTTATTAATAAGGATAAGCAAAAAGGGCTTTCTTTTAAGAGAAGTAAAAAATATTGACTTATCAAAAGACATCCAGATTTCTACTGATAAAGCACCTTTGATTATGTGGGCAGGAGACATACCGGTAAACGGTGTTGGAGACAACAGTATAAACATGAGTGATGTTATTCAAATAGCAAAATCGTTTAATGCTATACCCGGTGATATAAACTATAATATTGATGCAGATATAAATAAGGATAATGCTGTAAATATTAAGGATGTCATTATTGTGGCAAAACATTTTAATGCATCAGGATATTAATGCATGATTGAAATATTCTATATAAATATATTTTGGTTGTTATTTGTTATGGTTTACAGGTGCCCAAACACGGCACTTGTAAACCATTTTGCATTTTAGTGATGATAACGATTAAAATTATAAAAGCTTATTGACTACATCAGTCAATGGTAATATAATTATATTGTTGACTGAGTTGGTCAATGATATAATCGATACTTTCTGTTGAAAGGTGGTTAAACTATTTTTTCGAAATTTTTAAATTTAAAAAGTGAAAAACGTGAACGAGTTATAAATGCGGCCATGAAGGAATTTGCACAAAAAGGCTACAAGAATGCATCTACTGATATAATTGTAAAGGAGGCGGCTATTTCCAAAGGAGCTTTATTTCACTATTTTAAAAACAAAAAGGCATTATTCCTATTCTTATATGATTATGCAATGGATATTATAAAAAATGAAATTGTTATGAAGTTAAATAAATTTGAAATGGATGTTTTTGAAAGAAGGAAGCAATCTGCATTTCTTAAACTGGAAGTGCTGAGAAAGCATCCGGAGATATATGATTTTATATTGACAGCATACACGGATGAATCAGACGAAGTGAAAAGTGATCTTGAAGAAAGGAATAAGGTATTGATTGCATACGGTCAAAGTATACTAAATGAGGGCCTTGATACATCAAAATTCAAGGATGGTATTGACCCACATAAAGCAATTGAAATAATAAACTGGACTACTGAAGGATTTACAAAAAAGCATATGGAAATGGCTAAAAGCTTTTCTTTATATGAACAGAATTTCGAACAACTGATAAAAGAATTGGACATTTATCTCGATACATTGAAAAAGTGCTTTTATAAAAATGATTAGGAATGGTAAGTCATTTTTTAATAAAATAAAACCTCAAGGGAGGCTTTGGATATGAATGTTATTGAAATTAAAAACCTGACAAAGAATTATGGCAAGTCCAGGGGAATTATTGACATAAGCTTTAATGTTGAAGAGGGCGAAATATTTGGATTTATCGGACCAAACGGAGCTGGGAAGTCTACCACAATCAGAACCTTACTGTCTCTTATTTATCCAACCAGCGGAAGTGCAGCGATTTTTGGCAAGGACTGTATAAAATTTGCTCCTGAAATTGCAAAGGAAATAGGTTATTTACCTTCAGAAGTATTTTATTATGACAAAATGAAGGTCATTGACCTTTTGAATTATTCCGCCAGCTTTTATAAGAAGGACTGCAGCAAAAGGATCAGAGATCTGGCTGAAACAATGGATTTAGACCTGAAGAAAAGAATCGACGATCTATCCTTTGGGAATAAAAAGAAGGTTGGAATTGTTCAAGGCCTCCTTCATGAGCCTAAGCTGATCATACTTGATGAGCCTACCAGCGGTCTTGATCCCCTTATGCAGCAGAAGTTCTTTGATTTGCTTTTGGAAGAAAACAAAAAAGGTGCAACGATTCTCATGTCTTCTCATGTTTTAAGCGAAGTTCAGAGGCTTTGCAGCCGTGTTGCAATTATAAAGGACGGCAGGATTATTAAGGTGGAAAAGATGAGTACGCTTACCGAGAGTAACTATAAGAAGTTTAAGGTTGATATAAAATCGGAAATGGATAAAAACTATTTTAATATAAGCGGTGTGAGTAATCTTGAGATAAAGGGAAAGACAGTCAGCTTTTTATACAAGGGTAACGTCAATCTTATTATGAAAAAGATTTCCGATGTGGAAATATCTAATGTATGGATTGAGGAACCAAGCCTTGAGGAGATATTTATGCATTATTACGAAAAGGAGGCCTGATGGTTATGAACATATTTCTGAATGAAATAAGGGCATACAGAAAGTCGGTTATTATTTGGTCTCTGGCTATGACTGCACTGGCTGTTATGTATATATTTATATTTAAAGCTCTTGGAAGTGACATAGAACAGTTTAAAGTCTTTATGCAAAATATGCCGGATGCAGTAAAAAAGGCTTTTAATATATATATTGAGAGCATTTCAACACTTGAAGGCTTCTATTCCATTGTGTTTTCCTTTGTTGTATTGTGTGGTGCTATACAAGCTATGAATCTTGGAACTGCAATTGTATCAAAAGAAGTGCGGGATAAAACTGCCGACTTTCTTATGACAAAGCCGGTAAGCCGAATGAGGATCATGACATCAAAGATCATGGCCGCGTTGTTGTCACTGATTGCTACCAATATCATCTACCTGGGATTGACGGTATTATCTGCAGTAGTTGTGTTAGGCGATTTTAACATAAAACTATTTATTATGATTTCGGTTACACTTTTATTTATTCAGTTGGTGTTTATGGCTATGGGAATTATCGTCTCAGTGGTTATGGGGAAAATAAGGTCTGTGATTTCAGTATCCCTAAGTACAGTGTTCGGGTTTTACATTATAGGTACACTAGGCTCCGTTATTGGTGATGATAAAGTCAGATATATATCGCCATTCAGGTTTTTTGATACGGCCTATATTATTAAAAATGCTGCATATGAAGTTCCTTGTGCTACTGTGGCCATAATTTTTATTATTGCTGCTATTGTCGGAAGTTATCTGGTATACATCAAAAAAGACATTCATGCAGTTTAAGGAGGGGCAGTTAATGAATATTTTTATAAGAGAATTAAAGGCACATAGAAAATCGCTGATTATATGGAGTGTAGTTATATTTTTTGTGATTATTTCTTCAGTAGGCAAATATTCTGCATATTCAGAATCGGGCCAATCGATGAATGAGATTTTTAATAAAATTCCAAAGACAATAAAAGCTGTCTTGGGAATGGGTAATTTTGACCTTACGACAGTAAGTGGATTTTATGGTATGCTGTATCTGTATCTGATTTTAATGGCGGCCATGCATGCCTGTCTGCTTGGATCTAACATTATTGCCAAGGAAGAGCGGGATAAAACTACAGAGTTTTTAATGGTTAAGCCGGTCTCAAGATATGGAGTTATAACAGCAAAACTCCTTGCATCGCTTTTTAACGTTGTTGTTTTTAATATTGTTACATTGGTGCTTTCAATAGCTATAATGGGGAAATACGCTAAGGGCGAGTCTATAACAGGTGAGATATTTGTGTTGATGGTCGGTATGTTTATATTGCAACTGATATTTTTGACCATAGGTACAGGAATTGCAGCTGCAAGCAAGCGGCCGAAATCTGCTGGATCAATTGCTACAGTTGTATTTCTTGTTACATTTATTCTTTCATCGGTAATAAGTATGACTAACAATATTGAATTTTTGAAATATATTACGCCATTTAAGTATTTTGAAGCTGAAAAGCTTATGGATGGAGGATTTCAGCCTGTATTTCTGATTTTGTCTTTTGTTATAATTGCCGCAATGGTTTGCGTGACCTATGTGTTTTACAGAAAGAGAGATTTGAAAATTTAAAAAATATGTTGGTGTATAGAAAAAGCTTCTTGAAAAAATCAAAATCAATCAAGGAGCTTTTTATTTTATATTGTGATTATAATATTTATTATAAATTTTAATTTTTATAATTATAGGTTAATCAGTTCTAACTTTGGTTGTTATTGGTTATCCGAAACAATACGCAAGAATTTTCAAATCGCTCAGTTTTAATGTTAGATAGGAACTCATTCATATGAACTAATGCATATTGAAGTTTATTTTCATCATTGGCTAAATCAATCTCTCCTGCCCATATACGGTCATGGAAATCTCTAAAATCATTTTTCGTATCTAGTGTGATTGATACGCTTTTAGAAGCAAATAGCATGAATACAGCTGTATAACGCATATGAAGCAATTGCCTTGCAAGAAAAAATATTGCTCTCTTATACTCATCAGGTTCTTTGCCAAAATAAGTTTTAAGATATTGAACCTCATCTTCATCATTACTGATAACAAAATTAGCTATAATGGCTAAATCAAAATAACGGTCATTTAAAAATGCTGCTTCCCAATCAATAAGCCAGGCACTTTCTCCATCAAATATTATGTTTTCCGGCTTTAAGTCATTATGGCATGAGACTAAATTACTTGAATCAAATGGATAGATACTATTGATGCGGTTATAAGCCATTATTAATTCGTGAGTCAAATTGTCCGGAGTAAATTTTGCTGCTTGAAACCGTTGAACCATACCATCCATTACAGCGTTGTTATTGAGCTTATGGAATGGGGGCAGAGCGTGCAATTTGCTTAGAAGCTTTGGCATTATCACCCTTGCTTTGCTTATGGGAAAAGGCTTATGCTCTATATAATCAGTTATTGAAATTTTGTCCTGTGAGTTTAAATACCAAACTTTAGGGGCTATTCCGGCTTCTGCACCTGCTTTCATATATTCATAATATGTTGCAGGAAGGCTCAGTTCATCAGTACGTGCTACTTTCAATAAATAAGGTCTGCCTTTTACAACAATACGGTATGTAAGTGCATTTGACAGACCTTTTGTCATTTCATTAATCTCATCATAAGTATTTACTCCAAAGGCTGATTGTAATGCATTTTCTACGATAATTTTCTTGTTTTCAGGAATCATATTTACCTCCAAAATAGCAATATTTATATAAGATTACCATTTTTTTATTATAATAAACAGTCTATAGTTAATAATTTACATTAATCATCAATTAAGTTTATAATTTCAATAAGGTATAAATTAACTATAAGTTATATTAATATGTTATTGTTTTCTTGTCATCATTGTATTTATTATAGTATTATTAGTGTGAAAGGAATGAATTATGAGGGTGTTGCTCATCTGTTTTAAGAAATTTTGCAACAACCCTTTTTCTTTAACTTATCTTTATTTACAGAAATCATATTATAAGAGTTACTTAATTTGGGTTTTTATCAACTCTACATGGGAATAATCCTCTATAGTATTATTAAATAGTCTGGCAATAATAACAACATCGCTCATGTTGATGACGCCATCCATATTTAAATCACAGTATTTATTAAATCGTGCATCTTTGGTAGTGGTATTAAAATATTTTGCCATCTCCATAATGTCTGCCATATTTATGGCTCCATCCTGAACTCCATTGACTGGAATATCGCCTCCCCATATTGTTATAGGTGACTTCCCTGTACTATACAAATAATTTCCTCCTGATAAATAGCCGGTGGTTAGCGATAGATACCCTTGTTTGCTGATTTTAACAGTATATTGGGTAAAGGGGTCAAGTGATATTGTTGGGATAGAGAAATAACCCTTTTCATTTGTCAATGTCCACAACTCTGTTCCTTCCACTTCCACCTTGAAACCTGCTTTTAGAGCATTGCTATCTTCCAATCCTGGAATATCGGGCTGAACACATCCTGAAAAAGAAGGGAGTTCATTAACCGATGCAGCCAAAGTACCTGTAAGAATATTTCCATAATCAACTGCAATAATAAATTTATTTCCTAAAAAAGCAATTTTATTAAGACTTGAATATGTACCAGAATTGTGAGATACCCAGTTTATGCCATCCTCAGAGGTATCATACTAAAAGAGTCTAATACAACTGCTACAAACATTTTACCATTCCATATAATAGAACAGAAATCGTTCATCGCTGTTTGATTTAAATTTTCCCATGTGTCGGTATCTTTTGAAGTATATAATATATCACAGCAATATTTACTCCCATCCCAAGCAATACAGTTAAATCCAAAGGAGTTTTCCACTCTTTTTATAATCCAATCTGTTCCGTCAATTGAGGTAGCTATAAGTCCGCAAGGCCTGCCGAGTCTAGACGTACCAGCTGCTATAAACTGTGTTTCATTCCATATAACATCAGTAAATGAGACATAGCGGTCTTCTTTAATACTTCCAACATCCCATGTCAAACTGTCTGTGGATTTTATAACTACACCTGAATTTCCAACACCTATAGGGTTTTTCCATTTGATATAATTTTATATATATCATTATTTGTTGACAATGGAATTTGTGACCATTTGATTCCATCAGAAGATACAATTATAAGACCTTTTTTTCCTACAGCAATAAACTTTTCTCCATTCCATAAGACGTCTAATAAATATCCACTAGTTCCTGAATCTACAGAAGTCCATTTGCTACCATCTGAAGATGATAATATTGTGCCCGAGCTCCCAACCATAACAAAAGTGCTGCCGTTATAAGCTACACCGCAAAGATTTTGCATCATTCCTAGTGTATTGGATAGCCAATTTACTCCGTCGCTAGATGTCATAATATTTGCACCACTGACAGCAATATATTGCCCATTGTGGTATATCATTGATGAGAATGGTATATGCTTTTTGTTTGCTGCTATAGCCCAATTCATTGCATCTGTGGATACATAGACTTGCTCACGTCCATAAGCAACAAATTGATTATTCTCCCATAGGATAGAATATAAACCTTCATTACATACTTTTGCAGAAGTCCATTGCTTTCCATCAGGAGATGTGATAACTTGTCCATCGGTTGTTACAGCTGCAAACAATTTCCCGTTCCATATGATATCATATGAAAAAGCATCTTTAATACTATCATACTGGACAGGAATCCAATTTATTGTATCGGTTGAGGTATATATAGTGGCCTCGTAACCTACTGTTACATATATGTTTTTGTTATATGCCATTTTATCTACCCAACCTTTAGTCTCGGAAATTCTGGTAGTCCATGTTATGCCGTCAGGAGAAGTCAGTATGATTCCTAATGAAGCATATCCTCCAGTAGCTATAAACTGGTTTCCGTCCCATATAATGTTGTTTATTGTATATTGATAATTTAGAGCTCCCAATTCTCGTTTTACCCATGTAATGCCATCTGATGATGTAAGTATAGTGCTGTTTAATCCTCCAACTACAAACAACTTTCCATTCCAGACGACGCTGTATAAGTTTTTAGTTACTCCCGATGCTCTTGAAGTCCAGGTAACTGAATCAACTGATGTCTTGATGACACCTTCAGAACCAACAGCTACATATATGCCGTTCCCATATGTAATGCTGAATAAGCTTGCTGCTTTCAAATTATCATTTTTTCCCAAACTATGCTATCCTCTGCATACGCTGGTGTACTTGGAAGAAAAGCTAGTGTAATAAAAGAAATAACGAAAATAAGCCCCCATGTAAAGGCAACTTTGAAGTCCAAAAAACTTTTTCCCTGCATAATATCACCCCAATTCAAAAATTTTTTTTGTTTACACAATAAGTATATCATAAATTTGTAAATCATTGCTTCCATGTTAAAATTTTTTCAATAAACTATTTGGGTGATACTATTGAGTCAGCATATGGACTACATAGCTACATAAAATAAATTTAGGGCTGGCAAAGTATTGAATAGAAATTTATCGTATACTTTCTCGGCCCTGACTTGTATGTTCACCCGAATTTACAGTTTCGTTGACTTAGTGAATGTTTTATAAGACCAATAGTTTGATGGGATGTTTTGGGTCTGCTTGGTTCTTTGGATTTGAGTATCCCAAAAAGTTCAAGACTACAAGTTATTAAAATTCAGAAAGTAATTGATAAAAACAGCTATTATTTATGGTATAATATACACTAACTTGTATGCTGAAAAAGCTGTTTATCCCAAGAATACAAACATCACAAGTAAGGCGTATAATCCAGTAAATAAGCATAGATAAGCTTCTATATGAAAAGTGTTAATAATCTTACATTTGTCAGAGCAAATAACGAACGCTTTTACGGGATTTGCGATAGACAAATGTAAAAGATTATTCACTTTTCATATAAATTATATTAAAAAAGGGGATTAGTATGAGAATATCTGTAATAATTCCAGCACATAATGAAGAGAAATATATTGGTAATTGTCTCGATTCAATAAATAAAGCTAAGGAGAAATTCCCTAAAGACGTTGAAATTATTGTTATTCTAAACCGTTGTACCGATAAAACGGAACAAATTTCATTAAGCAAAAATGCAAAAGTTATTAAAGAAGATAGTCGAAACCTATCTAAAATAAGAAATGCAGGAATCAGAGCATCAACTGGTGAGATCATAGCAACAATAGATGCAGACAGCATAATGTCGCCTAATGTTCTTTGTGAAATTGATAAGGCATTAACTTCAGGAAAGTATATTGGAGGAGGCATAAAAATAAAACCAGAGAGATACTCAATAGGGATATTTTCAACATACACCCTTGTAAATTTTATGTTCTTTTTGACCAGAATGTCAGCAGGATTGTTCTGGCTGTACCGGAAGGATTTTGAGGCTGTTGGTGGTTTTAATGAAAAACTTTCAATAGCTGAAGATCTTGATTTTGTAAAGAGGTTAAAAATTCACGGGAAAAGGTGTGGGGTTAAATTTAGGCAGCTACCTAAAGGTCATATTATTACCTCTTGCAGAAAATTTGATAAGTTTGGCGATTGGCACGCAATAAAATATATGTTTTTTGAATCAAAAAAATTGAGGGATGCTTATAAAAAACAAAGCTCCGAGTATGCGGATAAATACTTTTATGACTTTAATAATTAATCAGGTAAATTTTTTAAGTGAAATAAAGGCAACTCCACAGGTTAAAGATTTGGAGCTGCCTTTTAAAAAACCTTCTTTTGATATCGCTGATCCAGTTTATATGAAAATCCAGAGTATATTATATAAAGTATGGGAGGGGTTACACTACGGCTTTTGTTCCATCGCCTACTTATCAGAAATTTACATGATGCTGAATATGCACTGCCTTCTACACAACAGTATTAAATTTAGCTGCAATCAGCACAATATCAGAAATGTTTATAGCACCGTCTCCATTCAGATCGTATTCATAAGAATATTTGGAATCACCACTTACTGAATTAAATACCTTTGCTAAAATTATTACATCTGCCATGTTTATAGCACCGTCATGATTTACATCAAGATTGTTAACAGCCTGTGTTGGTGTACTTGCCGGCGTACTGGTCGGTGTAGCTGATGTGGAAGGATTAAGGACATTTTTTAGAGCTGCAAACCACGTATCGGACATTTTTATACAACCATTGTCATTAGGGTGAACTCCATCATAAGTATCAGTACTTGTGTCAAATCCAGTATATTGGTCTACTACTATAATGGGAGATTTGCTTGTAGACAACTCTTTAGCCCAATTATCAATTTTGGAATTCAGGTCGAGTACGTTGTTGTTAGCTGTTTCTCCGGAACCGGATGGATGCATGGGTATTATTTTTGCCACCATTATTTTTATATTGGGGTTATTTGCTCTCATTTGACCGATAAGCGTGGTGAAAGCAGGTATGATCTGAGGTACCAGGTTGTTGCCCCAACTATCGTTCGTTCCTAAATGCATTATAACTATTTCAGGATTTGCAGCCGATAGCCAAGTTTTTAGATCTCCCGAATTTGCCATGTTAATGGCACCAATTCCGCTATGTCCCTCATGCGGCGTTAAATAGAATTGGGACCCTACAAACTCAACTTTATAACCGCTGCTTGTTAAGTTTGACAAAAGTAACTGACGCCAGTTGCCACAGGCTGTAATTGAGTCACCTAAAGGCATTATCTTGATTGGCGTTCCCGCTGAAAAAACACTGTTATGAAAAACAAAAACAGTAGATAATATTGTAATGATTACCATCACTACTGATAAATTTTTAAACTTCCTACCCATTAAAATCATCCCTTCATAAAATTCAAAATTGTACTGTTATTAAATTTCTTTATATAACCGAAAAACTGCGTATTTCAATTTAATAAAAAATTTATGCCAGAATCAGCCATATTGTTACATGTGTTATGGTAGGTTGTGGCATTTTTACACCATTTTAAGTTCGTATTGAGCTAAAGAAC
>JAEYYB010000088.1 GCA_023430975.1 Bacillota bacterium | reverse complement strand
TCTTGCTATATACCTTAGCATATTTCTTTTCAATGCGTCTGATAAGATATGGTTGAGAATTTTATTTGGCTGTTAGAATAGCACCATAACAGAGTACATATTACCTAATTAAGGCCACGGTGATGTAGTAGGCCTCACAGACTCAAGCGGTACAATGATTAATCGGTACCAGTATGATGCATTTGGTAATACAGTTGAAGCTGTTGAGAAGGTGCAGAATAGGTTTAGATATGCTGGTGAGCAGTATGATCAGGTTACAGGGCAGTATTACCTTAGAGCCAGATTCTATAACCCAGTGGTTGGAAGGTTTACGCAAGAAGATACCTTCAGGGGTGACGGATTAAATCTTTATTCTTATGTAAATAACAACCCTATTAATTACGTTGACCCTACAGGCCATTGGGGTGATGAAGTTCATAGAGGCGTAACAAGCAGAATAGCAAGTGACATTTTGGACAATAAAGATTATGGAAAAATAGTTGGAGATGCAAACACTGGAGTTGATTCAAACCCAATGACAAGTCCATTCACTAAAGCAACACAGGATTGGCATTTCGATCACAATAAAGGTACTGGTGGAGTAGACACAAGGCAATTGCATTTTGAAGAATATTATAAAAAGTCTGTTGACACATGGAATAATGCAGAGAAAGATTATGCCAACAATGTAGCCAATATAGAGAATTCATCTTCCTATAAAATGAAAAAGGTTTTTATGAGCGAAGAGAAAGCAAAGAATAGTTGCTTACAAAGTCTGATGGAAGAAAGAGAGAAACAACGTAAAAAATCGCTTGAACAATTAGGTAAAGCACTGCACCCATATCAAGATATTGATGCACATATGGATTGGGATACAGGCCCACTTGGTGTGAAAGCTCATCAAGCCAGCAGCGGTTATAATAAAATCAAAATTTTTGATGATCCACGTTATGACCTTGTAAAAAATCCGGTAACAGGTGGCTATGACCCGGTAGACTCTGGAGTAAAAGAGGGAAGCCAGCGTTTTAAGAAAACAGAACAAAAAACACGAGATGCTATTTCACAGTTTGTAAAGGATGTTAATTATTGTGCATCTAAAAGCCAGACTTTTTAGAAAAGGTTTTTACACTATTTAACAGAACAGGTAAGGAGAAAATTTATGGCATTTCGACATGGATTAATAAGCTTTTTAATAATAATAGTTACAGCTTTAATTCTAATAACGGCAGGAATTATACTTTTTGTGAAATTCAGAGACGGGTTTAACACAGTAAGAGTTTTTAGTATTCTATTGATCTTAATAGGAATAATAATGATGCTTTTTTCAAAAAAAGTGTGTATTAGAAATGTCAGATTAAAAGAAGATATCGTTATTACACCTATGAAAGAATTAAATATTGCTACAGATGTCAAAAGTCTTAAAGATATTATGGAAGGCATTGAATCATTTAATTCATTCAAAATTAGTACTTCTAATGGCGTAAATACTGCGGTGCCAGTAAAACGGACAGATGGAATTGTTGAAATGTTAACAGGGACTGATTCTAAAGGTTCTCATCTGGAGGTAAGAACATTTATATATGATAGTTTTAATAGTGCTTGTAAATCATATGATTCTGATTATAAGTATTATGGAAAACTCTATGGAATTATGGAAAGTAGTGGAACAATAAACAACAGACATTTTATTACATACAAAAACCAATTAAGGGCTAGTCCTGAGTCATTGTACGAACTTATGGATTCATATATGACATATGTTTACTTCCAAAAAGGTAATGTAATAATTGAGTTGAGGGAAGACCGAGACGAAGATCATAAGAGTAAAATGGAAAGTTACGTTAACTTGTTGGCAAAAAAGCTTTCCAAATTGGAATGATAATTAAAATAACAGAAATTAAGAGGTTGGGCTTAACCCAGCCTTTTATGTTTCTGGAAACCAGCAGAGAATATCAGCGGACCAGCAAATATTTTACCATCCTTATGCGGGAGTTGGTGATGTAAAACTATTGAATCCTGGCCGCCGTGAACGAGCATTACAAAAGCTAGAAAATGCTGCAAAAGGACAAGGTTCTGGACCTGTGATTGAATTGCCTGGAGTACCTGTTCAATATGCAAAGGGGTTAATAGGAGTACCAGAATCGGCATATACTAGAGCACTTAATAGAATTAAAGGATTACGGGCAGGAAAAGATCCGGCAATAAGAACTGTTGAGCTGTTTGGAAGTCGAACTGGAAGTAATTTTAGAGGAAGAGGCCCAAAGCCTGACTCGGATTTAGATATGGTAATAACAATTCGTCCTGACATTTTATCAAGTAAACACGGACCCAAGATAAGAGAAAAGCTTGTAAATATAGCAAATGATTTCGAGGCTGAAGCTGGTTTTCCGTTAAACATTGATTTAGCTGATAATATAAGTTTTTGGAAATCCAACTTACCAGGTGCTGAATTTATTAGGGTATATTAAAGAAAGGAAAGTGATTGTGGTGGAAGAAATGGAGTGTTTGTTAAATATCAATGATAACAAAACTTGTATTTGTGAAGTTGATTTCCTATTCCAGAAAGATCCTTTTCCAGGAGACAACACATATGAACTTATTATTGATAATGCAGACTTAAAACATGATTTTGATGAACTTGAGATAGGAAGATATGAAAATATAAATCCTTTAAAAGTACAACAAATATTTTGGAGTATAAATTTCCTTAGAGCAAAAAATGACACTTGGAAATCTATAGAAATTAAATACTTTATTAATTCAATAGATGTGCTAACAGTCGAAAATAATAGAATAATTATGAAAGGAATATGTTCTTCAATTATTAAATAAAGTGCATATGCTGAAGCCGGAGAAATCCGGCTTTCCTTTTATTTCTGGAAACCAGCAGAGAATATCAATGGGCCAGAGCAATTGCGGCTTTTGTATATTTCTTTATGCTACGAAAACAAATAAATATTTGTAGAATTTCCAATTTTCAAAAAAGTTCGACGTGTAGAATTAATGCCGGAATGCTATGACACAACTGTACTACCGGATTTTCATGCAATAATTCCCAGACCTATATAAATTGAAGCAAAATGATAAAGTAGCATAATAAAATCACAAAAATTATAATGATTTTTTCCAGTTAAAACATTGAGCTTTAGAAGTCGATAAGCATTTCTCTCAAGCAGCTTTAAAGCTGCTTACGAAGCAGAATCCGGGGCTTTTGTCCCCCATTCTTTAGAAACTCTGACGAAGCCGTACTAAAGAATCTCCGCAGTCGGCTTTAAAACGTCTGACGAGGTATCTTCAAAGTGACTTTCAGAGCCAGAACAGTAAGGAAATACGATACAGATATTATCGTATTCCCTTACTGTTCTGTAAGTAATTTTTTAGTGGCTGTTGAATAGATCAAATTCACAAAAATATATTTTTGTACAGTCAATTTGTTCCGGTTCCTGTGTTTGTCACTTCCAATGGCTAACGAAGCTATCTCCGGGGCAAATCCGGGGCAACCCCATCCTCCCATTCATCTTTGAGAAGCCCTCGAAGCATCTAGCGGAGCAAATCCGGGAAAAAGCGTTCTGCTTTTAGAAAACCATTCAGTTTGTCTTCGGAGGAGAACTAGGCAAATACCTCCCCGGAGTCATTTTTATCTTGTTTAACTCTCACTACATTTTAAAAGGCATCACAGAACAATTTTATATAAATAAATATGTTTTGGTATTTACAGTACTCTCTGAGCCAATCAACGCCAATTCTCAAATAAATATAATAAAAATATTACTGGTTATATGAATAATGCACAGTTCACAACTCGACATGATTCGCTAGTTATAAACATTAGGAGAAGTAGGAGAAGTTGAATATGATAAGCTCATTAATAGCGAAATTTATTTAGCCCATCTTTCTGTTTTCTGTTCGATGAGATTTCAAAAAAGCAAGCGTTTCTTCTATGCTCCAAGGTGAATCACTTGAAACATTTATTAAACTTTCGATGTCGTTCAAATGCCAATGACATACAGATAATAACTTCCCATCTTTAGGATGTTTTTCAATAAGGTCTGTAAACATTTCCTTTAAACGAAATGGATCAATTTTATTCAAGTTATTAATAACTGTGTTAAGAGCACCTCTAAGCCCAAAGCTTTCCTTGTCAGTAAATCCTTCAGAATAGCAAACTTCAAAAAGTTTTGAAATAACGTCAATTAGTGAAATATCATTAATTTTCCTAATAGCCATTGTAATTTCCCCGATGCGAGAATCATCAGAATGCAAGTCCGGCAAACCATTCCCTCCTTTTGCTAGTTCTAGGTATGTCTCAAGGGCATATCTGTTGTTTAACTCAAGCAACTCTTTCAAAAACAAAGTTTGAGAATCTGATTTCTTATTTTCATCTATCAGTTTATTGATGAGATTCTTATTATCGCTTTTCATACAACGAGCAAGATAAGTAAGCAAATCATAATCAGTAACTTTAGATACCAAATTGTCAACAAACTTATTGCCTTTCATTGCAAGTAAATAGTCAACTGCGGTATTTTTATGATATTTTGCTTCTTCGAGTCCGCTGTTGAAAAGGTCAATCGCTATTTTGATAGCATCGGGTAGTTTATTTTCCAAACAATACAACAAATGTGTTTGGGCAGCAAGGGGCTCCAGTTTTCTATTTCTAATATTTTCGAGAATTTTGTATTGAAGTCTTTTAGATTCAACAATTCTTTCAGTTACAAATTTAAGTGCTTTTGATTCTCCGGTTGATGTTGATGATACAAACACATACCAAGGAAGCATCAGCATTTCTAGTAACTTTTCATCAGTAAAAACAAATTCACTTTTTATTGCAAGTGCTATAATATGCCTTATATATTTATTCTTATTTTCATCTTTATTAATCGTACTATCCGAATAATTCTCAAGATTAATACTTGCAAATTGTTTTTTTAGATAGTTGTTAATATATTGTTTTTGTTCATCCTCAATTTCAATATCTTCCCCATTATTTTCAAGTATTCTGCACATCTCACAAGTACAAAAATACTCCCAATTAATATAATCAAAAAACTGTGTTACCTTTTGTGTTGTAAGTCCACTGTGATATAACGCCGTTCTAATATTTTGTAAATCTATGCGTTCGCGGGGAACAGCAGAAAACTCATAGATTTCATCTGATGAAGTAGACACCAGTTGTTCGCAAGTAATATCATTGTTTTTGATATAAAAAAGCAATTCATCTATCAATTTTGAAAACAAACCCTTGTCAAACAAGCAATTAAAATATTTTTGGTTACACTCTTTACGATTTTTGTTCCAGTCAATTTGAGGCTCACGCTGAATACGTGCATTATCTTTTTTTAGCACTGCATCGTCTAACTTCATAAAGATTGTTGAATTGCTTGGAATGCGTTTGGCATACCATTTGAAAGCTTCATCAATCGTATCACTATGAAGATATTTTTCAATCAAAATATCTTCAAGTGTTTCATCCATAATATCTTCAATTGTGAACATCATACTGTCTGCTCTCAGTTTGCGGCTAAGAATGTCTTCAAATGCCGTTAGTAAAGTTTTGGTATCAAGAAAAAAAGTTTTTACTATTTTGCATTTGCGACTATCACTCTTACTTGACATTGCAATAAAACAATCTATCATTGTGGTTAAAAGCTCTGTGTTTCCTTGGTGAAACAATTCGGTTGCTCTTTTACAGTTTTGTGCAAAAATGTCATCTTTACTATTAAGCACATATGGCAGCTCATTGTTGCAAAAAAGCTTGATTATACTGCTAACACCTCTAACGTTTTTAGCATTTGTCAAAGCATTTTCAATTCCAAGTTGAGCAGAGATATCTTCTTTTATACCATTAACGGAATTTAACATTTTAATTATATTGTCAATATAATTATCAACAGCTTCAGCTTCAACAAGCAATTTGCATAATGCACCAAAAACTCGGCTTCTTCTGTCTTCGCTCAAAATTGCAAATATCTCTGCTGTTATATTTGTTAAATCGTTAGCAAAAATCTGTGTCAACACTTCGACCGAGAGCACAACAATGTGTTCATAATTCTTGTCTTTTAACGTTTTTTCAATTATTACAGTTTTCAAATCATTCTCTTTGCTGAAAAAATTATCACAATAACGCAAGACGTGTAATACGCTTGAAACGGCATAATTATTTGTATTTGTTTTCAATATTCCAAGCATAAAACTAATTGTTTCATCACTTTGAAAATATCTGCCTAATTTATTTGCGTCATAAAGAGAAAATATCGGAAGTTGTTTGCTAATCGCATCATTCATCACGGATATAAATATCTCGTTCCGATTTGCAAGCGTTAACTTGTCAGATTCAAAATCGCAAAGCACATCTTTTGCATTATGGATTAACCAGTTAATAAGTTTATCGTCATTTTGCATTGATAACAAATAGGCAACAACATTAAGCCATGATGGACGTAGCTTTGAGCGGTTTTCATCATATACTATTATGCTTATTATTTCTTCAAAAGAAAGTTGGTTTAGGTATTTTGCGGCTAAATATTCTCTGAAATTGTTGTGTTCAAATTCCCAAGCAATGGTATTATCCATCAGAGATTTTGTTAGCAATCCAGTACGGCTCAAAAGATTTCTAACGTTTAGCTTCCATATATCTGTATAATTGTAATTTGATAGAATGTATTCTTTGTTCGTTTGCATAAAGAATGAAATCTCTCCCAATGTGCGATGTAACAGTGCTTCATTCTCAACCAAACCTTCCCCTTGCAACAAGGTTTGAGTGTGTTTTTTATCACTATCATAAAAACGATTATTTATCATCTTTGGCAACAAATTAATTTCTTTAGGAAGAGTATTTGTATTTGCGAATAGCTTAACCATTTCAACAAGATAAAAAGGCTTTCTTGCCAATCCTAAGCATCCAGATTTACATACTGCTTTATAAAACAACTCAGCATCTACACCTTTCGCCTTGGCATATACCTTTATACCAGAATCATCAACGTCAATTAAAGTACATTGAACAAACCCATCAATGGGTCTGCTCAAAGCAGTCCTTACCGATAAAACGACTTTTATTTCAGTATCGTCCATCACAGCACTACCAATATCACTAATGAAGTTGATAATATTTTCTCCCTGCATTTCATCAAGTCCGTCAAAAATAAGCATAGGGGTTTTTCTATCGATAGTGTTTTTGCAATAGCCAATATATTCACTTAATTTTTCGTTACTTACATTTTTCAGTTGTACCCAAATAGGAAAATATTCCTCATCGTCAATATAATTCTGATAAATACGCTGAAGTTCAAAGGATTTGCCACTCCCCGCATCGCCAAGTAAGATAATCAAGTTATTCTCCTTGATATATTCATCAATGTCTGTTCCTATAAGATTGCTCCATAAAAGTCCATCAGAATTTGAGTTGTTTATACCTCCAAGTGTTGTTTTGACCTTTCGTTTTAGGCAAGATGCTTGTGGTGAAGGCAGTTCAGGAGTCTTAATTCTATCTGATTGTAAATTGTCTTTTTGTGGCAACAAAATTTCTGGTGTGAACTTCACCCCATTATGCACATAGCGGTAAGCATAATGGATTTTGCTGCCAGCTATGTCCAATAAAATAAATTCATGCTCGTTCACATCGTCTTTCAAGAGTGTTCCTACAGAATGTATGCCCGTATCTTTTTCTAAATAATCTGGTATTTCCACGTAGCCATGTTGATGTCCATAAAAGATGTAGTTTGTGCGTGTCGCAATAAGTTCACCTGAATTGGAAATATTTTTATCAATGCCGTCTTGAACGCAAGGTGGAAAATGCATACAAATAATATTTTTTAAATCGCTCATTTTAGCCTTGATTTCTTCAAGATTAATTCGTCCCGGTTCATTATGTATTCTGCTTAATGTTGAATCAACATAAAGAATTCGGCAACTCTGCGTATCTTCAGTGTATACTGTGTCTTTGTCTGTATATTCAGGTTGGTTAAACTCTTTGATGAACAAATTAAAATCATTCAAATTTTTGTTAATGAGTTCGTGATTGCCAGGGACAAAACGAAACTCACTCGCAGCAATGTTCTGTTGCAAATGTGAATAAAATAGCTTAGCCTGTTGAAAAGCATTTGGAATACCATAATGAATAATATCACCAAGCGTAATAACAACAATGTTATCATCCTTTTTCATTTTGTTATTTACACGTCGAATCATATTGTCAGTTATTTTATTTATCATATCCCAATCATTATGTTCCTTGAAATGCAAATCCGAAATCAACAATATTTTCATAAAGAAACCTCCGTATCCAACTTCCCATTATTGCTATAATAACAAGTCTAGTATACTTCTTGTCGGCTTCGCATTATAGACATAATGTAATCTCTTTGAATAATTTCCTAATATTAATTTTATATATTAAATTTGCATATTTCAACCGTTTTTTACATTTAATTTATTCAACTACTAATAAAACTTTATCATATAGCTCCGGGTACTGGAAATACCGAAACATATTTATTTATATAAAATTGTTCTGTGATGCCTTTTACAGCAAATTGATATATTATACGGAATACCCTGAACATTTAAACCACCCATTAATATCCAAATCATTTACATTCTTTAAAGCTATGGCCAATGCCTCAGAAAGTGTTTCAGAAGTCCTAGCTTT
>JAEYYB010000038.1 GCA_023430975.1 Bacillota bacterium | reverse complement strand
TCCTTTTTGATTATTAGGCTACTTTGGAAAAGTCAAGAGTTTTCGCGACTTTTAGCCACTTTTTTAATATATTTTTTCGTATTTTCCAGTAATCCCAGTTATTGTTTTATTAGCTTGATGACATTGGATAATTAATAGTTCTATATTAAAAGTGTTATTAATCTTACATTTAGCGGAGCAAATAACGAAGGGTTCAACGGGATTTGCGAAAAACAAATGTAGGAGATTAATCACTTTTAATATAAATCTATTACCCATTACATATTTCATACCATATAAAGTGCTAAGAGCATTTCAAAAATACATTATTCATGCTTTTTCTTATTATCATTAATTCAGTTTTTCGAAATGCCACTTGGCCCACCATAAAATATCATTACTGTTCTTTCTGAATCTTTGCCCACGAGTCCTTAAGTGCAACTATTCTGTTGAACACAAGCTTATCTTCCTTTGAATCAACAGAATCAATACAAAAATAGCCTGTACGAATGAACTGGTATCTGTCCTCAGGCTTTGACTCCTTTAGACTTGGCTCTAATTTACAATTATAAAGAGTTTCCAATGAATTTGGATTAAGGTTTTCCTTATAATCACCGCTCTCACTTTCATCAGGATTTGAGCTTGTAAAGAGCTGATCATAAAGCCTTACTTCAGCATCAATTGCGTGCTTGGCCGAAACCCATTGAATAGTCCCTTTAACTTTTCTTCCATCAGGAGAATTACCGCCTTTTGATTCAGGGTCATAGGTACAAATAAGCTCGGTAATTTCGCCTTTTTCATCCTTTACAACGCTTTTGCATGTAATAAAGTATGCATGTTTGAGCCTAACCTCAGAGCCCGGAAATAATCTGAAGTATTTCTTTGGAGGGTTTTCCATAAAGTCATCTCTATCGATATAAATAACCTTTGAGAAGGGAACTTTTCTTGTTCCTGCATTTGGGTCCTCAGGATTATTTTCAGCATCAAACCAATCTATCTGATCATCAGGATAATTTTCCAAAACCACCTTGATAGGCCTTAAAACTGCCATAACCCTTGTGGCTTTAGCATTCAGATCTTCCCTGATGCAGTGTTCAAGAAGAGCAACATCAACTGTGCTTGATGTTTTTGCTACCCCTATTCTTTCGCAAAAATCTCTTATTGCAGAAGGAGTATATCCGCGTCTCCTCATTCCCGAAATGGTAGGCATCCTGGGGTCATCCCATCCAGCTACATATGAATTTTTAACTAATTCCAAAAGCTTTCTCTTGCTCATCACCGTGTAGGTAAGGTTCAGACGTGCAAATTCTATTTGCCTTGGCCTGTCTTGAAATTGAAGTGTTTCCAAAAACCAGTCATATAATGGGCGATGATCTTCAAACTCAAGTGTACAAATAGAATGAGTAATGCCCTCTAACGCATCGGATATGGGATGTGCAAAGTCATACATGGGATAAATGCACCACTTGTCTCCAGACCTGTGATGGGTTGCATGAAGTATTCTGTATATAACAGGATCTCTCATATTTAAATTTGGTGACGCCATGTCTATTTTAGCTCTTAATACACGGCTTCCGTCCTCGAATTGCCCGTTTTTCATCTTCTCAAACAAATCCAGATTTTCTTCCACCGAACGATTCCTAAAAGGACTATCCTTTCCTGGCTCAGTAAGAGTTCCTCTGTATTCCCTGATCTGCTCTGCAGTTAAATCGCAAACATATGCTTTACCGAGCTTTATCAGCTCTATTGCAGAATTGTAAATTCTTTCAAAATAATCAGAAGCATAATACATCCTGTCTTCCCAATCAAAACCTAACCATTTTACATCTTTTTGGATTGAATCGACATATTCCACATCTTCTTTAACAGGATTGGTATCGTCAAATCTTAAATTACATTTTCCTTTGTTCTGTATGGAAAGGCCAAAGTTTATGCATATTGACTTAGCATGCCCGATATGCAAATAACCGTTTGGTTCAGGTGGAAACCTGGTTACTATTCTGCCACCGTTCTTATTGGTTTTAAGATCATCAGTAATAATATCCTGAATGAAATTTGAATAAGCTATTAAATCATTATCACTCATGTTTTTCCTCCCGTATAAAAAGTACAAAATCCGCAAAAATATCTCTTTATTTAGTTGTCCCACAACTAAGATAGTTCGTTTTCAATATTTATTAAGACATAAATGAAAAATCACTTACGCTTATCATAGCAGCTGGTCGTTTAGCTTCGCTAAACTGCTCGCCATGCATCCTGACGAGTCAAGCCAACACATGAGCCAAATTTATAGCGTAAGTTATTTTTAATCATGCATGTCTTAATGTGGTTGAAATCACTTTAATATATATTAAAAGTGTTAATAATCTTACATTTGGCGGAGCAAATAACGAACGGTTCAACGGGATTTGCTTAAGACAAATGTAATAGATTTATCACTTTTAATATAGTATAAATACTATTTTAATAAATATCAACGTATATTGCCACTATTTTAACAAAATTATTATAAATATATAACTTATATTAAAAGTGTTAATAATCTTACATTTGGCGGAGCAAATAACGAACGGTTCAGCGGGATTTGCTTAAGACAAATGTAATAGATTTATCACTTTTAATATAAAATTCCCGTAAAAAAGGCCTTGCAGAATAATTTCTGCAAGACCTCTTATAAAGGGGATTTTAGTTTATAAGATAAACCTTTAAATTTGATATATCCATATCCATTTCCATGTCTATCTTGGATTCTGCCTTATCATAATTTGGCGATTCATACACATTCTTATCATTTTTCCATTCCAACTTATCCAAATTAGTGTTATTTAACTTTCCACTCATTTTTATACGTACTCCTGAATTCTTAGGAACTGTGAGATTTATATTTGATGCTTTAGCTTCAATCTCAGCATTTGTTTTATCATAACCTGAACCAAATACCACATCTACACTTGAAGCTTTAACGTCCAAGTCAAGCTTTTTAATTTTAAGGTCTGTCATGTCCAATTTACCTGTTAACACATCTGTCTTAATATTAACATCCCATAATACGCTTTTATTTAACTGAAAAATGGAATCCTGGTTTCTAAAATCAAAACCATTGTTTTTATCAAAGTATATTCGAGCTTCACTATTGTTGTGTGAATAGTCTGTCTTTTTAAGTTTTACACTTTTAGGAACATCAGCGTCAAATAAATTGTCAGTTTTCCCATCAATATTTATTTTAGCTGCACCCAGTGAAATATCCAGCTTACCCTCTTTAGTTGCTTCCTTCAGCTTTTCGCTATATTTTATATGGTCTCCATTGCCAACATCACCTAAATTCAAGTCAATCTTAACACTGTCGAATCCAAGTTTTGGATTGACTATTACACCATAGGAAATTAAAATCGCAAAATATAAAACCCATGATACTAATTTTACAGAATAGTTATACTTAAATATCAGGTTCACCCCTACTACAATAAGAATTAGAGGCCAAAGCTTGATAGACGCTACAAAGAATTGTTCTATATAATTAAAACTGATAATCTTGAAACTAACAAGTATCCAAATAACTCCAACTGCTAGGAGAAAAATTCCAAGCCCAATTTTCCCTGCCTTCATCAAAACTTCCTCCTATTCCCGAATATAAACAACAATCCTACTATGATCAAAATCAAAGGAATTAGTACCTGATCATCCACCCATTTTAAGTAATCTTTTGCTAAAAAGAAACCACCTAACACGATCAATATTATTCCAAAAAATTTCTTATCAGGCTTACTTCTTTTATAATCACCAGAAGCATCAAATTCACCGCTTCCTGTCTTTGCATAAAAGTGTTTATCGAATTCACTTTCATTTGGATAATCGAATTCATCACTACGACTGTTGGAAAAAATGTCTCCATGGCTGTCAAATTCCCTCTTTGGCATTATTATGGCAGCTACAATATAAGCAATAAATCCTGTTCCTCCTAAAAAAAATGTTCCTCCCCACACAAGTCTTACAATTGTAGGATCTGTTGAGAAATATTCTGCGATTCCACCGCATACCCCAGCAATAACTTTATTCTCCCTAGAGCGACATAGCCTCTTTACCATTTATATACTCCTCCTTAAGTAATCGTACCTATATTTGTTAAACCAAAAATTTTAGTCATTTTTTAATAAATTGTACTTCTATCATTAATTACGAATATAATTTAAAAATGTCTTATAAATTGCAAATTTTTTTGAATTTATTTTATTTCCTATATTTAACCAACTTGCGACAGACAATGTAATATACCTATCAAGGCATAAAAAAGGACTAACCTTATTTATAAGGTTAGTCCTTCCACATTTCTATCATTAAAAACACAGTTTTCCAGTATTATTTTTGTGTTGTAATTTCTATGGAATTTATTAAAACATCTTCCATGGGACGGTCATTTTTTACTTTTACATCAGCGATTTTATCAACGATATCCATTCCCTCAAACACCTGACCGAATACAGTGTGCTTGTTATCAAGCCATGGTGTACCGCCTACCTTTTTATATTGATCGATGACTTCCTTTGAAAAATTGCTTTGCTCCATAAACTGGACAGAATTTTCATCAACTTTTGACAGCTGTACTATAAAAAATTGGCTTCCGTTTGTATTTTGACCGCTGTTTGCCATGGAAAGAGCTCCCCTGAAGTTATGAACCTTATCGCTGAATTCATCTTCAAACGGCTTATTCCAAATACTTTCTCCTCCTGCACCGCTACCGGATGGATCTCCTCCCTGAATCATAAAATCTTTTATAACCCTATGAAATGTCAACCCATCATAATACTTGTCCTGGGCATGTTTTATAAAGTTCTCGACTGCTTTTGGAGCTACATCATAAAAAAACTTGATTTTAATGTCACCCATATTTGTTTTCATTATAGCAATGGTCTCATCCTTTTCAGGTGCACTGAGCTGGTCAATTTTCGACGGTTTATTTATATTCAGCTTGCTTGCTGCTAAAGATGATACAGCTCCGCTCGGTGTCGGTTCTGCCGACGAAGCAACTGCCGATGGCTCACCAGCACTGTTATTAGAATCGTTTGGAACCTTATCTGAACTACATCCTGAAAATACTGCTGTTAACAATAAACTGACAATTAATGCTTTTTTAATCATTCCTACACTCATCCTCCATTTATAATTTTCTATATATTATATCTATAAGAAAAGTGCTAAAATCACCTTTCATATATTACCGCAAATTATTTAATGTCTAGGGAATTATAGTGTATTACACTATTTCTCACGGCAACAAACAATGTCGACAAAATCATTTTTTGATTTTGTTTTATTATAACACAAGTGGTCAAATTGTAACATATTATTTGTCGTTTTATAATTTTTAATCTATAATTATATTGATTTTTGATAAATAATAATATATATTTATCAATGGGTTTAGATAAAAAAATATAGCCCTTTATTATAGTTTAGTCGGTATTAAGAGTTGTGGCAAGCAATGACGTAAGGCATATTTTTTGCCTTGCGTTTTTTAACATATGTAAATTAATGGCGTATTTTGCAATTTAAATATACTTGTACAAAAATAATGATTTTTGCAAATGGCGTTAAACCGAAAGGAATGGTAATTGATGAGAAAAACAAAAATAGTATGTACTTTGGGGCCCTCTGTGGACAGCAAGGATATGCTTAAGCAACTTATGAAAGCTGGAATGAATGTAGGGCGTATGAACTTCTCACACGGTACTCATGAAGATCATAAAAAAAGAATCAATGCCTTCAAAGAAGCAAGAGAAGAATTAGGAATACCTGTTGCCCTTTTGCTTGATATGAAAGGTCCTAAAATAAGAATAGGTACTTTTGAAAAAGGTGAAGTGACACTTAATGAAGGAGACAGTTTTGTTTTAGTCAACAAAGAAATAATCGGCGACAACACCAAAGTCACCATTGACTACAAAGATCTTTACAAGGATGTCTTTAAAGGCGGTAGAATCCTTATAAATGATGGACTGGTAGAACTCGAAGTTAAAGAAGTCAAAGGCAAGGATATCCATTGTACCGTTATAAACGGTGGTGTGATAAGCAACAGAAAAGGTGTCAATGTACCTGAAGTTGAGATTCGCCTTCCTGCTTTTACTGAGAAAGATATTGAAGATATAAAATTCGGAATAGAGAATGACGTGGATTTTATTGCGGCATCATTTGTAAGGAAAGCATCTGACGTTGTTGAAATAAAAAAACTTCTTGAAAAATATGACGGTCAGGACATTAATGTAATAGCAAAAATAGAAAACCGCCAGGGTATAAAAAATATTGATGATATAATAAAAGTATCTGATGGCATCATGGTGGCCAGAGGGGATATGGGTGTTGAGATACCAGTTGAGGAAGTTCCACTGGTCCAAAAAACCATAATAGAAAAATGCTACAAAAACGGTAAGCCTGTTATAACAGCTACCCAAATGCTTGATTCAATGATAAGAAACCCAATACCTACCCGTGCAGAAGCAAGTGATGTAGCAAACGCCATATATGACAGCACCAGTGCCATTATGCTGTCAGGTGAAACTGCATCAGGAAAATTCCCTATAGAAGCTGTTGAAGTCATGTGTAAAATTGCACAAAAAGCAGAGAATTCAATAAGTTATTGGAAAAGATTTACATCAACAAATTATACTGTGGCATCAAGCATAACTAATGCAATCAGTCATGCAACATGTACCACTGCAATGGATCTTACTGCATCGGCAATAATTACAGTTACTCATTCCGGGCTTACAGCAAGAATGATTTCCAGGTTCAGACCTGCCTGCCCCATTATTGCAACTACAGTTTATCCAAAAGTACAGCGTCAGCTGGCTCTTTCATGGGGAGTTATTCCTTTCCTTGTTCCTTCATTATCCACTACTGATGAAATGTTCGAAGTTGGGGTTGAAAAAGCGTTAGAATCCGGCAAAGTACAGTATGGTGATCTTGCAATTATTACTGCCGGTATCCCTGTAGGAGTAAGCGGTACAACAAACCTCTTAAAAGTACACATTGTAGGTAAAGTACTGGTTAAAGGTACCGGAATAAACATGGGACAAACAACTGGAGAACTTTGTGTTGTGAGGACACTGGAGGAAGCTGAGAAAAACTTTACTGACGGGAACATAATTGTTGCACCTTATACCAATAACGAAATGCTTCCCCTCTTAAAGAGAGCATCAGGAATAATAGTTGAAGAAGGTGAAGCTGGTTCCCATGCTGCCACAATCGGTCTAACCCTTGAGATACCTGTTGTTGTAGGAGCAGAAAATGCAACTAAAATTTTAAAAAGCGGTTCTGTTGTTACTATTGACTCGAGCAAAGGTATTGTTTTTTATGGTGCTCCCCAATAAGATTATACTTTTCAAGGCCCTAAAAATAACGAATTGATTATTTACCTTAATCGTTGTGGCTTTTTGATACCTAAAGCATAACTGAAATATTGCTTCCCGTTTTGAGCATGTGATCACGAGTTAAGTGAACACGAAAGCGAATTTATACGGGAAGTTATATTTTCAGCATTTCCAAAAAAATTGCTGTAATTTATTCCCGCATACCTGCCGATATTTATATGAGGTATCTAAGGTATAAATCATAAATGGTATAAATCATAAATATTGTGATCAGGAAGGCTTTATGGATAATAAAATTTTGTTACTTGATAATTCCCAGGTGGATAGAGAAAAAATGAAATACATAATTTCAGAATTGGGAAAATTTGAGATAATTGATGTGGCAAGTTTTAATGAAATTAATAGCATCGATGTTTCACTTGCATGCTTTTCTCTAATAATCATCGGAATCGATTTCCCTAAAGAAAAAGAGAGCTTCTCTTTAATATCAGCCATTAGAAGCAACCCCGAAACTAAGGCGGTACCAATCATTGTTATCGCAAAACCCAACAACCCACAAATAAAAAATTTAACTCTTAAATACTCGGTAAACGACTATATAGAAAAGCCGGTCAAGCCAGCAAGGCTCCAGAGTTCAATCCGAAGCCTCGTCAGAATTGAAGCAAAATTCAAGTATATTGTAAATGAAACTGCAAAAATAATTATGTCATTTGAAGAGTATTTTGCCAAAGAGATTTATATGGCTAAGCGTACCAAACACCATCTGTCCATTGTGCTTATAACTCTTGTAAAACCAAAAGAAGAAAAGCTTTTAGGCAGCAGTAATTATATTGACAGCGTTCAGCTTAAGGAAAAAGCTTATACCATAGCAATCGAAAAGGTCAAGCAGTCACTTCGCATAACCGACTATGCCATTTTAAACAATAAGGACATAATAATAGTATTGCCTAACACAAACGCAGCAGGTGCAAAAGTTGTGGATACAAAAATATCCTCCAAAATTGACACAAGCCTTTGTGAAATTAATCTGAAGTTTAACGATTTATTCTTTTCCACTACCGTTACATATCCTGAAGAAGGTAGTGATTTCCAGTCTCTAATGAATGCTGCTATAAAAAAAGTTTCCGACAAGGAAATGCTTGAAAAGTTTACAAATATTCTTGATAACACCAAACAAAACGTCAGCAGCAGTTATACAAGGTATAAAAAGTATGATCCGAAAAAACATTAGATATCTTTATCAAGATTTAATTAGGTTAAACATATATTAAAAGTGATAAATCTATTACATTTGTCTATCGCAAATCCCGTTGAACCGTTCGTTATTTGCTCCGCCAAATGTAAGATTATTAACACTTTTAACATAGTAATTACAATTTAAGTATGGAAATTTTTGTTTTTATTAACAATAATTATACTTTTACCCTTTATAAAGTTCCTAATTACGCTGTATCCCTTTAATACCAGTGTGTCATAAATCACATCCGTTTGATTCTGACTGTCATCTTCTATATCCAATACCAAAGTTTCGTCAGCTTTTAATCCCCTTGATAACTCCTCAAGTGTGGAATCCAAATCCATGTTGACCATTATTTCATTGTTGTTTTCTTCCATTTTCTTCACCCCCATCAACTATGATTTATTATTACCTTATATGTGGTAAAATATAAGGAATATGCGAAAAATTAAGGAGTGATTTTTTAGCCTTGATGTTGTCGTAAGAAATTGCGGTGTATAACACACCACAATCTTCCAGGTTTGGATAAATTAATCAACATTTCAAGATGAAAAAGGAGTTACCATGAAAGATAAAAACATTATATTAATCGGTATGCCCGGAGCGGGCAAAAGCACTATAGGTGTATTACTTGCCAAAACAATCAACAAGCCGTTTATCGATACAGATTTGCTGCTTCAGCAAAAAGAAAAGGATTTCCTTCAAAATATTATAAGAAAAAATGGAATAGATGGTTTTTTGTCTATTGAAGAATCTGTAATTCTTGAGACTGATTTTAAGAATCATGTTATTGCCACAGGCGGAAGTGTTATATATAGCGAAAAATCAATGGCACACCTTAAGAAAAATGGAATAGTGCTATATTTGGATCTTCCTCTTCACGCCATTGAAAACCGAATTAAAAATATAAAAAGCAGAGGTATAGCCATGGAACAAAACCAAAGTCTTCAAAGTCTATATACAGCAAGAAAACCACTATATGAGAAATATAGTGATTTTACCATAGACTGTGCTAACAAGGATATGGAAGATGTGATAATGGAAATTACCAGCCTTGTAAATGAAAAGTAATTAAGGAATGATTAAAATATTACTTCCAATTTTGAGCGTTGAAAAATTTATTTATATTTTTTTTATTTAGTTGTATAAAACTCTCATATCCGTCAATAATATTAAGGACCTCACAAAATACATTTTGACCCCCTTTACATGGTTAGTCGCAAAGACTAACCTCTTTTTTTATGCATAGGTTCAAAAATCATTTCGTGATTTTTTACATTCTTATATGACTAATTGAAAGCAATAAATTTATTATACCTTTAGGAATGGCTAAGAAATAACATCCGATTCTCATCATCCAAACCCCCACTAAATTGTCGAAATTTTATCCTTGAGAATACGAAGAAAGCCATTTCTTAGCCATTTCTAAATTTTTTAATATATTACTTGACAGTGATATTGCAATTTACTTTCTTACTAGGATCCTGTTTAGAAACAGCACTTATAACTGTTTTACCCTTTGAAACTGCATGAACTACTCCATTTTCATCAACAGTTGCTACTGCCGGATTGCTGCTTTTCCACTCTACATCCTTACTTGTGGCCTTATCCGGTAATACAGTTGCATTCAATGTCAAATCCGGGTCACCGACATTGATAGTTGCTGTAGTTTTATTCAAAACTACAGATGATACAGGATATACAACTTTTATCATTATAGAATCCGAAAGGCCGCCGTCCACCGTAGTTGCACTGATTGTTGCAATACCTTCCTTAATTGGAGTAACTATACCCACTGCACTAACCGTCAATACAGTCGGATCACTGCTGGACCATACCACCTTTTTTTCTGCTGCATTAGAAGGAACTATTTTTACACCAATCTTTACACCACTTTGTCCGACTTTTAATGTGGCTATAGTTGTGGTTATATCTACACCGGTTACCGGAATTGGTACAGTTAATGTACAAATTGATTTCTTTGTCCCATCCTGCTTGGAGGTCGCAGTTATTTTAACATTACCGGGTGAAACTGCATGAACCGATCCATTCTCATCAACTGTTGCAATATTAACATTGCTGCTTGTCCAAAGGATATCCTTTATTGTGGCATTATTGGGAAGGACAGAGGCCTGCAATTTAAGATCAGCATCACCAATTTTTAGGGTAGCTGACTTGTTGACGGTTACGCTTGTAACCGCTCTTATTACAGTAACCGTGATTGACGCCGACTTGTTTGTGTCAATTGAAGTTGCTGTTATGGTTGCGGTACCTTCAGAAACCGCTATAAGATTTCCTGTTTTCCCCACTGTAGCGATTGACTCATCGCTTGTAGACCACTCAACTGTCTTTACAGCAGCATTAGCAGGAGAAATTACAGGCGTCATCTTTAAAGGTGACTGACCAAGTTTTAATGTTATATTATCCTTTACAAATGATACTTGCTGTACTAATACAGGAACTACTACAGTACAAACAGCCTTTTTCAAAGGATTAGATTTTGAGGCTGCAGTAACAACAGCTTTGCCTGGTGAAACTGCATGAACTATTCCATTCTCATCTACAGTAACGTTTTGATTATTGCTGCTCCAAATTATATCTTTATTCGATGCATCTTCTGGAAAAACAGAAGCCTTTAACTGGACATCATCACGGTCTGTCCTTAACTGTAAACTAGCTTTATCAAGCTTTATGCTGGTAACCGGTGCTACAACAGTGACTTCAATTTGTGCCTCTATTCCACCATCGACTGTTTCAACTGTAATAATTGCGTTACCTCCCGATACCCCTTTTATCACACCACCCGAAACTGTTGCGATACTTGTATCGCTTGAAGACCAAATTGTATTTTTGTTGCTTGCATCAGAAGGCATAACTATAGGCACAAATTTTTGTGAAGCTTTTCCCTTTTCGATTGTAATAGAATTCTGGCTAAGTGTTATACCAGTTACACTAACCTGGGACTGGTATGTAAAGTTCAATTCAAGAATAAAATCGCCAACCTGTGTCGTTCGTATATAATCAGTATAGGAGTAACTATATTTTGTTATATTGCCTGCACCTTTAACCGCTTCCTGTATATCTCTTACAATAGACATACCCGTATATCTTACCTTTATTGTGTTCTTTTTTTCTAAAATTGCCTGTTGAATTTTTGCGTTCAATTCCAAAGAATTGGCTACTGTCAAATCGTACTGTGTATATTCTAAGCCTAAATCATTAATTAGTGATTGATAAATTTCCGCATTCTCAGCGTCATTTTCTATTTTTGATCTAAGGGTTTCTACAAAAGAGGTATTTGCTTCGGGATATGACTTGGTCCATGAGTGATTTACCTTGATTTCTTCATCTGTTAAATTATAATAATCATATTTTATTCTTCCCGGAACATCAGGTACAGGATCATCCCATGTGGGATCAAGATGGTAATGAACTCCGTCAAGATTCACCAAAAGCCATGCATGGTTTTGATTTCCTGCCTTTCCTTCAATTATCCTTGCTTCTACACCAGCTTCAGTGAGCATTTTGTATGCAAGTAGCGAGTACCCCTGACAGACAGTCTTATAAGGAGACGCCAGTGCTGCATAAGCAGAATGCTGCACAAGAGAACTGTCATAGATCACATTAGCTACAATCCAATCATGAATTGCTTTTTCTTTTTGATAATCATTCATGCCAGGAGATATTATATTATTCAATACTTCATCAACCTTATTTTCAACAAATTGGGACTGTGCCAAAGTCTCCCAATAGGAAAAATTAAATTTCATAGTTAAGTTGCCTGCAGCACCATAAATAGTTGTTCCATAAGATTTTGTGATATAATGCAGATAATCATCCGAGTCAAAAATCTCTGTAAATATATTCTTGATGTTATTTGATATTGATGCATCTCCGGTATACTGTATTGTATACGTTAAGTTCCTGGATATCATTGCTGTTTTAACTTTATCAGCCAAATCAATAGGAGATGCGGCTGAGTCACCGTCGGCATAAATAATTCCAGGCATGGCAATAAAAATTGCAATGATAAAAGGTAGAAAAAAATACACATTAAACTTGGATTTCATGAAGAATCTCCCCCATCCTGAAGGAAACCAGATCTGAATATTGAGAATAGTAATATAAACTTAATAAATAGAAATGCTTCATCCGGTAATCTGGCAACCATCGCTTTTCATATAAATTAAAAGTGCTTAGTTACACTTTTAATTTAGGAATGACTAAAATATTACTTACGATTTTGAGGGGGTGTTAACGAGTTACGTCAACACCTAAGCCAAATTTATAGCGGAAGTTATATTTGAGTTATTCCTTAGTAATAGCTTAAGGCCCATGACTTTGCGTCCTTACCTTTCGGTAAGTTTGCCCTTATCAGCTGACATAAAAATATATAATATAATTCTACTCATTTGGATAACTAATGCAATAATACCAATGCTGGGTGAACGTGAATTTGATGTGCCTCTTTACTTTTTTTTATCTATAAAGTAGGATTCAGTCTGTAATGGTATTGACCCATAAGCTGAATTGACTTTTTTAGCAACATTTATATTCTTTAACTCATTTCCAACATTTTCCAAAACTTTTTTTACTCTACTGCCATTTGATTTATCCATATCCGATAATTCCTTTAAAATTCCCATTACATTAGATACGGATTTTTTCAATTCCTTTAAACCTTTTACCTCACTTATGTTTAGCTCTTCAAGACTTTTAATCTTGGCCTCCGATTTAAGACGGTGAAAATACACTTCAAATTCATCGTCAAGCTTATCAACCTTTTCTATTATCCTCTGCTTGTCATCTAGAATTACTTCAAGCTTTTCTATTTGATCTCCATCTATAACGTTAGCCTGATCTTTCGTCAGCTCAAGCATATCTTGTAAACATTTATATTTACTATTTGTTATTTCCAACAGCCTCTCTATATAAGTTTCAGGGCTTTTAACATATGTGCTCTTATTAGTGTTATCCATATTGCTCTCCTATTTTGCTATTTGTTGTGGCTTTGGTAATTGGTGTTTCGCCAATTTCATTGCCTGAGCCCATGTATCTCTGAGATCTTTGGCAAACCCAAGAACTTCACTCAATATTTCCTTATCTTTCTTTGCACTTGCATCCAAAAGCCTTCTATTCATATAATCATAAATGAGCGATAGGTTGTTTGATACTTCATACTGTTTGTCCAGGGTTAACTGAAACTCACCAATAATATTTTCTGCTTTTACTATACAATTATGTGCTTTTTCAATATTTTTCTCATCAATTGCCATTTGTGCCTGCATAATAAATTTTATCAACCCATTATAAAGCATAAGTGTCAATTCCTCTGGACTGGCTGTAAATATTGAATTCTCCTTGTACTGCTCAGTAGCTTTGTTGGCTATCATATATATCCCTCCGGTATTTATTATGTTATACGGAACCCTCTATTATATGTAGGATTTACGAATATTTACTTAGAACTATCAACTCGTGCCGCCAAGCTGACTTGTTAACCAACTGCTCTGGCTGTTCATCTTGGACATATAGGATTCAAGAGCTGCATATTGTTGATAGTATTTTTCTTCCTTATCTGCAAGTTTTTCTGCAAGATTGCTTATTTGTGTATTATACTGGGTTATCTGTTTATATATGTCATTTGAATATTCCGAAGCATCTCCAGCAATTCCTGCCAATTGCAACAGTGATCCCTTTTTACCATCTTTATCCCTGATGGTTGATATATTATCTTCTATTATGTCATAAAGTCTATGTGCCAATCCTTCTTCCTGGTACCTTGTTTTCCTCTCTGATGCTGTTAAATCACGGCTGTATGAGGGAACAGTGTCAGACTTCTTGCTGAACAAGTTCATTACCCCATCTGGATTTGAATCTATAGCCTTTTTCAGCTTTTCTTCATCAATAATAAGTTTTCCCTTTTCCGAATATGCACCTGTGGTTATGCCAATTTCAGTCAAGCTTGTAGTCATAGTACTCAGACTGTCATATAGAGCTGCCCTCATGCTATTTACAGCTTTTGTTACGTAGCTGTCATTTTTAAGAAGCCCTTCCTTTGCTTTTCCTTCCCATTTTTTTATTTGTTCTTCCGACAGATCTTCTTTCTCATCATCTGTTAATGGCAGATAGTCTCTATCATACTTTTCTGATAATTTGCCATTAAGCTTGCTTATAAGATCGTTATACTTAGTCACAAAGTTTTTGATATTGTTAAAAATCGCTTCAGTATCAGTCTTTAAGGATACTGTTTGTTCTGTGGCACTTTCCTTTAATAGATTGTAGGTTATACCGTTTGAAGTTATGGAGTTGGTGCTTCTTGTAATTGTTTGACCATCTAATACAACGACCGCATCCTGTCCCTGTTTGGAATCCGTCAGGACCATTGAGGATAAAAATGTACTGGATGCTTCATCTAATTTTATATTGTTTCCCATTCCTGTTGTTTTTGCATTTATGGTGAATTTGTCGGTAACATCGTCATAGGATATTTTCACATTAGCATCTGGGTCATTATTTATAGTATTAAACACCGTCGAAAGGGTTGCAGTACTTGAAAATGTAAAAGACTTTGAATTTATGCTGAATGTAACCTTTTTACTTCCATCAGTGCTCGCTGCATACTGAAAGGAACTTTTCAGCTTATCTTTAATGGTATCCAAAGTATCATTTAAGTTTAACCTGTTCGAAGATCCTGGATCTATATGTAAACCTGCTAATCCATCATTAGATGCAGCCGATGAAAACGTAATCCTGCTCGCCCCTGCTGCAGTAGAAAATGTAAGTCTTTTACTGTCAGTTCCTGTAACACTGACTTTTATCTTTCCTGCTCCAAATTCATTGCCAATAATACTCTCAATATCTGATGCAAACTCGTCCAAAGTTGTTGCTTCCGTATAATTCCCTAATTTTATTTCCTTTACAGTACCATCCAGAACTATTCTTATATTTTTACCGCTCATATTCGCAATGTCGGATGATGTTATGTCCGATACACTTTCCAAAGCTTCCGTAACAGTAGCCCCACTTGATTTGGATTCTGCGGTAGCCAGTTTTGTAACTGTTATCTTATGCTCCCCTGCTTGTGCCTCCGAACTGCCAGTAACAGAGACAACACTGCTATCTGAAGTAGTTGCCGTAAACTTTTTCAAGCTGGTTTGGGACAACATATTGGTAGAAGGTTTCAACACATCAAAAAACTCATCCTTAAAACCTCTTAAAAGATTTGTTACCTCTCTGTAACTGTCCCTTTTCCATTCAGCCAACTGCCTTTTTTGCATTAGTTTATCAAGTGGTGCTTTTGCAGTTTTCATCAGGCTGCTTATTATTGAATCAGTGTCAAGACCTGATGCCATACCTGTCAGCCTTAATTTGCTCGAGTAACCATTTGATCCATATATACTGTTTATAGCCATAATATTTACCTTCTTTCGTCTACCATAATACCTGCCATTTCCCATAGGTTAGCAACCATGTCTAGAATCTTTTCAGATGGAATTTCCTTTATGACTTCCTGGGTATCATTGTCTATAACCTTGACCATAATCGACTTTGTCTTTTCGTGTATGGAAAACTCAAAGCTTCTGTTTGATCCCAAAATTGCTTTATTTGCCTTTTCTATTGCTTCTATTACCACTTTATCCGATATAGACAGTTCATTTTTCTCATAGCTGGACATATGTGCGTAGCCTTTTACATCAATGGAAGCAGATTGGCTGGAATCATGTGTTTGTTTATTTTCAGTCTTGCTTAAGTTATGCTCCTGCTGTCGTGATATTGAGTTACCGGTAGCATCCATGCCATCAATTTTCATAAAAGATCCCTCCATGATATTAAACTCGCATTAAGCTTATCATCCTTACATTAAATATATCGGAAAATTATTATATTTAAATTATGATTTTTTTACATTACTGATAACTTGACAAACCTTATTAATATCCTGGTCGTCAATTGCTAAGGCACTTGGCAGATTAACGCCATGCCTATATATATATTCTGTGTTATTTAGACCAACATGTCTATGATATGAATATGGCTTCATAAAGTGCAAAGGCATAAAAAAAGGTCTTGTCTCAATACCCTTCTTCGTAAATTGGTCAATAAGTTCTGACATGCTACTCTCATCTTTAACAAGAAGAGGATACAGCCAAAAAACAGTTTCGCAGCAATCTTTTCTGCAAGGCAGTACTATATGATCCATTAATTTTAATTTTTCATCATATGATGCTGATATCCTCTTTTTTATTTGTATCCTTCTGCCAATATCCTTGATTTGTGCCAAACCTACAGCTGCATTAATGCTGGACATTCTATAATTATATCCGACCTCACTATGACAGAATTGACCTTTGCAACTTGGATCCTTTGCCTGATTTGACAAATAAAATGCATGGTTTGCAAATTCCTCATTATCCGTTACAAGCATTCCGCCGCTTCCGGTAGTAATGATTTTATTTCCATTAAAGCTGAAGCACCCTATATCCCCTATTGTGCCTGTATACTTTTCCTTGTATTTGGAACCTAATGATTGTGCTGCATCTTCAACTACTTTAAGACCATATTTATGTGCTATTGCAATAACCTCATCCATTTCAACAGGCTGTCCATGCAAATGTACAGGCATTATTGCCTTTGTTTTATTACTTATCAGCTCTTCCAACCGTCCTGAATCCATAACATATGTGTCCCTGCAAACATCAACAAATACAGGCTCTGCTCCAATATATTTTATTGCATTAACCGTGGCTGCAAAAGTAAGTGAAGGTACTATGACCTCGTCACCCTGTCCAATCCCCATACTCATAAGTGCAAGATGCAGGGCGGAAGTGCCGTTAATAGTTGCAATTGCAAATTTAGCACCAACATACTCTTTGAATCTGTCTTCAAAATCCTTCACATATGGGCCTGCACTTGATAACCAACCTGAATCAAGGCACTCCTTGATATACAGAATCTCTTTACCTGTTATCTCAGGTATACTTAATGGAATCATTTCTGTACCTCCTCTAAAACTTCAGGCATATCACATTTGCTGCAGATGGATATATTGTCGTAATTTCCTGCCATATGCATCTTTCTTATATGTTGATACTTTTCGTTTTTCCAAATATCATAGATGCTTTCTATACGAGCATCTCCAACCTGGCATTCCATTTTTACATCTGCACAGCAAACTACAACATTACCGTTCCATGATACAAACATCCTCTGCCATAGCTGTGCACATGCAAAATTCTTGTTCTTTTCTCTCTTTATCGTCTTTTTTTTATCACCTAATATTTCTTCGTTGTTTGTATATTCAGACCATGCCACTATATCAACATGATCTTTGAATAGTTTCATCAAATCATTGAAGTGATGCTGGTTTTCCTTCATCATAACCATGGATACCCTTGTCATCGGGTTGCCTTTTTTTAGTTCTGACCTTAATATATTAACATTCTTTATATTCTCAATAACCTTATGATAATCTGCACCAATCCTTATATTTTCATAGTTCTCCTTATAAGGAGAGTCAAATGAAAAAAGAAGCTTGTCAAGTCCTGCCTCAATGAGCCCACTTGCCAGCTCTTTATTTAAAAATACTCCATTTGTATTTATCAAAACGTCCAGGATACCCTTTTCTTTTGCATAAGCCACCATTTTTACCAGGTCTTTATGCATTGTGGGTTCACCAAGCCAATTGAGCTTGACTGCTTTTACTCCAATTTGAGCTGCCTGGTCAATAAGCGTCTTATAAAACGCGAAATCCATAAATCCGGTTTCAAACTTCCCTCCGCCCACAGGTATATCATCATTTATCATAACAGTCCTAGGACACATTGGGCATTTTAAATTGCAGCAGTTGGTAATTTCGATATCGAGGTTAATAGGACCATCCTCCAAAATAAATTTTTTTGGATTACTGACCCATTTTTCCCTGTAATTCTTATATTTCTCTCCCTTTTTTTCTTCCCATTCACAAGCATAATTGCTTTTAAACTGGTTAAAATTCGGATCTACAGGTATCTTGATTTTTTCATTATACATGTGGCTTCATCCTTTTATAATATTTATTGTTCAATCATGCCTTAGCTGTTTTCATATATAAACTCGGCAAGTTTCAGTTGAAATTCGGTATCTATGTCAACAGACTGAGAATTATCCATAATATAGGAAATCGTTCTCCCTGTTTCAAATCCTCTATGGCTTATAAAACTATCTGTCTTTGCAATATATATGGCTCCGTTCACCATATAAGTTTCAGGGAAGTCCTGCGACCTTCTAAGCTTTAATTTATCATACTCAAAAACATCTTTTAAAACCCCGTTATCCTCAATCTTCTTTGTCCACCAAGGAGGATGTTCTGACTTTGTAACAGATATTAATGAATCTATACTTCCAATATTACTTAAATAGAGACTAGCCGCCTCATCAATATGCTTTGCTGTTCTTAAGGGAGATGTGGGCTGCAGAAGCATAATATGCTTCATATTCTCTCCTCTGTCTCTCAAATAATCGATATAATGTAGTACAACATCTATTGTTGATGTATCGTCTCCAGCAAGGATTTGAGGCCGCCGCAATACTGGAATTCCGTAGCTGTCAGCTATTTCCATCACAGTTTCATCATCAGTTGATACAGTGATATTACCTATATATGTCGATTTCATAGCTTCTTCAATTGTCCATGTGATTAAAGGCTTACCCAGAAAAGGTCTGATGTTTTTACCCGGAAACCTCTTTGAGCCTTTTCTTGCAGGTATTATACAGTAAATTGGTTGGTTCATGTTTTCATCTTCCTTTTGGATGAACTACTTATAAAATCATTACCACCTAAGAATAAAAGTCTTTCTCTTTAATACTTACACCTTCCTCTATGTCCCTTGCCGCTATGGCTCCTACAATCCGATCAACATGTTTTGGGTCAATACCGCCGCCGGATCTTTTTATCTGGAGCATGTCCATATCTATCCTTTGGCCTGCATAAATATTTTTACCTGCTATAATATATTTTCTAGCCAGATTCCTGATCTCAAACTCATTCTCTACAGGCTTTTTTTCACCATCTCCCACAGCCTGCTCCAAATTCCTTATTGCACATACCATTTGCCCCAATTCAGATGGCTCTAAGGAGCATTTGTGGTCTGGTCCCTCCATAGTCCTATCCAATGTTATATGTTTTTCTATTATCTGGGCCCCAAGTGCCACAGCACCTATAGCCACCTCTGTACCAAGAGTATGATCGGAATACCCTGTTTTCAAATCAAATCTGTCTATTAAAGTTCTTATTGCTTTTAAATTTACATCTTTATACTGTGCAGGGTAACAGGATGTACAATGCAACAGTGCCAACTCCCTGTTTCCTTCTTCATAAATCCATTCCACTGCTTCCTCAACTTCAGCAAGAGTTGACATACCAGTTGAAAGTATTATAGGCTTTTTCTTCATTGCAATATGTTTTATAAATGGTTTATTTATAATCTCTCCTGAAGGTATTTTAAATAACTCCATACCCAATTCGTCCAGCATATCGGCCGATTCTTCATCAAAGGGTGTTGACATAAAACAAATACCTTTTTGCCTGCAGTACATAAAAAGCGTTCTATGTTCGTCATACCCCAATTCAAGTCTCTTTAGCATGTCAAACTGTGTCCCTTTTTTGCAGGTATTTTCCACCTGGTAACAGGCTTTTGAAACTTTCTTTGTAACAAGTTTTTCGGCTTTAAAGGTCTGAAATTTTACTGCATCACATTTTGAATTAATTGCTGCATCCACTAAACTCAAAGCTGTTTCCAAATTACCATTATGATTTACGCCAGCCTCAGCTATAACAAAAACTCCCATATTAGATCACCTTCATATTATTCTTGCAGGAACACCCGCTACCTTTGAAAAAGCCGGAATATCCCTTGTCACAACACTCCCTGCCCCGATAATTGTATTTTCACCTATCTTAACACCCTGTATAATGGTTGAACCTGCACCTATCAAGGAGTTGCTCCCAATTTGTACACCGCCGCAAATAATTGCTCCCGGTGCAACATGCACGTTATCGCCTATACAGGTTTCATGCTCTACAATACTTCCTGTATTAATTATGCAATTGCTTCCTATCCTGCTTCCTGCATTTATTACAGATAACGCTAAAACGGCGTTTCCATCTCCCATTTGAACATTACCTGGAACAACACATTTTCCATGAATCAGGTTGGGAATCTTAAATCCCATATTCTTTAAATTAGTATAAATATCCATCCTGGGCTTGAAATTGTATAAAAGGCCTATAGATATAAAAGCATGCTCAATACCATTATTCTTTAACTCCAATAGCTCATCATCAGATCCTATAATATTGATACCATCAATATAAGCCCCTCTTTTTAATATATCCTTGTCCAATACCCCAATAATATCCAGATCATTATAGTATGTTTTAATTATATCTATAATAACCAGAGAGTGGCCTCCAGCACCAATAAGTATTATAGGAGTGCTTTTATTGTAGTCTTTTACCATACTTACCCCTTAAATAATTAGCATTACTACATTAAGTGTTAATATAAAAGATTAATCACTTTTAATATAAATTAATTTTTAATTAATTCGTGTCATTCAGACGTTATACCTGCAAATATCGTTATAATCAAGGTTTGCTCTATAATAATCTTCAATCTGCCCAATATCCATCCAATAATCATTTATTTCATAAGCTCCAACATTAGCCCCCACCTTAATACTCTTATCTATTAGGCTGGTTATATCAAAGCTTCCACTTTCAGGAATGAAATCAATTATATTTGGCATTAGGCAGTATATTCCTCCATTTACCTGCCACGATTCTACAGGCTTCTCTACAATACCGGAAATTTTGCCTCCATCAGTATTTACCACTCCATAAGGCAGTGTATACTGGTATTTTTTAACCCCAATAGTGATATCCAATTTATTATTCAAATGATAATTCATCATGTTTTCAACATTCAACTTTGTAATGAGATCCCCGTTCATAACAAAAAAGGGCTTAGTAAGATACCTTTTCAAATGCCTTATACACCCAATTGTTCCAAGACCCTCTGATTCCCTGAAATACTTTATATTTACACCAAAACTGCTTCCATCTTCAAAATACCCTTCTACAATATCTGCCAAATAGTTTATGGATATTATAAAATTCTTAAAACCATAGCTCTTAAAAAGGTTCATAATTATTTCAAGTATAGGCTTATTGCCTACTTTCAACATGGGCTTGGGGATTTCATTTGTGAGAGGCTTAAGTCTTCTGCCTCTTCCTCCCGCCATTAAGACAACATAGTTATCCCTGTAATTGCTTTTTTCAGGTAATACACTCATTATATACCACATCCCTTTTAAAGGATATTATCATAAAACTTTTTCTTTAATAGCTTTTCCTTATCTTTAAAATCGATTCCCTTTAAAATCTCTACTATTTTATGTGCTGTATTTCCATCCCCATATGGATTTGTAAGATTCTCAAGACCCTTTCTAAACTCTTTAGATAATGCCTTTTTTACTGCTTCCTTTATAGCTGCCCTCTGGCATGGACAGTCAATAACATTGGAAGGCTTTAGTCTTCCGGCTTGCCTGTCACCTATATTCACTACAGGAAGCTTAAAAGATGCACTCTCAATTATTCCGCTGGAAGAGTTTCCAATCATCATATCCGCATGGCTCATAGCACTTAAATAAGCTGCACTTCCCATATTCTTAATAATTGTAAATTTATCAGGAAATTTCTTTACATAATCCTCCATGCACTTATATATTGAGCTTCCTCCTGTATCTGCATTAGGCATCGTCATTATCGTAAAGATTTCTATTTCAGCCATAGCATCAAGAATTTCCTTAACCTGTAATGCTGCTGCTTCATACCTATCCATTGTTACAGGATGAAATGTCATAACAGCAAAACTCTTCCCCAGATCAACTCCAAGTCTTTTGGATAATTCCATAGCTCCCATAATCCTGGAATTTTTTATATTATCAATACCTAAAGCACCTACTGTAAATACCCTCTTTGGGTCCTCTCCCATACTTATTATTCTCCTTGCATATTGAGAAATGGAAGGAAAATGTACGGAAGCCGACTTAGTGACTGAATGCCTAACAACCTCATCAGTGCTTCCCGCGGTAGTCTCGCCCCCATGTATATGGACAATGGGTACTTTGTGGACAACAGCTGCAACAACCACTGACCATAACTCATATCTGTCACCTAGGGCTATAACAAGATCAAATTTTTCTTTTGAGAACAACTCTGAAAATCCGATAATTCCTTTAGCTACAGCATCTGTTATACCTGTTTCGTCATCTCTTCCGAGATATGAGTGAACCTCATAAAAAGATGTAAAACCATCCTTTTTGATTTCATCCACCGTATTACCGAAAACAGGAGACAAATGGCTTCCAGTAACAATTAATTTCAGGTTAAAGTAACTGTCCAGCGATAACTTATTAATCAAAGGATATAAAAGTCCATAATCTGCACGTGATGTAGTAACTACAGCAGTTTCAAGCTGAATCATCCTTGACCCTCACTTATTAACACATATTAAGATATAGTCAAACAACACTTTTTAAATGGACTGCTTAAGAATAGTACAATTTTTATAAACAATTTGATACTTTTATTAAACACTTATTATTGTACAGTGTCAAGTGGTTACCAAAGATTATGATGTTAATAAAAACAGGAAACTAAAAAATTTAAAAAGCAGGCTCAATAAAGCCTGCATTTTCCATGTATTTATTTATATTCAAGATGTATATGGCTTGTCCTATTTTTCCATAATATCATCTCAATTCTTTATTAATATGGCCATATACGCCATTGTATTGAAATTATTCTGTCTCATAAGATCAGCAATTCCATTCAGATACTTCTGATTGTGTTCAACTGTCTTTGCAAAGGATTGTATCAGCTTGATCACCAATTCAACTGTCAATCCTTTGTAGAAGGCTGCCATTCCTATTAAATGCATTTTTATAAGCGAATAATGCAATACCAGCATCATATAGGAGTCAAACAAAGTTTCTTCTCTGGTAAAGGGAAACAGGTTTTTAAATACAAAGTTTACAAGGTAGTTTTCAAGAATATAACCATGCTTGTCCATAAATGGTTCATAGTATTCCTTACAAGCCTTCTGATACCTTTCTCCAATTTCCTCAACTTTTGCATCCGCCGTATATCCTATGCCCCTCAAAAAGATTCCAAAGCACTCCAAATAGCGTTCGTTTTTTACACCCATGAAATAACGTTTATCAGCTATTTCTTTCAACAGTTCCATCTGAATATTATATTGAACAGGAATGGTGGAAAGGCTTTCACCGAGAGATCCATCTTCTATAACATTGGAATAACTTGCAATCAACTCAATAATGTCATTAACTCTTCCATTTGAAATATACTCCTGAAGCTTTTGAAAAAACATTCCCAGAAGAATAAGCCTCTCATTAACATGGTAATTTCTATTCTGCAATAAAGTAATTATAAAAACTCTCAACTCCCAAAAATACCTTTGTGGTTTGTTATTTGACCTCATGTCTTGGGTATTTGTATTAGTTTTTACAATATTCCTAGTATTCGCTGATTCTTCTATTTCATCAAACTCTATTCCTTCAGCATTTAATAGGGCAAGTCTTGCCGCCTCCGGACAGGACATTGTTGCAGAACGCTCAAGAACTCCATTTATAATATTGGCAACCCTGGGGTATGTTGTACAGACATCCGAAAGATATTCCTCCCCACGCTTAAGCTGCATTCTGCACAGCATATCTTCATTAAGAAAAGGGCATTTTGGGTCCTTCAAAAGCTTTATCTTCCCATAATTGGGTTCTCCATGGTTTTGAGCCCAGTTTCTTTTTACATATTGCTCACAAAGAGGAGTTAACTCTTCATCTTGGATTTTCTGGTATTTCTTATATGTTTCATGGTCAATATCTACCCTCCAGCCAATGCAGCAGCTGTCTTCGCAGGCAGAACCAATACACTTGAAATTGCGTAAATATTGCGGTACAAGAACCTGACGTTTTTTTTCTCCCATAGGTCACCTCAATAAATAAGATTTAGTAATACTTATATCGGCAAATACTAATTAAAATTAATAGAATGCACAAAAAAGCCGGAGGAATAATTTCCCCCGGCCCTTCGTATTTGGGTTGTATTGATTATCTGAGCAATTGCAGAACGCCTTGTGGCTGCTGGTTTGCCTGAGCCAACATGGCTTGAGCTGCCTGAGTTAAGATGTTGTTCTTTGTGAACTCCATCATTTCCTTAGCCATATCTACGTCACGGATACGTGATTCAGCGGCTGTCAAGTTTTCACTTGATGTACCCAGGTTATTGATGGTGTGTTCGAGTCTGTTCTGGAATGCACCAAGTTTGGAACGCTCAGCAGAAACAGCTGTAATTGCGTCATCGAATACTTTTACAGCAGCAGCAGCTTTTTCGGAGGTAGATACGTCCAATGCAAATTCAGCCGCATTGTTATCTGTACCGTTTGTAACAACTTTTGTAGCAGTGTATGAAGCTGTAATTGCATTGCCCATGCTATCTGTTACACTCTTCGTAGCTGAAGCAGCACCGGAAGATATATTCAAAGCCAAAGAACGCATATCGCCCATACCAACACTCATTGCTTGTCCTGCATTAGCTCCGATTTGGAATTTCGCAGAATTATCTGTCGATGTTGTAGCTGTAGTTGTAGTTGTTGTTGTATCAAACATCATTTCGAGGCTCAAATCCGAAGTATTATCAATTTGGTAGGTAAAGGATACACCATGGCTATTATAAGTAATATCACCAGCACCGGCTGCTATTGTGAACTCTTCACTTACAATTGACTTTGTGCCTGTATCATCCAGCAATTCTACCTTAAGAGTGCCGCCGGCTCCATCTAAACCTGTTCCTGTAATTTTGATACCTGCAACACCTTTAATATAATTAGCATCTGTAGTATCTAACTCAATACCAGCCGTAAAGGAACCTGCGGTTGTACCACCATTTAATGTTTGTGTATAATCCGATACGGTTCCAACAGTTGCTCCTTCTATGTCAGCATTACCGGAAGCAGTCAAATCGTATTTATTTAAGTCTATTTCCAGCTTTGCACCATCTTCAAACTTAGCAAATTCAGCCTTGCTCAATTCAAATGTGACACCGTTGGCAGAGTATACATACTTACCATTTGCTGTATCGTATGCCATCTTTTGATTTGAAATACTAACAGCATCACCTTCGCCATCTGTAGCACTAATGCTGACAAGAATATCAGTACCGGATTTTTCAATAGTAACTTTATTTGTCTCATTAGTATCAATGTTCGACCATTTAAAGTCATTGGTGCCATCAATATTAAAGTCGGCAAAAGCTATTCTGTTATCATTAGTACCGTCTGAGATATTCGGTTTGTCTCCGGCCTGGCCTGTCCATGTTAAGCCTTCGGCATAATTAGGAGCATAGGTACCTGATTTTGCTGTAGTAGTTGTTACAGAAGTGGAACCTGAAACTACAGAAGCCATATCACCGTTTAACAACTTTTTTGTATTGAACTCTGTTGTATTACCAATTCTGTTAACTTCTGATGTAAGCTGATTGATTTCCTTTTGGATTTCGCCACGGTCACTTGCAGTATTAGTGTCATTAGCAGCCTGAACAGCAAGTTCTCTCATTCTTTGCAGAATACTCTGTGTTTCATTCAAAGCACCTTCAGCTGTCTGAATCAATGAAATACCATCCTGAGCATTTCTTGATGCCTGATCCAAACCTCTTATCTGACCTCTCATCTTTTCGCTGATTGCAAGACCTGCAGCGTCATCACCGGCACGGTTGATTCTGAGACCGGATGACAGTTTTTCCAAAGATTTGCCTGTGTTTGCATTGTTTGAACTCAACTGACGATAAGTGTTTAAAGATGCGATGTTGTGATTAATCCTCATGATTAATTCCTCCTTGATTTGTTTTAGGGAATCCATTCCCAAGTTTTACTGTTCAGTAAATATTACTTTATCCAGCCAGCCTAGTTGAATATCTACTGAACTTCTCATAATATATATCGAATAGATTTCATGTTTACTTAATAGAATAATTAATAATTTTATTAGATTTTTTCTTTGAATGATAAAACATATAAAAACTGGAGATATTGTGGGTTTTCATAACACAAAAAAAACACATCCTACAGATATGTATATTCCTACATCTGCATAAATGTGTTTATTTACTAAAGGTTATTCTTTCTATCAAGAAACCTGTTATCAGGTATTCCTTTAAAGTCTGCAGCTTTTCTATTCTCATCCTGAATTTCCAGGTAAACTTCTTTTCTGTGTATAGTTATATTCTTGGGTGCATTAATCCCTATTCTAACCTGATCACCCTGTATGTCTACAATGGTTACTTCAATATTATCCCCAATTATTATTGTCTGCTCTTTTTTTCTAGTAAGTACCAGCACAAGGTTCATCCTCCCCTTTGATTGAGCTCCTGCATTATATAATGCTTAATGCTATAGTCCTTGCAATCCAAAACAACCTGCTTTCCTTTTTTGTTAGAATTGTTTATTATTATGGGTGCTTTTAAATTGGCAGTCATATTCATTAAATCTTCCGGAACAACTACGATACTGAGAATTATTGTTTCGCTTTCCTCACGTATCTCAAGCTCTTCAACCTCTTCCTCTTGAACATCTACTTCATAATCCCCTTTAATAAGCTTAGGATCAATTACAACAAAAGCCAAGTCCTGATTGTCTACACTTTGCAGCCACATAAAAATTGAGTCTTCCTCGTCATTGGCAAGTAAAACGAATTTTTTAACATCCTCAAAACCTGGTAATCCTTTAGGAAAATCAATTATACCTTTATCATCAATCTCAATCTGCCCGAAGTGCTTAGTATTAAGTAGCATGAACCTTCCTCCTTATTTTGACTATCGAGCCCATTTTGATTAATCGATACCATTTTATCATTAATGGAAGCCCGTTACAATAATTTAACAATAATAATTATGCCTTTATTAAAATAGCCTCATACTTTTTTATCAATTTTGTTTTCAGGTATATATTTTATATTGACTGACGCGTATTGCTCCATGTATATTCTCAGTTTTCCGGGGATGTATCTCATATCCAGTTCACTGGGATTATAAACCCCATCAACCCCATTATTCACCCCTTCGCTGGTTCTCTCAGGCTCGATCTCCAAAGATCCTTCTACAGTGATTTTCGGTCTTGCAGATGGCATTGTAACCATACCGAATTCGTGCTGAGTGTATAAATCTCTTGCAGCTATCTCTGGAATAGGCTTGCCGCCTTTTTCGATAGCGGCCAGCATGTCACCATCCTCAGCTGTCTTTGCTATATAGTCAAGAACTTTTTGATATGCCCTTTGGGTAAGTTCACTTGTTAAATCAAGGGGCTTTTTACGTCCAGCACTGGCAAAGCATTCATACTGATCTATCTTGACTTTTGGAAGCTCAGTTCGAATATTTATTTTTGGCTCCTTGCTATCAAGCTCCAGAGTTGCATTTTTAGTTTTTATTTCAAGGCTGGCCCGAATACTCTCAATTCCAAGCCTTGCATATGCTTGACTTATTTCCAAACCCATATTACACCATCAAATTCTACCCATTCAAATGGATCTTACAGTTTAAACACCCAATATTAGAAATACCTTTTATATCGTCATAAAAACTCACCTCAAAAAGTCCATCAGAGAAGGTTGGATAATTCTAGCCCCGCCTTCTAATGAAGCCTTATATACATTTTCCTCATTCTTCAGGTTCATAATAGTTTCTGCTATATCCACATCTTCATTCTCACTCATAAGCTGAGTAAAGTTGACAGTATCACTTTCCAGCCTATTTATTGTAAGCTCAATTCTGTTAGTTCTGGCCCCTACATCCGAACGGATACTCATAACCCTGTCCCTCAATAATTCCATTTCAGTTATAGCAGTACTTACACCCTCTTCACCTGTTTGTGATGTTACTGTTCTATCAAGATTTGTATATATCTTAAGTGCACTTAGTGCATTGTTATTTGCAGGTCCGTCCATAAGGGTAATTTTCCTTGAACTTTCTGTTGAAAATACTATCCTGCCATCCTCATTTCTTACAGTAACCTTGGCAGCTGCCAGATCAGGATCTGAATCAATTGCAGTTTGGATGCCACTTACCAAATCATTTAATGTCTTTCCTGAGGTACCATCATAAGTATATCCTCCAGGATCGGGTATGATGATAGTGGTATAATTGGTCATTCCATCAACCTTTATATTAAATTGATTATTCTGTGCAAGTACCAAAGGACTGGCAATACTTGCAGCAATATTTTGGCCTGCAATAAATGAATCGGCATCAGTACGTGCCAGCGAATCGATAAACTTGTTCATGGAAATCATAAAGTCACCCATGTCATTTTTTGTACCGGACCCAAAAAGCTGTGTTCCTAAAACATTTATATTAAGGTTATCGCTTATTCCTATCTGATATTTTATGTCTTCACCTTTTGATACAGTAATATTTGTTACAGGATCTGTCTTTAGTTTTATTTTATCAAGCAAGTCCTCAGGAGTGCCCTGCTTTATATAAATTTTAATACTGTTTCCATAAGAATCAATGGTATTCTTCAAAGAAAATTCCAGCCTTCCTCCATTGTTTCTTACATCGATATTTTCAAGTCCAGGATAAGAATTGACAATCTCCTGTATGTCATATGCCATATTGTCCAGATTATTCAATGTCCCATCATAGTTTTTTGCAGGTAGTGATATATTTTGGTAATTTGTACCATCAAGACAGATTTCAAAAGACAGATTTGACGATGTATTATCAATAGGTGCTTTTGCAAGGTCTATCAGTCCACTCTTAATTACGGCCGTTTCTTCAGATCCAACAGATATATTGTATGTTCCATCTTCATTCATAAGAGGTGAATCGGTAGTGTATCCTGAAAAAACATACCTTCCCGCATAAGTTGAGTTTGATATGTGTATTATTTGCTCCTTTAACTGCTCTACTTCTTTTTTTAATTTATCCTTGTCACTCGTTGTCAATGTACCGTTTGCTCCCTGAACAGCTAATTCCCTTGCTCTTTGCATCACATCTACAATCATGCCAATTGAGTTCTCAGTTACACTCATCCAGGAACTAGCATCATTGGAATTTCTTTTAAACTGATCTATCTCGGCAACATCAGTACGAAGCTTCAGTGCCTTTGCTGCAACAATAGGGTCATCTGAAGGCACACTGATCTTTTTACCTGTAGCCAGCTGACTCTGGTATTTATCCATTCTACTGAGGTTTCCACTTATATACCCCACCATATTATTAATTAGTATATTATTTGTAATTCTCATTTAATTTCCCTACCTTCCTGATATTCCGACACGGTTTACCAAAGTATCATATATCTCGCTCAACGTAGAAATCATTTTCGCTGCAGCAGTATAGGCATGCTGATACTTAACCATGTTGGTCATCTCTTCATTTAAGGATACACCTTGAACCGATAACCTTCTGTTGGCTATCTGGTTGATTATTACATCCTGTGTTATTGAAAACTGCTTTGCCTGTTGGGTATCAATACCTAGTGTGGATATCAACGACTTCATAAAGTCCTCCGGTGCACCTTCCACAAAAAGGTGTCCATTATGTCTCATATCTATAAGATTCAAGAGATTTGTTCCATCCTCAGAGAGCCCTGATATGGAAGATGCAGCAATATTATACTCACCGCTTTTATCATGAATAAGATCCGCACTGACCGAAAAGTTCTTAGCAGTCAATTTGTTATATGCATTTCCTATATCATCTACAGTTTGTGCACTTCCAATAAATTCAGAAGTATACAGCTCGGATTTGGAATTTTGTATTGGGGACCAGCCTGTCATTGTAAAAAATCTTATTCCTGAAGAGCTAACAGTATCACCGGGTTTTATTAATCCATACCCATCTGCATGTCCTGAAGTAGTCTTAGTATAGACCATATTGTTTGAATCATCTTCATAAACTGTTATGCCTTCATTCATTGCAAGAGCAAACTTGCGTACGAATTCATTAAGCTTATTTATATAATAGGGTACACCTTTATAATTGGGAGATGCTCCATTTCCTTGATCAACACCTTCGTTTCCATCCCTCATATCAATATAGCCCTTCAATTCACCGCTCTCTATTTCCAACGAGTTGCCATCTTCCCATGATACATCATAGAGGTTTTCTATATCTTCATCCACATTGAGCTTATTCTCCCGCTGCTCTACCTTTATTGGTGATATGTCGTAATGATCGACTAACGCCTTTCCACTTATGGTTATTACAAAGTGTTTTTCCGGCTGACCGTTTGGAAGTACCCCTACAGTAACTTCATTTGCCTGTATATTCACGATTTTGGAGAGCTTGTCCACCAGATAAGTTCTTTGATCCCTTAAATCATTTGCCTTGTTATTATCGATCTCAGCAGAAAATATCTGTTTATTGAGCTGTTGTATCTGTTTGGCATACGAATTTACTTCATCAACTTTTAACTTTATATTGTAGTTAATATCTGATTGGAGCTTTTCCAAATGAACCGCAATGGAATTAAAATATTTAGTAAGGGTAACTCCCTCACCTATTAAAAGATTTCTTGCAGCTAAACTGCTTGGGTCTTTAGACAACTCCTGAACAGCTGTAAAATAATTGTTTATTATCACATTAAAGCCGCTATCTGAAGGTTCATTGAAGGTTTTTTCTATTTCTGAGAGCAGAGTCGATTTAACATCCCATTCTCCATATGTATCACTTTCACTCCAGTATTTGAAGTCAAGATAATCATCATGAATCCTGTCAACTGAAACTGACTGTGACCCTGTACCTATCATACCGGTACCATCAAGCAGCGACATGGCAGGTAAGGCCGCCTGTACAGACATCTGCCTTGAATATCCCGGAGTATTTACATTGTTTATATTGTGGTTTACAACATCAAGCCCTCTCTGGGCTGTATATAACCCGTTTGATGCCACATTAAGACCAAAAAACGAAGACCCCATATCCACTTTCCTCCTGACAATTACTTTAGTCATGAATGAAATATTTCTTCCCCTTTTAGAGCGTGTGTTCACGAATTAAGTGAACACGAAAGCGAAATTATAGGAGAAGTTATATTTTCAACATGACTTAGACCTATCTTCCAACAAGCCCCATTTTGTTGACTATTGACTCAAACATTTCATCAAATACATTTAAAACCCTTGCTGCTGCATTATATGCAAACTGATATTTCATCATGTTTGTCATTTCTTCATCCATGGAAACACTTGCAATAGACTGTCTTGCATTGTCTGCCGAATTTACAAGTGTTGTCTGTCCGTTAGACACAGTCTGAGCTTCCGAACCTCCATTGCCTATATCACCAATTACAGATCGATAAAAATCATCAAAATTCTGGATATTGGATGAATTTCCCATAATAGCTTTATGTCTTAATTCATAAATAGCAGTTGCCACTGTGTTGTCTCCTACCGATCCGTTTACTGAAGTAACAATATTCTTAAGGTCTGAAAGCTTGGGATTTATCATTATGTTTCCCATTTGCATAGGATAATTCGGATTTATCGGCACAAAGAAATCTATTCCATCGGTTCCGTTTAAATTGCAACCGCTCCTGTGAATACTGTTTACTTCCCTGGCCAAAGCATTAACCATTAGATTTATCCTATTTTTGATATTTGATAATATGTCATTTGATTCAATTATATTTCCATAGATGCTGTTTCTTACACTTTCCGAAACACTGTCAATTATACTGGAATCAGAAGCTGCATTATCGATGAACTTTGCTCCGCTGGCATCGGTAAAACTTTTTAATGCAATCTTATTTGATATATCGGATATTATCGTAGTATTTATTCTATTATTTTTAAATTGAGTTCCCAAAGTATTTAATCCAGTTGTATCTATTGAATTATTGGAATATACAATAATTTGCCTTGACACATTTCTCCATTCCGTAAGGGCATCCGCATCGTTTGCAGCATTTTCCGCATCCTGAAGTGCAGGTAATGCTGTACCCGTTGCGATGATATTGTTAAAACTTATACCTGTTCCCAATGCAGAATTACCGATCTGATCTTTGAAAGAACTAATATCCGGTACATAAACTCCATTTGTGTCAAGAGAGGAATCTACAAATGTGGTTGGTGCAGTAATTCCACTACTGTCAAAGGTTACATACCCCAGTCTCACTCCTATACCCCTGCTTGTGTAATCTTTTACAATCTTATCAATATTTTGATATAACTCGTCTCTTCTTGCTGCACTATCGTCAGTATTAAATGCAAATACCAGGTCAATCTTGTCATTTGGACACCCATTGCCAAAACTGCCTCTTGTGCCTAATACTTCCCCCCTGGCTTCCATTAGTCCTTTTAAGATGCCATTTTTTATGGGAACCAATTCACCCGTTCTTTCAAGTGCAACAGCAGAGAACATGCTACCTGCTTCATTCTCAACTGTTTTTAATCTCTCACTGCTACCCCGAGTGACCAGAAAATATCCCCCTATGGAAACCTCTACCTGCCCATCCTGGGCTTCATTGATAACACAATCAGCCAGCTTTGAAATTCTGTCCAGCAAGACATTTCTTTGGTCCCTCAAGTCATTAGCACTTTCACCGGCAGTTTCCACCGATACTATCTTGATGTTCAGTTCAGATATATTCTTTGTTATGCCATTAATCTCATCCACTTTTGTCCTCAGCTCTGAGTCCAGATCCGATTGGAGCTTGTCAAACTGACTTCCCAGATGGTTTATGTATTGAACCAAAGATTCACCTCTTTGGCGTACAAGAGCCCTTGTTGTAAGACTCTCAGGATCTTTTGAAAGTTCATGCCATGAGTTCCAGTATCCATCCATTACAGATTGAAGACCTTCATTCATCGGTTCACCCAATATTGCCTGTATATCGTTAAACGTTCTTTCCCTTGTTTCCCAATAGCCAAGGCTCTCACTTTCCATCCTGTATATATTGTCCAAAAACGAATGCCTGATTTGTCTTGTTTTTTGAATGCCCGCACCCAACCCAATATCATAACCGTTTTCCCGATAGTACAATGAATCCTTTAGTACAGCTTGCTGTCTTGAATACCCCACGGTATTTACATTGGATATATTATGTCCTGTAACGGACAATCCTCTTTCATTGACATAAAGGCCGGATCTGGCAATTTCAATACTGGCAAAACCTACACCCATCTGTTACACCCCTCGCTATCTTTCATTTAGTCATTCCTTATCCCTATATTTTTAAGTCAAATCTGCTTTCCGTCTTGACATTTGACTTTTCAGCGTCAATACCGTAATTGTTATCCTGGCTCTCTGAAGCCGAACAAAGATTTATTGAAAAATTTATATAATCCAATGAATTTCTAATAAGCCTGGAATTTAAATCGTTGAGTTCAACAAGCTCTGAAACAAGTTTATTTAATCCTTGCTGCTGTTTCATTAGTCTATCCTTTTTCGGCTCCTCTGCATTGTCTATGAGTGCTGATAAAGTTATTTCATCCGGTTTCATTTGTAAAATCTTGGATAACTTGTATGTTATAATTTCCCTCTCGTTCTCGATTTGGGTAACCTTAATTATTAATTTCTGCTCCGCCTGAACCATTTTCTCAAGCTCGTCTATATTTCCATCAACTATAACTGCGGTTTTTTCTTTTGATATTTTATAAATATCACTATATACGTTAAATTCCTCATCTAGAACATTTATCAATTCATCAAAAAGCTTATCCAAAATTACCACCCCCACCATAAATTCCAATACATAAGTTTTTTTCTCCTTATAGCAATATTTGCGGGATATAAATATCCCGCAAAATTTTAGTCAAGACCGTTACTATTACTTATTTTTATCTTTTATTGAATTAATCAACTTATCTGCCAGATCATCACTGCTTACTTTGTATTCTCCTTTATCGTACTTATCCTGTATACTGCTGACCTTATCAAGTCTTACATCAGGAATGTCCTTTAAAGTTTTCATTGCAGTTTGAAAATCCTTTGCCTGATTGGATATTGATATAATATCCTTTTTAGTTGTAGTAGATTCTGTCTTATCAACCAAGCCCGCATTTTTGTTCTTGCTGTAGATCCCGGAGACTTTTGAAATATCTCCATTAATTCTCATAATTACCACCTACCTTTAAAATTTAAAATGTTTACTTTTATTTATATAAAATTATATAAATTCTAATTTTCATTTGTCTCACAAATATATTTAATCATATAATATAACTTGTATATTTCTGGGATTCCTGAAGAATTTTGTTAATCCCCTACATATAATATTAACATATTTCCATATCAAAGCATCATCTAAATACACAAAAATCTATCTCTTATTATTTATATCGGCACTTCACAAATATTATTTATAGTTCTATTTTTACCATAATTACCTGTTCAATAAATTTATCGGTTTCATTTTTATTATACTTTACACTTTTTTATAAAAATTGGGTTTTTTATTTATTTTTTGAATCTTTATTTAAAAATCTTAATTCAAATCCTTTATTTCCTGAAGAGGAAGCAATAGTTTCATTAATTTCGGAAGCTGTTTTTTGTAAATCCTTTGTCAGTCCTCCTGCACAAGCATCGCAAAATCGTCCTGTTCTAATTGACTTACCACAGCCCTCACATGATAGTACTATGTTAGCTTCGTCACCAACTATCTCCAGACGGCCTTCCCTTAAATACCTTGTAATTTTCTGCATACTTATTTCCAAATCTTCAGAAACCTTTGACATCGATGTTCCAGGATATTTATACAGATATTCCTTTACCTTTTTGAAATCTTCTTCATCAACCTTGATACAATCGGGACAAATTGATTTCCCAAGGTAATTAAAAATTTGTCCGCATCTTTTACAATTTCTAATGTTAGGCATATTAAACTCCTCCATTCATATAAACTTTCTACCTGAAGCAATTGCAACTGCTGTAACCTCAACTGCACCTGACTCTTTCAAAACTCTGCTGCATTCCGATAGAGTACTTCCAGTAGTCAATATATCATCTATTAAAAATACTCTTCTTCCTTTAACTTTTTCAGGATACAAAACCTTATAAGCACCTTCAACATTTGCAGCCCGTAAATTCCTGTTCATAAGACTTTGTACACCTGTATTTCTAACTTTCCCTAATGCATAAGACTTCTCGCTAATTTTTAATAACTTGCTTATATAATTGGATATCAAATAAGATTGATTATAACCTCTTTGATTTTGCCTATCCTTATTAAGCGGTATACTGATGATAATATCTATTTTGTCAGCTGTGGTAACCCTCATGATCTTATCAGCCAATAGCTTGCCGAAAGTCCGATAATATGCAGGTTTATTGTAAAATTTATACCGTTTTATTGCATCCTTTATTATGCCGCTATACTCGCAAAGACATATGCAGTTATCAAATGAATACAAAGGTCCTAATTCATAGACTCTGTCATCTAAAAAGCGTATCTTGCCATAACACTCATTGCAAATGGAAACCTTATTGTCAAACCCCAATAATTCTCCGCAAAAAATACATTTTATTGGAAACACCAGATTAATAAGTTGTTTCAGCATATGATCACCCTGGTTAGCCATTCCTTGGAATACCTTAAACATAACCTTCTTCTATTTCGCTCTTGTATTGACTAAGGCTATTTCAAAAATATGAGAAGTAATATTTTAGTTATTCCATAATATATATCGGCATAAACCTATTTATTTGATAACTGCTGTTTTAAAAATTTATGCTATTTTTAATTTTTAAAGAAATTTTAGAACAAAAAAGTTAAAGACATATGCCGGTAAAGCCGCTGATAAGCTTTTCCGAAAGGCTTGAAAATCTTTGCATCTCTCTTAAATTATTAACCATAAGCTTTAGAATACTCTCATAACCTACCAGAATAACCATATCTTTAGCTCTTGTTATTGCAGTATAAAGAAGGTTCCTTGTAAGCAGTATTTCCGGCCCGTTAAATAGCGGTATTATAACTGCAGGAAATTCACTTCCCTGGCTTTTATGAATGGTTATGGTATACGCCAGTTCCAATTCATCCAAAATACTGAAATCATACTCTACAATTTTATCATCATCAAAAACAACCTTGATAAAATGCTCATCATTATCAATTTCATGAATAATTCCTGAATCCCCATTAAATACACCCTGTCCCTCAGAAGAAAACAGTCCAATTTTCTCCCACCTTAAAGAATAATTATTCCTGATTTGCATAACACGGTCGCCTTCACGGAAAACAAAGTCTCTATAAGCCTTCTCCCTTTTTGATCTATCCTCAGGATTTAAGTATTTTTGCAGCACCTTATTCATGTTCAATACACCTGTTGGTCCTTTTTTGGTAGGTGTAAGGACCTGTATCTGCTTCATGGGATCATAATCATATGTTGCAGGAAGCCTTTTATAGCATAGCTCTGCAATAGTAGAAACAATTTGGTCACCATTATTTCTTGGCATAAAGAAGAAGTCCTTGCCTTTAACATTGAGATAAGGCATGTCTCCTTTGTTTATTCTGTGTGCATTAACTACTATCATACTTTCTTCTGCCTGTCTGAATATATCTGTCAATCTCACCAACCTAATCATATCGCTGGCGATAATATCCTTCAATACACAGCCTGCTCCGACTGACGGCAGTTGATCAACATCTCCCACCAGTATCAGCCTTGTACCAGGTTCAACTGCTTTTAGGAGGCTATTCATAAGCACTATATCAACCATGGACATCTCATCCACTATAATGGCATCAGCCTCAATAGGATTTGTATCGGATTTTGTGAACAACATTTCGTCATTATCCGAATTATAGCCAATCTCAAGCAATCTATGGATAGTTTTAGCTTCAAACCCGGTAGTTTCGGTCATTCTTTTTGCAGCCCTGCCAGTAGGTGCTGTAAGAGCCACATTATAGCCTTCACTTTGCATCAGTTTAATAATGCTTTTTATAATAGTAGTTTTACCAGTTCCAGGTCCCCCGGTAATTATAATCACCCCGTGTGTCAATGCCTCTTTTACCGCCAAAAGCTGATTTTCCGCTAAGACTATACCTTCTTCTTCCTGTATGTCAATTATTCTCTTTTCCAGCTTCTCAGGATCGTTATTAAACTCAACAGATGAGAGCAAAATAAGCTTTTTGCAAACTGAGACTTCTGCGTTATAGAATGTGCTTAGATATATCCTGTTACCATCCGATCCCTTATCCATAAAAATAGCCTTGTCCATTAGGAGTCTGATACAAGCATCTTTTATTTGATCAATTTCAACATCTAATAGCTGTGAAGTCATCTCCATCAGTTTTTCTTCCGGAAGGTATGTGTGACCATTGGTGGCAGAAAGGGTCAAAACATGCTTAATTCCGCTGCATACCCTGTAAATCGACATAGGATCTATTCCTAAGCTCATGGCCAGCTTGTCGGCTATTTTAAAGGTTATTCCAAATATCTGCTCAGACAACTTATAAGGGTTTTCTTTTATCTCATCAATAGCCCTGTCTCCAAAGACCTTATATATTTTCATTGAATGAACAGGGCTTATGCCATACTCTTGAAAAAAAAGCATAACATTCCTAAGGCCTTGCTGTTCATTGAAAGCTTGTCCTATTTTAATAGCCTTCTCCAGGCTAATCCCTTTTATAAGTGATAACTGCTGAGGTTTAAAACCTATAATATTTAGAGTATCCTCTCCAAATTTCTTAACGATTTTGGCAGCTGTAGCAGGCCCAATCCCTTTTAGCACCCCTGAAGCAAGATATCTTTCAATAGCTTCAGAGGTTTTGGGCAAAAGCTTTTCATAGCACTCAACCTTGAACTGCTCTCCATAATCGGGATGTTCAACCCATCTGCCCGTTATTTTTATTGATTCTCCAACACTTATAAAAGGCATAAACCCCACAGCAGTAATTAAATCTTTACTGTCTTTAACATCACAAACAGTATATCCATTCGCTTCATTTGCAAATATTATATCCTCTACAGTTCCTTCTATAATGACTAATTCATCCACCTTGTCATGCTCCTCATGCTATTAAATCATTAAATGATTTGACCAATATTTATATTATATACTATCAGATTTAAGGATACCATTCAAATTAGGAATGACTAAAATATAACTTTCCATATATGATAGGCAGAAGTTATATTTTACCATTCCTAAATTTCTTTGAATATTAATTCTTTATCGCCCATATCAAAAATTTCAATCATATCATAATTTCTCTTAAGCTTTTTTAATATTTTTAAAGTTTCATCCTGAGATCCCATATCAACTATGTATAATTTACCATCGGAAACAATATCTTTTGAAGTTTCCGCATCCAGTATTGTCCTTATAATACCCTCTACTGTATCCTGCTGGTTCTTTAACAAAACTACCAGTTTGACACCAGGATTTTTAGTTTTTTTCCTTTTAGTAAATGATTCAACAGCACTAATAATAAGGGATAACATGCCATAAACAGCAAAGATATATAATAGTATTTCAGGTATCAGGTCAAACAATATAAACACCCCCATAATCAATTTATTATGAAAGTGGGCAATTGGTTACAACATAAATTAAGAGGGTTTACTGCAATATTTGTCATCGCAGTAAATCCCTCTCGGATAAATCATGTTTTAAGTATAGCTTAGGTATTAACAAACTATATTATTTCAGCTTCCCTTTTCAATATTTCTGCCTTATCGGTGTTTTCCCATGACAAATCGGCATCAGAACGTCCAAAATGACCATATGCAGCTGTTTTCTTATATATTGGTCTTCTCAAATTCAGTGTTTTTATTATTCCTGCCGGCCTTAAGTCAAAGTTCTTCTGAACTAATTTAACCAGCTTGTCCTCTGAAACTTTTCCTGTTCCAAATGTATCGATCATAATTGATACCGGTTTTGCAACGCCTATGGCATATGCTAACTGTACTTCACACTTTTTAGCCAAACCTGCTGCAACTATATTCTTAGCTACATATCTTGCAGCATATGCTGCTGAACGGTCAACCTTTGTGGGATCCTTCCCTGAAAAAGCACCACCGCCATGTCTTGCATATCCACCATAGGTATCAACAATAATTTTTCTTCCTGTAAGGCCGGAATCGCCCTGTGGTCCCCCTACTACAAAACGCCCTGTAGGGTTAATAAGGAATTTGGTATTTGCATCTATCAACTCTGCTGGGATTACGGGCTTTATTACAAGCTCGATTATATCTTTTTCAATAGTCGTATGCTCAACATCTGAGCTATGCTGAGTTGATATTACAACCGTGTCTATTCTTACAGGCTTGTCATCTTCGTACTCAACTGTAACCTGTGATTTTCCGTCAGGTCTTAAATAATTAACAACTTTAGCTTTTCTTATATCGCTCAGCTTCTTCACCAGCTTGTGTGCTAAGGATATAGGCATTGGCATAAGTTCAGGGGTCTCATCACAAGCAAACCCAAACATCATTCCCTGATCACCTGCACCAATAGCCTCGATTTCAGCGTCTGTCATTTCTCCTTTTTTAGCTTCAAGGGCTTTATCAACACCCATTGCTATATCCGGTGATTGTTCATCAATCGATGTAATTACGGCACATGTTTCGCAGTCAAAACCGTATTTAGCCCTGTCATAACCGATTTCCCCTATGGTATTTCTAACAATCTTTGGAATATCTACATAACAATTTGTAGTAATTTCCCCCATAACCAGTACCATGCCTGTTGTTACTGCTGTTTCACACGCTACTCTAGCATTTGGATCCTTTTCATATATAGCATCCAAAACTGCATCAGAAATCTGGTCACATATTTTATCGGGATGCCCCTCTGTAACAGATTCTGAAGTAAATAAAATTCTTGCCATTTCTATTCCTCCTTTTTATTTCATGATAAAAAAATCAATTATTTTAATTTATATTATTGCTGCATTAAAAGCAATTGTGACTTAGCATAACCCATAACTTCCTGGACATATAAAAAACCTCTTCGTTAAATGAAGAGGCAATTATTTCTGCTTTCCTCATCTTTCAGAATATACTTTATATTCTGCAGGAATTGGCACCGATACAATTTGCCGGTTGCCGGGTTTCATAGGGCTCAGTCCCTCCACCTCTCTTGATAAGGGTAATATTTAGTTTTAATTAAGAAACAATATAACATACACTGTCATATTTGTCAAGCCTATATCAGGTCATTTCATTCCGCAGGAATGACCCAAACAAACATTAAACACTTGCAAAAATTTCTTCAAACTCTGGTCCTTCAATTTTTTCTTTTTCAAGTAAAACCTCAGCGGTTTTATGCAATTTGTTGATGTTTTCTTTCAGTAAACTCAAAGTTCTTGCATATGCATTATCAATTATGCTTTTTATTTCACCGTCAATAATGGATGCAGTTTCATCACTGTAATTTTTTGACTGAGCAAAGTCCCTTCCTATAAACACTTCATCATTTTCATTACCGAATATTAAATTGGAAAGTTTTTCGCTCATACCATATTTTATTATTATATCCCTTGCAACCCCATTTGCACGTTTTAAGTCACTTGATGCACCGGTACTAACTTCTCCTAAGACTATCTCTTCCGCTGCTCTTCCGCCAAGGGCTACAACGATAGTTTCGATCAACTGGGACTTTGTGTAATGTTTAATATCTTCATCAGGCCTGTAAGATGTATACCCTCCAGCCATTCCAGCAGGGATGATTGATATCCTGTCAACCTTGTTGGTAGTTGATACTATCTTTACTGCTATAGCATGACCTGCTTCATGATAAGCAGTTAATTTCTTTTCTTTTTCACTCATAACACGGCTTTTCTTCTCAGGACCCATTACAACCTTAAAAGTAGCCTCTTTAATCTCTTCTGTTGTAATCTGCTTTCTATCTTTCCTTGCTGCAAGTAAAGCAGCTTCATTAAGAAGATTTTCAAGATCGGCACCTGTAAAGCCCGATGTATTTTTAGCCAACTCATCAAGCATTACACTTGGATCCAAAGGCTTTCCTCTTGCATGAACCTTAAGTATCTGTTCTCTACCCTTTATGTCGGGGTAACCAACAATAACTCTTCTGTCAAATCTTCCAGGTCTTAACAAGGCAGGATCTAAAATATCCGGTCTGTTGGTAGCTGCAAGTATAATTACACCCTCATTAAGTCCAAAACCATCCATTTCAACGAGGAGCTGATTAAGAGTCTGCTCACGCTCATCATGCCCTCCACCAAGTCCTGCACCTCTATGTCTACCAACTGCATCTATTTCATCTATAAATACAATGCATGGAGAATTCTTTTTTGCCTGCTCAAATAAGTCTCTAACCCTTGATGCACCAACCCCAACGAACATTTCAACGAAGTCGGAACCACTTATGCTGAAAAACGGAACTCCTGCTTCACCTGAAACAGCTTTAGCAAGTAATGTTTTACCAGTCCCCGGAGGTCCCACAAGCAATACACCCTTTGGAATCCTTGCACCGAGTTCAACAAACTTCCTTGGCTGCTTAAGAAATTCTACAATCTCTTTAAGCTCTTCCTTCTCTTCATCTGCTCCGGCAACATCTTCGAATGTCACCTTCTTCTTTTCATCTACGCTCATTTTAGCACGGCTTTTGCCGAAGGACATCACCCTGTTTCCGCCTCCGCCTTGAGATTGCTGTAAGAAGAATACCCAGAACAGTATGAATATTACTATAAGACCGACTGTAGGTAATATTGTAACCCACCACGGAGCAGTTGAAAGAGGTTTCCCTTCCAAAGCTATTTGATTATTCTTGACATAAGGATTAACTTCATCCATAAACTTATCAATAGATGGTATGATAACTGTATACTTTGTTTTTTGTGCTGTTATAACAGTTGCCTTACTACCCTCTAATGAAATTGATTGAACTTTATTCAGTTGAGATAGCAAATGCGTATAGGTTTTTGTTTCAGGATCCTGACTTAAACTAAATATTGATAGAATAGCCAGTATAATAACCAAAAGCACTATATAAAAACTTATTCCCTTGAAATACTTCAAACAGCTCACTCCTTATTATTTTATGAAAAACATTAAATTACAAATTATACTGTCAGTGGTTATGTGAAAAGTGGATAACTTTTCATCATATCAAAACCCAATATATTTACACCCACATATCTAAAATGTAAAAAGGCCGGTGATTTTAATATGATTATACAATACTATATATTAACATATACTTTTATAAAACTCAATAATGTATCAATTAAATAACTTCATTAAAAGTGATTATTTTTTTAACATAATTAATAACTTTGTTATATAATTAACTTTTATAAATTTCCTCATTAAGTATGCAAACATCAGGCAAATTCCTGTATCTTCCTGCATAGTCCAGACCATAACCTACAACAAACTCGTCCGGTATGGTAAATCCTTTATAATCAATATCAATATCAACCTTTCGTCTTGAAGGCTTATCAAGGGCAGCAATTATTTTCACATCAAGAGGTCCTCTTGTATATAGCATCTCTTTAAGATACTTTAGTGTAAGTCCCGTATCTATAATATCTTCAACAATAATTACATGCTTATTGGTAATCGAAACATCAATATCCTTTATAATTCTTACTACTCCAGAGGATTTTGAAGAGTTTCCGTAGCTTGATACAGATATAAAATCAATTTCAACCGGAATCTTTAATGCCCTTATAAGATCAGCTAAAAATATAAATCCGCCCTTAAGTACTCCAACCATTATAAGATCCTTACCTTCATATTCCATGGATATTTTATTTCCCAATTCCTTTACCTTTTCTTTTAATTCTTCCCTGCTAACCAATACCTTCTTAATAACATTCAATTTAATTTCCCCCTGTGTGATCTGATTGACACTCCATATCATCCTTCAATTCCAGCTTTAATATATATTTAGTATTTTCATTTACTTTAAATTTATCACTTGTTTTATTGCCTACTACCCAAACAATTTCATTTCCTGTTGCTACTAGAAGTATTTTATCTCTTTCTTCTCGAGGAATCTTTTCATCGATAAAATATTCCTTAAGCTTTTTTGTACCTTTACCATTTAAAGGCTTGAACAAGTCGCCTTTTGTTCTATTTCTCAGATATATTCCCATTTTAAGAGATTCATAATCAAAATACTGCACTTTTCCTTCTTTTTTGCATCTTTCGATATTTATATTTTCTGCATCTATCGGCCCTATAACCGCTGATTCCAAACGATAACACCTGCCGTTAAACTTAAAGAAATTACTTCCATGGGTTTTCATTTCTATTTCAAATTTATCATTTTTTTGGTCTTTTATGCTTTTTGAGCTGTTTATTCTTCCATATGAAACGCAAAGAGTATTATAAGATTTTTCCCCAATAAGTTTTCCAGGAAGACAAACCATTGCACCAGTTCTCCCGTTAAATGCTAAATCTGACAATATGTCAATATGCTTCTTTTCAATCCCGTTTAAATTTCCTTTTATATCTTTAATAGTATTCCTTAATATTCTATTCTTAATGGAATCATGAAAATCCTTTAAAATTTTAACATTAAGGCTTATTTTGTCAGATTTTTTTTCTATTATGCTTTTTTTCATAGCCTGGACTGCATATTCCTCAATAAACGAAATATCACAACCAACTATTTCTGCAGTTCTTCCAATACTTTCTATTATATCGGTATTAAAGCACTTATTAATAAATGGTATCAGCTCTAACCGAATTTTATTTCTTGTATAAATATTATCTAAGTTAGAGCTGTCAATTCTAGGGTTCAATTCATTTATCAAACAGTAGTCTTCAATTTCATGCCTGGAAACATCTAGAAGAGGCCTTATTATATTATCCCTTTTGTACTGTATACCTTTTAAGCCGTCGGTTCCAGTGCCCCTAATTATATTCATAATAACGGTTTCAGCATGATCATTTTTATTATGTGCAACTGCTATCTTCTGTGCACCTTTATTTTCAGCATAAAACTGGAATTGCCTATACCTTGCAATTCGTCCTGCTTCCTCTATTGATACAGATTCTTTCTTAGACAAATTCCTTATATCTATTTTGTCTGAGTAAAACTCTATTGATAGTCTTTCGCAAAATTCTCTGGCATAATTTTCATCTTTGTCTGCTTCTTCTCCCCGCAGCATATGATTTATGTGAACAGCAATTATTTTAAAATTATAGATAGATGAGATGTTATTCAAAATATGGACAAGGCAGACCGAATCAGGTCCTCCCGAAATACCAGCGATTACAGTTTCCCCGACATTAATAAGATTATTACATTTAATTGTATTTAAAACTTTCTCAATTATGCTATTATTCATATAAGATTCATTATGTCCTGTATTTTTCAATATTAGCAAATTTAGTATATGTACCAAGCCATGTAAGTTCAACTGTGCCTGTAGATCCACTTCTGTGCTTGGCTAAAATGACCTCTGCTATATTTTTCTTTTCCGTTTCCGGATTGTAATAGTCGTCCCTGTATAAAAACATAACTATATCTGCATCCTGCTCAATGGCACCGGACTCTCTCAAGTCACTTAATATAGGTCTGTGATCAGCCCTTTGCTCAGCGGCACGGCTAAGCTGTGAAAGAGTAATTACCGGAACATTTATTTCCTTTGCCAATATTTTTAGCGATCTGGAAATATCGGATATTTCCTGCTGTCTGCTCTCTGTTTTACCCCTACCCTGCATAAGTTGAAGGTAGTCTATAACAACCAATCCCAGATTTTTTTCCAGCTTTAGCCTTCTGCATTTAGCCCTTATTTCAGATATTGATATACCTGGTGTATCATCTATATAAATTGGTGCTTCGGACAAAGGCCCTAAAGCCCTGGCAATCTTTTTCCAATCTTCATCCTCAAGCTTCCCCGTCTTCACCTTCTGGCTATCAACCATTGCTTCACTGCACAAAATTCTGCTTACAAGCTGTTCCTTTGACATTTCAAGGCTGAAAATCGCCACAGGAACTCCTGAATAAACTGCTGCATTCTGTGCAATGTTAAGTGCAAATGCAGTCTTACCCATTGCAGGCCTTGCCGCTATAAGAATAAGGTCTGAGTTATGTAGGCCCGATGTCTTAAAGTCAAGATCCACAAACCTTGTGGGTATACCAGTAATATGGCCTTTATTATTATAGAGCTCCTCTAGCTTGTTAAAGGCATCCACTAAAACATCCTTAATAGGAGCAAATCCTTGAGTACCCCTTTTTTGCAGAACATCGAAAATGCTTTTTTCTGCTTTGTCAACTATATAAGAAAGCTCTTCTGAAGCTTCATACCCCATATTTACTATTTCCGATGATGCCTTGATGAGCTTTCGTAATGTTGACTTCTCTTCAACAATCTTTGAATAATGCTTGGCATTTGCAGTTGTTGGTACTGCATTTGCTATGTTGGTAAGGTATTCGAGCCCTCCGATATTATCAAGGGTACCACGTAGCTTCAGCTGCTCGGAAACTGTGATCAGGTCTATCGGTTCTCCAGCATCAAAGAGATCCATTACAGCTTCAAAAATTTCCTTATGATCAGCCCTGTAAAAATCCTCACTTTTTAAAATTTCAGTCACTACGGGAATTACCTCTTTGTCAAGCAACATTGAGCCTAAGACAGACTGCTCTGCTTCAATGCTTTGAGGCGGTACTCTCCCAAAAGAACCCAAATCCATTATCTACTACACCCTCTTTATTCATTTTCTATCTTAATTTTTAACTTTGCACTAACCTCAGGATATAGCTTTACGTTTGCTTCTGTAGTCCCTAATGATTTTATGACATCATCTAAAATTATTTGCTTTTTATCCACATCCAGCTTGAAATCTGCTTTCAGCTTGTCCGCAACATCCTTATTGGTTATGGAACCGAAGAGTTTTCCTCCTTCGCTGGCTTTAGCCTTAAATACTACAGTAATTTCCTTGATTTTTTCAGCCATTTCCTTTGCTTTAGCAAGCTCTCTTTCCTTCTTCATCCTATCTGATTCATTCTTATTCTTCATAACATTTATATTGGTTGAAGTTGCTTCCATTGCCAATCCTTTTGGCATTAGAAAGTTTCTTGCATATCCGTCACTTACTTCCACCAAACTGTCTTTTTTACCTAATCCTTTTACGTCTGCTTTTAATATTACTTTCATTATAAATCCCCCCTACGGTTATATTTGTAAGTTTAATAATTTTTAAATCATGCCTTAGTCATGATCAAAAAATAACTTCCGCTATAAGTTTCGCTCATGTGTTGACTTAACTCGTCAACACCCGCGTAAAAGCGGAATTAATTTTTTAATCATGCCTTAACTGTTACTTGAATTGATTTCGTTAGTATATTCAATTATAGCACACTTTAGTTTTTCTATGGCATTTTCTATTGAAATTCCTTCAAGCTGTGCTCCGGCTATGGATAAGTGCCCTCCACCGCCTAATTTCTCCAATATCATCTGAACATTCATCTCACCAAGTGACCTGCCGCTTATAACTATCACATTCCCATTAATACTCAGCACAAATGCCGCAGCTATTCCCAAAAGGCTTAAAAGCTGATCTGCCGCTTGAGCAGATATGAGTTGGGGATTTTTAACGTTTTGAGGACATACAGAAACCGCTATCCTGTCGCTTATTATCTCAGCATTCCTGACAATGTTGGAAATGTTTATATAAGTTTCTATATCGTTTTGGAAAAGCTGTTTGACAGAAACAGTATCAACACCCTGCCGTCTTAAGAACGATGCTGCTTCAAAGGTCCTTACACCTGTCTTGAATGTAAAATTCTTTGTGTCTACAACTATTCCTGCATACAATGCCTCAGCTTCCAACTGCTTAAGATGGACTTTTTCTTCCACATACTGCAAAATCTCAGTTACCAATTCACAAGTAGATGATGCATAAGTTTCCTGGTATGTCAGCACTGCATCCTGAATATAGTCCGCTCCTCTTCTATGATGATCAATAACAACAATTTGATTTGTAAATTTTACCAGTTCAGGACTTTCTGTAAAAGAAGGCCTGTGAGTATCAAGTATTATGAGCAGTGTCTTTTTATTTATTCTGTCCAATGCCTCGCTGCTATTTATGAAAACCCCTGAATAGTCAGGATTTTTTTCTATTTTAGCCAACAAATTTTCTATTGTTGGGTTTGAGCTGTTTAATACTATATGGACATTCTTACCTCTGTTTTTTACTATCCTGCAGATACCTAAGGCACCACCAAGGCAGTCGACATCGCAATTTTCATGTCCCATAATCAATACTTCCGGTGATTGGTCTATAAGCTCTCTTAATGCGTAAGCTATAACTCTCGCCTTTACCCTTGTCCTTTTTTCCAGCTCCCTTGTTTTACCTCCATAGAAGCTGAATGTTTCACCGTTTCTTATTACAACATGGTCTCCTCCCCTGCCAAGGGCTATGTCAATACATGAATTTGCATAGGAGAAGTTTTCAATTATTGTTTTTCCGTTAATTCCAAATCCAATACTGAGTGTAACAGGGATCTTATTACCTATACTAATTTCCTTTACTAAATCCAATATCTCGTATTTCTTATCTTCAAACTCTTTTAAGAACTTGCTCTCAAACACAAAGAAATACTTATCCCTTTCAAACTTCTTAATAATACCGCCTGTATGGCTCATCCACCCAACCAGCTTTTTATCGATCTCCGCTAAAAGCTGGGGCCTTAGTGCATCTTCCAGGCTCTGCATCAGATCATCATAGTTGTCTATAATGATTAACCCAATGCATATCTTTTCATCACCATACCTCTTTTGCAGCTCAACAAACTCAGTATTATCCAAGAGGTACAACATAAGTATAAATTCACCTTTATCACTTTTCTTTTCAGCTTTGACAAAATTTCCGAGAACATTATAATTTCTCTGGTTTATTAATATATTTTTATTGATTTTGGGTTGTCCGTCAAGTATCTTTTTTGGTTCCAACTCACCCGCCAGTGATGTTATATTTTTTTCCAGCAGATCCTTGCCTCCGAATATATCTCTGAATGGTGGATTATACCATATGATGGTACCATCCAATTCCAATACAACAAATGGCAGCGGAAAATTTAACAAAGTATCCTTTGTTGCTGTATCAACATGAAAAGTCAAGTCCTCTATATATTGGGTAAGCTCATTCTGTTTCTTATATTCCAGCCTTATATTATAGAAAACCAGAAATGAAAAGAGAATAAATCCTACAATACCAACCCAAAACTCTAATATTGTCAGAATGATTACCAATAGCAGTATTATGCCTAAATAAGTACTTGCCCTGGGGATAAAAGCCCACACAAACTTTTTATTGTCCATTTCTTCTCCTTACTTTCTAATCCTTGAACAATTTAAATGTCTTGTCAACTCCGATAGATCACCATAGTACTTTTCAACATCATGTTCTTCTACCAAGCCCAGCTTAATTTTGTTTTCTATTTTCATTTCAATGGAATTATAACTAATTCCCAGTCTTTTTCCAAGTAAATAGCATATTAGAATTATATTTGAAAGGCTTTCTGTAACAGCCTCATGCACTTCTTCCTTTGCTCCATTTACAAGTATTTTAAATAAAGCTGCAATATCTGTCAAAAGTTCGCTCTTAAGCCACTCTATAATTTTTATATTACGTGTAATATCAATTTCCTTATCAAATAATGCCATCTAACCACTCCAGTATAATTTAAGTAATGTCTAAAGAATTACTTGCCCTACTTAGTGTGTGTTGGCGAATAAAGCCAACACGAAAGCGAAGATATAGGTGAAGATAATTCTTTAACATTTATATGATTCTATATTATAACACACCACAACCTGGATAGAATACATATCAACTTTATTTCCCGCATACTATAGTATGGTTATTTATACATATATAGGATACGATCCTAGAAATTTATAAAAGGATGATTTTCTTTTCACCATTGTAAGTGCATCCTTCAAATCTTCATCATCCCTGTGACCAAGAAGATCTATGAAGAATATATATTTCCCCAGCTCATTTTTGGCAGGCCTTGACTCTATCCTTGTCATGTTTATATCCCAAAGATTAAAAATGTCCAATATCCTATACAAGCTTCCCGGCTTATTCTCTGTAGAAAACACAATTGACGTTTTATCGTTTCCAGTTCTGTCGCTATCATTACGGCCAATAACAGCAAACCTGGTAGCATTGATTTCGTTATCCTGTATGCCCTTTTCCAGCATTTCAAGATCATACACCTTTGCTGCGATGGCAGAACCAATGGCCGCCTTGCTGCCATCACCTTGTGCAGCCTCTTCAGCAGCCCCTGCTGTGCTGTAAACATATTTAATATGTGCGTTCGGATACTTGCTGTTTATAAATTTCCTGCACTGGCCTATAGGCTGTGGATGCGAAATTATACACTGTATCTTCTCGGGATCGGTTCCTTTCTTGATTAAAAGATTCTGAACAATAGATATTACAATTTCATCCTTTATCATAAGGTTGACATCGGCAGCTAACATATCAAGAGTTACATTAATGGCACCCTCCAAAGAATTCTCTATAGGAGCCACGCCCTCATCAACTTCCTTGTTTTCAACAGCAAATATTAAATCTGATATTCCATTAAATTCACAAATCTCGTAATCTGCTATCTTTCTTCCTTCAATATATTTTAATGTGGCTTCCTGCGAAAATGTCCCCTTAGGACCAAGATAACCTATCTTTATCATATAGCAATCTCCATAAAGTAATTATTTATTTAGATATTTTCTGCAAGACCATAAATTAAAAGCCTATAGATTGTTCTATAGGCTTTATATACAAATTATTATTCAGCTGTATATGGCAAAAGTGCAACGTGTCTTGCTCTTTTAATTGCCATAGTCAACTGACGCTGATGTTTGGCACAATTTCCGGAAATTCTCCTTGGAAGTATCTTACCTCTTTCGGATATGAACTTGCGTACTTTAGCTACATCCTTGTAATCGATATCGGTAACTTTATCTACACAGAAGGCACAAACCTTTTTCTTTGCCCTTCTCATTCTCATTCCGCCTTTGCCTTCGCCTTTATCGTACATGTCTTTTCCGCCGCTTCTTTCCCTTTTTCCACCTGGCATTCAAAAAACCTCCTTTCAAACAATCGCATATATATAATACGGTTATTAACATCTTTAAACTTTATAAAAGTGCTGTAATCTTACACTTTTATAATTAAAATGGCAATTCATCATCATCACCAATAGGATAAAATCCATCCTCACCACTGCTTCCTCCACCGAAGGAAGGTTTTGCAGAAGTTTCGTCAGACCTCTTGCTGTCGGCAAAAAATGCCTCATCAGCAATAACTTCAGTAACATAATGACGTTTTCCTTCATTGTCATCCCATGTCCTGGTCTGAATTCGTCCAACTATTGCAACCTGGCGGCCTTTTTGAAAGTACTTACCGCAGAACTCGGCAAGCTTGCTCCAAGCAACCACTGGTATAAAATCAGCCTGCTTCTCCTCACCTTGCTTTGAAAAAGCTCTGTTTACAGCAATAGTAAAGCTGCATACAGGTGTATTATTGGTACTAGTGTACCTCAATTCAGGCTCTTTTGTCAGTCTTCCCATTAGAATGGCTTTATTCATAAAATCACCTTATTTTTCCTTTTTGATAATCATATATTTAATTATGCCATCTGTAATTTTGTAAATTCTTTCGAGTTCATGAGGAAAACTAGATTCTGCTGAAAAGTTTACCAATACATAGTAACCTTCATTACAGTCTTCTATTGGGTATGCCAATTTCTTTTTGCCCCATTCATCAATACTTTCCAATTGTGCAGAAGTTTCCAAAAGTCCCTTGAACTTTTCAACAAGAGCTTTCGTGGTTTCTTCACCAACCTCAGTATTAATTATGAAAATTGATTCGTACTTATTTAACATTCGACTTCACCTCCTCCCGGACTAAACGGCCCTGTATCTCGAGTACAGAGCAAGGATACGGTTATGAATTTTATCACATATTCTCATATTTTTCAAGGGCTTATACAAATTTTATTATTTTTTTATTTTATTATTTTTTATTTTTTTATTTTACAAAGAAGATTTATGTCTTAACATTGTTCTTATTGTTAAGAGTTTGACCATCATGGTATAATTTGTTATATAGCTTAAAAGTGATTAATCAATACCAATTTTATTATTTATCATATAGGACGGTGAAGATATCATGAATATGAAAAAATTTTTTCTTCTATTTCATTTAGCTATTATAATTACTGCTTTTGTTACAGGATGCACTTCTCTGAACTTTAGCAGCACTGCTACAAAAAAATCAGATGTTAAAAAAGACGCTGCTATCGGCGAAACCATCAGATTAAAGCCTGGTGATGATATCAATACACTTATTAGCAATGCATCTAATGGAAGTAAAATTATTCTTGCCAAAGGAAGATACCTGGTCTCAAAACCTGTAGAAATAGCAAATAAAAACAACATAACTGTTGTAGGCCAAGACGAGGTTTGGGTTGAGAGCAAAAAGACAGATCACCAGATCTTCTTTATTAGAAACAGTGCCAACATTTACATTAAAGGAATAAAAGCCCAGCATATAGTTGACAAAACCGAACAATCAGACTCAAAACCCCTTTCCGATAATAGAAAAGGCAGCGTAGTAGACGTAGAAAGCTGCAGCAAAGTTGTTTTTGAAGGATGTGAGCTGGTTGGGTACGGTGTCTATGGCATATACGCATCTAATACTCCCCAGGTACATATCTCAAGCAGTTACCTGCATCATAATTCCATAAGTGCATTAGGTTTTTACAGTAAATCATGCCCGATGAAAGTTTACATTACTGACACTAGAATAACAAATAACAAGAGCTTTATTGAAAAGCACGGCGATATCAAAGTGGAATATGGAAAAAATAATGAATTTAAAGATAATGATTTAAATGGATACAATGCAGAGTAATGCAGATAAAAAGCAATTAACATAAAATGACTAAAATAGTCCCAACCCAACAAAAGAATGCATATTATGTAATATGTATTCTTTTATTGGGGGATTCTATATGTCTGACTTTAATGTTGGAGATATCGTGGTCAGAAAGTCTTATGGAAAAGACATATATTTCATAATAACAGAAATTAACAATAATGATAATGGTAATCCCATTTATACATTAAGAGGTCTTTTAACAAGAATAGAAGCTGATTCAAATGCTATTGATCTTTTGAAGCAAAATCCAAGGCTTGTAGATCAGGATAAACAGAAATTTCTGCAAAAAACACAACAGTCACTTGCTGCACATAGCCTTTCACGTAGGCTATACGGTATAAACAGGTCTCCCGGCAAGCCAGGTAGTATTCTTCATCTTGATTCCAGCAAGGAATTTCTTGATATCTGTGTTAACCACTACAGACGCTCGAAGATTGATTGCTATGGTCATACCGTTGCAGAAAGCCAGCAGCCATCTATTGTAAGAGAAATGCTGGAAAAGTACAAACCGGATATCGTGGTCCTTACAGGCCATGACGGCCTGAAGAAAGGTGATGTAGACCTGAATTCTTTAGACAGTTACAGGACTTCAAGGTATTTTGTGCAATCAGTAGTGGAAGCAAGGAAATATGAGCCTGACAAAAGCAAGCTTTGTATTTTTGCAGGTGCGTGCCAATCCTACTTTGAAGCAATAATTAAAGCAGGTGCCAATTTTGCCAGTTCACCAGGGCGTATCCTCATTGATTGCCTTGACCCGTCAATAGTCTGCGAGAAGGTTGCAACCACTGATTCAAGGATGGTTATAACTCCATGGTCGGTTGTCCGGCTTACAAAATCGGGTGATAAGGGAATAGGTGGCATAAATACCCGTGGACACCTAAAATTGGCACGTAACTCCTAAAAAACTTAAGATAAATTGTGGTGTCTATAGCTTGACTACTTAAAATCCAGATTCACTTTTTTCTATGGATACCACAATTTCATTCATGTCTTAACATAATATACCTTGAAAAATTTAAAAATTTACTTTCATTTATTTTAAAAAAGTGATATTATATTTTATAACAGTTCTTTTTTTCAATCCAAACTTTTTTCATTTAGTTATAAGAATTCTCATGTTTTTGTTTATAACAATATTTATTGGGTATTATTCTCATTAAATATTATTGAATACAAATCTCTAATGATTGGGGCTAGTAAAATGAGTGAAATTAAAAAGTTCGGTACATTCAATTTACTCCCGGGAAAACCCGTACCTTATGGAGCAACCGTAATTCCTAACCAAGGTGTCAATTTTTCTGTATATTCTTTAAATGCAATTTCCTGCGAACTTGTTTTATATAGGAAAAAGGAAAAAGAGCCTTTTGCGACAATTCCTTTTCCTAATGAATATAAAGTTGGCAATGTTTTTAATATGATTATACAAAATCTTGATTATGAAAATATTGAATATGGTTATAGAATGGACGGTCCACGAAGCCACAAGGAAGGTCACTGGTTTGATCCTACAAAGGTTTTGCTTGACCCATATGCAAAGATAGTAGGCGGGCGTGATGTATGGGGTGAGGAGCCTGACTGGAGTGATCCTTTCCAGCACCGGGGGCAGATAATTGCAGATAATTGCTACAATTGGGATGGTGACAGGCAACTTAACATCCCCATTGAAGAATTAATAATATATGAAATGCATATAAGGGGCTTTACAAAGCATGCAAGCTCTAATGTTAAAAATCCGGGAACTTATGCCGGTATTATTGAAAAAATTCCTCACCTTAAGAAACTTGGAATAAACTGTGTTGAGTTATTACCAATTTTTGAGTTTGATGAATTTATTAAAATAAGAGGGCCTATAATTAATGTTTCAGGCGATCATATGAAAAACTACTGGGGATATGATCCCCTAGCCTACTTTGCACCAAAAGCAGGCTATGCATCTTCTTCAAACGGAAAACAGTCTGCTGAATTTAAGGATCTTGTTAAGGCTCTTCACCAAAATGGTATCGAGGTCATTTTAGACGTCGTGTTCAACCATACCGGGGAAGGCAAAGAAACTATGCCAAGTGTTTCCTTCAGGGGTATTGATAACAAAACCTTTTATCTTACCAATCCTGACGGAAGCTACCGAAACTACAGCGGCTGTTACAATACCGTAAACTGCAATCACCCTGTTGTGAGAAAATTCATCGTTGACTGCTTGAGGTATTGGGTTCATGAGTATCATATTGATGGATTCAGATTTGATCTGGCTTCAATCATGTGCCGTGACCAGGATGGAACTCCTTTGGGCAATCCTCCTTTAGTTGAGGCTATATCCTACGATCCTGTCCTCAAAAACACAAAGCTTATAGCTGAAGCTTGGGATGCAGCAGGCCTCTATCAGGTAGGAGGTTTCCCCTCTTATGGCAGATGGTCCGAATGGAATGGTAAATACAGGGATGACTTAAGACGCTTTTTAAAGGGCGACAGCGGCTTTGTTGAAGCAATGGTATACAGAATCCAGGGATCTCCTGATCTATATAATGGCAGGGGCACACATGCATCAATAAATTTTGTAACTTGTCATGACGGGTTTACCCTAATGGATCTTTTCTCATACTTTTCAAAGCACAACATGGCTAACGGCGAAAACAACATGGATGGTTCAAATGATAATCACAGCTGGAACTGGGGCTGCGAAGGACCTTCTGATAATCCCGAAATCATAAAACTGCGTAAAAAGCAGATAAAAAATGCCATAAGCATTCTAATGTTAAGCTATGGCGTTCCTATGATTCTTGCAGGGGACGAAATGGGGCGAACACAAAGCGGAAACAACAATGCATATTGCCAGGATAATGATATTAGCTGGATAAATTGGAACCTTCTTAAATCAAATAATGAAATATATAACTATTTTGAAAAAATTATTACTCTTAGAAAAAATAATAAAATTCTTATGGAAAGAGAGCATTATGAAACAACCAATTCCTTGGGAAGCAGATATCCTCAGATATCTTTCCATGGAGTAAAACCTTGGGAATATGATAGTTCCAGCGAAAGCAAAACTTTAGCTGTAATGTTTTATGATAAACATTCTGATAATAATATTATATATATGGGTATGAATATGTACTGGGAAAAACTAGAATTCACATTGCCTAAACTGGTAAATATGGACTGGTATTTATTCTCAGATACATCCAAAGCACCGCCATATGATATTACTGAGCCAGGCAGAGAGCTGCTTCTTAAAAACCAGAATAAAATTAATATAGATGCCAGGTCGGTGGTTATACTAATAGGTAAAAAGCAGCATCAGGATAAATTGATACAATTTATATAATCTTAGAGGTTTATTTATGAAAAATATAGAACTATTACTTGATATTTTGAAAAATAAGAAAAAAAAATTCACTGGAGATTTCTTCATTCCTAAAGCCTGGAATTATTTTGGTTTTAATAATTTTAGCGAATCAATAGGCAGATATGGGGAAATCAATGTAAACCCATATGAGTTTTTTTCCAGATGTATTGATAATATGTTGGATGATATATGTGAGGGTAATGCAGAAACTGCATTACCAAATGCTCCTGTAAATATGGAAGACAGCGTTATATATGGTCTTTTTCCCAGAATGTTCACAGCTTGGAACCATTATGATAATAATATTCGTTCCGGAACATTCTTAAAAGCCATGTGCCTTCTTCCCTATTTAAAAAGGATGGGGATAAATGTTATATACCTTCTTCCCATTTTTAAATACAGCTTGAATTATAAAAAGGGAGAAACAGGCAGCCCATATTCCATAAAAAATATATATCAGCTGGATGAAAACCTGCATGATGATTTATTGGGGCCTTTGGATTCTTCCCTGATGGAAATGCAATTCAAAGCCTTTGTAGAGGCATGCCATATTTTAGGAATGAAGGTAATGATAGATTTTGTGTTCAGAACTGTTGCCAGGGACAACGATCTTATATTGGAACATCCTGAATGGTTCTACTGGATAAAATATAATTCAATGAGTAGTTTTTCTGCCCCGGCTATAGACACTATAAAGCCTCAGACAGGTGTAAGTGAAAAACTGATTAAAAAATTATACACCAATAAAGTGACAGATGACTATTTAAAGCAGTTTACCCTATCACCCAAGGAAATTGACGAGAAGAATTGGAATAAGCTAGTTAAGAAACACCATGAAACAGGAAGGAATATATTGGATCTGATTGAGGAGAATATGGGAATAACAACCGCTCCCGGTTTTTCTGATGTTATAAATGATTCCCAGCCTCCCTGGTCTGATGTAACTTACCTGAGGTTTTATTTTGACAACCATGAAAAAGCAGTACCCTTTATAAAAAATAATCAGGCACCCTATGTTTTATATGATGTAGCCAAGCTCAGCCTTTTCAATTGGAAGGAGCCAAATAAGGAGCTTTGGGATTATACTGTAAATGTAATACCCTACTATCAGGAGAAATACGGCATTGATGGTGCAAGAATAGATATGGGCCATGCTCTTCCAACGGAACTTAATAAAGAAATAATAAGAAAAACCAAGGAAACAAACCCTAATTTCCTTCTCTGGTCAGAAGAATTTAACTGTTTGAATTCAAAGAAGGCATTGGATGATGGGTTCCAATTCATGACCGGTTCTCTTTGGTTTGACTATAAGAATATTGAAAAACCAGGGTTCTACAAAGGGGCTTTAGAACCCCTCCTAAACTCCTCTCTCCCGGTAACCGGTGCGTTGGAATCTCCTGACACGCCCAGAGCGGCATACAACTATAAAAGTCCTAGAAGTCTTGAATTTATGGCTATAATAAATAACTTTATGCCTAATGTTGTTCCAATGGTTAATAATGGGATGGAAATAATGGAAATTCAGCCTATGAATCTCGGACTTGATAACACCGAGGAAGGCCGATATGTTTTACCGGAGTCTGATCCGATGTATGGGAAGCTTGCATTTTTTGATAACTACAAGCTTCATTGGAATAACGACTCATGGATAACAATGCCCGACTTTCTCGAAAAAGCTTTTCTATTAAGAAGCCGTTTTAAAAAGATTATAGGGAACAAAGAAAACTTTATATATTTAAAAAATATGGAAAAAAACAAAAAGCTTCTGGTATTGTGCTACAAAATTCACAGTAACAACGATTATCTGGTTGTTCTAGGAAATAAAGACCATAAAGAATTGGTACAGCTGGATTTGTGCAAGCTATTACCGGATATAGTAAAATCGAGAGATGAAATAAAAGTAATGTACATGGAAAGACATTTTTATAACATAACCCTGACAACTGACGATAAGATTTTATTACAACCTAAGGATGTAATTATAGGCATTATATCTTCAAAATCATAACAGGCTTATGATATGGAATTGTAAAAGATTAATCACTTTAGTAATGGCTAAGAAATAACATCCAATTCTCATCGTCCAAAACCCCATTAAATCGTCGGGATTTTGTCCTTGAGAATATGAAGTTATTTCCAAGGCATTCCTTAATTTAGAATCAAGTGTACACATAGAATCAAGTATACACATAGAATCAAATATACACATAGAATCAAGTATACACTAGGATAGGAGGACAGTATGAAGAGTAAAAATAACAAACTGCCAAAAGTAGCATATTTTTGTATGGAGTATGGTCTCCATGAAGAATTCAAGATCTACTCAGGAGGCTTGGGAATTCTTGCCGGTGACTATATGAAAGCAGCTAAGGACGGTAACTACCCAATGGTTGGCATAGGTATCCTTTGGCGTCAAGGATATACCAGGCAAACAATTGACCAAAACGGCAAGCCCTGTGACAGCTTTCACGAATATAGCTATGATTTCCTTGAAGATACAGGCATTGAAGTTAAAGTAAGGATAAGGGGCCGTCAGGTTACCTGCAAGGTATGGCTGTGCCAAAACTACGGCAATGTCCCGCTATATCTACTTGATACAAACCATCCCGATAATGCTGACAGGTTTATAACCGGGCAGCTGTATGGGTGGTTTTCTGAGGAAAGAATAGCTCAGGAAATGGTTCTTGGAATAGGCGGCATCAAAGTATTAAAAGCACTTGGCTTCGCACCTGAAATTTATCATTTCAATGAAGGCCACGCTGTTTTTGCAGGAATTGAGCTTATAAGAGACCTTATGGACAATGAAGGTCTGTCCTTTAAGGATGCTCTCTCCAAGGTTCGTAAAAAAATAGTTTTTACCACTCACACCCCTGTTGACGCAGGTAATGAAGTACATGAGCACGAGCTCCTTCAGTATATGGGTGCATACGATGGGTTGACATTCGGACAGATGCTAAAATTAGGCGGTGATCCGTTTAATATGACCGTAGCAGGCTTAAGGCTTTCATATAAGGCAAACGCAGTTGCACAGCTCCATGGCAAGACGGCAAAGAAGATGTGGAAAAACGTTGAAGGTGCCTGTGATATAATAGCAATAACAAACGGTGTGCATAACGGGACCTGGCAGGATGAATCGATAAAATCAGCCTATGAAGGAAATGCGGACCTATGGGTTCCCCATATCGAGGCGAAAAGAAAAATGATTTATGAAATAAGCAAGCGAAACTTTATTAACCTTGATGAAAATGTACTTACAATAGGATTTGCCAGAAGAGCTGCACCTTACAAGAGAAGCGATTTTATATTCAGAAAGAAGGAAATTATCGAACCTCTTTTAAAAGAAAGAAAGCTTCAGCTAATTTTCTCAGGGAAAGCACACCCAAATGATTTAACTGGAAAAGAAATTGTTTCTACTCTATATAAAATGTCTGAAAAGTATCCTGGAAGCGTTGTATTCATACAGGATTATGACATGAATATCGGAAAACTATTAACACGGGGATGTGACGTATGGCTTAATAATCCTATCCGCCCCATGGAAGCAAGCGGAACTTCCGGAATGAAAGCTGCCATGAATGGAGTTTTAAACTTAAGCATACTTGACGGTTGGTGGCCCGAGGGCTGCAAACACGGCAAAAACGGCTGGCAGATAGGAGATGGCTACGAGGGCAAGGATCAGGATAATGTAGATCTCAAATCCCTTTATGAAGTTCTTCTTGAAGAGGTTATTCCTACTTATTATGAAAAGCGAAGTAAATGGGTTGATATGATGAGGGAAAGCATTAAAATGTCCATGTGGAACTTTTCTGCAGCCAGGATGATAGAAGATTATTATGAAGAGTTGTACCCTAAAGCAACTAAGGAATCACACTCAAAAAAATAGCATTATAAGAGAAATGTAAGATAATTAGCACTTTTAATCTAGAAGTGGTTTTGCTGTTAAATGACAAAAGTTCAAAACTTTGTTTTTACAGTAGAATCACTTTTGTTTGTCCTATATTAATTGATTCTTCTGGTAAATATTATGGATAAATTTGTTGACTTTTAAAGATTACAGGTGTAATATTAAATCATAGACTACATTTGTAATTCTTAAAAAGGAGTTGTACGAAAATGACTAGAGTACCACAAATCTCTGATACTGAATGGCAGGTAATGAAGGTCATCTGGGCCAAATCCCCAATATCGGCTAACCAGGTAATTGAGTCATTAGAAGGCAGCTGTAATTGGAAGCCCAAAACCATAAAAACACTTTTAGGAAGGCTTGTAAAGAAAAGAGTGCTCGGTTATCACAAGGAAAGTCGTGAATATATGTACTACAGCCTTATATCCGAAAAGGAATGTGTTCATGCCGAAAACAGATCATTTTTAAGCAAGGTTTATGGCGGAGCCTTCAATGTGATGCTAGCAAGTTTTCTTGAGGAGAAAAAGCTCTCCTCTTCTGAAATTGATGAACTCAAAAAGATCCTGGAAGAAAAGGTTAAAGACCATTGATCAAAACTTATTTAATGATTGGAAAGTAGGTGGTACTTGTGATAGCTGTGGCTCTTTTTAAATGGATTGTATGCTCGTCTGTTATGGCATCTATTCTTATAATACTTTTGGTTACTTTAAAATTTACTTTGAAGGAAAAGCTCAGGGCCAGTTGGCATCATATCATTTGGATACTTGTTGTGCTTAAGCTTCTTATACCCTTTGGGCCTGAAAGTCAGCTAAGCATCTACAACTTATTCAACCTTACCGATAATAGAATTACTGAGGAAAGTTATAATGTCATTAATACCATCAGTACAGCTACAAGCAATATTGCTAAAAGTACTCCGATACCTGTGAACTTTGAATCACACCAAAATTCGGCTACAAAACATGTTCCCGGTAAAGTTGATCCGGTATATCTCTCCATATTCGGTCTATTTATTTGGCTGATAGGAGCTGCAATTGCTTTCTCATATATTTTGCAAAAGAATGTTAAAATAATACACAAACTAAAAATTGGGGACGTCATCCATAATAAAGAACTTCATACATATTTGGAAGAATGCAAAAACCAGCTTAAAATAAAAAGAAAAATTGCTCTAAAATCAGTATCCAACCTTAATTCTCCTGCTTTGTACGGCATTAACGGACATTCTCTTTTGATACCTGAAACTATGTTAAATGAAAATAGTTTATGGATATTAAGGTATTCTATCTACCATGAATTGGCACATCACAAAAGAAAAGACATCCAAATTAATATTTTTGTCTCTTTTCTTTTAGTAATACACTGGTTTAACCCCATTATCTGGCTGGCTTTCAAAAAGATGAGACAGGATTCGGAATTGGCATGCGATGAGCTTGCACTTTCCTATCTGAAGCCCGATGAACGCAAAAACTACGGTTTAGCACTCATTGAAGTTGCAAGAAGATACTCGGATAATTTATCCCTTGCCAATGCTGTTTGCTTTTCAAGCAGCAAGTCCAATATTAAAAGAAGGCTTTTGCTTATCTCTGCATATAACAATAAGACATATAAAAGCAAATTTGTAATTGGATTCATGTTTTTTACCTTATTCATAATTGCCTTAACCAATGCTGTAGAAAGCATAATTTAGGCATAATAATATTTATTTATTGAAACAAATGCATCTATGGTTTACAATCTATTTTGGGGGGAGGATACAAAAATCCAAATTAGTTATAAAGGCATTATTAATTTATAAAATTTCATTCAAGAGGGTGGTCAAAAAATGAAAAAGTTTCTTCTACCAATTCTTTCAGCCATACTGCTGACCTTAAGCTTATGCAGCGTGTCTTGGGCTGAAGGAAACAACATTCTTAAAAATCCAAGCTTCGAAGATGCAGACAAACCTTATTCCTGGGATCAGGATATATGGGAAGCATCTGATGGCCAAAAAGAAATCAAAGTTGTAAACGATGTATTTCATACGGGAAAACAAAGTGCTGTAATTATTAACACAAAAGAAGGAGATTCAAGGCTTAAACAAACAATAGATGTTGAATCCGATTCTATTTACAAGATATCCGGTTGGATAAAAACTGAAAATGTTGGTGACACTCAAAAAGGTGCCAATTTCTCAATTCATATGCTGCAAATCACATCTACAGATGTAAAAGGCACAACTGATTGGAAATATGTCGAAATGTACGGCCGCACCGGCAAGAGCCAGACATCCCTCACTGTAACAGCAGGTCTTGGAGGATATGGCAGTCTGAATACAGGTACAGCGTACTTTGATGATATATCTGTAGAAAAAGTAAGCAGTGTGCCACAAGACGCAGTAGAACTTCCATTCTACTCAAACGAGACAGGCGGAGGCAGCGGTTCAGGTGACAGCGACAAGTCATGGCTCATATATTTAGGTCTTGCACTTTTAGCTTTAATAGGTGCTGTTCTGTTCTTTATTCTGAAAAATCCTTCAAAAAGTGTTCAGGATTCAGAGGACACAAGTAATTCAAATACTAATTTAAAGAAGGGTTCTTCCCAACAGGAAGGAAACACTGCAAAAAACCAGCCTCCACCATTTAAATTGGACAAAAAAGACTTAATTATAATGGGTGTAATGACTCTGGTTTATATGATCATCGCCTTAATCAACCTAGGTGAAATGACTGCACCCGAAACATTCTGGAAACCAGCTTCCTCAGGTCAGAGTTTTGTAGTATCTTTTGACAAGGAATACGATCTTTCTAGAATAGCTTATCACGATAATATCGGTGATGGAAAATACACAGTCCAGGCTATGGACCCTTCAGGTAGATATGCCAATATCGGAACAATGAGTCAGGATGTTTACAATGTGTTCAGGTGGCAGCATATCACCGATATAAACTTCCGTACAAAAAAGGTAAAGATTATTGTTGAGTCCTCTGGAGCTGCATTAAATGAAATAGCATTTTATGCAAAAGGCAGCAAGGAGCCTATTAAGGGCTTCAAATTGGAAGAAGTCGACACTAACCCCAAAAAAGATACCGGAAAGGTTGAAAACCTTTTTGACGAGCAGGATACTGCAAGATACTATAATACCTATATGAATTCAACATACTTCGATGAAATATATCATCCAAGGACTGCTTATGAGCATATAAACAGAATGGAGCCATATGAAACAACCCATCCGCCGCTTGGCAAGGTTATTATGACTCTTGGAATACTATTATTTGGAATGAACCCATTTGGATTCAGAATCATGGGAACTATCTTTGGTGCATTGATGATCCCAGCCATGTATCTTTTAGGTAAAAAAGTATTCCACAAAAGGATATTTGCTTTTGCAAGTGCATTCCTTATGATGTTTGAATTTATGCACTTTGCACAGACAAGAATAGGTACTATTGACTCTTACCCGGCATTATTTATCATACTGACTTATTTCTTCATGTATGATGCCTTTATTAAAAAATCATACAAGACCGGATTTAAGAGCTCACTAAAACCTCTGTTACTTGCAGGTATATTCTGGGGCCTCGCTGCTGCAAGCAAGTGGACAGCTTTATGGACTGGTTTCGGTCTGGCTACATTGTTCTTTGTTGCAATGGGTCTGGAATATCTGGATTACAGAAAGGCTATCAGCAAAAAGATTAAGGGTAAGCTTCCTGCATGGACCCGTGACTTTATTAAAAACAAACTGGTGTTGACTCCGCTGACATGTATTTTATTCTTTGTCGTTATTCCAGGAATAATATATGTATCCTCATACCTGCCGATAATTACTCTTCCAGGTCCTTCACATAACCTTGAAGAGGTTGTCAGGTACCAACAAAATATGTACGACTATCATTCCAATCTTGTGGCAACCCATCCGTACCAGTCAAACCCATGGGAGTGGTCTTTGGGCTACAAGCCGCTTTTGGAGTATCGTGATACCAACCAGCCTGCCGGCAAAGTATCTCTTATGTATACCATGGGGCACCCAATTATATTCTGGTTCGGACTCCTTAGCATTTTCGCAATTATTGCCATAGGTCTTTGGAAACGTGATAAACGGGTATTCTTTATAATCGTCGCTTACGGTTTCCAATACATCCCATGGTTTGCAAATAATCGAGGCGGCTGTATGTTCATATACCATTACTTTACAGCCATACCGTTCCTCATCATGGCCTTGGTTTACATGCTGAAGTTCATACATGATGATCTGCCCAAGATCATCGGCAAGGCATATATGAGTAAGCAATCCGAGCAGAAGGCAAGAACTGTTACAAAGTGCATATTCTACATTTTCCTAGGAATTGTTGCAATTTTCTTTATCTGGTTCTATCCTGCACTTTCCGGAATGGTTGTAGATGACGGCTATCTAAAAACTGTAAAGTGGTTTAATGTTTTATAAATTGACAATAGTAAAGAGGCTGCCTATCTGATAAGCAGCCTCTTTTTTGTATCTGGAAAATATATGTTAAATTAAGCTTTCCGGATTGAGACATTTTAGTTCATCCTGAACAAATATGCCGTCTTTTCTTATAAGGTTATCATCGAACCATATCTCTCCTCCACCATATTCAGGCCTTTGAATAAATACCAAATCCCAATGTATAGCAGATTTGTTTCCGTTATTGCATTCATCATAACAACTTCCTGGAGTGAAGTGTATGCTTCCTTTTATTTTCTCATCAAAAAGGGTGTCCTTCATTGGCTTCTCTATAAATGGGTTCAATCCAATTGCAAACTCTCCAACATACCTTGCACCTTCATCTGTATCAAAGACTCTGTTTATCCTCTCTGTGTCATTGGCTGTAGCCTTTATAATTTTTCCGTCTTTAAATTCCAGGCGGATATTCTCATAAGTAACTCCCATATAAACGGCGGGAGTATTATATGTTATTACACCATTTACAGAATCTCTAATAGGAGCTGAGAACACCTCACCATCAGGAATATTGAGCTTTCCGTCACATTTTATTGCAGGCATGCCTTTTATAGAAAATGATAGATCTGTGTCCTTACCTGTAATTCTTACCCTATCAGTCTTTTCCATATATTTGACCAATATGTCCATTGCTTTAGACATCTTTTGGTAATCAAGATTGCAGACGTTAAAGTAATAGTCTTCAAATACTTCTGTAGGCATATTGGCAAGCTGTGCCATTGAATGGTTGGGATATCTTAACACACACCATTTTGTATTCTTTACCCGTTCATCAGAGTGAAGCGGCATCTGATAATGTTTCATATAGATTTCCATTTTATCAGATGCCACCTGCCCCAGCTCGCTTACATTATTGCCCGATCTGATACCTACATAGGCATCCATCCTCTTCATTCTTTCTATTTCAAAGGATGCTATTTCCTTTATCTGTTCTTCATCACAGCCTTCAAGAAGAACTCTTATAAGCTCATTGTTCTTATTAGTCAGATATGGTACCCCGCCTGCCTTATAGGCTTCCCGTACAAGCTCTCTGGTAAGATCCAGACCATCCCCAAAAGTCTCAATAAGAACCTTCTCACCTTCCTTTAGCCCAAGAGAATAATTAATTATATTTTCAGCCAGCTTAATAATCCTTGTGTCTTTCATGAGTCAAATTCCTTTCGTGAATTGTAATGCGTTATTATCCCAGTATAGTTTCCAATTCAGACAAGATGCCTTCAAATACCTTTAATGCATCCCCAACTGGCTTAGGAGTAGAAAGATCTACACCAGTTATCTTCAATAGCTCTAACGGATAGTCTGATGAGCCGTTTTTAAGAAATTCCTTGTATTTTTCCACAGCCGGCTGGCCCTCGGTTAATATCTTCTTGGATATTGATGCCGCCGCTGAAAACCCTGTTGCATACTTATAAACATAAAAGCTGTTGTAGAAATGGGGAATACGAGCCCACTCCATATCAATATCCTCGTCCACCACCATGTCATTCCCAAAATATTTTAAATTAAGCTCCCTGTAAATACTGCAGAACATTTGAGGGGTAAGTGCCTGACCCTTTTCCAAGCTTTCATGTATTATTTTCTCAAATTCTGCAAACATCACTTGTCTGAATACCGTCCCGCGGAATTCCTCCAGATAATGATTTAAGAGGTATGCTTTTTCGCTTTTATCTGTTGTTTTTTCAAGCAGATAATTCATGAGAAGAAGTTCATTTACCGTAGAAGCTACCTCAGCTACAAATATCCTGTAATGGGAGTATACATACGGCTGATTGCTGTTGGTGTAATAAGTATGCAAAGCATGACCCATTTCATGTGCGATGGTAAACACATCATTGATAGTACCCTGGAAGTTTAAAAGAACATATGGATGACTTTTATAAGATCCCCAGGAATATGCCCCGCTTGTTTTTCCTTCATTCTCATATACATCAATCCAGCCTGATTCGAAAGCATTTTTTAATAGTCCGATATACTCTTCACCCATGGGCTTAAGACCATTAATAACCATATCCAGTGCTTCTTCATAGGATATTTTTCTTTTTGACTCTTGAACAATGGGCACATAGAGATCATACATATGCAATTCATCCAGCTTTAATGCTTTCTTCCTAAGCCTTAAATATCGATGCAGCAGGCTTAAGTTACTGTTAACCGTTGATATAAGGTTGTCATATACATCCACCTTAATATTATCATCATCTAATGACGCTTCAAGAGCTGAACCATAGCTCCTGATGGCAGCATAAAACCTGTCTGCCTTAACATTGCCTGCAAGTGATGCTGCGATTGTATTTTTTTGCTTTTTATATGTATCATACAGTGCATGGAAAGCACCCTCTCTAACACTCCTGTCATGACTTTCCAAAAGGGTTATATACCTGCCCTTTGTAAGCTCTATTTCATTTCCTTCCTCATCCTTAACAAATGGAAATTTAATATCTGCATTATTAAGCATCGTGAAGACATCTTTTGGTGTAGAAGCAATCTCATAAGACATTGCAATAATTTTTTCTTCCTTATCGGATAGTATATGCTGTTTCTGCCTTATTACCTCTTTTATGAACTGCTCATATACTTTCAGTTTATCATTGCTTTCAATGAAACCGTTTATTTTATCTTCGGAAATCGATATGAGCTCAGGAACAATAAATGATAATGCTGAACTGATCTCTGTGCTTAAGGTAGATGCCCTGTCAGTTAATGCCTGGTACATAGGCTCAGAGTTATCTTCATCTCTCTTCATACGTGCATAAACATATATGTTGTCAATTATGCTTAGAATATCATCTCTAAGGTTTAAGCATTCCTGAAGGTTATTGGCACTTTGTCCTAAAGTACCGGCATATTTGGCAATTTCACCACCTAATACTTTTACTTCAGCAAAATCCTCCTCCCATTTCTCATGGCTGTCGTATATATCTTCAAGTTTCCACTTATACTTGCCATCAATCTCACTTCTTTTAGGTAAAGCATTATTCGCCATCAATAAAACCTCCTGATTTATTATATCTTTATTAAAGCATGACTGGAATATTACTAAAATATTAATACATATATTATTTCATTATATTGAACAATTATATTAAGTATTTCTATATTAAAAGTGATAAATCTATTACATTTGTCTTAAGCAAATCTATTAAAATCAGTTAATCTTGCTATTTGTCTATCACAAAATAACGTTAAAACGTTCGTTATTTTGCTCTGCCAAATGTAGGATTAATACTGATTTTAATTATGTTGAACCATTCGTTATTTGCTCCGCCAAATGTAAGATTATTAACACTTTTAATTTAGTGCACCATATTTTTTATTTTATTTGACCACATACTGTAAGCATTGCTTTTTATATGCACACCATCACCACTATATTTAGCATCCATGTTTCCATTCTTGTCCTTTAATAGTATACCAATATCAACATATTTTAAATCATAATCTTTTGCTATATCCTTAAGTTTTGAGTTTAAGCTGTCAACACTCTTATTACTTGCAAGAGGGTTCCTTTTAAAAGCACTTAACCCCATCGGCAATACCGATTGGATTACTATTTCTGTATAAGGGCACGCAGTCCTTATCTTGGTTATAATATTATTATAATTATCAACTGTCACTTTGGTTTCCATAACGCTCCATATATCGTTAGTCCCCAGCATGATAAATACCTTGTCCGGCTTTTTAGCAGTAATTTCATTAACTCTTTTTAATGCATCTGCAGTTGTATTACCGGAAACTCCTTTATTAATGAGATCACTTACAGAAAAGTAATTCTTTAGCTTAAACCCTTCAGTTATTGAATCACCAAAAAAAATTATAGGCCCTTTGATAACTGAAAGCAATTTCTTATTCCCATTCCATGAAACATTGACATTCATGTCCTTCCACGGAAAGCTTAGAGGAACCAACGTATTACCATTACTTATAACCACTTCGGAATCCATTAATTTTTGTTTACCGTTAACATATATATTTTTACTTCCTATTGAAAGTTTAATCTCAACAATACCTTTTGTACACAATATCTCCTTGTTCTTCTTATCCCAAACAATATTTGCACCAATCATATTGCATACAGTTCTTAAGAGCACCATTGGTTTTCCACTTTTAATAACATACGCTTTACTCGATATTCCATAAGAGCTACTTGATTCAAAGTTCATATTACAACTAAATAAGTCTACCGAGATGGCTAAAATAATCAAGACTGACATAATGACCCTATTTCTTTTCCATCTTGTCATAATTAACCTCCATAAATTCAGCAGAACCTCATGCTGCATTTAATTTCATGCTGCATTTAATTCCATGTTTTATTTTCTATAGAATTAAAGACAATTACTCCATTTTAAAATAAAAACGCATTAATTTCAAGGAATAATGAAGTTTTTGTTATGCTTAATTCTATATTTGGTAATACTATAATTAATAATTAAAGTATAAATATATTTATAACTCTATATTAAAAGTGATAAATCTATTACATTTGTCTGTCGCAAATCCCGTTGAACCGTTCGTTATTTGCTCCGCCAAATGTAAGATTATTAACACTTTTAATATAATATCGTATTAATAATACTAAATATTAACTAAAACTGTTATTAATACGATACATATTATAGAGATACAAATATTTTAAATTGACAAAACCCTGTTAATTTAAACATACCTGGAGGGAGGAAAGCTATATGTTAATGACCTTACCCAATTCAACAGATTTTGAAAGATACAGCGAAGGTGATATAATAGCTATTACCAAGAACTCTAAATTTATCGGGTATGCAAGTGTCTACAGCAAACTTTTTAATACCGTAATTTTGGATGTTGACAAAAATATATGGAAGCTATTCAATGAACTAGTTTTAGAATGTATTCCATTTGACTTCAATCTTGATTAATAGCATAACTGCATAAAAACAAACCATGGGATGGATGCTAATTTCTCCCACGGTTTATTTTTTTGAAAGTGTTAAAGGACCAAGGAAATTTTTCAAATCGCCTTATATATTTGATAATAAAAGTTTATAATGGTAAAATACATAAAGATATGTATCATTGATTACAGGAGATATGCTATGAAAAAGATAAAAGTAGGCCTATTAGGTCTTGGCGTAGTCGGTGCTGAGCTGGCTAACATTATTAACTCAAACAAGGAAGACATTAAACAAAAATACGGTATTGAAATGGAAATTGGGAAAGCGTATGTAAGGGACCTGAATAAAAAGCGAAATGCCGATATTCCTTCTGCCAAACTAACAAATAATGCTGACGAGGTATTAAATGATTGCGATATAATTTGTGAATGTATGGGCGGATCAGGGACAGAGACTACTAAAGATTATGTAATTCGCTGTATTGAGTCAGGTAAGCCTGTTATAATGTCAAGTAAAAAAGTGATTGCACTTTATGGAAAGGACATTATCGACCTATGCATGAACAAAAAAAGTCAGCTAAGGTTTGATGCAACAGTAGGAGGCGGTATTCCAATTGCAAAGGTCATAAAGGAATGCTTTAAAGGCGAAAAGATTACAAAAGCTGTAGGAATATTGAATGCTACTTCTAACTATATCTATTCTAGCATGGAGCGTAAGGGTTACTCATTTGAGCAGGCCTTAAAAAGGGCTCAGGACCTGGGCTATGCTGAAAATGATCCCTCAGAGGATATTAATGGATTTGATGCTCTGTATAAAGTGATAGTACTTGCATTATTTGCAATGAAAAGCTGGGTCAATATAAAGGAGATGTCAACAAAGTCATTTTCCTCCATTGATATCGTAGATATGAACTATGCACAGGATCTTGGCTATAAAATAAAACCTCTGGCTATGTTCGAAAAGAAACAGGACAAGTTTGTTTACAGGGTTGGGCCTTGCCTTATAGCCGAAAATCATATAGCTGCTAATATAATTAATAACTTCAACATCATAGTTTTTGAAGGCTCAAACTCTGGCAAGCTGGGTTTCTATGGCCAGGGAGCAGGCTCAAAGCCTACTGCATCAGCAATGTACGACGACCTCATAAGTGTCTTGAAGACGAGCTTTGATTATGAAATGGACCTTTACGCCGGTTGTGATGTAATCCATGATTACAGAGACTTTACCAACAGTCTATATTGGAGGGTTTCAGTTGACAACATAATTGGCAAGCTGGCTCTCATATGTAATGTCTTTGCTAAAAATTCAGTCAACATTGAAAAAGTAATTCAAAAAGACGAGGTAAATGGAAAGATGGATGTTGTACTTCTGACCAACGGCGTTGAGTCCACAGTTATTGATCTCATTACACATGAATTTGAAAAAAATATGATTGATGTAAATACCATCATTCCATTCTTTAATGATTAATCATAGACATAGATAGAAACGTAGCCGTAAAACTAGCTGCGTTTCTATTAAAAATTGCTATTTCTACTAATCTTTCTCCTTTGTACTAATCATTACTTTTTGTATGGCTAAAGTCTTTGGTGTAGATATCAAAAGATTCTAAGGAGTGACTAAAGTTTATCAAGTATCTTACGACATAGCTCTACATTATAATCCTTGTCCTCATTCTCCAGAGCCTTTTTTACATGGTCGACCATATCCTTACACTTACTTTTGAGGACTGCCTTTAAAGCATATTGTCTGATCTGGGGTTCAGGAGCATAAAGGCACGGAACAATGGATTTTGTTATCTCACTGTCTTTTAATTTAGCGGCAGCAGAACAAGCACGCCTTCTTACTTCATAATCCTCATGCCAGAAAAGTTCCGTAAGAAGCTGCCTTGTTTTACCTGTATTACCTATTTCCAAAGCCAATTCCCTAAGCTCGTCAATACTGTACCCATTAAGTGGATTACTATCCATAGCCTGATGGGCACTGTCGCTTTCTTCCAATACTTTTATAAGACCCTCTTCAATACATGTATTTACGGCCAGGATTTTATCTCCGGCACCATTGAATTTTACCTTTATTGTTCCTTTATGTTCATCAACATATAGAACTTGTCCGGCTCCAAACTTGATATGTTCTATCATTGCACCTGCCATATCTTCCTGTACGGCAAATCCTTTATGTTTATTGTGCCCAATGGGAGCCTTGTAAAAACTTGAGGACCTTTGTGCCTTAAGGAGCTGTTTTACAAACCTCGATGCAGGCACCTTTCTTTTATTTGATGTGTCAAAGGTTATTATCTCAAGATGTTTCCTTGCCCTGGTCATCCCCACGTAGAACAATCTTACCTCTTCCTCCATGAGCCGCCTGTCCCCCTCCTGGCAGTTGGAAATGCTCTTTGCTGTTGGAAACTGGCCTTCTATAAGATCGATAATAAAAACATTGTCAAATTCAAGTCCCTTACTGGAATGTATCGTTGATAAAATAACTGAATGCCCATATTTGTTGTTATTGGAATTACTAATGACCTCCTGCAAATGATCCAGTCTGTGGAAAAATCCATCGTATGTTTTACACTTTTCCGAGATAGTCTTCAAAGCATCCATAACTTGATTAAGGCTTTCCTGGGAATATCCCTTTTCCTTGCACATTTTCCTTATAAACAACTTGTAATTAAGTTCCCTTTCAATAAATTCTATGGCATCAAATGGTCTCAATAACGGTATCCTCTTGATACTTTTATAAATATCAACCAATTCTCTCCTTGTTCCCTGATTTATTCCGGGGTATGACATCAATGCATCAAAAATATCCCGATATTCCCCAATATTGCTTAATACGTATTGAAGCATTTCTTTTGATAAAAATACATTCATTTTATAATATATTTGTGTAAATGAATCTGTATCCCCAAGATTCAGTCCAAGCTTTATAAATGAAAGAATATCTGTAACCATCCAGTGTTTAAAAAAATGGATATTAGTTTCTTTCAGATAGAACGAAATACCGTTTCTATCAAAGAACTCCACAAGTGGTATGGCAGAAATATTGTTTCTATAGAGAACGGCACACTGTGCTGAATTACCAAGCCTCCTAACTGAATTGAGTACATGGGCATATTGTCCATTTCTATCCTTTAAATTGACAAACTCTACAGGACTGCCATTCTCCTTTTCTGTAAACATGTTCTTGTCATATCTATCCTTATTCTGTTTTATGAACATATTTGCTGGCTTTACTATGCATTCCGTAGAACGGTAATTCCTTTCCATCAGCATTATCCTAGCACCGGTATATGTCTTGTCAAAATCAAGAAGTGCCTGAGGAAATGCTGCTCTAAAACCATATATGCTCTGGTCTTCATCTCCCACCATAAATATATTGTTATTAGGGCCAGCCAGTAGCTTAATCAGTTCGTGCTGTGCAAAGGAAGTATCCTGGGATTCATCCACATTGATATAATGATATTTATTCCTAAAGATATTGAGCATTTCTCTATTCTGCTTAAAAAGCATATAAGTGCCAGTAAGCATATCGTCATAGTCAATAAGCCTTGCTTCCCTTTTATACTTTTCATATGCATTATATATCTCTGGAAAGCTTTCAATTGAGGTCTCAAGCTCTTGAATATCGTTCAAATCCATAAGCATATTTTTTACATAGCTGATGCTGCTTGAAAGATCTTCCAATGTATCTTCATTAATATATTCATTATTTACTTCCAGATAGATTTTCTTTAATAAATATGCCTTGGATTGCTCATTTTCATTGCCTTCAATGACCTTTGGAAAGGGTTTGCCAGCTCTTCTTACATAAGCATCTATAACAGAATAACAAAAACTGTGAATGGTAGAAAATTGAACATCAGATGCAATTTCATTGCCGAATATACTCTTGAAACGATTTTTCATATCCGAAGCTGATGCTCTGCTGAATGTCAAAGTCAATATTTTTCCGGGATCAATATTATGATTTAAAATCATATTTGCTACACGTGATACAATTACAGTGGTTTTTCCGCCGCCTGGAACTGAAAGAAGAAGTGCCGGCCCATGAATATTGCTCACAGCTTCAGCTTGCTGTTCATTTAAACTTATATTGTACTTGTCCCTCAATATACCGGTAAAATCCATCCAACTCCTCCAACAATCAATGAATTTTCATATAGCGATTACTAAGATAAACAACTCTAAACCTTAAAATAACCAGCTGCGGAGTCACTGGCAGTAGAGGCATGTAGCAGCTGGAAAAATTCAATTTTAAAGTTGTTTATCTATATTATAACACTGAAGAGCATTTATTAAAAATCCGTTACATTTTTCATTCCATGATTCATATTGGGAAAAATTCTTTTTATGATGCAAATAAAGAGGAGTAAGCTTCATTTGCTAATGTAAAATCCTTTTCGCGATATAAATATATGAAAAGTGTTAATAATCTTACATTTGTCAGAGCAAATAACGAACGCTTTTACGGGATTCGCGATAGACAAATGTAAAAGATTATTCACTTTTCATACAGGTATATAGGATATAATTCTCTTTCTTATAGCAACTTTTCTTAAAAAGTATATAATTAGGTTGATTTCAACTTAAATATTCAATAAAATATAAGTATACCCGTATTTATAAGTTTAGGAGTTTTAAAAAGGAGGAGTTTTAAATAATCTTTGAAGAAATTAAAGTAAGTGTACAAAATTTGGTTAATTTTTTAAGGGGGTAAAAGTTTTTATGAAAAAAACAAAAAGAATAATTTCGTTAGTTGCCGTACTAGCGATGCTTTCCATGTATTGTTTTTCAGTTAACATGGGATCTACATCCTATGCGGTAGACGACAACAACGATGACTGGCTCCATTGTGAAGGAGACAAGGTTGTTGATATGAATGGAAATGAAGTTTGGCTGACAGGTGCAAACTGGTTTGGCTTTAACTGCAGTGAAAATGTTTTCCACGGTGCATGGTATGATGTCAAAAACATTTTGAAAGGCGTAGCTGATAGAGGAATTGGTTTATTGAGAATACCAATTTCTACCGAGCTTTTATACAGTTGGATGAACGGAAAACCAAATAAGGTCTCCAGTGTAACAGCTGCTAATGATCCGCCATACATGGTTATGAACCCTGATTTTTATGATCCTGCAACAAAAGGCCCAAAAAACAGCATGGAAATTTTCGATATCATTATGGGATACTGTAAAGAACTTGGCATAAAGGTAATGATAGATGTACATAGCCCTGATGCAAATAACTCCGGTCATATGTATGAAATATGGTATGGTCTGGAAACAGTAACAGCAGGCACTGTAACAACAAAGATGTGGATTGATACTTTAGTTTGGTTGACTGATAAGTATAAAAACGATGATACCATTCTTGCAATAGATTTAAAAAACGAGCCTCATGGATCACGCGGCTATACAGGCCCTTGCCCTTCCACAATCGCAAAATGGGATAACTCTACAGATGAAAACAACTGGAAATACGCATCAGAACAGTGTGGTAAGGCAATACTCAAAGCTAATCCCAAAATGCTTATTGTTATAGAAGGTATTCAGGTATATCCAAGAACTGAAAAAGGCTATACATTTGATACCCCTGATGTTTGGGAAGCCAAGGGAGATGCTGTTGTATACCATAATGCTTGGTGGGGCGGAAACTTAAGAGGTGTTAAGGATTATCCTGTTGATTTTGGTTCTGCTGCACTCAATAAGCAAATTATATATTCTCCACACGATTATGGCCCTTCAGTTTATAATCAGCCATGGTTTGATAAGGATTTCACAACACAGACATTATTGGATGACTACTGGTATGATACATGGGCATATATCGACGATCAGAAAATCGCACCACTTCTCATCGGTGAATGGGGAGGTCATATGGATGCCGGAAAGAACCAGAAATGGATGACGCTTTTAAGAGACTATATGATTAAAAACCGCATTAACCATACATTCTGGTGTATAAATCCAAATTCAGGCGATACCGGTGGACTTATAGGTAATGACTGGTCTACATGGGATGAAAGTAAATATGGATTATTGAAGCCTTCATTATGGCAATCAGGCGGTAAATTTGTCGGTCTTGACCACCAAATACCACTTGGCAAAAACGGAATTTCTTTAGGTGAATATTTAGGAAATCCAACTTCACCAAAAAATACTCCTACACCAACCGCTACCAATAATGTGAGCCCAACTCCAACGCCTACTAAGCCTTCAACTGGAACAGACAAGATTTCAGGATATATCTCATCCGAGGTCAGCTCATCCAGTTCAGAAATCAAAAAGAATTTCAAGGTTGAAATAGATGGCACGGCGGTTTCTGCTACAACTAATGCATCAGGCTATTTTGAAATCACTGCTCTGCCTGAAACTGCAAGCAGCTTTACCATTAAGATAAGCAAACCTGGATATCTTTCCAGAGAAATTGCAGGCGTTAAAAAGAATGGTACTGTCGGAACACAAAGTTCTCCTGTAGTAATTTGGGCAGGAGATATAAAAACACCTCAGGATGGTGTCATCAATATGACAGACATCATTGAAGTAGCCAAAGTATTTGGCAGCGTTACAGATGATGGCAAGTATGATTCTGCTTGTGACACTAATCTTGATGGAGCAGTTAATATGGCCGACATAGTAAATATCGCCAAACATTTCAATGCAACAACTGCAAGCTATACAAACTAAGGTATAAAAATAAATGTAAGAGACTCCTGCATTAACTTAGCGAGGAGTCTCTCTTACATTTATTGTATTATTGTAATTAAGGTTTTTTTACTTCATTGTTCACTATTACAAGAAGCAACTTTTATCTTTGTAACCATCGAAATCTTTTCAATTTTTTCTTCTTTTCCATTCTTCAGAATCCTTATAATATAATTACCGTTTGTGTATATTATATTTCCATTTTCCTCAATGTCATAATCCAATACTCCCTTTTTAATGCTGGTCACTTTTCCATGAGCATCCATTTTAACCAATTCCCAGTTTCTTGGTGCAAAACCGGGGAATTTCTCTCCTGAATCCATATTCTCCTTCATTGTTTTTTCTACATTTATAAGGTTACCCTCTATAAAAATATCCTCTTGAGATTTTTCTCTGATCTTGGCAGGATTATTTCCTTTTGTCCTGAGGCTCTGCCCGGAATACCTCATGGAAAATATATTCATCCACGAAAATATCGCCCTTAATAGTCTGACTGGAAAAAGAAATATGTCCTTTATTGTTTGCCCTGGACTTATATTATTGTCATCATTATATGGCCTCTTAATAAAAAACAAATTACCTTCCATGTCTTCTTTCGGTTTTTCAAAATTATATTTATCATCAGCTATACATTCTTCAACTGTTCCTGCACCCATATCCAATTTGCAGATAAAACGCTGACTGAATGCAATTTCATTATTAGCCCTATCCATGCCAATGCCACATGAATCATAATATAAAATATTTTTGTTTCTCCTTGACCAGAATGGATTTTGGTCCTTTGATTCACCTTCTGTAATAATTCTATAACTGCCTTTATTTATATCAATTAACGCAATATGTTTCTCAAAACTCTCTTCACTAATAGAAACAACCGCCTGCCCGCTGGTGTCAATATAGTCTATTCCAGAAAACTCAGTGTTGCTTTTATGAATTATATGCCCTTCATTGTTAAAATCTTGAGATATATTCTTAGAAAACACTCCAGACATGTTATTAACCGTTATTGTGTATATAATTTCATCTGAATTATTGAGGAATGCAATTCCACTAATGTGGGCTGCAGTATCAGGTATATCAATATCCTGTACCATATTATAAGCCCCCATAAACCTTGCACCTTGCCCATCTGTCTTCCATGAATTCTTTTTCATTATTTCATATCTGTTTTTGTTGTATTTCTCCAAATATTCACTTGTATAATATGTAAGCTTTGCCCCATCAATCTTGCCAATTTTGCCTTCAGATGCAAAAATTATCTTTTGACTCATATATGCCCCCTTTAACCTTCTAACCGAAAATTCTCTATCATAAAATCAACTCCATGTCATACCATACAACACCTCCATGAGCTGATTTGGATACCCCTCTATTTTGAAAACCCAACTTTTCATAAAAGTGTATCAACTCATGTTTGCATGTAAGGACGACTCCTTCTCTTCCTTCCTCTTTTGCTGCATTAATTATAGCCTGCATCAATTTACCGGCAATCCCTTTTCTTCTGTACTCTGCCAACACAGATAATCCAAATATCATTTGATATTTTCCTTTTTCATTGTGCAGCATGGCATTTTCAAACATTTCATCACTGATTGTTCTTTCGTCACTAACCAGGCCATTGACAAAGCCAACTATTTGGCCATTTTCTTCTGCTACATAAAAATGATTTTGGAAAACATTCATCCTCTCTGCAATACGGCTTTTTGATGCAGCTTCTGAGGCTGGAAAGCATTTTGCTTCAATGTTTGCTAAAAAATCAATATCACTTTTATTTCCTCTTCTAATATTCAGCATAACTCCTTAGGAATTGCTAAGAAAAACAAACGATTCTCATCGTCCAAAGCCCCGTTAAATCGCCGAGATTTTGTCCTCTAGATGAAAATTGAATAATCTTTTACATTTGTCTATCGCAAATTCCGTAAAAACCGTTCGTTATTTGCTCTGACAAATGTAAGATCATTAACACTTTTCATATAGAATAGGTCGTTATTTCTAATGCATTCCTTATCTCACTCCTTTACGCTATATTAAATACAAATAATCTTTTACATTTATCTATCGCAAAATTCCGTTAAAGCATTCGTTATTTTGCTTTGCTAAATGTAAGATTAATAATGCTTAATATAGTAAAAAATACTTTTTCCTATATTAAGCATTACCGTTCTTCCATATTCTAAATATACGCATTCCCCCTGCAGCAATAACCTTAAACGCTGCATATGCAGGAACTGCAATCAACATACCGATAAATCCATAGAGCGATGCCGCTCCTAAAAAGAGTATTATTATCGTCAGCGGATGTATGGCAAGCCTTTTTCCCATCAGATTAGGCGAAATAAAGTTTCCCTCTAACTGCTGCACTACTACAGCAACTATTAGAACCTTCAATGCCATGAAAGGACTAACCGAGAGTCCGACAAAGAATGCCGGGACAACCCCTATGATCGCACCGAGCATAGGTATAAATGAGGTTATCATGACAAGAAAGGCAAGAATGAAAGAATATTTTACCCCAACAATAAGGTACCCAACATAGGATAACACCCCAAGTATCAGTGCAATAAGTGCCTGACCAGTTATATAGTTTGACAATGTTTTATCCGTATCTTTTATTATGCTTGCAACATTGCTTCTATATTTTGCAGGTATTAAAGTGATTGTTTTGGCATAAAATTTCCGGCCATCCCTTAAAAGGTAAAATAGAATAAACGGTACAACTACCAATACCGATGCAGCACTTGCAACAGCAGAAGCTGCATTTACCAGGCCATCTTTAACTGCAGGAAATACGCTCTTTGCATAGGAAGTAAGCTGCTCATTTACTTTCCCTGAAAACAATGCTGCAATGTTTTTATTTTTAACAAGCTCATCAGCTTTTATCTTAGCTCTCTCCAAGATTTGCGGCATGTCATCCACAAGCTGCTGCGACTCTTTTACAATAAGAGATCCGGCATAGATGCCAACCAATGAAAAAATCAGCAAAAACACAAAAAACACTATCAGTATTGATGGTGTTTTCGGTACCTTCTTTTGGCACAAAAACCTTACCATAGGTCTAAAAATATAGTATACCATGAGAGCAAACAGCAAAGGAAAAAACACAATGGCAACAAACTTTTTGAAAGGTGCTATAAAAAAGTCTATCTGGCCTATCAAAAAAATTATGACAAGGAGTATAATTATTCCAATTGAGTACTTAAAAAAATTATTCTTGATCCACATAGATACTCTCCTCTTATGAATACTTACCAATAATTACAAATCAACCTTTAAAGATTTGGCCAATTACTACCAATATAACTGAAATGCTCCAAATAATCAATACCGCCATTTAAGATGATATGCATTTTATATACTAAAAATCCTTACTCACTTAAATTTAACAGAAAACAGTATTAGAAAAAGTCCCATGAATAAACATTAAGAAAACCTCCCTAAAAGCATTTTGGCTTTCAAGGAGGTTTTTGTGACACGCCCATCTAGATGAAAAGTGAATAATCTTTTACGTTTGTCTGCCGCAAATCCCGTAAAAGCGTTCGTTATTTGCTCTGACAAATGTATGATTATTAACACTTTTCATATAGATTAACTATTCATAAGCTTCTTATATATTTCCTTTATCTTTCCTTTAAGAAACTGCTTATCTTCATTAGAAGGCTCTTTTTTATTTTCCATATAGTCCATAACCTCAAGAACCGGATTCACAAGCTCACAGCCGGAAAGCTTGTCAATGATCAATCTTCTCGGGCTGGCCTTCAGACTTATATTAAAACGGTATTTAATCATATTGTTGAATATATTATATATTTCATTGTGATCATCTGTATTATTTAACTGCTTGTAAAAATTGAAAAGATATTTATCCTGCTTCTTTTGATATGATACCAACCAAAAAGCAGCGGCTGCAATAATTAATAAAAGTATAAGCATTACTAAACCAATAATAAGGTTAATCTTTTTTAGTTTCAAAGTTAGATATCCATCATTCTTTGGTTCATAGTTTACCTGGTCAATTTTTATTGTCTCAATGGTTCCTGAAGATGAACCTCCATTAGTCCCCGATTGAGCTTGAACTTGAGTTTGAGGCAATTCGCCCTTTACCTTAATAGTTGTACCTGGTATTTCTGCATTTTCATAATTACCTGATTTCGGGTTAAAAAACGGAATGTAAATATGTTCAATTTTTATATCCCCGTTCTTCTCAGGAACCAGTATAATTTCAAACTCCTTTTTGACATTATACTTATTGTCCACTATGCCTTCTTCAGCTTTCTTCTCGGTTTCATATACAGAAAATCCCGGTATTGAGTCTTTAATGATCTTTTTCACACCATCTAAGCTGCAATCACCTGATAATGTCACATTAAGAGCCAGTGAATCTTTTAAATCAATCTCCTGCTTACTGTATTTTGCCTCTACACTTAAATTTCCAACTATACCTGAAAAGTCTCCAGGCTGATTATTTAATGGCAGCGACTTTACTTTTATTTCTTTTGCATCTGTTTGCATGTAAAACGGCTTGGATGAAGAGAAAAAATCTCCCGTACTTACATTAGCCTGAAATTTAAATGACGGTATTGTAAATGTACCTGCCTTTGTGGGAGTTAGATACATTTGCTTGGCTTCGTATTTAACATATTTTTTACCGTTAACATAGACATATTCTGCCTTTAATTTATCCTCGGCAATTTCCTTTTTTATAAATCCATTTATATCAGTTTTATCCAAAAGCCCGAAATTTTCTATGCTATATCGCGAATAGAGCTCATATGTCAGAACAACCTTCTGACCTAAATATATCTCATTGTCCGAGAGAATGGTTTTAACAAATATATCTTTGGCTTCTTCATCCTGCGTATTATTTCCTTCCACTACTTCTATCTGAAGTACATTAGTCTGGTAAGTGTTCCCGTTATAATTCACATTCCCACAAAGAGTAAATTTCCCTGTCCTTTTTGGCATTATAGTATAGTTAAAACTTCTCTGTATGGTGGCATCACCATTGATTACCTGAGTGGAAACAGAATTATTTTGCGAAACAACATCAAAATTCTCAATACCCTGAATGTTAGTAACTTCCCCATCTTGTGCATCTATAATCGATAAAACCAGCTCGGTACTTTCCCCCCTGCTTAATTTTATACTGTCAATATCAAGACGAAACTGAGGCTCTTTCGCATGAACATTTACCTGCAATAAAAAGATACCTGCAATAATTATAAATAATAAAGTACTTATTCTTTTACCAGTCATGTTCTGCCCCCTTACCACTATTCTTTACTTCCTGGTTGTTTTTGAGACTTTCTTCTTCCTGCTGGTCCAACATCTCAAGAACCCTTTGTGCCTGTGCAATGGCCTCTTTGTCCTGTCCCTTTTCCGCTTCGCTCAAGCTGGAACTGCCATTATTATTGTTTTTGTCTTTGTTTTGATCTTCGTTTTGGTTTTCATTTTGGTTTTGATTTTGTCCGTCTTTATTATCGTTTCCCTGCTGAGGTTTGGGAGATTGCTCCGCATTTTTTTTCTCTCCCTCATTTGATTCGGACTTATTATTGTCCTTTGAATCCTTTCCCTTATCATCTTTCGAATTCTGTTCCATATTTTCTTGTTTGCTATCTTGTTTATCGTCTTGTTTGCTATCTTGTTGGTTATCTTGTTTATTGTCTTGTTGGTTATCTTGCTTATTATCTTGTTTGTTTCCTTCCTGGTTATCTTTATTTTGATTTTCCTGATTGTCTTGATTTTCCTGATTATCTTGATTTTTTTCATTGTTTTGTTGATTTTGATCGTCTTTATTTTGCATTTCATTAATCTTTTTTTGTACATACTCGTAATTATATTTTAAATCAACATTCTCAGGGAATTTAATGATTCCTTGCTTATAGCTCTCTGCTGCCTGTTGGTAAAACTTCAACTTCTCATTTGGTTCGCTTGCCTTATCACCTAACTTTAGGTTAGAGTTCCCTGATTTCAAATATCTTTCTACATTCTGGGTAGCTTTATCGTAATATTTCAAAGCCTCTTCATAGTTATTTAATTGATATGCAGCAAGCCCCGAATTCTGGTTTAATCTCTCATCATTAGGCTTTTTGGAAAGTCCAGTTTTGTAAGCATCCAAAGCCTTGTCATATTTTTTAACTACATAGTGCCGGTTTCCATTGATGAGTGCTTCAAGATGATCATTGTTAAAATTAATTATCCCTGTAAAAAACATTATCATTATAATAACTGCCAGCAGTCCTGAAGCAAGGAACGCTGGAATTAATACCTTCTTCATACCAGTTTCCTCCTTTCAGGCAGCAAGTATGCTGCTGTAAATAACAATATTCCGGCACCTAAGAAATACTGGTATTGGGACTTAAGCCTCTTAATTTTATCCGTCTTTGATGTATCTCGCTTTAAAGACCCTATATCCTTCAATAGATTCTGAATCTCATCACCTGAAATGGACGACTGGTAATAGGCCCCGTTACCTATATCTGCCAAATTTTTAAGTATATCTGCATTTAGCCTTGATGTGACAAAATCTCCTTTGCTATCTTTCTTGTAGCTTATACGTTGATTGGTTTTTTCATCATAAACAGGTATCAAACCGCCTTTATCCGACCCTACACCTATAGTAAATACTTTCAGCTGCTTGTCATTTATATTTTTAACAATCTCCTGACTGTTTGAATCCAGTTCTTCACCATCACTTAAAATTATAATAACCCTGTCGGCACTTGAAGTCCTTTTGAAGGAACTGTCAGCGAGCTTTATGGCAGCAGCTATATTAGTGCCCCCTCCGGCTATCATATCTGTATCGATTACATCAAGAAACATCCGAGCCAACTGGTAGTCATCAGTCAACGGCATCTGGACATATGCATCCTGTGAAAAGGGTATAAAACCTATTCTGTCTCCCTTAAGATCATCAATAATACCCTCTATAATCTTCTTTGCCCTGCTGATCCTGTTTGGCTGCATATCTTCAACCAGCATACTTTTTGAGGTATCGATTAAAACATAAATATCCATACCCTTTTTGCTAACCTCCGCATACCCCATAAAAATCTGAGGTCCCATAAGAGAAACTACCATTAAACACAATCCAAGGGTAATCAGTATGCTGCGTAAAACCTTAAAAGGTATCTTTATTTTCACTTTCATCACTTCAAGTATTTTTTCCTTTTTTCTATAGGCTAATATCATCATTATTAAGCCGATAATAGGAATTACACCGAATAAAATATATAAGGGCTGTTCAAATTCATAATTATTCAACGGTACACCTCCCTTTTTAAACATTCTAAGGAATCTGGACAAAATAGTATTTATCGATAAAAATTCCTGCAAGTAACAATAATAAGCCGATAATAATCAAATAATAGGCCAGTTCGAAATACTGAATAAAGTTATCCTGCTGGAATTTACTCTTTTCCAATTTGTCTATGGTGGAAAACACTTGGGATAAAGCTTGCGGATCTTTTGCACGGAAATATTGTCCGCCGGTTGTATTTGCAACATTTTTTAATAGCTCTTCATCCAAGCCCCCTTCAACTTGTTGATATCTGGTTTGTCCAAAATAATCAACCGGTATAAGAGTCTTATCCGATCCCACACCAATTGTATATATTCTCACACCCAGGTCTTTCGCAAGTTGGCTGGCTGTATTTGGATCTATTTCTCCTGCATTGTTATCTCCATCCGTTACAAGTATCAATATCCTGGATGCAGAATCACTCTTTTTTAATCTGCTTAATCCTACCGAAACCGCCATCCCGATTGCCGTTCCATCTTGATTTACGGATTTACTATGTACTGCTGCAAGTGATTCCCTTAATATATTATGATCAAGCGTCAATGGAACCCTGGTATATGCGGTTCCTGCAAATATAACTAAAGATATTCTGTCATCAGTTCTTCCTTTAATAAAATCCTCCATGGTTTTCCTGGCAACTTCCAGCCTGTTGGGTTCAAAATCCACCGATTGCATTGATCCTGATACATCGAGGGCCATGGTAATATCTATTCCTTTTTGAGAAGTAGGACCTGCCTTTTGAGGCAGCTGAGGCCTTGCAAGTGCGACTAACAGTATTGTTAGTCCTGACAGGATTATATATTTACCGATTTTATGCTTCACAGTCTTCTTCATGCCTGCACTCTCAAGAAGCTTAACGCTGGAGAACTTTAAAACCGATTTATTCTTTCTCATTAAAAACAAAAAAAATACCAAAGGTATTAAAAGTAAAAAATACCAGCTAGCAAAATGAATCATGATTTTACCTCTTTTGCGTAATCAATTTTTCTGACCAGTTCTAAAAGCAATCCTAAAAATTCCTGTTTTTTCTCTGTCCCAGCTGTAATCCCCATGTATTTAAAGCAGTCGCTGTCAGAAAGCCAATTTTGAACAGCTGGCAATACCGGCTGTAAATCAGGTATTGACCTTATCTCTTCAATTAATTCTGATGTTGTCTTACCTCTTATGGTACATGAATAGACTGTTTCAATGTACTCTTTAAAGCTTTTCGTAAGTTTAACAAGATATTCGCTGTCTTCTAAAAGAACACCCTTAACTTGCATTTTAAAAATACCATATGGATCCATTTGAGTTTTCTTCCTGCGTTTTATTAGCCGCAACAGATTAAACACTCCTGTAATCAGAAAAATTCCCAGCAATATAAAAAACACATATTTCCACTCAAAGGATTTTCGTGCTGCCACAGGCATTGATTCTCCCTCATAAATACCATCCCTTTTTATTTCCTTGAGGGCTGATTTCACAGTAATCTTAATTTCCTTATTTCCTATCTTTACGGTTTTTTCGCCAGGTTCAAAAGAGCGAAGTGTCACTATAAAGCTATCCCTATCTTCTTTAATATCTACTATTTCAAAATCTTTAAATTTGTCCCGCAGCTCATCTATTGTGATGTTTTCTGAAGTGACTTTCAATTCAATGAGATCACCGATAAAAATGCTTCTTTTTTCAGCTGTTACCATGCGGGAGAAGCAAATACAAAATATTGATATAATAAGCAGAAATAATAGTATTCTTGCCTTTTTCATGTGCGACTCCTTCTTCTGAAAAATTGTTTCAATGGCTTGACATAGTCCTCGTCGGTATATATGTTTATATAGTTCCTCTTAGGGAGACTTAGGTTACCATCCGGCCTGTAATCAGCCTGCATGTTGTCCAGTACAATGGTTTCTCCAGATTCAAGATCCTCAAAGGTAAAAATGGCACCTGCCGGTATAATTTCCTCCGCCCTGTCAACAACTCGTATCAGTACCAGATCATGACGATTTGAAGTGATTTTCAAGTCTTTCTTATACCCATCATCATCAAGAAAGTCAGATATCAGAAATACCACACTGCGTTTCTTCTCAATCCGATTAAAATATTGCAATGCTTCAGCAAGATTAGTCCCAGTGTGCATAGGCTCAAAATTTAAAATATTTTCAATTATGGACAATACATGTTTTCTTCCATTCTTTGAAGGAATAAACTTTTCTACCTTTTCAGTAAAAAAAATTACTCCAACCTTGTCGTTGTTCCTACTTGCTGAAAAAGCCAGTGTTGCTCCAACCTCAGCAATTAAATCCTTTTTGTTACCAAAGGAATTTGAACGTGACATATCAATAAGAAGAAATATACTTAATTCACGTTCTTCACTGAATTGTTTTACAAAAGCTTTATTATGGCGAGCAGTAACATTCCAGTCAATACTCCTGATGTCGTCACCGGGATAATACTCCCTAATATCCTCAAACTCAATTCCTTTGCCCCGGAACCCTGATCGGTATTCTCCCGAAAAGATTTCCTCCACCAATTTATTGGATTTTATCTCAATTCGCCTTATCTTTTTCACAAGATCTGTAGAAACCATATCTAACCTCTTTTCAAGGTAAATTAACCTGTTCCAAAATTTGAGTAATGATATTTTCTGAAGTTATGTTTTCGGCTTCAGCTTCATATGAAAGTAAAATTCTGTGCCTTAATACATCGTAAACCATAGCCTTAATATCATCAGGTACAACAAACCCTCGTCCTTCCATAAACGCTCTGCATTTTGCTGCTTTTATAAGGTTGATTGATGCACGTGGAGAAGCACCGCAGGATATGTATACAGATGCTACCCTGGTTTTAAATATGATATCGAGAACATAGTTTTTGATATTTTCATCTACATATATGTTATCAACAGCTTTACGCAGCTCAAATATATTTGCCCTTGTCAATATCTCATTAACTGCAGGTTCACTTGACTGCTCTTTTGAAAAGCGATCTATAATGCTTCTTTCTTCATTTTTATCAGGATATTTAATTTTTAATTTCAGCATAAACCTATCCTGCTGTGCTTCCGGCAGTGGGTAAGTTCCTTGCTGCTCAAGAGGATTTTGGGTTGCTATGACAAGAAATGGCTTATCCAGTTCGTAAGTAGTTTCACCAATGGTAACCTGCTTCTCCTGCATTGCCTCAAGAAGTGCTGACTGTACCTTTGCAGGTGCTCTGTTAATTTCATCAGCCAGCAGCAAATTACAGAAAATAGGTCCCTTTTTTATTATAAACTCACCTGTCTTTTGATTATATATCTCAGTACCTAATATGTCTGCCGGCAGCAAATCCGGTGTAAATTGAATCCTTTTAAAATCTACGCCGATAGTTCTGGCTATTGTACTTGCAGTCAGAGACTTGGCCAATCCGGGTATACCCTCAAGCAATATATGCCCTCCGGATAAAAGACCAATAAGTATTCTATCCACCATATATTCCTGCCCGATAATAACCTTGTTTATTTCTGCTTTTAAAGCAGCAATAAGCTTTCCTTCCTCAATAAAGCTTGCATTTTCCATTTGCCCGCTCTCCAATGCAATCACCCTCCCAATCAATCTATTGACATTTTTATTCCATTAAATATATAGAAAGTTTTATTAATCTTACATTTGCGATAGACGAATGTAAGATTAGTCACCTATAATATATTACATTATACAATTAAAATTTTAAATCTGTATTTTGAAGCAATTATGAACAAACTGTAAAATTTGTATAATAAAATATCTCAAAAAATCACCCTACCATATGAAAAGTGATTAAACAATAAACACTTTTCATATGGTAGGGTGATTTTTAATTTGATATTATATTAACCAGCTTATATTTAATGCATCATAATCTTTTGGAGAACTCAACAATTATTTAAATCCTTTTGACGACAACCATTCCATTGCTTCGGCTTGGGTGTCAAAGGCCTTTTGCTCAAATTTGCCACTTACAACCATATTGAGTTGCATTTTGGCAATTGCACTGCTTACTATTATTGCTGCATATTTGGCATTATTTTTAAGCATCCAATCTGCATGCTTTGCCATAACATCTGCAATATCAGAAGTTTTGTACTCAGTAATATCAACAAGTTTAGCCCAAGGTTTACCAGCTAATAATGGTGTTATTTTAGTAACATATTCATTATGGTACCTTAAATAATCTTCTTTTGACCATAAACCAATATTTCTTTCGAATGCAATCCTTTTATTAACATCAAAATCAATTACATACAAACCTTTACTATCCTTAATCTGCATAAACATATCCTCCTTTTTTGTTATGTTCCTGCTTCTTGCTTTATTTAATTAACATAAGTGAAGCCATTGTTGTTTCAAGCTTCTACTGATTTAAAGCTATCTACAATACTGAAAAGTTCTTTTGTACATTCCGAAATCATTTGACTTGTAGATACCTGCTCTTCGGTAGATGCTGATACTTCCTCCATATTAGCTGCCAATTCCTCTGAAAATGCAGCTAATTCACTAAATTGCTCTCCTACCAAGATTGCACTTTTGCTAAGAACATTTGCTGCCTTAGTTACAAGCGTAACATTGTTGGAAGATTCCTCAACAACGTCACGAACCTCATCAAATATACCAATTGTCTCGTTAAGGGATGTTTCTTGTTCACTAATTGCAACTTCCGATTTGCTTATCTCTTTCACAGATATTTCAATACCAGACCTAACTTCCTTAATTATCTCATTTATTTTTTTTACAGAATTACTGGATTCTTCAGCCAAATTTCGTATCTCCTCGGCTACAACTGTAAATCCCCTTCCATGCTCGCCAGCCCTGGCAGCTTCAATCGCGGCATTCAAGGACAATAGATTGGTTTGTTCAGATATTTGACTAATTACTTCAAGAATCATACCTATCTCTTGTGAATTGCTTGACATATTTGATATTGCATTGCTTACATTAGAAAATGTTTGTTTGTATTCTTCCATTTTTAATTGATTAAACTTAATAGCATCATAAACAACATTCATTGTGTTTCTGGCTTCGCATGTATGTTTTTCTGACTCATTAATTTCCACTGATAACTCACTCAATCCTTTAATGATGCTATTGACCGATTCAGTTCCCTTTTCAATTGCAGCAGCTTGATCTGTTGCACCTTTTGCTATGTCTGTTATAGCATGTGAAATCTGTTGTGTCGTGGTATTTAATATTTGAAATGATTTAAATATTAAATCATATGAATTTGAAAAAACAAAACTATTTTCATCAATACCTTTAATAATTTTATTGAATTTCCCCATAACATCATATAAGTTTTTTAATATCATTGAAAATTGATTTTTTTCGATGTTGTCAAAATTAACATCATCACTACCGTTTGATATACTGTTAATTAATGATACAAACTTTGTCATGAGACTTAACACTTTAAAATAATAGAAAGACAAAGACACCAGCAATAAAATCATAGATATGCTGGTTATAAAGTATAACTTCTGAGAGCTTACAATTAAAGAAAAGGTTAGGAGTATTGTCCCAACAACGGAAATTATAAAAACAGGCAATAAAAACTTAAATTTAAGCTTCCTCATATTATTCATAGTTTCCAATTCTTATTCTCCTTTCATTAGAACAGGATAAACATACACTATGATTAAACATAAAAACATGTTAAAACTTTTATAAAATTATTTATCATTGAAAACAAAAGAACTTAAGATTTGAAATAATATGCAGATTATATTAAGTGATGTTAAATATATTATCACATATATGATATTATGTCTATTCCAAAAATGCTAAAGAAATGAAGAAATAATTAGAAAGAAACAATATTTCTTAAAATATCTTCATTTTTCTCAATATTTTGATAGACTTTTTATGGAAATGTTTTATTATTTTCAAATGCACTAAATCTCCTCTTAACAGATAACCCTAATAAAAAAATACCCGAAAGCATTAACTTAATTAATGATTTAGGGTATTTTTTATTATCAGTTTCTATATTTATTTTTTTAGTGCTTTTAATCTTCCCATAATTGGAGGAGCTTCAGAACCATCAGTTATTATTTCAATAACAAGCGGACCATCCAAATTGGAAATACAATCCTGAATTTTAACCATGTCCTTAATATCTCTTATCTCAATGCTTTTTATACCTGCAGCATTCATCATTTCACATATGGATATTCTCTTTTGAACAAATTCATCAAGGCTTCTTCCAAATAGGTACTTATGTCCATGTTCAACAAAACCGAGCATACTGTTGTTGATTATTATATATATAATGGGAACATTATATTCTTTAGCAGATAAGATTTCCATCCCATTCATAAAAAAACATCCATCACCTGCAAACACAACAACCAGTTTTTCAGTATCCGCAAAATATGCACCTAATGCTCCACCGATCGAAGAACCCATTGCAGCATAGCCAATATTCATATCAAAATCTCCGCCTTGGTGTATTGGCAAATACTTTATGACAAAATTCATAAACTCTCCAAGATCACATAAATATCTTGTTTCAGGCGGTAATAGTTTTGGCAAACCTTCCAAAAACCTTCTTAAGGAAACGCCAGTATGATTATTTTCATAGGGTTTATTTATTTCCGATCGAGTAAAGTGTATATTTTTCTTTCTAGTCCTGTCGATAAATATTGGTATAATATCTTTTAAATCTGCATTGATGTTTACATTAGTATCAAAAACTTTTCCAAGTTCCTTTAAATCCCAATCAACATGAATTATCTTCTTATTAGTAAAAAAGCAAGGATCAAAGTTTTCTGTTGCTGATTCACCCAAGCTTGAACCAAGAACAATGATACAACTTGCATTTCCTTCACTAACATATTCATATGCTGCATCCGAACTTGAAAACCCATATACTCCCAAATTAAGCTTGAATTCTGATGGTATTATACCTTTTCCCGACGGAGTTGTCATAATAGGCCATTGAAGATGTTCACTCAATTCCATAATACTACTGGAAAGCCCTCTACAGCCTTTTCCCACGAAAATAATACCAAATGTTTCACTGTTAATAATATTAACAGCCTTCTCAATAGAATCACTATGGGGTTCAATGCATTTTGTATGTATATCTTCTTCAATTAAACTAACTAAATCTCCATAAAATTTTGAGCTTTGTATATCTACTGAAATAGACAAGTGCACAGGCCCCATTGGCGGCGTAAGTGCAATTTCAACTGCCTTCTTAAGTTCAGGCAGCACCTGTGATTCTTCTAAGATTGTTTTACTATACTTTGTTATAGGTTTGAATATCTGTTCAGTATCCAGTTCCTGTAAAGCTCCCTTTCCAATGTTCTTTCTATTTACATACCCAGAAAGCATTAAAACCGGTAGCTTAGCTCTCATTGCATCTGCTATTCCGTTAGTCATATTGTTTGCCCCAACTGCACCAGCACCAATACAGACACCAATTTTACCTGAAGCACTTGCATATCTTGCGGCAGAATATGCTGCACCAGCTTCATTTTTTGTTATTATTGGTTTTATATTTACGTCATTCATTGCATCAAAAATTGGGCTGACTGTTCCAGCGGGAATACCAAAAGCATAATCAACACCTTTCAATTTAAGGTATTCTAAAATGGCTTTGGATATGTTCATTGATTGCACCCCTTTATTGTTATTTTGGATTATTAACTTTAAACGCAACTCAATTGAATATACCCCTATGTAATTTATATAATAGATGGATGTATAAAAATTTATATATTTTAAAATATGTGAGATTTTAGATACTAAGGAGATGACCTAGGTGTTCATTTACAAGACTTTCACATTTAGAAACTTCTTCAAGACTAAATTCACGAACTTTACCGATTGAAACTATACAAATTATTCCTTGAACCTTACCTTCATTTATAACCGGAACAATAATAATACTGTCAACCCCAAAAAGAAAGAATGCATCAGCCGAAAGAGGATCATTATTTGTATCATTTATAAATACAGTTTTTTTGGTATTTATAACTTGCATTAATACTTTAGTTTTATTGATATAAACAGGGTTTTCAGCATGGACTTTCTTCCATTTTTCTATTCCAAGGATGTCAGTATTTGTTTTGCATATAGGCTTTAATTTATTATCCTCAATTTTATGGTAGCCAATATCTTCAATAGCTATTGCTTCACTTATCCTATTGAATAACAAATCTATACCCTCCATTTTTGCTACTCCTTTCTATGCATGTTTATTAAATTTACACTTTATTCCCATTAATAAATTAAAATAAAGAATTGACATAATACTATCATATTAGTTTAATAATGTAAACACTTTCTCGTATTTTTAGAGAAATCAAATAAATTATACTTGCAACCGTTAATATACACTTCAATATTATGTAATCTTTTACAAATCACTATACATCCGCATTAAAAATCTCTAACGAAGTTACTTAAATTTTATTAACTCAACTTTCCCACATTAAAATATGGGTATGAACCTTGAAAAATTAATACAAATCAAGCACAAAGTTTTAACCGCTGCTTAAAGACCTTTGGTAATGATGATATAAATAAGTCCATTAT
>JAEYYB010000023.1 GCA_023430975.1 Bacillota bacterium | reverse complement strand
AACCACATTCTTTTACCACAGGAGTTTGCAAAGGTGAAATCTACTCTGAACGTTATCTTGTATTTGCAAAAGTAAATTCCACTTGAACAAAAATTGGGGTGGATTTTACTTTTGCAATTAAGTGCTTATAAAAAGCCTTTTAATATTGTAATAAATCTGTTGCTTAATGCACATAATAGTGGTATAATACTCTTGGGCAAAATTTTAAAGTTTCTTTAAAAAGTAGAGAAGAGTGGGAAAATCCCACTCTTTCGCATTGTTTTTCGAAAAGTTTTGAGAATTACTTGGAAAATGATTGTGGGGGCGTATGCCCTTAGCTTTTGTTATGTTTAAAAAATAGCACTTGGTGTTAATTTTTATAGATTTAGATCGGAGGTAAATATGGCCAGGCGAAAAATTGAGGATATTGTTACGGAAATGGTTTCACCGATAACAGAAAAGAACCATTTTGAATTGGTGGATGTAGAGTTTCTTAAGGAAGGAGCCAATTGGTACCTCAGAGTTTACATAGACAAAGAGGGCGGGATATCAATAGACGACTGCCAATTAGTAAGTGAGGCACTTGGGGAGGAACTTGACAAGACTGATCCTATTTCCCAGCATTATTTTCTGGAGGTATCATCACCTGGAATTGAAAGACCTTTAAAAAGAGATAAGGATTTTATAAAGTATAAAGGTGAGCAGGTAGAAGTAAAGCTTTTTCAACCTATAGACGGCAAGAAAATTTTCGAGGGTAAATTAAACGGATTGTTGGACGGTAAGATATCAATTATTATAGGGTCAAACAATGATACACTCGAATTCGACAGGGAAGCGGTAGCAGTTGTAAAAAGGACAATAAAATTTTAAGATTTATTTTAGGGAGGTTTAGGAATAAATGAGTGCGGAATTAATCCATGCATTGGATCAACTTGAGAAAGAAAGAGGAATAAATAAGAATATATTAATTGAAGCCATAGAGGCTGCTTTGATATCTGCATACAAGCGTAACTTCGGTTCTTCACAGAGTGTTAAGGTTACATTTAATGCTGAATCCGGTGATGTTAAGGTATATGCCTTAAAAAGGGTAAGCTCGTTGCCTGCTAGCGATGGCATGGAGATATCACTGGATGAAGCAAAGAGGCTGGATGGGATGCTGACTGACGGCGATGTAGCTGAAATAGAAGTTACACCAAAGGATTTTGGCAGGATCGCGGCACAGACAGCTAAACAGGTTGTTGTTCAAAGGATAAGAGAAGCTGAGAGAGAAATAGTATATGATGAATTTTCAAACAAGGAGAGCGATATCGTAACAGGTATAATTCAAAGGTTTGAGAGAAAGAACGTAATAATAGATATGGGAAAAGCTGAGGCTGTTCTTGCTTCAACAGAGCAGACCCCAGGTGAGGACTATAGATTTAATGACAGGATTAAAACCTATATTCTTGAAGTTAAAAAGACAACAAAAGGGCCTCAGATTGCAGTTTCAAGAACACATCCAGGTCTTGTTAAAAGACTTTTTGAATTGGAAGTTCCTGAGATACATGAGGGAATTGTTGAAATTAAAAGTATAGCAAGAGAGCCAGGATCAAGAACAAAAATTGCTGTTTTTTCCAAAGACCCTAATGTAGACCCTGTTGGTGCCTGTGTCGGTCAAAAAGGTACAAGGGTTCAAGCAATAGTTGATGAACTTAGAGGGGAAAAAATAGATATAATAAAATGGAGTAGTGACCCGGAGGTTTTTATTTCTGCAAGTTTAAGTCCTGCAAAAGTAATAAGGGTTGATGTAAACGAAGCCGAGAAAAGTGCAAAGGTAACAGTTCCGGACTTCCAGCTTTCACTGGCTATTGGAAAGGAAGGACAGAATGCAAGGCTTGCTGCAAAAATGACCGGATGGAAAATTGATATAAAGAGCGAATCCCAGCTTAGGGCTACAATAGAGCAGCATCTTCTGAATTATAGTGATGGTGTGCAGGAACAACAGTACAGTCGTTTTGACCTTTTTAAACCTGTTGAGGATGGCTTTAACGTATATGATGATTCGGAAGACGAGCAGGATGAAGAACTCGAGCCTGCAGAGTTTGATAACTACGATGATGAAAATGAAGAATAATGTTAATTGAATAATTTTCATCTGTTGATGTTATTACAAATAATGTTGTTTTAAATAATGTTATTTCAAATAAGAAGGGAAAGGGATTAATTAGTGAAGCAAAGAAAAATACCTCTTCGAATGTGTATTGGGTGTCAGGAAATGAAGCCTAAAAAAGAGCTCATAAGAGTAGTTAAAAATAAAGAAAATGAAATATCATTGGACCCAATAGGAAAAAAGCCGGGAAGAGGGGCATATATTTGCAACAGCCTATCTTGTTTTGAGAAAGCTAAAAAAGGTAAAAAATTAGAACGAGCATTTGAAGCTGCTATAAGTGAAGAAGTTTATAATCAACTAAAAGATCAATTGGAGGGTTTGGATGGTTCATAACGTATACTCATTCATGGGTTTAGCCGTAAAGGCAGGTAAACTATTATCGGGGGAAGAAGCTTGTGAAAGAGCTATAAAAAGCAGCAATGTTAAGCTTATTGTAGTGGCGGCAGATGCGTCTTTAAATACAAAAAAGAAATTTACAGATAAGTGTAAGTACAGGAATGTGGAAATTCGTTTTTTCGGTACTAAGGAACTTATGGGGAGGTATGTCGGAAAAAATATCCGTTCTGTAGTTGCGATAGTAGATGAAGGATTTGCAAGGAAGTTGGCTGAAAAGATTGACAGCTATACTGATGAATTTGGGGGTGAGCATATTGGAAAAAGTCAGAGTATATGAGCTGGCGAAAGAACTCAATACAACAAGCAAGAGACTTACTGAAAAGTTAGCAGAAATCGATATACATGTAAAGAACCATATGAGCCTTTTAAGTGATGAGGAGATTGAAGCTTTATATAACCATATAGGAATTATTAAGCAGGATAAGACAAAGAAAGTAGAAGTAGAAGAGAAGAAGACAGCACACGCTTCAAACCCTATATTAAATTCAAGCCCTGTCCCTTATGCGGCAGGTGCGGACTTAAAAGATAAATCAAAGAAGGCTGCCAAACAGGCACCTAGAATAATCAGAAAGACTGAAATAATTATCGACACAAGCCATGAGACAGTGAATGAGAAGGTTGTATCAACACCGAATACTGTTAAGGCAAATGCACCTAGGGAGTCCAACAAGGATACGAGAAATCAAAGATCATCTATTGTTAGGACTGCAGAGGCAAATTCAGGGCTAAGAGCAGGATTTGTCAGAAATACAAGTTCTGATTATGTAAAGAACCAAAGCTTTAAAAATAACCATTATGTTGAAAACGATAAGAGCGATAATTTAAAGCAGAGTATAAAGCAGGATGATAGAAGTAACTTAATACAGGAGCCAAAGGTTTCTTCAAAGCCTGTTGAAAGTACCTCGACTGAAAAAAGTCCTATGATAAACCAAAACGAAGACATATCGCCTGAAAATAAAAATATTGAAACAAAGAGCATTGAAAAACAGTCTGGTAATGATGGGGTGAGTAGTATAGTCGAGAAAAGTAATTCTAATGAAGCAGAAAAAGTTGAGGTGGAAGTTAAAGTTTTGCCTGATATGAATGTTCATGAAACTGCTAATAATATGCAGGATGGAAGAACAGGAGTTAAGCAAAATGCCATTTTAGACCGACAGTCGGGTAGTAAGCCTGAAGCTAAAAATCAAGAGGTTAGGGAAAGGCCTGTTAATAACACGAATACTGATAGAAGACAGGGTCAGACATCATTTAATAGAACAGATGGGCATCATAACCAAAATCAAAATCAAAACCAAAATAGGAACTTCAGGTCCGATAACAGAAATGACAATAGATCCGACAACAGAAATTTCAACAGGCAAAATGATAGGCCGTATAACAACAGGCCATATGACAGGAACGCAAATACAAATAGTAATAATGACAGAAATACGGCTGCTGGTACGGGTGACAACAGGAATACAGCTGACAGATCTGGAAACAGGCAGAATGACAGGCCATATTTCAGACAGAATGACAACAGACAAAACGACAACAGAAATAATTATAATAACAATAATAATAACAATAATAATAACAATAATAATAATAGACAGGGTAACAGGCCATTTAACAGACCTAATGATGGTAACAGACCATTTAACAGGCCCAATGATGGTAGCAGACCATTTAACAGGTCCAATGATGGTAACAGGCAATTCCCTGAAATTCCGAAGGCTGATTTGACAGCTGTCCAAAAAGAAGAATTATCCTCTGCCAAGAACGAATTAAAACGTGAGTTTTCAAGTAAGGATAATGATAAGGACGTAAAAAGAGATCAAAAGAAGGACACTGCGAAGCTTCATGTTAATAAAAATGAGAGATTTAAGCCAAGTACTGTTAAACTCACTGAAAAGAAGGGTATTTCTGAGGTTTTATCAGAGGATTTCATATTACAGGAATTCTATGACACTGATGATTTTAAAAGGACTAAGAAGTCTTCCAGGCAAAGAAAAGATGGAAGGGGTTCAACGGAAAACAAGCATATACCGCCTAAAGCTGTTCTTACTCAGGTAAAAATCAGAGAGAGTGTTACAGTTAAAGATTTGGCAGAGACTCTTAAAAAGACAGCGACAGAAGTAATTAAAAAGCTTATGGCACTTGGGGTTATGGCAACATTAAACCATGAGTTGGACTTTGATACTGCTGCTATAGTAGCTGAGGAATTTGGTATTAAGGCTGAGAAAGAAGTAGAAGTTAGTGAAGAGGAAATTCTCTTTGATGATTCAGAAACAGATGATGCTGCAAATTTAGAACCAAGACCGCCGGTTGTTGTTGTTATGGGTCACGTTGACCATGGTAAAACATCACTTTTGGATGCTATCAGAGAAGCTGACGTTGTTAAAGGCGAAGCAGGAGGAATAACACAGCATATTGGTGCTTACTCGGTAAAAATAAATAACAGGAATATTACATTCCTTGATACTCCCGGCCATGAGGCATTTACTGCCATGAGAGCAAGAGGTGCACAGGTTACAGATATAGCTATATTGGTGGTTGCTGCCGATGACGGTGTAATGCCTCAGACGGTTGAAGCAATAAACCATGCGAAGGCTGCTAATGTATCAATAATAGTTGCTGTAAACAAGATAGATAAGCCTGGTGCAAACCCTGAGAGAGTTAAGCAGGAATTGACTGAATACGGTCTTGTTTCAGAGGAATGGGGCGGAGACGTTATATGTGTAAATGTATCTGCCAAGAAGAGAGAAAATATAGACGGACTATTGGAAATGGTTCTTCTTACTGCAGATATGTTAGAGCTTAAAGCCGATCCTAACAGGCAGGCAAAAGGTACTGTAATAGAAGCAAAGCTTGATAAGGATAGGGGTCCTACGGCTACTATGCTTGTACAAAGAGGTACTTTGCAGCTTGGCGATTCAATTGTTACAGGTACTACAGTAGGTAGAATAAGAGCTATGGTGGACGATAAGGGTAACCATATTAAAAAGGCAGGTCCTTCAACACCTGTTGAGATACTGGGATTACCTGAGGTACCAGAAGCTGGAGAGACATTCTATGCCATAACTGATGAGAAAGTTGCAAAACAGCTTGCTGAAAAGAGAAAGCTAAAAATCAGAGAGCAGCATCTTAAGTCAAGTGCAAAGGTAACATTGGAAGATCTCTTCAGCCAGATTAAAGAAGGTAAGGTAAAAGACCTTAACATAATAGTTAAAGCTGACGTGCAGGGTTCTGTAGAGGCTGTTAAGCAGTCTCTTGAAAAGCTTAGTGATGAAGAAGTAAGGGTAAGGATAATACATGGAGGAGTTGGAGCAATTTCCGAGTCTGACGTGACCCTGGCCCAGGTTTCAAATGCTATAATAATAGGATTTAATGTAAGGCCCGGTACTAATGTTGCTGAGAAGGCAAAGGACGAGGGCGTTGATCTAAGATTGTACAGGGTTATTTACAATGCGATTGAGGACATTAAGGCTGCCATGAAGGGTATGCTTGAGCCTACATTCAAGGAAGTAATCCAGGGGCATGCTGAAATAAGGCAGATATTCAAAGTTTCTGGCATAGGTACAATTGCAGGATGCTATGTGACTGACGGTAAATTTACTAGAAACTCTGAAGTAAGGATAATTAGGGATGGAATAGTTGCCTTTGAAGGCAAACTTGCTTCATTAAAGAGGTTCAAGGATGATGCCAAGGAAGTTATGCAAGGCTTTGAATGTGGTATGTCCTTTGAGAAATTTAATGATCTGAAAGAAACTGATGTTATTGAGGCATATATAATGGAAGAAGTGGCAAGATAAAAGTATAGTAAAATAAGATTATTTGGAATGACTAAAATTTGTTAGGCATGTTGAAAATATAACTTTCCTGTATAATTTGGCTTAACTCGTTAACGCACTCTCAAAACAGGAAGTAATATTTCAATCATGCCTTAGCTTCCTCTATAAGTATGGAAGCTATGTTTTAGTCATTCCTTGGTATCTGGGAAATTATGGTGTATCAAATACACCGCATATTTGAGGAGTGTTTTTATGGGAGATAGAACAAGCAGGATCTCAGAGGAAATGAGAAAAGAAATCAGTGCTATAATTATGAGTGAGTTGAAGGATCCACGCCTTCCAACCATGATTAGTGTTGTTTCTGTTAATGTTACGAAGGATTTAAGGCATGCCAAGGTTTATATAAGCGTTTTAGGCAGTGCGGAAGATAAAAAAAATGCTCAGGAAGGATTAAGGAGTGCTGCCGGATTTATAAGGCGTGAGGTAGGGCATAGAATGCAGCTTCGCTATACACCTGAGATGCATTTTGAGATTGATGATTCAATTGAGCATGGTGTTTACATGACAAAGCTTATAAATGAAACAGTAAAAAGCGATAGCGAATACGGCGATAAGGAATAAGGCTATAAGGAATAAGGCGGTGCATTGAAATGAATTTAGTTGACATTATATCAGGTATTAAAGATTGTAATAATATTGCCATTCTTCCACATGTCCAGGCAGATGGAGATGCATGGGGGTCATGCCTGGCTCTCGGCATTGCACTAAAAAAGCTTAATAAGAGTGTAAAAATCATATCTGAGGAGATAATACCACGGATTTACAATTTCCTGCCATTAGAGGATGCTGTGACTTATGACGAAAATGCCAATTATCACTTTGATCTTGTGATAGCATTGGACACAGGTGATACCGGCAGGCTCGGGACCAGAATCAAAGTGTTTGACAGTACAGAAAATACTGTCAATATTGATCATCATAGTACAAATACAGGGTTTGCTCGTTATAATTATTTGGATGTATACGCAGCAGCCACAGGTGAAATTGTATATGAACTGATAAATATTTTGAATGTTGAGATTGATACTGATATGGCTACATGCCTGTATGTTGCAATTGCCACTGATACAGGGTGCTTTAAGTTCAATAACACAACCTCCAAAACCCATGAAATTGTATCGGCTTTAGTAAAAAAAGGAGTTCATGTAGCTGAGGTAACACAAAGTGTTTTTGATTCTACGACGAAGGAAAGAGTAATGCTAATGGGGTATGCCATTAATACATTGGAACTTCTGGAAGAAGGCAGGCTTGCTTTCATAAGTATTACCAATGAAATGATTAAGGCTGCCGGTGCTAAGGAAGAAGACTGTGACGGTATAGTGAATATAGGCAGAAACATAGAAGGTGTTGAATCCTCAGTCGTCATTAGAGAAAAATCCCAGGGTGAGTATAAGGTTAATTTAAGATCCAAGTCGTATCTTGATGTTGGACAGGTTGCCTTTAAATTTGGGGGCGGGGGCCATAAGATGGCTGCAGGCTGTACAATAAAAGGGGATATGGATAGTGTCAAAAAATCTGTATATGAAGAATTGAAGAGGTTATTATAGGTGGATGGAATAATAAATGTATTAAAGCCTCCAGGCATGACATCTTTTGATGTTGTAGGCTTCTTAAGAGGAGTGCTGAAGACTTCCAAGATTGGTCATACAGGCACATTGGACCCGGCTGCTGTTGGTGTACTTCCTGTATGTGTAGGTAAGGCTACAAAGATTATTGAGTATATGACTGACAAGGATAAGGTATATAGGGCGGAAATGACCCTTGGTATAGAAACCGATACACAGGATGGCTTGGGGAATATTATTGCTGAAAGACCCGTAAATGTTACTGGAGATGAAGTAATCCGGGTGTTTAACGACTTTACAGGCAAGCAGCAGCAAATTCCTCCAATGTACTCAGCTGTGAAAATTAACGGTAAAAAGCTCTATGAACTGGCACGTAAAGGTATTACAGTTGAACGTAAGGCAAGAGACATTGAAATATACTTCTTAAAAATAATAAATGTTTTTGAGGATAACAGAATTTTGTTTGATGTTGGATGTTCTAAGGGCACATATATTAGGACATTGTGCTCCGATATTGGCCAAAGGCTTGGAACAGGTGCACACATGTCTTTTCTTGTACGGCTGGATGCAGGTGCCTTTGAAATAAAAGACGCACTGACAATTGAACAGATAGATGAATATGCAAATAATGGGACTTTGGATCAATACATAACTCCTATTGACAAGGCTTTTTACGGCTATAAGTCTAAAGTGCTTGACGAACAGCAGGAAAGGAAGCTGTTGAACGGCTGCATAATTGAAATTACAGGAGATAATTTTATTGATGGGGAACTTATAAGCATTTACAACGGGGATAAAGTATTTATAGCCATAGGAATGGTTAATATAAAAAATGGAAGGGTACTTTTAAAGTCAAGAAAGTGTTTTTAGGTGAGTAAAATGCAGGTTATTTATGGGGAAAATGGAAATACAAAAGTAAAAAGAGATTCAGGGGTGGGTCTTGGAAACTTTGACGGGCTGCATATAGGCCATATGACGCTAATTAATACACTTATAAATGAATCAAAGGTACTTGGAATTGATTCGGTTGTGTATACTTTTTTAAAGCATCCTGAGAATATATTAAGAAAAAAGCTTAATACTCCTATAATAACGACCATTAATAAGAAAATTCAGCTTCTCCAAAGTACCAGACTTGATTACCTGTATTTTGATGATTTTGATGAGGCTTTTTCCAGAATGAAGCCCGAGGACTTTATTAAGGACATACTTTTTGACAAACTAAAGGTTAAGCTGGCGGTCACAGGTTTTGACTACAGGTTCGGATATAAAGGGCAGGGCAATGTAAGTCTCCTTGAGGAAGCTGGAAAGGAATACGGCTTTGATGTAATAGTCATACCGCCTGTAAAGATTGATGAACACATAGTAAGCAGCACATCCATAAGACAATCTATAACAAAAGGAAGTATTGAAAAAGCCAATAGATTACTGGGGAGACACTTTTCTATTTCAGGAACGGTTACAAGGGGAAGGCGTGTAGGAAACACCATTGGATTTCCCACCGCAAATATTTCTTATTATGATAAAATTATATTGCCTCATACAGGAGTTTACATAACCAAAACACTTGTAGAAAACAAGATATATAACAGTGTTACAAGCGTAGGAATTAATCCTACTTTTAAAGAAAATCTTCCAATAAGCATTGAAACCTATATTTTAGACTTCAATGAAGACATATATGGCAAGGATATTGAAGTGGTCTTTATAAAACGTTTAAGGAATGAAAAGGATTTTGGAAGCGTTGATGAACTTATAACACAGATAAAAACTGATGTATCAGATGCCAGAAAATATTTTGACAGCGTGAAAACAAGCTAAGTTATTTTTTGCTTTTCAAATTCTTTACAGATTGCCTTTCTATAATTTCTGCAGAAAGAAGTATTTTTTCCTTTGGAGCATTAGGAAAATTTATTCTCTCAATAAGTTTTTGAACAGCCTTTGCACCCATAAATTCCTTGTGAACATTCATAGTAGTAAGACGTGGTGTAAAGCTGTGGGATAAGTCGATGTTGTCAAAACTGATTATTGAGATATCAGTAGGGACCTTATATCCAAGCATGTTGAGAACTTTAATTACTGAAATAGCCTCATGATCGCAGCAGCAGAAAAAAGCTGTTGGCATGGAAGGCAGTTTTTTCATTTCATTAACAGCATCCTCCACGCTTTCATTAATTACCACACCAATACATTTGTCAGCTATAAGGTAATTGGGATTAAGCGTTATATTGTTAAGGTCCAGTGCCTTTAAAAATCCTACATATCTGTCGTAAAAACTTACTGCAGCCTTTATATCACCTGTAAAACCTAATTCAGTATGTCCATGATTTATAAGATATTCGGTAGCAATATAACCGCAATTTTGGTTGTCGCTTAATACATAGTCTATATAAATATCCTCATAGTAATGATCTACCATAACCATAGGTATATTTAAAGAATTAAGTTTCTGTGCAGTACTCTTTCGAACTCGTCCAATTGAAATTAAACCTGATATAAGTCCATCGGTAATACACATCGGAACTTGAAAATTTTCATCACTATCATCATATACATGCAGCATCAGATTAAGACCGTTCTTTTTGGCCTCAGATTCAATTCCAAGCTGAATAAAAGCAAAAAAGCCTGTTGTGTCATAAGTACTTTTGGATTGTAATAGGCAAATATTCCTTAAAGGAGACTTTTTGGCATCAAAGCCTTTCGAATCTTTTTTATATTTATAGCCTAACTGTTTTGCAGTTTCCAAAACAGATTTTCTTGTTTTCTCACTGATTCCGGGCATGTCTCTAAATACGAGCGAAACGGTATTTTTTGTAATACCTAACTTTGCTGCAATATCCTCCATGCTTACCTTATCTTGCATAAATCCTCCAAATAAATACATAATTCCATAATAGTATACAGTTAGTCAAAAATTTATATATACTAATGGTAAAGTAAATGTAATGTCATAATGGTATTATACTCTAATAATTTAATTTTAGAAAGAACTAAGATTAATTGATTTTTATCTTATTTATTAACAAATAATTAAATGGTCAATGGGGAATTTAAAAAAGCTGAATTAATGATATTATACAAAAGTACTTGAAGAATGCATTTTTTGAAATGCCCTTATTGAAACTTATTCAATAGAAATATATACTAAGATTATTGCTTGGAAATGATTTAACGCATGAATAAAAATTACTTCCGCTTATGAGCGGCTGGTCATTTAGCTTCGCTAAACTGCTCGCCATGCATCCTGGGTATTGACGAGTTAGTCAACACATAAGGAATGCCTTAGAAATAACGATCTATTCTCAAGGACAAAATCCCGACGATTTAACGGGATTTTGGACGATGAGAATCGGATGTTATTTCTTAGCCATTACTGAGCGAATTTCTAGTGGATGTTATTTTTTGGAAATAAGGGAAAGGGGCAGTATGGAAAGGGATAATGTTTGTGTTAATATAAAGATTTCAGGTATTGTTCAAGGGGTGGGGTTTAGGCCTTTCGTCCAAAAGCTCGCCAAGGCTCTTTCCATAAATGGATTTGTAAATAATACAGATAGTAGTGTGGAAATTGCTGCAGAAGGAGAAAAAAAACATATTGATGAATTTTGCAGGAGGCTTAGGGCGGATGCACCTAAAAACTCATGGATTAAGGAAATTATTATAAAAGATCATGAACTATATGGATTTGAGAGCTTTAACATCATAGAAAGCAATATTATAGGCGAAAGGAATACCTACATTTCCCCGGATCTATCCATCTGTAATGAATGCAGGGAGGAGTTTTTTGAAAGAACCAATAAAAGACACCTGTACCCTTTTATTAATTGCACCAATTGTGGTCCCAGGTTTACCATTATCGAAGGAACACCCTACGATAGGGACAAAACAACAATGAAGAAGTTTAATATGTGTCCTTCGTGCAGGAGGGAGTATAATGATGATGGTGACAGAAGGTATCATGCACAGCCGATATCATGCTGGGACTGTGGCCCATCCTTAAAGCTGTGTGACAGCATGGGAAAATTCATTGATGTTAATGACATATTTTCGTATTGCGGTCAGATTATTTTGGAAGGTAAAATTCTTGCATTAAAGGGCATTGGAGGATACCATCTTGCATGTGATGCTTTGAACACTGAGGCTGTGAGGAGACTTAGGCAAAGAAAAATAAGAGATGAAAAACCCTTTGCCGTTATGGTAAAGGATTATGATACAGCTAATAAATACTGTCATATAAGTTCATTTGAAAGAAAGCTTTTAGAGTCGAAGGAAGCACCCATTGTACTTCTTAAATTAAGAGACAGAGGCATACTGCCACATATGATAGCACCTGGTAATCCATACCTGGGGGTCATGCTTCCATATACACCTATGCATTTAGGGCTTATTAATGCCGTTGACACCGATATGCTCATTATGACAAGCGGTAATAAAAGCGATGAGCCCATTTATTATATGGACCGGGATGTTATTTCCAATCTTAAGGATATAGCAGACTTATTTCTTATACATGACAGGGAAATTTATATAAGGACTGATGACTCTGTAACAAGAGAAGTCCTTGGGAGAGAGTATATAATAAGAAGGTCTAGGGGATATGTTCCGCTGCCTTTATCTGGCGACTTGGAAGGTAAGGCTTTGCCAAGGGTTCTGGCCGTCGGAGGTGAACTAAAAAATACATTTTGCATAACAAAGGGCGATGACTTTTATATAAGCCATCATATTGGAGATCTTGAAAATATGGAAACCAATAAATCCTTTGAAGAAGGTATAGAACATTTTAAAAATATACTAAATACAGACTTTGATATAGTTGCCTGCGATATGCATCCGGAATATCTATCTACCAAATATGCACTTAACCTTAACAAGAAAGTACATTTTGTACAGCACCATCATGCACATATAGCTTCATGTATGGCGGAAAATAATTTGTCCGGTGATGTTATTGGGGTTGCTTTTGATGGAACCGGGTACGGAGAGGATGGCAATATTTGGGGAGGAGAGTTCTTTACCGGTGATTATAGGGGGTTTAAAAGAACAGCACACCTTGAATATATTAAAATGCCTGGTGGTGATATGGCAGTAAAAGAGCCATGGAGAATGGCACTAAGCTATATCGGTAACAGTCTGAAGGATAACTATGTTAAAAATGAAAAAGGTGAGGGAATAATACTAGAGGGCAATACATTTTTTAAGGATATTGACCATAAGGCTATCAGAACCATTAAGCTTATGATGGAACGTAATATAAACTGCCCTGTGACTTCAAGTATGGGAAGGCTTTTTGATGCGGTTTCTGCAATTTTAGGTTTGAGGAATAAGATTAGCTATGAGGGACAGGCGGCTATAGAGCTTGAGCATCTGGCTTTAGACAGTATGTTGGAAGATGTGGAGCCTTATAGCATTTCATTGGATATTAAAAATAATGTTTATATTGTAAGCACAAAAGAGTTAATTAGTGATATAATCAGGTCAGTTGTAAATGGTGAGAATAAGGCTGATATTTCATTAAGGTTCCATGTAAGCATGGCAGAAATGGTACTTTGCTGCTGTAGTAGGATAAGGGAAGACTCAGGCCTAAATAGAGTTGTTTTAAGCGGTGGGGTGTTTCAAAATATTACTCTTTTGAAGAGGTGTATTAAGCTTCTAAAGAATAATGGCTTTGAAGTTTTCTTCCATGAAAAGGTACCGTCAAATGACGGCGGAATATCGTTAGGACAGGCTATGATGGCTTGCATGGACAATATTGATTAAATATACAGGTTTAAAAGGAGGAGTTTATATGTGTCTGGCTTTGCCGGGTAAAATAATAGAGATTAAAGGTAAGACAGGTATTGTTGAGATGCTTGGAGTAAGCAGAGAGGTTTCATTGGAACTTATAAAGGACTATAAGTTGGGAGATTATGTGCTGGTACATGCTGGCTGTGCTATTTCCAAAGTTGACGAGGAGGAAGCTATAAAGACAATGGAGCTTTTCAACGAGTTAAAGGAGATGGACAATGGATAATTTATTTTCAGCGTTCAGGGATCCCAAGCTGGCATCTTTGGTATCGGAGAAGCTTTCCAAGTACAAGGAAGGCAAAATAAATATTATGGAGGTATGCGGCACACATACAATGTCAATTTCCAGGTATGGTATAAGATCCCTTCTGCCGGATGGTATTAACCTTATTTCCGGGCCGGGTTGTCCTGTGTGTGTCACACCGTTGTATTTTATAAATTCTGCAATAGAGTTGTCAGAAGTAGAAGATGTTATAATCACAACATTCGGGGATTTGATGAAGGTGCCGGGAACCAGCTCAAGCCTTCTTAAGGAAAAAGCCAAGGGAAAAGACATAAGAATAGTATATTCGCCCTTGGATTCCTTAAAAATTGCTTCGGAAAATAAAGATAAAAGGGTTGTATTTTTATCAGTTGGATTTGAAACTACAACACCAGTATCTGCACTTACCATACTGAGGGCCAGTGAGGAAGGTATCGGCAATTTTTCTGTTCTATCTGCAAATAAAACCATTCCAAATGCCCTAAAAATATTGGCATTGGATGAGGACGTAAAAGTTCACGGCTATTTGTATCCTGGTCATGTCAGTGCCATTATAGGAACAAAGCTATACCACGAGCTTGCTTCGCAGTATGGCATTCCAGGTGTAGTAGCTGGTTTTGAACCGATGGATATTTTACATGGTATATTAACCCTTACTGAGATGATTCATGATAATAAAAAAGCAGTTGTCAATGAATATAAAAGGGTTGTTAATGAAGAAGGAAATCCAGAGGCATTAAAAGTTACCGACCGGGTTTTTGATGCCTGTGATTCAGTTTGGAGGGGCATTGGTAATATACCTCTCTCAGGTCTTGTTATTAGGGATGAATTTCAGGCTTTTGATGCATGGAAGGTTTATGACCTGAAGCCTTGCACTACAGAAGAAACACCTGGGTGTAAGTGCGGGGAAATATTGAAGGGAAGACTTAAACCTACAGATTGCAAGTTATATGGTAAGAACTGCACGCCGGAAAATCCTGTGGGAGCATGCATGGTTTCCTCGGAAGGAACCTGTGCTGCTTATTATAGGTATGAGGGGGTATAATATGTCGGATATAATTACACTTGCCCACGGCAGCGGTGGGAAAACTACCGGGGACCTAATAAAGAATATTTTTGTAAAACATTTTAATAATGATATATTGATGAAAAGTGATGATGCAGCATCTTTTACGCTATCAGGCAAAGTTGCATTTACAACTGACTCTTTTGTAATAACCCCTGTTTTTTTTAATGGAGGGAATATTGGAAAACTGGCTGTATGCGGTACTGTTAACGATCTTGCCGCCCTTGGAGCAACTCCTTTATATTTAAGCTGCGGATTTATAATAGAGGAGGGTTTACCAATAAAGGAACTGGAAGCTATAGTGGAGTCCATGGGAAATACAGCAAAAGAAGCAGGCGTTAAAATTGTCACTGGAGACACAAAGGTAGTTCAAAAAAATGCGGCAGACAAAATATTTATAAACACGTCTGGTATTGGAATTATTCCTGACGGAATAGATATTTCGGGAAATAATGCAAAACCTGGCGACAAGGTAATAGTTACCGGGACTGTTGGTGATCATGGATGTTCCATACTACTTGAGAGGGAAAGGCTTGATATATTCACAGACCTAAGTAGTGACTGTGCACCGCTTAATAAGATGGTTGAAGAGGTTATGGCAAGAAATACCAATATACATGTTATGAGGGACCCAACAAGAGGGGGAGTTGCAGCTACTTTAAATGAGATTGCAGTCCAAAGTAAAGTAGGCATAAAGCTGTATGAAAACAAAATACCTGTCAAAGATCAGGTAAGAGGTGTTTGCGAGCTCTTAGGCATGGATCCTCTATATATGGCTAACGAGGGCAAAATGCTTATTATAGCACCCGATGACTCTGTAGATACTATAATGGATATATTAAGAAATTCAGCATACGGGGTCCAGGCCTGCATAATAGGTGAAGTAACAGATGATCATGAAGGCAGGGTTGTTATGAACACACTTGCAGGTGGTAACAGGATAGTTGATATGCCTGTTGGGGATCAATTGCCGAGAATATGTTAGATAAAATCAATAAGGCATGCCCCAAATATAACTTACCGTATAATTTCGCTTCTGTGTTAACTTAACTCGTGAACACACGCTCAAAACGGTAAGTAATATTTCAATCATGCCTAAATAAAAAAATTAAAACCAATAATTGAATATTATAGCAATAATTTATTATACTATATATGTTGAAAAAAGATTTTACTTTATAAAATGCAGTTTATGCATCTGCATTTGTATTATAAAAATGAATTTTTCGCAACATATGAATTAAGGAAAATGTTTTGAATAATTAAAAATCTAAAATGATTATTACAAAACATATAATACGTAGAGAATATATTACTTAAGAAAGGTAGGTTTAGTATGGATTATATAAGTTCAGAAGAAAAGGTAGACAAGATTGATTCTTTCAATGGCATAGAAGTATACAAGGTAACGGTAGAGAAGTTCAAAACCAATTCCATAAACATATTTTTTCAAGATAATCTCTCTAAGGAAAATGCAACTAAAAATGCTTTGGTTCCAGCTGTTTTAAGAAGGGGGACCAATAAGCACAAATCCTTTAAGGAAATTGCCTTGTACCTAGAAGAGCTCTACGGTGCATCATTTGATTGTGCTGTTTCTAAAAAGGGAGAATATCAGATAATGCAGTTCTATATCGATCATGTATCTGATAAGTATACAGGTACCGACACCAACCTTTTTGAGGACTGCTTGAACCTGCTGCTGGAAATTATAACTGAACCTTTATTGGATAATGGGGTTTTCAGGAAGGATTATTTGGAACAGGAAAAGGAAAACCTTAAAAAGATAATTGAAGGAAGAATGAATGACAAGGTTCAATATGCAGTTGAAAGATGTTTTGAAGAAATGTGCAAGGGTGAACCTTTTGAAATATATGAAAACGGTTCTATAGAAGATCTTAGTAAAATACAGGAGGCTGATCTTTTCAATCACTATAAATACATATTGGAAAGCCTGCCTATGAAAGTATTCATATCCGGTGATGTGGATGATTCCAAAATACAATCTGCTATAGCCAAGCTGAAAAATTTAAAAAGAAGTAATATAAAAGATTTATCCCAACCTGTAATAAATAAACCCAAAAAAGATACCAACTGTGTTACCGAGAAGCTTGATGTTTCCCAAGGTAAGCTTTCAATCGGATTTCGGACGAATACGGCACCTGACGAAAAGGATTATTACAGCCTGGTAGTTTGCAACAGTATATTAGGAGGAGGTATCCACTCAAAGCTTTTCCAGAATGTAAGAGAAAAGGAGAGCCTGGCTTACTATGCTTTTTCCAGGCTGGAGAAGTTCAAGGGCCTGATGCTGATAAGTTGTGGTATTGAAATTAACAAGAAGGATAAGGCACATGAGCTGATTCTAAAGCAGTTGGAGGAAATACGACAGGGAAATATTTCTGACTATGAATATGACTCCAGCATAAAGTCTATTAAAACAGGTCTGGAATCCTTAAAAGACAGTCAGTTGGCCATAGTTGATTTCTATCTCAGCCAGAAAATATCCAATACAAACGATACATTAAAGAGTTTGTATGAAAAGTTTGAAGCTGTGACCAAAGATGAGATAGTTAAAGCTGCTAAAAAGGTCGAGATTGACACAGTTTACTTTCTTACATCTCAAAATCAATAATTATGGGTAAAGTAATGATTAATTTAAGTCATTGCTAAATATTTGAAATAAGGAAGGGATGACCAAATATGGAAATGAAAAAAGTAAATTATTCGAAAATAAATGAAGAACTTTATATATATGAGCATGAAAGCGGTTTGAAAGCCTTCGTAATACCTAAAAAGGGATATTCAAAAAAACATGCATCATTTGCTACCTACTATGGATCCATCAATAACAAGTTTATTGCACCTTATGAGAATGACACAACTTCTGTGCCTGACGGAATAGCACATTTTTTGGAGCATAAGCTGTTCGAACAGAAGGATGGCAGTATTATGGACAAATTTTCAATGACAGGTGCAAGCCCTAATGCTTATACGAGCTTTACCCATACGGTGTATTTGTTTTCCTGTACAGATAAATTTTATGAGAATTTCGACATGCTTTTAGATTATGTCCAGAATCCGTATATTACTGAAGAGAGCGTTGAGAAGGAAAAGGGCATAATCGGTCAGGAAATAAGAATGTATGATGATGACCCTAACTGGAGGGCGTTTTTTAATCTTTTAGGAGCATTTTATAAAGATCATCCTGTGAGAATCGACATAGCAGGAACCGTTGAAAGCATAAGTAAAATCAATAGAAGCAACCTGATGAAATGTTATGATACATTTTATCATCCATCAAACATGGTAATTGTTGTTGTTGGGGATGTTGATCCGGAGAAAACGCTTAAAAAGGTGGCTGACGGGATCAAGAGTACAGAGCATAAGCCTGAGATAAAAAGAATATTTCCGGAAGGTCATAAAGGAATCAACAAGGATTATGTCGAACAGAACCTTTCGGTATCCATTCCTATTTTCCAGATGGGCTTTAAGGATGAATTGCATGGAGAAAAGGGCTTTGACTCATTGAAAAGGGAAGTTGTTATGAAACTGCTTTTGGAGATGATAATGGGTAGAAGCTCATCACTATACAATGAGCTATATGAAGAAGGCCTTATAAACAGCAGTTTTGATTCTGATTATACAATAGAGGAAGATTATGCTTTTTCAATGTTCGGCGGTGAATCTACAGAGCCTTTGACAGTAAAAAACAAAATTTTGCAAGAAATAAAGGCAATTAAAGAAAAAGGCCTTGATAAAAGAAGCTTCGACAGAATAAAAAATGCCATGAAGGGTAGATTTATCAAACAACTGAACTCTGTAGAGAAGATATCTCATCTCTTTATACCTGCGTATTTCAAGGGAGCTACAATGTTTGATTATTTTGACGTATATGATAAAATAACCTTTGAATATGCAGTAGATGTATTTTCAAAACATTTTGTCGAGGAGAATTTTGCTTTATCTGTAATAAAACCGATTAAGGGGGACTAGAGATGAACACTATTAGCTTTCCTGGATTAGGAGATATTAGTTTTCACATTGACAGGGTTGCATTCAATTTATTTGGCTTTTCACTTCACTGGTACGGTATTATAATTGCAGCAGGTTTTTTGTTGGCTGTATTGCTTGGAACGAGGGTCTCCAAAAAGCTTGGAATTAACCCGGATGATATTATTGATCTGGTTCTTTATGCCGCACCCATATCTATAATATGTGCAAGGCTTTATTATGTAATATTTAGCGGAGACCGTATGTACTTGGAAGATCCCATGGAAATAGTGAGAATTTGGCATGGCGGACTTGCTATATATGGTGGTATAATTGGAGCAATAGGTACAACTTTTGTATTTTGTAAAATAAAAAAGATCAATACACTCAATGTTTTAGATTTTGGTTTGCCATATTTTGCATTGGCACAGGCTATCGGCAGGTGGGGTAATTTTGTGAACCAGGAAGCATTTGGAAGTCAAACCGATCTTCCCTGGGGGATGACAGGAAATGTTATACAAGAGTATTTAAGCATGAATTTTCCGCACTTAGACCCTAAGATACCTGTACATCCTACTTTCTTGTATGAATCTTTGTGGAATTTTGGGGTGTTTGCGTTTCTTATATGGTATAGAAAAAGGAAAAAGAATGATGGGGAAGTTTTCTGCCTATATTTGATATTGTATGGTATAGGTAGATTGTGGATCGAGGGTCTCAGGCTCGACAGCCTTATGTTAGGGTCTACTAAAGTTTCCCAGATAATATCAATATGTTGTATAATGCTTGGAATTGCAGCCTTTGTTGGGCTTAGGAAGATGAAAAATGCAGCTGTTTTGGAAGCAGCAAATGAACCTAGCAGTTATAGTGCCATATTGGAAGAGCTCAATAATAAAAACATTGATTCTGACGAGCATGACATTGAACGTGATGAAGAACATAATAACAAAAATAATGAGGACACTGAAGCATCAAGTAAAAATATAAATGATTAGTAGTTTATAATAAGGGTGACATGTATGTATTTTGTCGAAAAAACGAAAGGTTTAAACATAGTAAAGAACTTTGATTACCTTCTTTTTTCTGCAGTTCTGCTCCTTTCGACATTAGGATTTTTAGTTGTTAGAAGTGCTACTCTTACAAGGGCTGATGGCGGTTTTAGAATTGCAGTAAGCCAATTGGCCGGGCTTGTTATCGGAATAACTCTTGCAGTGATAATGAGTTATATTGATTACAAAGACTTCAAATTATTTGGGAGCGGCCTTTATATCGTAAGTGTAATACTGCTTATAGTCGTGTTGAAATTCGGTTCGGGTGAAGAATTAGGGAGCAGGAGCTGGCTGAATTTGGGTTTTGTGACTTTGCAGCCTTCGGAGGTCGCAAAGGTGGCTTTTATAATGGTCGCTTCAATATTCTTAGAGAGGATACTGGAGGGACAAGGAAGAGGCAACTTTATTAAATTAATTATATACTCTTCAATTATCATTGGACTTGTTGTTATCCAGAAAGATTTTGGTACAACTATGGTATTTATGGCTATATTTTTGATTATGTTATTTATATGCAGGGTACCGATAAAATATTTTGTATCAATGGTTGTAGCGATAATACCTGTAGGTCTAATAATGTGGTTCTTTGTTTTAAATGATAAGAGAAAGAGCAGGATAATTTCATTTCTTTATCCGGAGCTCGATCCACAAGGTGCGGGATTTAACGTTTTAAGATCAAAGTATGCCATAGGATCAGGACAGCTGTGGGGAAAAGGGCTCTTTGAGGGAATACAGACCCAGAACAACATGGTTCCCGTTAAAGAATCGGACTTTATATTTTCGGTAATAGGTGAGGAATTGGGATTCATAGGTGCTGTTGTCATAATATTTTTGCTGTTTTTTATACTGATAAGATGCATCTATATTGCAAAGAATTCACGGGACAAATATGGCTCGATAATGGTAATAGGTGTAGCGGGCATGATTGCGGTCCACACCTTCGAGAATATCGGGATGTCAATTGGTATTCTGCCGTGTACCGGTATCCCTCTACCGTTTGTAAGCCAGGGAGCTACAAACCTTGTTACCAATTTCATGGCGATAGGTATAGTTTTAAGTGTTTCTGCAAGAAGGAAGAAAGTAATCTTCAATTCGTCGCAATAACGTGATTTTACTGCAATCCTTGGCATTTTTGCTTCAAAATTTTCAAGTCTTCAGCTACAGATTTTGAAGTAAAAGACTAAGTGAATTTTATTATGGGCAATAAAATAACAATTCATTGTAGTGGAAGATTTTATTGCAAAAGCCAGAAATGTCAATAGTAAAAGATAGGACTAAAGTCCTATCTTTTTGTTTTTTTAAATTTTTTTTGTAATATGACTTGATTATTATAAAAAATTAGAATAAAATTAAATACAAGTGGAGGAAAGTGGTGAAAAGTGGTGAGCATTCCCAAAATGTGAGGTGAAATTATTGTTTTCAGGTGAATACCAACACTCAGTTGATCCCAAGGGGCGTTTGATAATGCCTTCAAAGTTCAGAGAAGGCCTTGGGGATAAATTTATGATAACCAGAGGACTGGATGACTGTTTGTTTGTGTATTCCATGACAGATTGGGAAAGCTTTGAAAGTAAGCTTAAATCACTTCCGATGACAGACAACAATGCGAGGGCATTTGTAAGGTTTTTCCTTTCGGGTGCGACAGAATGTGAATTGGACAAGCAGGGAAGAATATTAGTACCACAGAATTTAAGGGATTATGCAGGAATTGATAAGGATGTTGCAGTAGTAGGTGTGTCCTCCAGAGTAGAAATCTGGGATAAGGACAAGTGGCAGAAATATATTTCCGATGTTAATGATAATCCTAATGAGCTTGCAAAGAACTTAACTTCAATTGGTCTGGTGTTTTAAAAAATTGATCTATAGTGGAATAATTTAAGGTGAAAAATGGAATTTAATCATAAGCCTGTAATGCTAAATGAGTGCATTGAATATTTGAATATTAAGCCCGATGGCATATATGTTGATGGTACTCTTGGAGGGGCGGGACACTCATCCCATATTTATAAAAGACTTAATGAATATGGTGTGTTAATAGGCTTGGATCAGGATTATTTTGCTATAGAGGTGTCTTCCAAACGAATAAAAGAGTTGGGTGGACAAGGTAAGGTTTACCTAATTAACAGCAACTTCAAAAATCTTAAGGATATTTGTACTGATCTCAAAATCAGTGGTGTTGACGGGGTTCTTTTGGATCTTGGGGTATCATCACATCAATTGGATGAAGCTGAAAGAGGTTTTGGATATCAGCATGATGCACCATTGGATATGAGAATGGATAGAAGTAATGAATTAAATGCTGAAATTGTTGTTAATGAGTACGATGAAAAAAGAATCAAGGAAATTATAAGGGATTACGGTGAAGAAAAGTGGGCTTCAAGAATCGCCGAGTTCATAGTAAGAGAAAGAAAAAAGAAAAGAATCAGCACCACTCATGAGCTTGTAGATATTATTAAGGCAGCGATACCGAGTGCGGCAAGAAGAGAAGGGCCTCATCCGGCAAAACGAACTTTTCAGGCAATAAGGATTGAGGTCAACAATGAACTTGGAATACTTGAAAAGACCATTGACGATATAGTATCTGTCTTAAATCCGGGAGGAAGACTTCTTATAATAACTTTCCATTCCCTTGAAGACAGGATTGTAAAAAATGAATTTTTAAAAAAAGCAAAGCCTTGCACATGCCCTGATAGTTTTCCGGTGTGTGTATGCGGGAAGAAACCAGAGGTGGAATTGTTGACAAGAAAGCCTATAGTTTCTTCAGAGGCTGAACTGGAGGAAAATCCTAGAGCTCGCAGTGCTAAATTAAGGGTATTAAAAAAATTAACATAAATACTATCAGCAAAATACTAATGATAAAAAGTACCAAAAAACAAAAGAAAAAGGAATAAAAGTTAGCAAAACACAAAAGAAAAGTTAATTAATTAAACACAAAGGATAAACTTAAAGCAAGTAAGTGAAAGTACAAAAGAAAAAGATTTTAATTACACAAAAGAAAAAGATTTGATTACACAAAAGAAAAAGAATTAATTACACAAAAGAAAAAAGTTTTATTAGAGAAGAAAAAGGTTTAATTACAAAAGAAAAAAGATTTTAATTACACAAAAGAAGAAAATTAAATTACACAAAAGACAAAAAAGTGAATTTCTACTAAAGACAAAGGTTAAGTAATTAACCTAAACTACAAATGAAAGTATTATAAGAATTTAAAGAATTTATGAGAGAAATGGATGAAAACAATTGTTATTTCATTTACATTTCTTGGTGCCTAGGGGATTATGGTGTCTTGTTGCAGTTGATTGATTGACACCAAGATTTACAGATATCGTATTTCTCCTGGCAGGTTTTGTTAGTTACATTTCCGGGAGAGACCTTGTTAGTCAACTCTCGGATTTATTGTCCCCTTAAATATATTATTAATTTGAGAGGACAAAATTAGGTGGGTAATTCTGTGAATATTTCGAAAAAGAGGTGAATAAAATTGTTAGCGGAGAAAGAAAAATACTATTACGGAACAGCTGCTCCCAAGATCGACTATGATGTTTATGAGAACAACAAAGTACTAAAAGCTAAAAAAAGATATAAGAAAAACAACAAGGTAAAGCTGAAGGCTGTCTTCTGTATACTGATATTTTTTGTATCCTTTACTCATATTATTTACATGTATGCACAGATTACCGAAATGGATTATAAGCTCAATAAAGATAATAAGGAATTAAACGAGCAGAAAAATGACAATATCAGGTTGAGTCTTGAGATACAAAAGCATCTTGATTTAAACAGGATAAGGGATGTTGCACATGCACGCCTTGATATGCAGAAGCCTGATAAACATCAAATAATATACGTTAATGTTCCCAAAACCGATTTTACTGAAATTCCTGAAAAGGAAGGCGGCACAAATAAAGGAAGTTTGCTTACTTATGTAGCAGACATGTTCAGTAATCTGGATTAAAAGATTAATTGTTTATAATAAATGTATAAGATTAATCACTTTTAATAAATTAAAAGTGTCAATAGTCTTACATTTGACGGAGCAAATAACGAAAGGCTTAACGGAATTTGCGACAGACAAATGTATAAGATTAATCACTTTTAATCCAGCAGGTTAAGATATACAACTGATAAACCTTGCGAATTTTTATCGCAAGGGACAAAAATGCCAGCAAGTTTTTGAAGGATAAGGATAAGTGACGATACTATTAGAAAAGTGTTAATAATCTTACATTTGGCGGAGCAAATAACGAACGCTTTTACGGGATTTGCAATAGACAAATGTAAAAGATTATTCACTTTTCATATAGGTAATGCCTTAGAAATAATTCGTACTCACAAGGACAAAATCCCGACGATTTAACGGGGCTTTGGACGATGAGAATCGGATATTGTTTCTTAGCCATTACTAATCGTAACTTAGAAGTTTATCCTTTTTTTGCAGGAGAGTTTTTGCAGTGGAGGTATTATCTTGACAGGAATAGGATTAATAATAAAAAAAAGGCTTTTGATTGTTTTAATGTTCTTCTTGACGGTAATAGTGCTTCTTTTAATAAGGCTTGTATTTATACAGGTAATTGATGGTGAATGGTACCAACAGCAAGCCTACGAGCAGCAGAACTCTGGAATAGAAATAGGTGCTGGAAGAGGAACTATATATGACAGGAATGGAAAAGAGCTCGCCGTAAGTGCAAGCGTTGAAACGGTATCCATAAATCCTCAGGAAATAAGAAAATCTAAAAAAGACAAGTATATTATTGCAAGAGGACTTGCAGATATATTGTCGATCAAGGAAGAAGATGTAATTAAAAAGCTTGATAGAAAAAGCCGATATGAAAGGATTGTAAGGAAAGTTGATAAGGATGTCGGTGATAGGATAAGAAAATGGATTAAAGATGAACAGTTAAGCGGCATATATGTAGTTGAAGATACTAAGAGGTTCTATCCCAACAGAAACCTGGCTGCACATGTTATTGGATTTACAGGAACTGACAACCAAGGGCTCGATGGAATAGAAGCTACAATGGATAAATATCTGAAAGGAAAATCAGGAAAAATACTCAGTGAGGTTGATGCAGGCGGAAGGGAGATTCCTTCCAATGAACAAAAACATGTTGCACCAAAAAAGGGAAATAATGTAGTATTGACCATAGACGAAACTATTCAGTATTTGGCTGAGAAGGCACTTGAAAAAGCAATTAAGGATTATAAGATTTTAAGAGGGGCAACAGCCATAGTAATGGATCCTAGGAATGGAGATATCCTCGCTCTTACATCAAAGCCTGATTTTGATTTGAATACGCCATTTGCAGCACCGATTGGTATTGATAAAGACACATGGAAAGGCACAACAAAAGAAGATATCGAAACCCTCCAAAAGACTGTTTGGAGGAATAAGGCGGTTGTTGATACATATGAGCCGGGGTCAACATTCAAGGCTGTTACTTCAGCAGCAGGGCTCCAGGAAGGCGTGGTTAATCCCAATAGTCCTGTAACAGATGCAACAGTCAGGGTAGGCGGCTGGAACATCAATTGCTGGAGACCAAATGCCCATGGCAACGAAACCTTTACCGAGGGAGTGTATAATTCATGCAACCCGGTTTTTGTAAGGGTATCCCAAGCCCTTGGAATTGAGAAGTTTTATAGCTATGTAAGGAAGTTTGGATTTTTTGATAAGACAAATATTGATTTGCCGGGTGAAGCAAAAAGCGTTATACATAAAAAGCCCACTGAAGTTGATATGGCAGCTGCATCATTTGGCCAAAGGTTTCAGATATCTCCCATACAGCTTATTACTGCCTATGGAGCTATTGCTAATGGGGGGACTTTGTATAAACCCAGGCTGGTCAAGGAGCTAACTGATGATGAGGGCAATGTAGTAAAAACATTCCAGCCTCAGAGCGTCAGAACAGTTATAACAAAAGAGACAGCCCAGACTCTAAGAACTATCTTGGAGGGAGTTGTAGCGGAAGGTACCGGAGGAAACGCTTACGTAAAAGGATATAGGCTGGCAGGTAAGACAGGTACCTCGGAAACACTCCAGACCAAGAAATATGGAAGATACATTGCATCATTTATGTCCTTTGCACCGGCAGATGATCCGGTTATTTGTGCCCTTGTTGTACTGGACCACCCGGACGTTTATCCCCACACAGGAGGTATGGTGGCAGCTCCTGTAGCAGGCAAACTGGTTGAGGATATTTTGAATTATCTTGAGGTGCCAAGAAGATATACCGAGAAAGACAAGGATGCACTGCAGGTTGATACGACAGTGCCTGAGGTTACAGGGCTTACATTCGAGGATGCAAAAAAGCTGTTAAATGAAAAAGGTCTTACATATGAAATAGTAAATAAGGGAAATACTAATGCTACAGTTGTGTTGGAACAAATGCCAAAACCTGACGCTATTGTTCCTGAAAAAACAGTTGTGCTATTATATACATATAAACCGGAAAATGAACCGACAGTTATTATGCCGGATATTTCAAATCAAACGATAGATGAGGCAGCAAAAACATTGCAAGCTGCAGGACTTAATATAAAGGCGGTTGGCCTGGGCAATGCGGTAAAGCAGTCGCATCCCCCAGGAACAAAGGTGATAAAAGGCCAGCTGGTTGAAGTTGTTTTTAGAAAGCTTGATACGGAATAAGAGCGAAATTTATAGCGGAAGTTACTTTTTGACAATGACTAAAATGGAGGTTTGGGATATGATACTTAAAGAGCTTGTTGAAGGATTGGATATTTTGGAGATATGTGGGGATATAAACGCAGATATTACCAATATTGCTTATGACTCAAGGAAAGTAAGAAATGGTACTCTATTTGTCTGCATTGAGGGATTTAAAGTGGATGGACATCAATTTGTAGCAGCTGCAGTTGAAAATGGAGTTAAAGCTTTGCTGGTACAAAAGAATGTAAGCGTGCCTGATGGTATTACAGTTATACGAGTTGCTGATACCAGGCTGGCACTGGCACATGTATCAAATATCTTTTTTGAAAACCCATCCGATAAGTTTACCCTGTTTGGTATTACGGGAACAAAAGGCAAGACTACCACCACATTTATGATCAAGTCAATCCTTGAAAAAGTAGATCAAAAGGTAGGACTTATCGGTACTGTTGCAAATTTTATCGGAAATGAAACTATACCCACAGAAAGAACTACTCCTGAGTCCTATGATCTGCAAGCTCTTTTTGGTGACATGGTGGAGAAAAACGTTAACAGCGTTGTCATGGAAGTATCATCTCATGCATTGGAGCTCCATAGAGTAAGCTGTTGTAATTATGATATAGGGGTATTTACCAACCTTACTCAAGACCATCTTGATTTTCATGAAACCTTTGAGAATTATTTTAATGCTAAGATGAAGCTCTTTAAAATGTGCAGCAAGGCCCTAATCAACATAGACAGTGACTATGGAGAAAGGGCGAGGGAAGCTGCATCTGCAGTATTAGGAAAGGTGTATACATTTGGAATTCACAAGGAAGCGGACTTTAAGGCTGCCAATATTGTGACAAATCCCGACAGTGTAGAATTTGATCTTGTTTCCATTTGGGGAAACGGGCATATTAAGGTTAACATACCAGGTGTATTTACAGTTTACAACGCTTTGGCCGCTATAGGCTGCTGTATTTTAGGCGGAATATCTCTTGATAATATCAGGGACGGTCTATTAAATACAAAGGTTCCGGGTAGGGCAGAGGTGGTGTATACCGATGATAAATTTACTGTTATAATTGATTATGCACACAGTCCTGACAGTTTGGAAAACATACTTAAGACTATAAAGGATTATTCAGTGGGAAGGGTAGTTTGCCTGTTTGGCTGCGGCGGTGACAGGGATAGAACCAAAAGACCTATAATGGGCGAAATTTCCGGCAGATTGGCCGATTTAACCATAATTACATCCGATAACCCAAGGACTGAAGAACCTGTAAACATAGTTAGGGACATTGAAGAAGGCATTAAAAGGACAAATGGAGCATATATAACTATTGTAGACAGGAGGGAAGCAATAAAATATTCCTTGGAAAATGCCCAAAAAGGGGATATAATTTTGCTGGCAGGAAAGGGACATGAGACTTACCAGATATTCAAGGACAAGACAATTCATTTTGACGAAAGAGAAGTAGTTCAAGAGCTGCTTGATCTATGTTAAGGAATGCTTTAGAAATAACTTCGTATTCTCAAGGACAAAATCCCGGCGAATTAACGGGGCATTGGACGATGAGAATTGGATGTTATTTCTTAGCCATTCCTAACCAAAAATAAACTGGTGAGAGAGGTAATTATATTATATGCAGATACTTGGATTGAAAGAAATAGTTGAGGCAACAAAGGGTGAATTGATTTTTGGTGAATTAAATAAGGGAATTAACGGGATTTGTATTGATTCCAGGAAAGTTGCTGAAGGAAGTCTTTTTATTCCTATAAAGGGAGAAAACTTTGACGGTCATGCATTTATTAAGGAATGCCTTATGAAAGGAGCCGCAGCATCTTTGACATCGGAAGATGTGTCCGGGTTGGACAATATGGAAGGTAAGACTGTAATTAAAGTTAAGGATACTTTGGCAGCATTAGGCGATATTGCAAGGTATTACAGGAGTTTATTTGATATACCCCTGGTTGGTATAACTGGAAGCGTAGGTAAAACAAGTACAAAAGACATGATTGCATGTGTACTTCAACAAAAGTATAATGTGTTAAAAACATCTGGCAATTTCAACAACCATATAGGTTTGCCTCTTACAGTCATGAATATGGAAGGTGATTATGAGGCGGCAGTCTTGGAAATGGGCATGAGTGGCTTAGGCGAGATCAGCTACCTTACAAAAATAGCAAAACCCAGTATTGCGGTTATCACTAATATTGGAATGTCACATATAGAGAAGCTTGGCTCAAAGCAAAACATTCTAAAGGCCAAGATGGAAATAATGGAAGGACTGCCTGACGACGGTGTTGTTATATTAAACGGTGATGACAGTCTTTTATACGGCTTAAAGGGGTTTTTGAAGTATAAGACTTTGTATTATGGAACAGAAGATGGGCTTGATCTACAGGCTTATAATATTAAAACAATGGGTGAAAGCGGTACCTGTTTCGAAATGACAATCGGTAATAATGATTATAAGGTACATATTCCGGTACCGGGAACACACAATGTTTATAATGCACTAGCAGCAATAGCCGTTGGGCTTCATATGGGGATTTCCATTGATAGCATAATAAAGGGTATTGCTTCATACAGCCCGGCAAATATGAGATTGAATATAGTTGGACATAAAGGTTACAAGGTTATTAACGATGCTTACAATGCAAGTCCTCAATCAATGGAATCGGCACTGGATGTCTTAAAGGATACAAGTGAAGGCAACAGAACCATAGCTGTGCTTGGAGACATGCTGGAAATGGGAGAGTGGGCCTACAAGGCACATGTGGGAGTGGGTAAATATGTTGCTTCAAAAGAGATAGACTACCTGGTTACTGTTGGTGAAAACGGCAGAAATATTGCACATGGGGCTTTGGAGGCAGGGATTCCTGCAGATAGAGTTTTCACGTTTACGAACAATGATGAGGTTAAAAAATTATTAGAAGACTTTGTGAAAGAAGGAGATTTTATCCTTATAAAAGGTTCCAGAGGAATGAAAATGGAGGAAATAGCACAAGGTTTAACTAAATGATTGAAGAATTATCAGGATGAAATACGGGGTGAAGTATTAAAATGCAATTATCAATTCAAGTTGTGGTATTTATTATATCATTTGCTATGGCTCTTATTGCAGGGCCTATTTTAATTCCAGCTTTGACAAGGCTCAAATTCGGTCAGACAGTCCGGGATGACGGGCCTGCTACTCATTTGAAAAAGACAGGTACTCCCAATATTGGAGGATTGATTTTTCTAATACCGATTCTTTTGCTTTCTATATATTTTGGAAGGATTTATCCGCAAATTATACCTATGGCTATAGCCACTATTGGGTTTGGATTAATCGGGTTTATTGATGATTTTATCAAGGTTAAGAAAAGAAGGAAGGATGGTCTTTATCCGAAGCAGAAAACAGTTGGCCTTTTGCTGGTAGCTGCCGTTTTTGCAATATATACCGCATACTTTACAGATCTTGGTGTAGATATAACAATTCCTTTCTTAGGAACAATAAATGAAAAATGGTTTTATGTTTTATTTGTCATATTTGTATTATACAGTATCACAAATGCTGTCAACATTACTGACGGGCTTGACGGCCTTGCAGCAGGAACAACCCTGATTGTAATGGTGTTCTTTACTCTTATTGCAATGACCAATACCGAATGGGAATACAGTATGGTATTCTCCTCCTTTGTAGCAGGAGGATGCCTTGGGTTTCTTACATTTAACATTCATCCTGCCAAGGTTTTTATGGGAGATACAGGTTCACTTGCATTAGGCGGTGCAGTTGGCACCCTTGCAATTATGATGAAGATGCCGTTTATAATACTTTTGGTTGGTGCTGTATATGTTGCCGAGATACTTTCGGTCGCAATACAGGTTGTATCTTTTAAAACCAGAGGAAAAAGGGTTTTTAAAATGGCACCGCTCCATCACCATTTTGAACTTTCTGGCTGGAAAGAAACCAAGGTGGTATATTCCTTCTGGGCTGTTACATTGGTGTTATGCGGGATTGGTATTGTAATGTACACAAGCTTCTAGGGCGTAAGTAGGATGTTTTTTGGTTTTATTATGTTTTTTTGGAGGGTATTCAATGAAGGGGAAGAAACCGTTTGATTTTTGGATATTCATATCAGTATTGATGCTGCTTTCCATAGGCTTAATCATGCTTTTTAGTGCTAGTTACCCCAGTGCTTATTATTATCATAAAGGAAATGCCTACTATTTCGTAGAAAGACAAATCCTCTTTGCCATTGTTGGGGTAATAGGAATGCTTGTTATATCAAGGATTGACTACCATAAGCTTGGTAAGATATCCCCCATTTTGTTTGTTGCAAGTTTGGTTTTGCTTGTATTGGTAAGGATACCAGGGATCGGAACCAAACTTAACGGTGCTTACAGGTGGATTTTTATAGGTCCTCTTTCTTTCCAGCCTTCGGAGCTTCTAAAATTATCTATGATTCTATTTTTTTCATATAGTTTATCCAAGAGAAGGGATGACCTTAAATATTTTTTTAAGGGCTTATTGCCGTACCTCATTTTAATAGGTTTATTTTCCGGGCTTCTTCTTATCGAGCCTCATCTTAGCTGTACAGTTCTGGTTGTAATTGTTGCGACTATTATTTTATTCTGTGCCGGTGCTAAGATAAAACATTTTGTGTTGTTGGGAATGCCTGCGATAGGAGCTTTTATAGTAGCTATAACAACTATGGAACATGCAAGAAAAAGGCTGACTACTTTTTTGCATCCCATGGAGGATAAACAGGGGGACAGCTGGCAGATTATCCAATCTCTTTACGCAATAGGTTCGGGAGGACTATTTGGCAAAGGATTGGGAAAGGGTATGCAAAAGCATCTCTACTTACCGGAACCATATAATGATTTTATTTTTGCTGTTACAGCGGAAGAGTTAGGATTTATAGGACTTCTGGCAATATTGATGTTATTTTTTGTATTTATCTGGAGAGGTATAAAGGTAGCAATAAATACGCCTGATGTTTTTGGAAGTCTTGTTGCAATTGGGTTGACTTCTCTTATTGGAATGCAGGTGGTAATAAATGTAGCCGTTGTTACATCGTCTATTCCTGCTACAGGGATTGCGTTGCCGTTTTTCAGCTCGGGAGGTACATCCCTTACTTTTATGCTCTGCAGCATTGGAATTCTTTTAAATATATCAAAGCAGGCGAACTATGAGAGAATATGAGGTGAACAAAATTGAAGGTATTAATTGCTGGCGGAGGCACTGCGGGTCATATAAATCCAGGGCTTGCCATTGCCAAGTATATAAAATCAAAAAATCATGAAACTGAAATAATTTTTGTAGGTACCGAAAGAGGGCTTGAAACCAAACTAGTACCAAGGGAAGGTTTTGAACTTAAACTCATAAAGGTAAGGGGATTTAGAAGGAAGATTTCAAAAGATACATTTATTGCAGTAAAGGAGATGTTTCAGGGACTTCATGAAGCACGCAGTATAGTAAAAGAATTTAAGCCTGATATAGTGATCGGTACAGGGGGCTACGTTTGTGGTCCTGTTGTTTTTTCAGCAGCTATGAGAAAGATTCCAACTCTCATACATGAACAAAATGCATTCCCAGGTGTTACTAACAGAATACTTTCCAGGTTTTCCAATATAACAGCCATTAGTTTTAAGGAATCTGAAAAATTCTTTAAGGGTGCAAAAAGAATAATACTTACAGGTAATCCTATAAGGAAAGAAATGTTGGAAATTGAGCGTGTCAAAGCAAGAGAAAGCCTTAAGGTTGACAGCAGCAATCCGCTTGTGGTGATCTTTGGGGGAAGCCTGGGTGCTGAAAAAATCAATCAATCGGTTGTTGATATGCTTAAAACCCATTACAGAGAAGGCACTTTTAAGCTTATTTATGCAACCGGGGAGAAACAGCATAAAAGTGTTATGGAAAAATTGGAGGGTCAATCCTTTAAGTCGGTTCAGGTGCTTCCATATATATTTGACATGGCTGGTGTAATGGCTGCTGCGGACCTGGTTGTCTGCAGGGCAGGGGCTATAACAATCAGTGAACTTACAGCACTGTCTGTTCCTTCAATTATGATACCTTCACCCTATGTTACTGCGAATCACCAGGAGCATAATGCCAAAGCACTAGAGAAGCATGGTGCGGCATTGGTGATATTGGAGAAGGACCTCAATGGGGAGATACTACATAAAAAAATTGTAGATACTATAAGAAATAAAGCTAAGCTTAAGGAGATGTCAAAGAATGCAGGTATGATCGGTGTCAAAGACGCGGTAGACAAGATATACAGCCTTGCTATGGAGATTAAGGCATGATTAAAAAATTACTTACGCTTCTGAGCGGGTGTTGACGAGTTAAGTCAACACATGAGCGAAGTTTATAGCGTAAGTTATTTTTTGGTCATGACTAAGGCATAAAGACATAAGGGCATAAATATGCTCAGTCCTTTTGTAAAAAGAAAAAAGTAACATTTTTGTAAACCCAGCATAATATGTAACATAAATAAAAAGGATTAAAGGTTTCTTTAATCCTTATATAATTATAATTATTTCCACCGGGTTTTCGGAGGTGTTGTAAAAATGAGTAAACTTGTTATTAGCGGTGGACAGAAACTAAAAGGCGAAATTGTAGTTGAAGGTGCAAAAAATGCTGTTTTACCTATACTTGCAGCGACCGTATTAAACGAAGGTCTTAGCGTCATAAAGAATTGTCCTAGATTGAAAGATGTTGAAGTAATGGTAAATATATTAAAAAGCTTAGGATGTAAGGTTAATATGGAAGACAATATTATCCTTATTGATTCTTCAACAATAAACAATACCTTCATTCCCGAAGAACTGGCTGTAGAAATGAGGTGCTCAATTATCTTTATGGGTGCAATCCTATCGAAGTATGGGAAAGTCACTATAAGTTACCCAGGTGATTGTGTTACTTTATGGGTATAAAGTTAATGTATATGGAAAATGTCATTATATTAAAATCAAATAAAATTAGTATATTAAAAGTGATTAGTCCTTTACACTTTTAATTTTGCTAAACATATATGAAGCGTTTAACAGTATGTCTTAAAGAAGTTTTTTAATCTGTTGCTATCCATTGCTTTTATTATCTCTGCGTCTATTTCAAGTGCTGATGTTAAAATGTATGTTATATCCTTATGCAATTGGATAAATCTTTCTTCCAATGGCAAAACCTTTTTAAAGGAATCTGCAAAAACTATTATCATAGCTATTGCAATTTTAAGCCTAAGTATGCCAGAGTAAACATCAGCTGATTTTGCTGCAGTTTTTCTTTTAATTCTTATTCTTTTTCCATCTTGTAAATCTGCTAGCTTTTGAGCCATTTTATAGAGCTTTAGTCTGTTGCTGTCTGATAAAATCCAGGGGTTAACCGCACCTGCTCTCCCAAAAAGCTTTCGTGTTTCACTGTTCACCTCTAAAAGCTCTTTATGGATGAGCGGTATAATGGTACTGGATTCACGCATATATAGGCCAAATTCATTTATGGAAGCCAACCTTGCAACATTTTCCCAGAGTGGAATTTTAGTATTCTGAAGGGGCTCATAGGCTACTAAGGCACTATAGTCTTCACTATTTATATTACTGCTAAATACGTCCAATTAGAAAACCTCCTTTAATGGTTAGAAAATAATAATGGTAGAAAATAACTTTAAAAGAAATGCAAGTATTTTATCGGCAATAATATCTTATAACATTATGCCTAAAAAAGCTATTTGTTTCAGCTTATTCAATTTATTAAATTTTTATAAATAACTATAAGCTTTTATAAAATTTTCATAAACGGCCTAAAAATTATTTTCGTTCGAATATTTATACATAGGGGTTATTTGAATTAATATGCCGATAAATATATGTATATAAAAGTCAATATTAATATTTATTGATTCTTTGCTAAAAAATTAAATAATTTACTTTATATTTGACGGCAGTATTTGTAGCTGTTTTACTGATATGATATAATTCAATATAAAATGAACGAAAAATTTGAAAAATTAATCATTTTTTACTTCTCGTTACAATCTAATAAAAAAATCTCTATGTGATTTTTAAACTTGAGGACGTCTAGGAAATTATTTTGTATTTACAACATAATTTCCTAGGCCTAAAAGATCACTGTGTGATTGCTAACATAAATTCCTGCTAATAAAAGGGGTGCTTTATTTTGATTTTTACTTTTACTGTCTATAATTCTGATAAAGAGCATGCCGGACAGTTGATTAACAGAATTAAAGAAGGAGATGAAGAGCTTAGGGACAGATTTATAAATGATTACATACCTTTTATTTTAAAGGTTATTTCCAATGCAGTACCAAACAAGGAAGGTCTTAAAAATTGTGATGAATACAGTATTGGGCTTATTGCTTTTAATGAAGCTATCGACAAATTTGACAGCGACAAAAGTTTCAAAACCTTTAACTTTTTTAGTTTTGCTGAACAGATAATAAAGCGTAGGATAATTGATTATATAAGAATTGTATCAAAAAGGAGTAAGGAAATACCTTTTTCATACCTGGAGGAAAAGGAAACTCAATTTGACGAAAAATATATCAATGAGCCTGCAATATCCAAGTATGACAGGATAGAGCTTTTTCAGGAGATAAAAAGTTTTGATGAGGAGTTAAAGGCATTTGGAATAAAGTTAAGTAATCTGCATAAGTATACTCCTAAGCACAGCGACTCAAGAGAGATGTGTGTTAGAGTCGGCAAAAAAATTGCACAGAATAAGGAAATATTTAAGAAAATTATAAATAAAAAATATTTTCCAATGAAAGAACTGATCAAGATAGTTGATGTACATCCAAGGACTATTGAAAGAAATAGAGAGTTTATTATATCTGTTTCAATAATATATGGAAATGATTTTGAACATCTACAATCCTATCTTGGGCGTACGTTAGGGGGAAGGGGTAAAAATGGGTGAGAAAGGTATAATAATTGATGTTGAAAAACATTCGGTTACTGTATTAACTGAGGATAATGGATATTACAAATTGGCAAGAAAGCCTACCATGTATGTAAGTCAGGAGATACATTTTAAAAAGAGTGATATTATAAATACGGCTTATATTATAAAAAGGGTTTCTCTAGCGGCAGCTATAGTATTTATAATTGGAATATCCATCTTTGCAAGTATAATGTTCAACAAAAGTACTTATAATGATAAGATTTTGGCATATGTTAGCCTTGATATAAATCCCAGTATTCAGTTAGCTGTCGATAAAGATTATAAGGTTATGGACGCTGATTATATAAACAAAGATGCTATGGAATTGATGGCAGATCTAGACCCTAAAGGTATGAAGATAAGTGAAGCCTTCTATATAATAATCAATAGATGTGCTGAAAAAGGGATAGTCAAAGAAGATTCTAAAAATTATTATTTGATATCAGGTGCGATAAAATCTAATAAAAATTTAGATGAAGATGTAGTTAAAACCAACCAAAATAAATTAAACAGCCTCTTGCAAAGTTTAAGGATAAATGTAATGTCAATGTATGGAAAAAACAACGAGGTTGATACCTTTCAGCTTGATAGAAATGATATTGACGCTGCAAAAAAAAGTGGAATATCATTGGGAAGATACGCCTTATATAAGGAAATAGTGAAGACAGGCAGCAAAATATCACTTAATGATGCTAAAAATTTCGAGGTTTCAGATTTGATTATAACCTATCAAAAAAACAGAAGTGATATAGCATATAGTTCGCCGACAGCAGGCAATGGTAAAGAGACAGCTACCAATAGCCAATCTACCAATAGCCAAGCTACTGATATTGTGGGGACACCTTTTCCATCAGGTTTGGAAAGCAGTCCAATATCCAGCAATACACCAAAAATATTGAATACACATAATAGTTTAAATACAAGAAGTATATTGAACACTCCAACAAAGGGCTCAAATAATTATTCAAGCAGTAATTCAAGCAGTATAAAGCCATCGGTTGATATACCAAAGAGTGCTGCGACAGCGACTCCAAAGCCTGAAACAGGTACGGGATTAATGGCTGAATACTACGATAATATAGACCTGACAAAACTTGTAACTACTCAAGTCGACAAGCATATAAATTTCTTCTGGTTCTCGGGTATGGAACCTGCTCCTGGGGTAAAGAGGGATGACTCATACAGCGTTCGCTGGACAGGATATATTAAACCGCCATATACAGGGGAATACAAGTTTTATGTTAATCGTGATAATGGAGTAAGGCTTTGGATAAACAATGAATTGGTCATAGACAAATGGAATGAACAGTATAATGTTATTGATACAGGAAAAATTATATTAGTGGGTAATAAAAAATATGATATAAAAGTTGAATTTTACAACAATACCGGTAATGGCATAATTTCTTTATGGTGGACCAGTATTTTAGTGGAAAAATCAGTTGTTCCTCAATCATGCTTGTATCCTGCTGCCAAGCCGCCTGAACAAACTGTATTACCGGGCGATGGCAATGGGCTTAGCTATGAATATTATGATAATACCGATTTAACTGTACTAAAGGCTAAAGGTATAGATAAGGAAATCAATTTTAACTGGGGAACCGGTTCGCCGGACCAAAGAGTTCATCAGGATCAGCAGTACAGCATTCGCTGGACAGGCTATGTAGAGCCGCTTTATGATGAGAGTTACAAATTTCACATTGATTATGACGGTGGTGTTAGGCTTTGGATAGATAATAAACTGGAAATAAACGAATGGGGTAATTCAGGCAAATACTCGACAGCCACCAGAGAAATAAAACTAAAAGCGGGAAGTAAGCATAAGATAAAGGTTGAGTATTTTAATGGAAATATGTATGGAAGGGTTAAACTTATGTGGAGCAGTCCTTCTATTAAAAAGTCGGTAATTCCCATGACCAGGCTATTTTCTGAGGAATGATTAAAGGATTGAAAGATTAAAGAATTGAAGAATTAAAAGATTAAAGAATTAAAGAATTAAAAGATTAAAGAATTAAAGAATTAAAGGATCTGATAGGTAACTTTAAATTTGGTTATCTATCAGATCCTTTTTATGTCTATATTAAAAGTGATAAATCTAATACATTTGTCTGTCGCAAATCCCGTTGAACCGCTCGTTATTTGCTCTGCCAAATGTAAGATTATTAACACTTTTAATATAGGAAATTATGGTGTTTTAATATTTCAAAAAATAAGCTAATCTGTCACAATCATTGTTAATGTTCCGCTGGAACTTGAACCGAAATCATTAACAAGCTTCCATTTGTAATTGAAAACTCCTTTTCTTTCAGCGATAACAGCTACGCTTCTTGATTGCGGGGCCGGGGTTTTATCATCCATTGAACTTGTTGATATAACTTCATTGTTTTCATAGAGGATAAGAGTAGTTCCGTTATTGCCTCCGAACATGTTCATTGTCAAAGTGAAATATTCACCTACTTTGGTAGAATATGTATCTGATGATATTTGAACCGTTCCGGGAATTCCATGTGCTTTTGCTGCATTAGGAACTTCGGTTGAAGGTGTTGGCTTCGCTGAAGGCTTTGTTGAGGGCTTTATTGAAGGCTTGGCAGTTTGAACCGGCATTCTAGGTGTTGCCTTTCTTTCTGTCGGTGTATTCCTTGGCTTCTTGGTATTTGTAGGCTTCTGCTTTGTAATTTGCACAGGTGTAGCTGTAGAAATTGCAGAAGATGGGGTGCTTTCAGTATCTACCGAACTGCTGCCATCATTAGTGCTTTGTGGGGAACCTGCCTTAGGAGAAACTTTTTGTTCTAGGACAGCAGGAGTCGGATCAACCTCCGAAGACTTTGTAGCTTCTATAACTTCTGTAGCTTCAGGTTCATTAATATCATCAACATCTTCAATTTCATTGTCTGCTTCTTCTGCCTGTGCATCATCTAAAACAATTACTTTGCTTGAAGGAGATGGTGAAGCTTTTTCAGCGGGTTTATTCAATAATGCTTTGCCACCAAATAAGATAACAATTAAAACTGCAGCAGAGCCTACTGCAATAGCACCAAATTTTATGAAATTGTTGTAATATAGCTTGGAGCCGTCCTTGTTCAGCTGAACCTGTTTACCGATACTCCTGTTATTATTCCTGTCAACTTTGATAATAACGAATTGTCCTGAAAAATTCATAACAATTGCGTCTTTTTTGAATAACTCAAGTATGATTCCGATGTTCTCTGTAGGTTTACCCTGTTCAATATTTATAAGGTAGCTTTTTAAAACCTTCAAGTCACTTTTTAATATAATGGAAAGGGCAATTATGTACTCTTTATTCTTATCTATTAATTTCTTCTGGATTTTGAATTTTTCATCCAGATCATCTATAGGGATGGCTTTAATATTGAACATGCTTTTGTAAAGTGTTTTACTATTAGCAATGGAGCTTGCAACATTTAATGAAAACATGATCTGATCTACTTCTCTTGGACTTAAGAAGTACAAATCCCTCAATGTTATTCCAAACTCCCAAAGTTTTTGCTTGAATACAATGATCTCATCCTTATTTTCAAAATTACGGTACAGATACTCTTTAGAATTATCAGTAGAAGGATCATCAATGGACATGCTTTTGGAACTTTCCTCCCACAAAGAATGGTATATCCATTCCTTAATGATTTTTTCAGAATAGGCATTAAAAGTTTCATTGCCATCAAAGTCATAATGATCAATGCAGTAGTTGAAAGCGGTAAGAGCAGCATCGTATTCCTTACTGTTTGTAGGAATTGCTGATTTACCCAATACTTGGGACACAACTTTCATTATCATAGTCTTGTTTTCTTCAATAAAACGTTCTCTTAGGGCAATATCTCCCTCCCTAATTTTATTGATGTAAGTACTGAAATTATCATTATTAAAAACATCGTTATTTTGAAAATCCGAGCTCATCTTATCATCTCCAAGGTAAAATTTGTTTAGGAATGCATTTGTTTCCTTATATTTAAAATGACTAAATATATTTTAATCATCCCTATTAATCGTTCTCTATATTAAAAGTGATAAATCTATTACATTTGCCTTAAGCAAATCCCGTTGAACCGTTCGTTATTTGCTCCGCCAAATGTAAGATTATTAACACTTTTAATGTAGTGAAGAAATTGCTTAATTTACCGCTATAGTAATTGTTTCGCTGCTTGCAGATCCTTTGGCATTAAGCAGCTTATACCTATATTTGAATATTCCCTTCGATTTTGCTTTAAATGACATGGACGCAGTTTGTTGGTTTGGTGAATCGTCTTTATGTCTTTTATAGAGCACCATTTTATCGTTCTCATAAAGAACAATAATTGTGCCGTTATTTCCACCAGGCATGTTCATTGAAATGTTATAAGAATCACCAACATTAACACTTTCTATATCACAACTGATTACCGGAGTATCAGGTGGCCCTACAGCTTTATCTGTTGGTGGCGTTGGCTCAGGTACTTTTTTAGTTGTTTTTGGCTTTTTTGTATCCGTTGGTTTTATTGGAGTATTTGTGTATAATGGTTCGGATGTTGGTGCTGCAGGTACAATGCTTGGGCTTTGTGTACTTATCTTTGGAGTAGGACTAAGTAACGCTGATGCAGTAGCTGTAACCACCGGAACCGATGTGTTTTTATCACTATTACCATCACTTGCCGCAACATTTTTACCCTCCGATTCTTTTGGTGAATATACTGTGGTTGAATTGTCCCTTAAAAGGTAAGTAAAACCTACAAGGAGAGTTAACGTTATAACAAAAAAGCTTGCGGCAAATACTGAATATTTGGTGATATTTGACGGCTTTTTAATGTAATCATTATCTATGATAATTTGTTTACCGATATCAAGGGTCGATTTGCTTTTTATATCAGTAATGGTAAATTTGCCTTCTAAAGTAAAAAATAAAGCTTTTTCCTTGAAAAGTTCAAGAATAATACCTACGTTATCGGAGGATTTATTGCCCGATTCAGCATTTTTAAGGTAGCTTTTAAATATCCCCAGGTTACTGTTTAATATAAGTGCCAGGGCAATAATGTAAGCCTTGTGTTTTTCGATAAATTTTTTATTGTTTTTAGTATCTTTGTCAAGAAGATCGTATGGAATACCTGACTTTACTGAAATTTTGTTAAAAACTTCCGCACTCAACATAAACTTCCGGGCAATTGATAGTGAAGTTTGTATAGATTCTTTATCGCCAGGGGTAACTTTAACAAGTGAATCTAAAGTAATGCCCAGCTCCCATAATTTGAGTTTAAACCTGGAAATTTCGTCTTTATTTTCGTAATCCTTATACAAGTATTCGTTTTCAATCTGTGAAGTATAAGTTGTCGAATTAGTGCTGAGAAACTTTATGTAATCATATACGGAGTTCTTAATAACCTTTTGTGCGTAGGTCAAAAAGTCATCATCGCTATCCAAATCATAGGTATCAATAGCATAATTAAATGATGACAAGCCTATTTCAAATTCCTTGCTATTTTGAGTTATCGTTGACCGTTTTAAGGAATTTGACACGACCTTAAGAATAAAACTTTTGTTTTCATCAATAAAATCGTTTCTGGATTCATTATCTCCAGAACGTAAACCCTCAATAAATGATTTCAGGTTTTCTTTGGATAATTTATCCCTACTAAAAAAATTTGAACTGCTCAATTGATTTCCTCCATATGATTTTAAACAATGTTGATTATATTTATTATTAATATAGTTTATTAATATAATTGAATTGTGTTAAATTTTCCTCTAAATGAATTATATATTAATTACGTGTATTCTTCAATAATTCATATAAAAAATAAAATACATATTAAAGCTATTAATTAAATAAAAAAATTATTATAATTATATTAAAATTAAAAGTTAAATTAATATTAAAAATCAAAAGATAAGGGTTAGCGGAGAGCAGTATGAATCTTGAACAGATTTTAGATAATTTTAAAAATTCAGAAGAATTGATGAAAAATATAACAGCCTGGATTGAAATACCTCCTAAGGATGCTATTTATTCAGATTTTCCCGAATGCATGGATATAAGATTACAGGAGGCCCTTAAAAGAAGGGGAATAACCAGGCTTTATTCGCATCAGGCTTGTGCAGTCAGGGAGATAGAAAACAATAAAAACGTTGTTGTAGTTACCCCCACTGCATCGGGTAAAACGATGTGCTACAACATACCTGTTATAAATAATATATTAGAGGATCCCGAATCAAGGGCAATTTTTCTGTTCCCGACAAAAGCACTTTCTCAGGACCAAACTACTGAGCTGCACGAGCTCATCACAGAGGTAGGTGTAGATATCAAGACCTATACCTATGACGGTGATACTCCACAATCAGCCAGAAAAGCTATAAGGCAGGCGGGACATATAGTTGTCACAAATCCCGACATGCTCCACAGCGGAATACTTCCGCACCATACAAAATGGAACAAGCTGTTTGAGAACCTGAAGTTTATAGTGATTGACGAGATACACCATTATAGGGGCGTTTTCGGCAGTCATCTTGCAAATGTAATAAGAAGGCTGAAGCGGATATGTAATTTTTACGGTTCAAACCCCATATTTATTTGTTGCTCTGCTACAATAGCCAACCCGGACGAATTAGCCTCAGGAATTACGGGAGAGGATGTTGTGCTGATTGATAATAACGGGGCACCAATGGGTAAAAAGCATTTTATTTTTTATAACCCGCCTGTTGTCAATAAAGAACTGGGTATCAGGAAAAGCAGCACAATAGAAGCCAAGATACTGGCTCAGAACCTCATAAGAAACAATATACAGACGATAGTGTTTACCAGAAGCAGGCTAAATGTTGAGGTTTTAGTAACATATCTCAAGGATGTTTATTCAAGTAAATTCGAGGGTGAGCAAAGGGTAAGGGGGTACAGAGGTGGGTATCTTCCAAGCCTTAGGCGTGAAATAGAAAGAGGGCTTAGAAATGGCAGTGTTACAGGAGTAGTAAGCACTAATGCTCTTGAACTGGGTATTGATATAGGTAATCTGGAGGCATGTGTCATATGCGGGTATCCGGGAAGTATTTCCAGTACATGGCAGCAAGCGGGAAGGGCCGGTAGAAGGAACAGTGTCTCGGCCACATTCCTTATTGCCAGCAGCAGCCCCCTTGACCAGTATATTGTGAGCAACAGCGATTATTTTTTCGAGAAGAGTCCTGAATATGGGCTTATTAATCCGGATAATCTGGCTATACTTTATAATCATATAAAATGTGCAGCTTTCGAGCTTCCGTTTACAGATGATGAGAAGTTTGGAGTTGAAACAACAGGAGAAATACTGTCATTTATGGAAGATGCCAAGATTTTAAGGCATGTAGGCTCAAGGTGGTATTGGATGAATGATGTTTTTCCGGCAGGTGATATATCCCTTAGAAGTGCTTCAAATGAGAATTTTATAATAATAGACATATCGGAACCAAAACACAGGGTTATAGGAGAAACGGACAGATTCAGTGCCCCAATGCTCCTTCATGAGGAAGCCATATATATACATGAAGGTCAGCAGTATCAAGTTGAGGAATTGGATTTTGACGATAAGAAAGCCTATGTAAGGAAGGTTGATGTAGATTACTATACAGATGCCAACCTGGCAGTTGACATGAAGGTTATTGATGTATTCAGAAGTGAGGAAGGAAAACTTACAGACAGGTTCAGCGGTGAGGTAATGGTGTCTGCAATTGTAACCATGTTCAAGAAGATCAAGCTGTATACCCATGAAAACATAGGTTCAGGTCCCGTTAACCTTCCAGAACTTGAAATGCATACAACTTCCTATTGGATAAGCTTTTCGGAAGAAGCAACAAAAGGCCTGTCCCAATTGGAAATACAGAACGGCCTTTTTGGCCTTTCAAACATAGTCGCAAACTGTGCACCTATTTACCTGATGTGTGATCCTGGAGATATAAGGGTAGTGTATCAGGTCAAGGCACCTTTTACAGTTAAGCCTACGCTTTATATCTATGACAGCTACCCGGGTGGGGTAGGATTTAGTGAGAAACTGTACAGCATGCATCAGGAATTGTTTATCGCTGCAGGCAAAATGATAGAGCAGTGTGAATGTGAATGCGGCTGCCCGTCATGCGTCGGACCGTTAAACGAGTTTTCAGGCAGCGGTAACCCAAAAGTTTTAACCCTTAAGCTTATAGGATATACTTTAACAATGGGGAATGGGTATGTATTCTGATTTAAGAAGCAAATTAAAACAATTTGCCGAGAAACAAAAAATTAAAGAGGCTTTGATTGAAAGTACCTCACAAATTGAAAATGCCGCAGAAATAGACAAGCTAATGGATGGGACCATTGAAGATGGCCATCTAGGATCATTTTTTATGCACAAAAATCAGTTTTCCTTAGACTATGCCCATGGGAATTGCAAATTGGAGGAGTTTACAAAGCTGGATTTTGAATATCTTTTAAGGGTTTTTAACAGCAATAGTAAATTAGAGCTTCATGATATGATATTCCTTGATACTGAGACAACCGGACTTGGGGGGGCAGGTACAGTAGCTTTTCTAATAGGAATAGGATATTTTGAGAAAGAGAATTTTGTTGTAAAACAGCTCTTTATGCGAGACTATGATGAAGAGCCTGCCATGCTTTGCTATTTAGAAAATGAACTCGCTTCCAGGAAAGGGCTTATAACCTTTAATGGTAAGGCATTTGATTGGAACCTCTTAAGTTCAAGATTTATATCTAACAAAATAAAATGTAGGCAAAAGGATCCTGTACATCTGGATTTATTGCATATATCCAGGGCAATATGGAAAAGGAAGCTTGAAAGCTGCAGGTTGATATCCCTTGAAGAAAATTTGCTCGGACTGACAAGGAATGATGATATACCGGGTTACCTTATACCGGCTGCCTATTTCAAATATATAAACGACCGTGATGCACATGATATGAAGAGGGTTCTGGAACATAACAAATCAGATATCATATCAATGGTGTCTCTATTTGTAAAAATAGGCAGGCTGTTAAATAACCCATTGGAAGAAGCATCTGATTATAATGAATTATTTGGTGCCGCCAGGATTTATAACAAGGCTATGGATTATATGAATGCCGAGAACTGTTATAAGCACTGTTCCACTTCGAACAACAGTATTATAAGGATTGAAGCTCTAAAAGAGCTTATACTATTGTACAAAAGCGGTAAGGAGTATGACCGTATAACCAAATGCCTTGAACTCATCATTAATTCCTCAAAAACTCCTAATATCCCAATAATGATAGAGCTTGCAAAGCACTATGAACATAGGATCAGAGATATTTTCAGGGCAAAGGATATAACGGAGAAAGCCTTTGAGATATGCTTAGGAAATACTTTGTTAAGAAATACATTTTATAAGGATCTCAAGCACAGATTGGAGCGATTGACAAGAAAATCAGCTAAAGCTGCTAAATAATGTAAAAAACGTTTGAGTCGAAAGGATAAGAAAATATTAATTCCCTGGAGAAAAATACAAAATTATACCATAAGTAGTAAAGAAAAAACGCAAAATATTTGACTAAAGGGGAAAATATGGTATAATTAGTGTATAATGTTTTTTCAAGGGGGAAATGTTATGGAACGATGGAAAGGTAAACTCAGAGCAAGGGAGTTTGAAGCCTATGTGGAAGTATTTTACGAAATGCCCACATATTATAGTTTAGGCGAGTGGTATGGTTACGGTACTGCAGCTAAATCCATTGAAGCAAGAGAATATGATACAAACCTTGGAAGTATTATAGTAAATAATATAAAGGACATCAATTTAAGTAAGTCATTATTTGGATTTATTGGTAATGGTGATTTGCTTTTGCCAAAAGAAGAATGATTTTGGTATAATTATGTTTAGATATGTGACTTTGTGGGTAAATTAAATTATGATAAACTTTGCAAATTATCCTAAAAAGGGGAGCCGGATTTGATTTTGATGGTTCTCTTTTTTAATGCCGTAATATAATTAACAAATTATTCACACTTTTTTAAAACTTAAAGAATAGAATATTTTCAAAGGTAAATATAAAAGAAACAAGTTATAGAGAGAGATTAATCTGTTTCATAGTACATCGATTTCTCCCTAAAAGAGCTGATAACAGCTCTTTTTTTCTGTGCTGTTCTTTATGAAAATCATGAAATAATTTCATCAAACTTAATCGTTGTAATGAGAAATCATAGTTTAGAATCAATAATAATTTTTTAGCCATTAAAAAAACTTATTTAATAGGTTCTATGATGTATAAGAATTTAATATATAATAATGCTGCAGCGTTTTAAAAAAAATTTTTTACAATTGCAGGAATTTACCTTCAAATGGAGAATTAGGAAATTGGGAGGGTGATATTATGTATAATGAAGATATTAAAGAGACTTTAATTAAAGCTATAAGTCAGAGAAAGCCTATTAAATTCCGTTATAATAGCCCGGAGGATGATATAATCGGGGAGAGAATTGGCTACTCACATGCCATGTACATAAACTATTATACGGGAAACATTCTTGTAGATATATATCAAACTGCTGGTGATTCAAATGAAAAGAAAGTCATTCCTGAGTGGAGGCAATTTAAGTTAAGCTGTATTGATAATATTGAGATACTTGCTGACAAACAATTTGAAGTACAAAAAGACTATAAGCCCAACTCTCCGAAATACAAAAACTGCATTGCAAAAATATAAGATATTAATGAGTTTATAAGCCTCTTAGAAATAGGAGGCTTTTTTAACCCCTGGGAATGGTGGTGTAATCAGCATCATAATTATTCGCAGCATAATTAATGTTATAAAATCCCAGGAGATTGGCAATGTGTTTGTAAATAAGTCCTAAAGTTTAATGTAAAATTTACCGATGATTACCTTGGTAATTTATATTAATATTATTGGAGGGCAAGCTTATGAACATAATTAATGCTGTTGATAAGGCATATGAAACAAAAAGTCTTAAGGAATTGGTAAATGCTCCTGTAGATGCCTTAAAAGGCGTATCAGAGAATGATGCAAAATTGCTCAAAGAAGCATTTAATGTAAAAACTGTGGGTGATTTGGCAAATCTTAAATATGTAAAATGGGCACAGGCAATTGTAACTCTTGCTCAAACTGAGGGATAGCATATATTATATATGTAGACCTCTGGCTTAATGTCAGGGGTTTTTTTATCTTTCTCTTAAAATTCCATTCTAAACAATTTCCACATGGGTTAAACCACACAAATTATATGAGTTGAATGATCGTAGTTTAAAATGCTATTTTTGAACGTTGAAATAGGTAGGATTTATATATGCTGAATACAGATAGATAAAACAAGAAAATGTCTTACACCTTAGGGAAATTTATCGTAAGAAAGGAATAAAGGTGATTGGATGAGTGATTTAAAGGTCAGATATAGTGTAAAAGAAGGAAAAGAAGAGTATCCGTGCATAGATGGGAAAGACACTTATAGCACCATAGAAGAAGCCAGTATTGCTGTAGAATACATCTTAAAGAATATGATAGGGAAGAATTCTATAAGTATTAAGTATACCGGACTGCTTATGGTTGATACTATCTGTGAAGATGGTACGGTAGTGGTTGGAAGGCTTGATGGTAATTTTGACGGTGAAGATTTCTATATTGAAATAATAGAGTTGCATGAAAGTATTGTATGATGATAATGTAACATCATATTTTCTGTTATAATTTTAGTATTTCATGTGATAGAAAGGTGGAACAGCAATTAAGCTGTTATCCAACCTGATTCGTTAAATTTCGTGGTTATATAGAGAGATTGACAATGTACGTACTTGGTAAAAGGAGATAAGCATGAATAAAAGGTTTCGGCATTTGATGATTGCAATTACTATTGGAGTAAGCATAATGGCTTTGGCAATGATTGTTGTTTTTGGTTATATTAATGGAAGTCTTCCATTTCAAAAATCTAAGAATAGAATGGAAAAACAGTTTTTAAAAAGTAAAGATATTATTATAAATGTTGCTAAGTATATGGAAATTCAGGATTTTTCAATCATTTATATTACATCAAATCATAATGAAGGAGAGATGCTTGGTTTAATTAGATCCGGTGAAACGGGTCAACATATTCGAATTTCTGATGACTCAATATCTAAGAGTATACAGGAACTCTTTAAAAAATATAATTTTAGTGTTATACGAAAGGAAAAAAACGGTATATATTTTCAGAGGTGGGCTAATATGGATGTTGGTTGGGGCGTGGTATATTCAATTAATGGAGAACGACCGATAAATAAGTTGATAACTAAACTTGAGCCTTTACAAGAGGCAAATTGGTACTTTTATGAAGAAAAGTAGTAGTCCGTTGCGATAATTAAATATGTATTATAAACCACATAATAACAGTTTTGTGTTCGACATACAACCCCTGATGCAAAATGTCCAGAATGCACATAAAAACTAACAATGAAAGTATACCACAAAGTTACAATTATGATATAATAATTCTAAAACAAGTCGATGAAGGATTATTTGCCCTATGTACAACAATGTTTATTAGTTTTATAAACCATCATAAAAAATGAGGTTCACATGGATATTAAAATGCGATTCATCCATAAATGGTCATACAGCTCTGCAAGGTATCTTGCAAAAGTACTTAATCGAGATCATGCCCAACGAAGAATATACAATTTTGGCTTTTTAGTCGTTTATGGTGCCCTGGTTAAAGGAGTATTGCTTTTTAGTACTTCGTTGATCCTTGGTACGTTTATACCTACATTAATTATTACACTTACATTAATTATTACACTTACATTTGCAGCTCTTCGAACTCGTGCCGGTGGTTACCACATGGATTCATACGGTAAATGTATACTTACCAGCTTAGGACTCTTTCTTATAGCTGGGATGATTTCCAAGTATATACCATCTGATTTCGTTGGAATGCTTATATTAGCTATTATGATATGTTCTATATTTTGGGCATCTATTTACGCTCCTAAAGATACACCAAATAGGCCGATAACTGAAGAATGGGAGATTAAGAAATTTCACAAGCAGTCAATATTGATGGTTCTTGTATTCTTTGCCGGTAGCATAGAACTTTTATACAATCAGCATTCTTCTTTGGCTGCAGCCGTAATGTTTGGCGTAGGGTTGGAGATGTTCAGCATAACGCCTGCAGGCTTCAGATTCTTCGATTGGGTGGCAGGGAAAAAATAAGCTCCCTTTAATTTTTTATGAAATCATTTACAATATTTTGGTGGGGATGATATATTTATGGGCAATGAAACCATTGACATTAATTTGAATCGTGCAAATTCTGAAAAATAAGCATTCAAATTTTCTTGTGAATGTTGAACGAATTGGTTTGTCTTCAGTAAATCTTCATCGATATTTAAGAAATACTCTCAATATTGTAATTACAAAATAAAAAGCTTCCGATTTAAAATCTCGGAAGCCTTTATTTTTCTAATGCACCATCAGGGATTCGAACCCGGGACACCCTGATTAAGAGTCAGGTGCTCTACCAACTGAGCTAATGGTGCGTGTCTTGTGTTCAACGACCTTTATTAATATAGCAGATATTATTATTAAATGCAAGAGTTTTTTTGAAAAAAATTTTTAATTTAATGTTCAACTTATATTTTGCCTTGAAAATTCCGATATTTAAAGAGGTTGATATTATAGATACCGAACCAATGTCATCAAGCTAATAAAACAATAACTGGGATTACTGGAAAATACGAAAAAATATATTAAAAAAGTGGCTAAAAGTCGCGAAAACTCTTGACTTTTCCAAAGTAGCCTAATAATCAAAAAGGA
>JAEYYB010000013.1 GCA_023430975.1 Bacillota bacterium | reverse complement strand
TCCTTTTTGATTATTAGGCTACTTTGGAAAAGTCAAGAGTTTTCGCGACTTTTAGCCACTTTTTTAATATATTTTTTCGTATTTTCCAGTAATCCCAGTTATTGTTTTATTAGCTTGATGACATTGTTTATACAATTATACAATAAAAAATTTGGACAGCTGGATTGAATCAACCATATTAATACCTTCGGGAAACTTATCATAACGTGAGCATACCGCCATCTTATAGCCTGCCCCTATATCATACTGCTTAAAAAACCATTTAGTATTATCATTTATATCTTTGACACCAATTCCACCTTCATCCATACTTATTGAAAAAGAGTTCAGGGGGATGGATAATCCTTTGCCACACGCTTTAATATAACTTTCTTTCAAAGTCCAAAGCTGAAAGAAATAATCAACTCTGTCACATATCTCTTTAGAATTGATATCTGCAAATTCATCTTTTGAGAAGAAGCGTTTTGCTATATCCATTTCAATCTGGCGTATTGTTTCAACATCAACCCCCACAGGCAAGGAATCTGTCGCACAGACAACCCATTTGCCCGAATGGGATATATTAAAATGAAAATCTGTGAATCCTTCTAAGTAAGGCTTGCCGTAATCATTGAGCTTAAATACTACTTCTTGATTGGATATTTTTAGCCTTGAACATATGGCATACCGGACTAATAAATCACCTAATAAAGCCCTCAGTGCATCCTCATACATTCTGAACTTTTTTATCCTTGCTTGTTTCTCACTGCTGACACATCCCAGCATATCTTCAAAATTGTCTAATTTAGAATTTGATTCTATTTTTATAGCAAAAACCTCACTCATAACAGATACCCCATAACGCAGAATTCTTTTATACCACATATAATATAATATACATAAATTAGAAATGCAATTAAAGTTTCTCCTTCTTAAAAATTTATTGTTAAAAAAAATCTATCTTTGTCGATATAATTGTAAGGAGGTGGCAAAATGATGAAAGTTACCCAAACAGAGAATGACAAGAAGGTCTTAATAATCGATAAAGATAAGTCTGTTACAGGAATTCTGTCAAACAGGCTTAGAAGTGTTGGTATTAATGTGTTTACTGCAGCTGATGAAGAAAGTGCATTTGATGTTATTACAAAAAACAAGCCAGATATAATCCTTCTTGATATCTTTATGAAGTCAAAAAGCGGTGAGAATCTTTTAACTTTTCTAACACTCAACGAGTTATCTTCCAATATACCAATTATAATACTCTCTTCAGCCATTGACGTTAATTCAAAAGTGTACGGGTTTTTATCAGGTGCCAGCGATTATATTGTTAAGCCCTTCCGGTTTGCAGAAGTTTATGCACGGATAAAAAACCAATTCAGAATTATATCCATGCAATGTGAGCTTGAGAAAAAAAATAAGGAGTTAATGGAAAAAAACATACAGCTTCAGGAGATGACCATAACTGACGGACTTACGGGGTTGTACAATAAAAGGTATATTTTGAACAGACTTGTAAGTGATATTACTCATGCAGCCAGATATAAGGAACCCATATCTTTCATGATGGTTGATATTGATCATTTTAAGCATATAAATGATACATACGGCCATTTAGCCGGTGATATTCTGTTAAAAAATGTTGCAGAGACCTTAAAGAACACAGTCAGGGATGTTGACATTGTTGCCAGATATGGCGGAGAAGAGTTCCTGATAGTAGTTCCAAACGAAGATTTGCTTGGAACAAAAATGCTTGCTGAAAGGCTCAGGCAAAAAATTGAAAGTACATCTTTTCTCATTGATAATAACGAACTAAGTATAACCATCAGTATTGGTGTAAAAAGTGCCAATATAACTTCCGATTCGGGTACAGAAGTTACAAAACTTATAGGTGAGGCCGATCTCGCATTACTAAAAGCTAAATCAAACGGACGCAACAGAGTTGAAGTATTCAGCAGCCATCTTCCTATGGAAAAAGCAAAAAAACAAAATCTAGAACCACACAACTTCCAGAACAGCTTATCTGCAAATATTACACATTAAATAACAGCTTTATAACCCTATTATATTAAAAGTGTTAATAATCTTTTACATTTGTCTATCGCAAATCCCGTAAAAGCGTTCGTTATTTGCTCTGACAAATGTAAGATTATTAACACTTTTCATATATATACTCTATTTTACAATTTTTCTTATATTCTTCAATAGAATTCAAATTTATCATTCCAATTTCCATAAACTGTGTGTTGGAGACGGCACAAGCTGTTCCAAGCTTCATCATATCCTCTTTTGAATATCCGTTAAGGAGGCCAAACGCTACACCAGCGGTCATTGAATCTCCTGATCCGATAGCGTTGACAGCGCTTATTCCGGGTGGTTTTATATGCATTATGTGAGATTCATCAGCCATTACCGCCCCCTCAGCTCCCATCGAAGCTATTACAGATCCAACTCCAGAATCTAAAATACAAACACATGCCTTTATTATATCTTCTTTTTCACTGATACTTTTCCCATAAACATAGGAAAGTTCCCTAAGATTGGGTTTGATAAAATCCGGTCCTGCTTTTATGCCTTCCTTTAAAGTATCTCCGCTTGCATCTAAAATTGTTTTAATCCCCAGGGGCTTTGCCATATCAATCAGTGTTTTATAAAAATCCACAGGTATTCCCTCTGGAAGGCCTCCTGTGCATATCAACACTTTTGTTCTTTTCAGTATATCCTTAAAATTATCAACAAATGAACATATATCCTCTTCCTTTATATTAGGTCCAAACTCTAATATTTCAGTTTCGGTCATACATGTCCTGTCAATAACATTTATGTTTGTTCTTGTTTCTCCATCCACCCATATAAAGCTGTTTTCAGTTCCATGCCTTGTAATGCTGTCACATATCCATCTACCGGTATCTCCAGCAAGAAAACCTGCTGTAAAAACCTGTGCTCCTAAAATGGACAATACCCTTGACACATTTATTCCCTTGCCGCCAGCTGACTTTATTATGTTTTTCACCCTGAACATTGATCCAACCTTAAACCCATCAACAAAATAAATTTTATCCAATGCCGGGTTAAGCGTAACTACAGTTATCATGATATTTTCTATCCTCTTTATTATCTTTTGGCAATCGCTTTTAATATAATATGATGAAAAAATGCCGTTAATCTAAATAATACCATATATCTTATATCATATACATTGTTGTTGCATAAAAAATTTTAATAAAAATCAACTGTAATATTTACCTGTAAAAATGTGAAAGCCCCTCTGTTAATATGAAGTGGGTTGACCGAGAAGCAACCACAATAATTAACTAAGGAGC
>JAEYYB010000006.1 GCA_023430975.1 Bacillota bacterium | reverse complement strand
GCTCATCATCGTAAAACCTAGAAGTATCCATTAATATTTCCCAAAAGAAGGTAGCTTCAAGATTCCTAGCTATTTGATTTGCCATACACCACGCCAGTACAAATAGTTTCTGCAGCCCTGATATTCTCTGCCGGTTTCCAGAAAAATAAAAGCCGGATTTCTCCGGCTCATCACAAAATAAGCAAATAAACACTAACTAGGATTAAATAAGCTCATGCTGATAATTTTATTGCCTTCATTTTCATCATCAAATATTATAATAACCCCACTATCAGATTTAGTACCTATCTGAAGATTTTTAAATGTATGTTGCTCATCTTTACATATTCTAACATTATATTTTTTTGTTTCTTCTACAAATACAGGATAACTCATATCAGGTGTTGGTAACCATCCATCCAAATCTAGGGTATTAGGAAAATTAACACTATTATCAAAATCTATATGTATATGCTTTAATATATAATCTTCTAAGCCCTCTTTTCCTTTCCTATAAAATGATAATTGTATGGAACCATACTTTAGTGTTATAAATGATTTGTTATATGAGATGCCTTCTGGGACACCTAGATATTTTTCAACACTATTTTTGGTTTGACCGATTTTTATATTTCCAAGTACACCCGTTTTTAAAAATTCAATAATCGTATTCATTTACTCACCCATTCTAACACTATTTATCAATTAATTTCTTTAATGCTTTTGCTAAGAAGTTAAGTTCACCAGATTTTGCTTCTGGACTTATTCTTAAGCCATCCCCTGGTAAGTACTTAACATAATCTCTTCCGCCAAGGGCTCTTTTATACATCATTTCCAAAGCATTTCTATCAGTCAGTATGTTATTTGCTTCTTTTAGTGCTTTTTCTACTTGAGCAAGTTCTTTTGCAGACATATTCTTTGTACTAAAGAATGGCTTAAATACAATTGAACCATTTTGCCCAGGCAACATTTTGATCTCTAAATTATTTACCGTCAGATGCATACCTTTTTCAAGCCAATCAGGGTCGAATTTATGAATTCCATAGGGATTTTTACCGCTAGCATTTAACACATCATACTTATTATACATGAAAATTTCTTCTTCAGAGAAAGATTGAGTTATTCCATTTTGTTTAAGTATTTTATAAGGGTTAAAACTGTTAGCACTCATATTAGCATATTCAAATTCCGATTCCAGCATTGATATTTGAACCGGAAATCTTGTCCCAAACTTTCCTAATAATGAAGCAAATTTATTAATTGCATACGGAACCACTAACTCTGAAGCTGCCCAACTTAAGCTTGTTCCAACTACAGTGCCATTAAATTTGCCACTATTAAACTTATTTATATTTGGCCCATACTGTGGTACTTTATGTGTAATAACTGGTTTATCGGTTGCATCTGTTTGAACTCCTATTCCACCATAAGTTGCACTTTGTCTTCCTGCTTGCCTTAATTCATAAGGCATATCTACTATTCCAATGGTAGACTTCAATGTACCATATCTTAAACCTTCCATAAACCAATCAGTGTTCATTTCGTCACTGATTTTTTTAGCAAAGGCTTTATCGGTTTTCATCTTGTAATCAAAGAATCCTTGCCTAAATGACTTACCTGTATATGGATTTATTTGATCTAAGTAATATGGATCACTATTTTGTATATCTTCGTCATCAATATATTCACCTACAGGTACATAGTATGTGGGTGATAAGTACCTATCTTTCATGTTAGCATTAAAGAAGGAACTTACTTTGTTTCCAGCCTTAGTCAAGATACTTGGGTTACTTGCTGCATATCTAATACCTTCAACAATTTCTTTTTTAACATATGGAGCTTCACTTCTTTTTACTCCCATTGCTTCAAGCCAATGCTCGCCATTTGCAAGATCATTTCCTGTATAACCTTGGCCGTTAATATAAGTGTAATTGTGTCCATCAGGGTCCCAATACATCAATGGCTCATTATGGCAGTATGTATACAAATTAAGTGATAACAGATCATTGATATCCCCAGTATATGTATCCTCCTGCAAGAACCTGGCTGTAGTCGGGTCATACATTCTGGAGTTCAAGTAGTAGAGCTTAGTTTCTGCATCATACTGATATCCGGCATATGTAATACTATTATTTGCAGATCCTGTTGTTCCAGCAGGATCGATGTTACCAAATGCATCATAATGGTATGTGGCTGCTACAACACCTGTAGCTGCATTAATTAGTGCTGTTACATCTCCATGTCCATTATACATATAATACATACTGACATCAACATTATTTTCTTTTACTGTTCTTGCTATCAAATTTGAGCCACATATATTACGTCCGCTTTGATTGTTATTATTTTGAGCATCTAGTTCCAATACTACTTTGTCATACTCATATAGATATTTAGTCTTACTAGTAGTATAGTCATTATCTTTAACTTCCTTTTGTACTCTTAGCCCTTCTCCGTTATAGGTATTTATGATTGTCTTTGTACCTATAGTTGTTTTTGCATTACGCTCAAGGGCATCATACTCATATTTTGCATCAATATTAGTCCCTGTTTTTACTGTAAGTGTATTATCCTCATAGTAATATTGGGTAGTTTTTCCCAGTGTAACATCTTCAATAGATCTCAATCTGTTCATGTAATCATTATAATCATATATGGTAGTTACACTGCCATTAACACTTACTGTCTTTCTATTGCTTAGGTAGTCAAACGTGTAGCTTGTTACTTTCGAGGTTGGGTCAGTTACTGACTTAAGCCTGTTTAATTCGTCATATGTATATGAAGTTATTGCCTCCTGACCATTATTATAATTTTGTATTGTTTCTTTCTTATTTAATAAATTGTGGTTGGCATAATATTCATATACATATTTTTCAATTAGAACACCATTTACTTTATTATCTATAGATTTTAACAATCCATCATCATGATAATCATAAACTTCTGTAATTTCTGTAGTAGCAGTAATAGGATATTTGACTGTATATAAAGCTCCGGTAGGCTTGTAATAATATTCAGCCCTTACATCGTTATTACTGATAATTCCGTTATATACCTTCCATAGCCTTCCGTTTTTGTCATATACTTTAGTTGTTTTATTCAGCTTCGGATCTGTGGATAATTCAGCAGTCAGATAGTCAGACTTGGTTAGGTCAAAAACTACCAGATCATAATCATATACAAATGAAACTGTACTTTCCGGTACTGTTTTTTTCACAACTCTGTTCAACTCATCATATACACGGTTAATAGATCCCGTGGCATCACTTACTTTTGTCAGGTTACCATTTTCATCATATTCATATTGAATTACAATTTGAGGCAGTTGAACACCTGTTGACAATTTCCTGTCTGTTATTTTCTGCTTGAGTTCTCCATTTATCTTATAACTGAACTGGGTTACAGGTGCATAGTCGCCTGAATTATCATTCTCCTGGCTGCTTCTTCCATACTGAGCTACCAATTCACCCTTTGGATTATATTTATACCACTGGACTTTTGTGTAATCATATTGGTTTGACCCAAGTACGCCACCATGGTCTATCCTTTTTATCATTCTATTTAATGCATTATGCTCAAAAGTGATAATGCGTCCGGCAGTATCCTGGTCTAAATCGAAATATTCCTGAGTAAGCATATTTCCATTTAGATCATAGCTATATTTTACTTTTTGTTCTTTTAACACTCCATCAACTGTTACTTTATTTATTACATATTGCAGCCTGTCATTCTCATCATATATGTAGTTTGTAGTATTTTCTTCTCCATCTGTCTTTATCCTTATATTGCCCGCATAGTCATAACCCTGGCTGTTAGTATGTTCGCAAGGATCAGTAGTACTTACAAGTCTTCCATTATGATCATAAACATAGACAGTCTTGTTTAATGCATCAAAGGAATACTCTTGATTGCTGTCATTATTATAGATAAGCTTTTGAATTGATTGCCCGTTATCTTTCTCTTCAATCAATCTACCAAGTTCATCATATGTGCTTGTATACTCACTTCTGGCAACATTTCCGGATCTATAGACAAGATAGGTTGTTGTAATGATATTTCCATCCTTATTATACCCATAGCAAGTACTCTGCTCAGATTTTAATGCTTTTGTATCAACATTCCTAACTTTTACTATGGTACTCTCAAGTCTGTCAGCACTGTCGTAATTGTACTGCTTCAGGAATTTCTTGTCAGTCCCGGCTTCAAAATAATCAAATCTCTTGTTTCCATTGCTGTCATAGATTGCTCTTGAAATCCTTACTTCTGTGTCGTTTGATTTCTTTTCAGTAACTGACAGCTGCCTTCCGGCAGTATCATACTTGTACTCTACGACTTTTTGCATATTGTCAGTTTCACCAATAAGGTTGCCCATAACATCATACTTATAAATCACCTTATAGTTTTCACTGTTTTGATCAGTTTTCATTGAATCATCAATCGGATAAGTTATAGACCTTATCTTCTGTAAATCATTATACTCATATATTACGGCTTTTTTAGAATCTGGATCAGTAGCTTTTCCATTTCCATCTATATGCTTGAGAAGATTGCCTGCTAAGTCGTATTCATCATCAAGAACCGCAGGATCGGTTTCAATTATTGTTATATCATCTGTATCTCCCGTCTTGACCCACTTCTTTAAAAGCATGCCCGAGTAATTGTATTTGTATTGTGTCTTAACAAAATACCGTTTTTCCAATTGCGGATATTCTGATTCCGATGAAGAAAATCCCTTCCTTGTTGTTTCACTAATTCGACGCCCTAAAGTATCGTAATCATATTTTGTGTCATAAAATGTTCTATCAAGAGTATTATTGGATATATATTTCTGTGTAAGCGGATTATATATTTTCCTCAAATTATTTTGGAAATCATATTCATAAACAGTATATTTGTTATTTTCAAATCCCTCACCTGAATACTCTTTGACAACATTGCCAAATCCATCATATACTAATTTGCTTAAGCAAGTTTCCCTATATGAAGATAACCCGTACGTATTACTTATATCAGCAGAATTGAACTCCGTTAATATCCCCTTATACCATTTTACTTTTGTTTTTGAATCAGTGTCATAACCGTAAGTGTATTCAATTCTGTTCAATTCCTTGAATTTCTTATTTTGAACAAAATTTTGAGGGGAAACCTCACCTATCAATCTGCCGCCCCAATCATAATATGAAGATTGATATATATCATTGTATGATATGTTCCCATCCTGATCAGTTGTTTTTACTGTCTGCTTTGTCCTTGCTACAAGCCCTGTGTCTTCATATTCATAGGAATAGTTGATTGTATTTCCATTTGCATCAGTTACAACACTTGGTTTCCCATCCCATGTATAATTGGTAGTGGTCGTCAGATCCGATTTCTGGGTTACTGTATCATATGTATTAGCAACGGAAGACAGGTCTGTGCCTTCCTTATAAATGGTTGCACCCTTTATTGTTATCTTTGTCTGCCTGTTCAAATCATCATAGTTGTACTCAACTTCATTGATATTTCCAAAATTTTGACCAAAAAAGTTACTTGCCGACGTCTTAACATTGGTCAAATTTCCATTTGCGTCATAAAAACAATTGGTAGCAATTCTGTATACAAGACTAGTTGAACCATCTGCTACTATATCTTGACTTTGTACAATAGTTGAGATTTTATTGGGTTTGCCAAAATAATTATTTTCATAGTATACATCACTGAATATATCTGGTTTTGTTGCAGTTGATTCTTTAGATACATTTCCGTCATCGTCATACTCATATTTTTTTATAATTCCTTGAGGTATAGATATATTTTCAAGTTTTCCATCGGTATTATAAATGTAAGTTTTTCCTATAAACTGGTCCGTTTCGGGATCTTGAGCATTTGGAAGTAATTTTACAGATGCCGTATATTCTCTCTGCAGATTTCCAGCATTGCTATATGAATATTTAGTCAATACAGTGAGTACATCAGTCTCTGTGCTATTATACTCAAGAGGAACCATTTTTCTCGTCATCCTTCCAAGCCCATCATAGTCAAAAGTGGTAGTATTTTTTTCATCAATGCCCAATTGAATGGATTTAACAGTCCCATCATCATTTAATGTTATTATTTCAGTAGCTTTTCCTTTTGATGATGTTGTTATCTTTTTTGCACTAAAATCAGTTGTAATCGTTGTTTGCTCATAGTTATCAGTAGAATTCTTGTTATAATATATCCTGTGGATATCGATTTTCTTCAACAATCCCGTACCTGTGGTTTTATATTCAAATTCTTCTAATGTAACCGGGTTTGAACTTGAATCTTTCTGAAACAAAATTTCAGAAATTCTGTTCATATTGTCATATTCATATATTTTCTTTTGTTTGAACACACCATTTTCAGTAACAGTTTCACTTTGAAGATTTCCTACGTTATCATACTCATAGTCAGTAATATAGGCACAACTAATGTTTCCATATTCATCCAAGAGGTTTGTTGTTGTCTGCCCTAGTTGTCCGGTTAATGTATAAATATTAGTATTTCCTTTTATATTATCCATTACTGCCAATGTAAGACCGCCGGGATTTGAGCTAAGTGTTGTGATTAGTCCGTTCTTTACACATTGATTTGGTGTAACCGTTTTAATAATATTTCCATACCCATCATTTACACTAACAGTTGCACTAACAATCTTTGTAGTTTCAATTTTATCATATACAATTTGAGTATTCACTCTTCCATTATCAGTATAAAAATAGCTTGTCTTATACCTTAAAGGTGATATTACATATTCCTTCCTACCAATACTATCAAATTTATAGTAAGTAGTTTTTGAGCCATTAATATCAGAGCTTTCCAAATAAGCACTATTCGGATCATATTCATAGTTGGTGGCAACCAAATCAGGATTTATTATCTGGCTAACCAAACCATTTATATTATTAACTGTGGTATATGAATATTGTGTCACCGCAAGATTGCTTAGTATTACCTCAAAACAATCAACATCAATATAAGTACCTGATGACTTGCTGTTTTTGCTTCCTGATACTTGAATGCCTATTGTGTGGTCTATTATGGGATCTTTTTGTGGAAAAAGGAAAGTAAATAATACCCTTCTTTCCGCTACGGCATTATAGGTGTCCACTTTATATGTTATTCCATCTATTATAACATTTGCAATTCCTTTATCCGGGCCGACATATCCTATCCATCTTATTCCTGCCCCATCCGAAAAGGTCAATGCTATCTTATTGCCTGTTGTATTGGATTTTACGGACGTACCGGCATTATCAGAATTCCAAGTGCCTGTTTTAGTTAAGCTGGAGGCATTTTGCTCAATAACATTTTGGTTGTAGGTATCTATGGACTTACCTACCCTTAAAAGCTTTGCAGTTATAATTCCATTACTGTCAAATTCATACTGGTACTCAGTGTAGCCATTTTCCTGAATAACTCCGTCTTTTTGCTTAAATGCCTTAATAAGATAGTTTGAATTAGTTTGCTCATCATGTTTATACTTGTTAACCTGACAAAATACATTACTAGGCAACGAATTTCCACCTGTGTACACAAAAGGATTGCTTATCGCTATTATATTTCCGTACTTATCTCGTTCCGTCATTACAGTATATCCATATTTGTCAGTATCAAACTGCCTAAAGCCTATGACATTATCAAGATTTGGATGATAACCTTTGTTTATGCTATCTGATGGTTTCCAGCCATCTTCAGTGATATTATAGAAATATTTATGGTTTGAAGTAGTATTATCTGCATATATCTCTGTTGTCGGCTGTTTAATAAAGTCTTCATACTTTATAACAGATTTATTGTTGTTTTCATCATAATACTGTCTTTCAACAGTACCTTTACTATCCCCAGTACGTGTATCAGGTAATGCATCAAGACAAATCCAATATCTGACCTTGCCATTTGCATCCGTCTCCTTATATCGTCTACCTGTTACCTTATTGTAGTTGTTTGTTAGTATTACCTTTTCTTCATCTTGCCCATTACTGTTCTTTTGATATATATAAATCTTTTTTAATTTATTAAGATTTATATCATCATTTCCAACCTCTTCACCAGATAATAAATAATCATATTTGGTTTTTACATTATAAACATTTTTTACTAGGGTAAGGTTGTCATTTGTAAGCTCATACACTACTTCTCTGCCAATATTGTCGGTAACTTTGATTTTATTGGCTTCAGGATAAGTAAAAATAAGTTTTCTTGAGCTGTTAGCTTCCGATATTTCATTAAACACTTTCAATGTGTGATTTGAATCATTTTTATAACTAATATTAATTGCGTTCCCATTTTTATCTTTTACACACACCAAACGATAAATATCAGATTTTCCTATGTCAACCTGTTCAAACCTATAACTTGTACCATCCGGTTTTTTCAAAGTGAATATATTATTATTTAAATCTTGTTCAAGCTTATCATAACATCCATAAGGAGCCTTATAATTAGGTCCCGGTCCTGTAAAAACAGTAGGGAATCCTGCTCCCATTTTTAACTCTGCACCAGTGACAGCACTCATTAAATGGTCTTTATGAATATATCCTTCAGTTATGACACCATTTAGTATAAACCTTACAATTATCCAATCTGTATATCCATCTACAACTCCTACTCCCATAACGGTACTTGTTCTTTCAGCCCTTGCAATAATATCGTTATTTTTAGGATCTCTATTCACTCCGGCAGGATTCTTTTTTAATATAGGAGCTTCACTTACACTTATACTGCGTATATCTCTTACTTTAATATATGCGTCATAATTAAATCTCCAGCCGTTACCAAGCAGCGATTCATTTCCAATTAAAGGATCATAAGGATTATTATTATTAAATGCCTTTGCTTCCAGATTATCTAAAGAGTCGTATGATCTGATAAGCTCAATCGGAAGTCCGTTTGACTCAATTTTTAAATCAGTGACCTCTGCTGTGTAACTACCCCTGATTAATTTGCCAGCAATTTTGCTGTTACTATCCACTTCATAGTTTGGATTTGTAGAAGTACTACTATAAATCTTACTGCCAGGCAAGTTTAATGGATATAGCTTGTTGGTTTCCTTGACCAATCCATCTTTATTTTCTCCGCCGACAATATATATCTGGCTGTAAACTAAAGCTGAACCAAACCCACTTCTATAATCAATTGTTTCCTCATATTTGTTATTACTGGTATTCAGCACTTTCTTCTGAAGAGGAGAAGAAATAGTTTTATAAGGGACTTCCCACTTGTTTAAATTTATATTATATGACTGCACTGTAGAAAGATGATCAACACCATTAAAACCGCCAACAACAATAATTTGACCATTTACCTGATTAGCACTAAATCTTGCTCTTTTATCAAATTTAATTGCACCTCCACCGGTTTGTGCTGATATTGTTGACCATGTATCATTGGCTATATCATATACTTCAATAGAATCATAATACACATCATCTGTTCCTGATAAATCGTGCCGGTATCCGCCTATAACATAAATTTTACCGTTATATTCTACAGCAGCTGCTCCTTCTCTTGCTGATGGCATTTGTGTAATATTTTCTATCCAAGCAAGAGGTTGTGCTGACGTATCAAGTGCTTTAACCGTATTTGTTGAAACACTTCCATCATTTCCACCTATAATATAAATATAATTTCCATATGCTACCGCACATGCACCTGCTCTTGGTGAATTATCGTTAAGCACAAACTCTGAAATTTTAGTAACACTATCGAATTTCTCTATCTCTTCTACTACACCTTCTTTGTCATAGCCACCAAAAACATAAATCTTCCCATCATTAGTAGCTGCAACTGCAGCATCTGACCTTTTTTTATAAAGAGTATATTCTGTAGTATTCCATTTTCCTATTAAAGGGTCATATTCACTGATCTTGTTGGAATAGTTATCATTTGAGTCTATTTCGCTTGAGTCTATTTCGCTTGAGTCTCTTCCCCCAAACATGTATATCTTTGCACTAACTGTTGCAACTGCTACTCGCGTTCTAAGGTTTTTTACATCTGGTAATATTTCATCACCGTCAGCAGGAACAACTCCATCTCCATAGGTTTCCACCAAATAAACCCAGCATCTGGTTTTGTTTGGCTCGTACTTAAATTTGATATTATAGTTTACTATTGGCTTTGTAATTATTAATGTTTTGAAGAAAGATTGATATCCTGTTGAATTACTTTCATTATAATTTTCCTGAACGGTTGAAGTATCAAACGTTATATTCTGTTTATTATCTCCGCTCAATTTTGCTTTAAAGTTTCCTGATGTTGTAAAGCTGCATGGGTCTCCGGGATTATTTTCACCACAAAGGCCACACCTAAAAATTGGTGCATTCCATATTGATGTATCATTCTCTGTACGCTGGGAAAAATCACCTTTCACTTCTAAAAGGCCATTCTGCAAGCAGCTCTTATTGTCTCCTCCTTTTGTCTCTTCATTTGAGTATGCATTTATAAATGAATTCATAAGGAAACTTTTTCTTACAAGAACATAGTCTTTGGGGTTACGCATAATTAACCGGCTATATCCATGTAAATGCATATTGCCATCAACAATTAACTGTCCTCCATTGATAAATATATTTGCTTTTGGATCCTCGTCACTAGCAACATTTATTGGTGTCCTAATTAATAAGTCACCTTTAACATGTAATGTGTGTCCATTTAAATCTAATGTGCCTAAACTTATATTTAGTGATCCGTCAAGTGTAATATCTTTTGATAAAGTTGCACTACTAATGCTTACTTCAGCCACATCACTTCTTTGTGAATAGCATTTTGGATTTTCATAACAAGCATCAACTCTAAATCTGGAAATCATATTAAGACCGTTAAAAATGCAGTCCTTTGGCTGTAAAGTGTAGGTAGTTGATGAAGTTGATGCAATATATTCACCATTTGCATACACTCTATAACCAGAAACATCGCCAGTTGGTGCAATCCAACTCAAGGTAACCGAGAGGTTTTGGTCAAGTGTAGCAGTAAGTCCAGTAGGTATTTTGGGGTCTAAAATTTCAGCAGGAAAGTCTTGTATCATTCCTATTAGCCACTGTCTCATGTATGCGTAGTCGTCACTGTCTATGTTATCATCCGCATCCACATTAGCATTATCAAAGCCATTTTCATTTTTGGGGGTGTCTTGGTCTGGAAATTCCTGTATCATACCTATCAAAAACTGTCTCAGGTAAGCATAGTCATCACTGTCTACATTACCATCTCCATCCACATCTCCATACAAAGTTGTACCATTTACCTTGACAAGGCTCGGGCCTCTAATATCATCAGGGACACTGCTTATTCCATACCCCCCGGTTGAAACCACTCCTGGTTTTAAAGTAATATTTTCTATATATCTAATGAATGGATAGCTATTTACAATTACTCTCTTTCCGAAACAATAATCGCTATAGCTGACGACAGTGGATGTTTTTACCGCATTTGCATTAACCTCAAACTTCAGCTTGATAATTTCCCCTGAAGACATTATCGGACTTAAAAAAGTCGCGGACTGGTCAATATAAAGGACTCTGACACCATCATTTGCCTCAGCGGCCCTTATCTCCGAATTAACATTATCTGTTAAGGCACCCGGTGTATACCCTTTATATGTGAGAACATTCTTATCATATGTAAATGTAAAATTGAAATTTGAAACCCCTTCAGCAGGAACATTTTTTATACTTATGGGAATTTCAATTATATCCCCTGCATTGGCACTTATATATGGAACAGACACATTAAAATCAGCGTCTCTATAATATGACAGGCGGTAGCTCAAAGCATCTGAGCATCCACTTACTGAGACAACCTTCATAAAATACTCACCTGGGTCCAGATCAATATTTATTATTGCATCCACATTGCCTCCAAATAATGATGCCGCATATAAATTCTCATATATATCATAAACGTATAAATTGTAATCCCGTCCTTCCGGAATGTTTTGCAATTCGAACTTATATGTGTCCGTTTCAATAATTGAGAATCTATACAGATCCACATCATCCTCATTATCAATAGTTGCTAAAATCGAATTGTTCATATTTATATTTGTCATTTCATATATGTAATCGTTATTCTCATAAATATCAGGAGTCGAAATAACAGCTTTTAGTTCATAACTAGATGATGCACTATATCCGTAATATGAGTAAACCTTGATATAATACTGTCCAGGGCTGGTGATCAATACATTTGCTTTTTCTGACTGGTTACTTGATTTATATGATCCTCCTACAAGATCAGTAAAAGAGTTAGCGTTAAAGACTGATATATCATAATCGCAACCGTCAGGGATATTCTTTAAAGTAACCGTAATTTTACCCGCTTGTGGAACATCCAATACGTACCAGTCATCATCTATAGCTGTACTTAAAGTAGCATTTATGGTAGTATTGCTATTGATTTTCTTTGCAGTTGTACCGCTGTCATTTGGTTCGTAAGAATCAGGTGCATTACTGCTGGGATATACCATAAGCTGGTAGCTGTGATCGCCTGTAGGGTTAAATGCATACACATATACATTTATATAATATAATCCCGCTGTCGTTGTATCTAGAGTAATATTTTCATCAAAATTACTTCCGTATCTAGATGATGCTACCTGTTCAAGATTAGAATTATAAACATAAAGATCATAATCATTCCCCTCAGAAATACCTGCAAGCTTGATCCTGTATTGTGCATTTGCATCAAGATTTATTACATACCAATCGGTATCAGCGGTGCTTTCAATATTACCGAATACGGAACAGCTTCCTATGGACATACCGGTAGACGAAGTGTTATTGGGCTCTATTTCATCAACATAACTAAACGGCAAAATATGTTGCGACTCAATACCGTCCTTTATACCGTCCTGCCCGTTATCTACCGGTAAATACTCTTTTTGCTCCGATGATCCCGGTGAGTTTTCTCCGGCGGTAAGAGGCTTTAAAGTCTTGCCATTTTTCTGCAGGGAATTGTCAAGAGACCCTTTATCAATATCTACATTGGGGTCATCGCTTAAAATTATCGGTGTAGGCACATTTGCTGGTGCTGTTGATGTTGATGTCGACGTTGGTGTAGCCACAGGAGTCACACTTGGCTCAGAAGCTTTGTCAATGATTGCTGCATTAGCATCAACCCATCCTTCAGTACTAACTTTTCCAACTAATTTGCTGGATTTAACAACGTTATTTTTTATCCTTTGTACTATTTCATCAATGGACAGGTCAGCGTCATAGCTTTTAATGAGTGCTGCTGTACCTGTAATAAATGGAACTGCCATCGAAGTCCCGCTCATCATGCCGTAACTGTCACCTGGTGTTGTACTTAATATGTCCGAGCCCGGTGCAGCAACATCTATAGCATTTCCATAATTTGAATAGGAAGCAAGGTTTCCGTTATTCTGGATTGCTGCAACGGATATTATATTGGGAATATTGAAGCAAGCAGGGTATACAGGCGTTTGTGAGACATTGGAGCTCATATTGCCTGCAGCACATATATAAAGGATCTGGCTGTTTTCCATCGCGTCGTACAAAGCCCTATTTTCTTCCAGCCCTCCCCAACTACAATTCATAATCTTTATTCCCATTATTTTGCAGTATTCTATTGCCTCTATAATATCCGAAGTATAACCGTAATTCCCGTTAATACACTTTAACGGCATTATTTTTACACCCGGTGCGGCTCCTCGAATGCCTTTGTCATTATCCTTGGCACTTATTATTCCACTTACATGTGTGCCGTGCAAATCTGATACCGGTGAATCGAATACCGTGTTATTACCACCCACAAAATCCCATCCGTTAACATCGTCTATATACCCGTTGTTATCGTCGTCAATCCCGTTGCTGGGTATTTCACCTGTATTGGTATAAATGTTGTCCCTTAAGTCCTCATGGTCGATATCTATACCTGTATCAAGCACTCCCACTACAACACCAGTGCTTCCTTTTGTTTTGTCCCATGCGTCTAAGGCACTTATGTCCACTCCGCTTACCCCGGCATGTCCATTTATTGTCTGCCCGGAGTTGTCAAGCCCCCACTGCTCAGGAAACCTCGTATCACCTGGAACATCATACAGGCTTACCTGCAAGTCTTCCTGCACATATTCGACATCCTTGCTGGCTTTAAACTTATCTAAAAGATTTTTACCGAATTCAGCGGCGTTTAATTCATATACCTGCATTTTAGCCGATTTCAAATCCCTTTTAAGGTCAAGCCTTGTCAATTTTGCATCTTTTTTTACCGAATTCTTTACAGATTCAATGTTATCTATATTTTTATACTTAACAATAATTCTTTTTTTATTTTTTTCAGTATCAACTTTTGGATCGCCTGATCCATCATCTTTCGGCTTTGTAGAATCGGGCAACACAGCACCCGGCAGCACTTCTTCCCTGATCTGTGTTGGTATTGCTATCGGCGTTGTCCCTGCTGTTTCCGTTGCATATACAGTGGATGAAGCGTTGGACTTATCATTACTATAAATATTTTCCACCTGTGATAATGATTTGCTGTCCGAGTTTGCAGAATTTATTTTCGCCGGTTTCGAAGAATTGTCGGATATGCTAAAGGCACTACTCCAGCTAAAAAATAATTGCACCGTCATAACAAATATCATCAAAAAAGAAATCATCTTATTTCTGGTATTCATTTTATCTCTCCTTTCAATATATGGTAAAGCAAAGAGATCATACGTATCCTATCTATTTAAATACAGTTTCTGATAAAATGAGATATTCTGAATAGGCATTATTATATGGTATTGACGACTCAATGCATATGCTTTAATGTAGACATCTGCGAAAAATACATCGAAAACTTATGGTATTGAGTTATTAGCCTGAAAAAGTCATTACCAAAAATCGGCTTATGTAGAAATTAACTAATTCATCAAATGGCTGTAATGTTTTTATAATGTTACACTCATACACATTCAAAAATTAATTCAGGGATAATTATATTATAGAATTTTACCCAAATCAAGTAATAATTTGGGTTTATTTATAGTTTTTAAAAGTTATGAATTATGCTGATTTTTATACACATTATTACATTGGTGGCAATTTTATTATATAAAAATCCATGCTTAAGTCCATATTACAAAACTTTAATATATTTCTCCTCCCATTAATAATTTAATACCTATATTTTTCTCAATATACTATATACATTTATTCTTTTTGAATAAATCAATTATTTTCCTATTATGTTATACTATTTTTATATAGCGACATTCAGCGATCAACAGTAACACTGCTTGTAACTTTATAGTTACAATGTTATCTTATCACATTCATCACCTTACGTCAACACTTCTTTGTTGCATTAAAAAAGCCAAGAAAATATTCAACTTCTTGATAATGAGTAACCAGTGTATTAATCTTAGATGTCGGCCCTTTAACACCCGATGTGCTAGTTAATTTTTATGTTTCCAAAAAGAAAAAACTTTGCTAAATTCATCTCATAACCTTCGACCAAAATGAATTGCTATTTAGTGCATAAGGAACTTACTCATTAAAGCTGAAATACAGCATGGCGGCAAGGGAAAAGGGCCACGAGTACATGATTTTAGGTTTACTTTTATTGTTCATAGGCTTGAAAAATGGATTCATGATAATGCTGATATCAATGCATGGCTCCCTGTCCTACAGTTTTATGTTGGGCATAGCGATATGGATGCGTTGGGATATTATCTTCAGATTACCATGGAAGTGTATCCAGATATTCGAAACAAAATCAAGGAAGCATTCGGGGATATTGTGCCGACTTCATATATGGAGGTTGATGATGAAAACAACTGATTTTGCTATGTATTTATCATCTTTTTTCACAGATTATCTACCAAGGCAGCGTAATACAAGTAAAAATACAATAAAATCATACCGCGACTGTTTCAAATTATTTTTAAAATATGTCACCGATGAAAGGGGAATCAGCATTGACCGCATTACATTGAAATATATTGACAGAAAGTTCATACTTGAGTTTCTATCATGGCTGGAAAACACGCGTGCCTGCAGCATAGCAACAAGAAACCAGAGACTTGCAGCGTTGGAAAGCTATTTTAAATATGTATCTACAGAGAATCCTGAACTGTTATTTCAAATGCAACAGATTTCTTCCATAAGGATAAAGAAATCTCCCCGTCCGGTTATATCATACCTTTCGGTAGATTCAACGAAGAAACTGTTATCCTGTATTGATACCTCAACTCGCCAGGGTCGTCGTGATCTAGCTATGATGAGTGTACTGTATGATAGCGGTGCCAGGGTGCAGGAGCTAATAGATTTGAAAGCAGGGGATGTCAGTCTGAGCACAAATCCAACAATTGATGTGACAGGTAAGGGAAACAAGCACCGGACAATACCAATTACCATGAATACACGTGATATTCTTGAAAAATATATGCACGAATTCCGTTTGGACTTTCCTGGAAACCAATGTTTACCGATGTTCAGGAATAAATTCAATCATAAATTCACACGCGAAGGCATTACTTATGTCTTGCAAAAATACGCTGCAATTGCCCACGAAAAGGATCCGAATATTCCGGTAAGTATCACTCCGCATATTATGCGTCATACAAAAAGCATGCATTTAATCCAAGCGGGAGTAGACTTAGTCAGTATTCGTGATTTTCTAGGACATGTTGATATTAGTACCACAGATATTTATGCAAAAACGAATGTTGAGGAAAAACGCAAAGCATTGAAGAAAGCTGAAAATTTGGTGACTGTAGAGATGAAATCTTGGGATAACGACGGAGACCTTATTGAGTTTCTAAACTCAATCAAATGAGTTATGCAAAGTTTTAAAAGTAAAATAGCTGATAAAACAAGACATCTATGCAGCTGCTGACATAATGTATTTGCTGTGATAATTATCATTATGCAAATATTATCATAACGACAATAACGCTGTGGAAAGGTCTATCCGAATTTTTGCGACTGGAAGGAAAAACTGGGAGTTCTGCAATACTCCTAACGGAGCAAAAGCTAGTGCAATAATATATAGCATTACTGAAACGGCAAAAGCCAATGGATTAAAACCATATGAATATCTTGTATATGTTTTTGAAGCCATTCCTAAACATTACATGGGAACAAGTAGGGATTTCTTGCAGGATTTGCTGCCGTGGTCTGATAAGATACCTGAAACATGCAAATCCAAGAAAAATAATATTTAAAATAGAGCCTGAATAAACTGGGCTCTATTTTATTAATGTCAATACACTATCGTTTTGACGCTTACGAATAAACCCTAATAGGAACTATTGACGGAGGCGGAGGGTTAGGTACTGATGAGATGGGCTTTAATATTGCATTTGCAAAAGGGGATACCTGGATAGAAAGAATAACAGTAATACTTCATACAAATGATCCTAAGTTATGGGAAGACTACGATAAATACACAGACCAACAGAAAGAAATTTTAAATAATGATGCAAAAGATTTGGAATTAACAATTCTAACTAAAGTTTTTAGAATGCTGAAAAAAGAACAATAATATACTGTGTAATAATTGAAAATATAAATAATTCCGAGTATAATAAAAAAACAAATTCCTAGATTAAAGCCTGTGCAAATTAATTGTGAGCATGGAGGAACGAATTATTATGGTTATATCAGAAACTCAAAGGAAGTATTTTGAAAGAGGAGCAACAAAGGACGTTAAGGAAAGAATATCTCAATTACAGAAGTTTAAACAGTTAATGATCAAGTATGAATCTGATATCTACCAAGCCCTTAAGGCTGATCTGGGAAAATGTTCATTCGATGGGTATACAACAGAGGTCGGGTTTGTTCTTAATGAAATTGACTACATGATAAAAAGTATAAAAAGTCTTTCAAAACCTCGAAAAGTAAAAACACCTTTGATATTTCTGGGAGGCTCAAGTTGGGTTATTCCGGAACCTTACGGAACAGTATTGGTAATAGGCACATGGAATTTCCCTATACAACTGACTTTGGTTCCAATGGTTGGGGCAATAGCAGCTGGAAATTGCGTTGTTGTTAAACCTTCCGAGCTATCACCAAATGTATCCAGAATAATAGCAAAGATTATTAACAGTACATTTAGGAGTGAGTATGTTACTTGTATCGAAGGTGGGGTTGAGACGGCACAGCAGTTACTGTCTCAGAAGTTTGATTATATTTTTTATACCGGAAGTACAAATGTGGGAAAAATTGTTATGGAGTCGGCATCTAGAAATTTAACCCCAGTTACACTTGAATTGGGAGGTAAAAGCCCATGTATTATTGACAAGGATATAAATATACTCAAGAGTTAAAAGTTAACCCCATAATAAACCAACATATTTGATAATGCGAATACTAGAACCCTTCTACACACTAGGTTTGTAGCGTACGGTTTCTTCTTTGTTTTGATACTTGCGAATAT
>JAEYYB010000024.1 GCA_023430975.1 Bacillota bacterium | reverse complement strand
TAGTAGACTCCATACAAAACCGACAAAATATCCAAATATTCTCTTTGAAAAAAATCTTTCAAAGTGCAATAATATTTCAAGTAATTCAATAGGAATGTAGATATACATGGTGACTGGACCTCACTTTTTGTTTTTTATCTATATTCCTATTTTTATTGCTAAAAAGCTATGGTAATATATCCTTTGGAAGTATTTTGTTTTCAAAGTGCGAAACTATAGATTTATATTTTCTCAAATTAATTGAACTGACAAAAAAAATAGTATATAATTCTCTTGTATATATAAATTGTAATAATTGTTTATGTTTTGTTTGTATTTATTATAGGGGAGGTTATTTCATTTTACACTGTTAATAACAGATAGGTTATTAACTTTCTTGTCGTTGATTCTCTTCTATAATATTCAGTTGTTTTCGGTTGATTATTTTTCATAATACAAATAGTAAACCAATGCCGTAAAACAAATATTACATTGCAAAAAGGTTGTGATTATAATCATGCTAGAAGCCCATAAAAAAGAGAAAATGAAGAGATTGATGAACAAATTCATATGTATAGTAATTTATTGTACTGGTGTCTATTTCATTCTTAAAAAATTATTTTTCAAAAAAGGTCTCTATATTTTCTTTTACCACAGCTTTGTAGATACAGCAAAATGCAAACACAACGGTAAGCTTATATCCTTGAGTTCAGTCGATAAAAAGGCCTTTGAACGCCAATTGAAATACTTTAAAAAGGATTACACTTTCATAACCATGGATGAGGCCTATGATTTAATGAAAAGCAACAAGCCATTGGATAGAAGATATCTTGTTTTAACAATTGACGATGGTTATAAAGACAACTTTACATATGGTTATGATCTGTTTAAAAAATATCAGGTTTACCCTAACATATATCTTACAGCAAACAATGTAGACAAAAGCACATACCTATGGCCTGATATATTAAGAAATATTGTGTATACTTCCAAAAAGACTCATGTTGATGTAGATATATATGACATCCATTACTCTGTCAGTCTAACTGGCAAATACTCTAAGATTGACTTACTTGATGCCATTAGGGAAAATATAAAAAAATACGATGAAGAAAAAAAATATAAAATACTTGAGTATTTATCCAGGGTCTTTGATGTAAAAATTCAAAAAGAGTGTGATTTGATGCTGAATTGGGACGAGGTGCAAAAGCTTTCTTCTATCGGAGTTACTTTCGGTGCCCACACACTTAATCATCCCATCCTCGGCAATCTGTCCGAGGCTGAAGCAGCAAATGAAATATATGGCTCGAAAGTCCTTATTGAAGAGCGGACCAATAAAAAAGTACGCCATTTTGCATATCCTAACGGAAGGGTTTGTGATATAAATGACTTCTGTGTAGACCAGGCTAGAAAGCACTTTGATACCGCCACCACTACAACCCCCGGAATAAATCAACCCGGTGATGACCTTATGAGACTTAAAAGAATTGGACTGGCCTATGATTATAATATTATAGATTTCAAAGTCAAGGTTTTGTACTTTTGTATATTGGAAAGATTAAAAAAAGAAAAGAACGCTTATTTTAATTTTTATACTGTTATTTTGATGTCATGTTGTTTTGTAGATTTATTAACTCAGTAAAATTAAGTAATTAAGGAGTTTATTTAATGAAACATTGTAAAGTTGTATTGGTGGGTAAAATATGAGATATAAGATATATTTTGTAGGCCCATCTCTTAATACTCAGGGTGGGATATCGTCTGTACTTAATTTGTACAAGGAGAACCTTACAGGGCTGGAAATGGTATTTTTAGCCTCATATTCCGGTAATAACCGGCTCAGGGATTTATACTGTTTTTTATATACACTTATTAGAACCTTCATTATATGCATTAGGGATAAAAACGCCATATTTCATATAAACACGGCATCAAACGGCAGCTACTTTAGAAAGTCAATTATCGCAAAGTTGTGCCTGATGTTTGACAGGAAAGTTATTCTACATATACATGGCGGAGGTTTTATAGATTTTATTGAGAGCTCAAAGCCTCAAAAGAAAAAAGCAATTATTTCTTTATTACGCAGGGTTCACCATATAATAGTACTTTCGGATTTCTGGCTGGAGTCTTACAAAAAATATACATCCAAGGATAAAATATCGGTATTGTATAACCCATGCGGAATTATTGATAAGATTTATAAGCCACGCAGCAACACAAAAACAAGAATACTTTTCGTCGGTGCTCTTTGTAAAAACAAAGGGGTTTATGATTTGATTGAATCGGTCAGATCCCTTGATAAAAACAGCTATATTCTTGATATGTACGGAAACGTTGAATTAGATCAGGTACGAAGCCTTGTCAGGACTTATGACCTCACCGATAATATACACGCTTATGATTGGGTAAGCCGCAAAGAACTGGATGGTGTGTATGAAAGATCAGATATATTGGTATTGCCTTCATATGCCGAAGGAATGCCCATGTGCATATTGGAAGCCATGGGAAAAGGGTTACCCATTATTGCAACAAATGTTGGCGGCATACCTGATACTATAGTTGACGGACATAACGGATATATTATTTCGCCCGGTAATATCAGTGCTCTTAAGGATAAAATCAGCCTGCTTATTTCTGATAGTCGCCTTAGGGAGCAAATGGGCAAAGCCAGCTTAAACCTGGCTGCAACCAGATACTCTGTGGAGAAAGTTGCCGAGAAATTAAAAAGAATTTATGATTCAATATAAGGGAGAATCTCAAGTGAAGAACATAGAGTTTTTTTACAATAGATTAAAAAGGATGTCAGCACCTGAAATAGCATATAGGGTAAGGCAAAAAGCAGTTAGCTTAAAAGATAAGAATGTTACCCCAAACAAGCTTATTAAAGACCGCTTATTGCCTGACTCGCCATGTAAAAAGCTGTTTAACAGAGAAATAGAAATTAACGATTTGGATAGTCTTATTAAAAAAGCTGATTTACTATGCAGCAATATTTTTGATATTTTCTCTCTTAAAAGCTTTTATATTGGTGAAAAGATTGATTATCACAAGGATTATTCCTCGGGTTTATCAGCATGCTCAAATAAGTATGCAAAAGACATAAATTACAGGGACAGCTCTACGATTGGTGATATAAAGTACATATGGGAGCTTAGCAGGCATTTGCAATTACCGGTTTTAGCCATTACCTGGCATAAAACAGGAAACAATAAGTATTTGGATTCATTCGAGAGTCAACTAAATGAATGGCTCATTCAAAACCCTTTTTTGAGAGGAGTTAACTGGTCAAGCGGCCTTGAATTGGGTATACGTCTTATTAACTGGACTATATGCTGGCACCTTGTTTCAGACCGTATAAGCCCTCAATTAAGGCAGGAATGGTTTAATTCCATATATCTTCACTGTTGGTATATTAGCAGGAATTTTAGCAGGTATTCCTCAGCCAATAACCACCTTATCGGTGAAGCTGCCGGGTTGTTTATAGCATGTACTGCCCTTCCCCAGTTTAATAATTCTAAAAGCTGGCAGCAGAAAGCCTTTGATATATTGATAAAGGAATGTGAAAAACAGAATTATAATGACGGAGTAAATAAAGAACAAGCCATATCCTATCAGCAGTTCGTGTTGGATTTTCTCCTCATTTCAGGCATAATTGGAAAAGCCTATGTTATAAACTTTCCTGTATCATATTGGAGCAAGCTGGAAAAAATGATGGAGTTTTTAGCTTCATTAGAAAACTTCCTGGGTGATTTTCCTCAAATTGGTGATGAGGACTTTGGTTTTGTTTTAAATATGAACCAAATAGAATATGGCCCCTATAGATCCCTTCTCAACACAGGTGCTTATATATTTAACAGAAAAGATTTTTTAAAGGCCGAAAGACCTATTGATGACAAAACACTTTTTCTGCTTAATATGTATGGATTTGATCCAAGCTCCAAACCCCAAGAGAGAAAGGCTCCCCGGTTCAGGTTTGATGATGGAGGATACTATATTTTAGGGACAGACCTTAATACCATCAAAGAACAAAAGTTAATTTTTGATTGCGGTCCTTTAGGCTATTTGTCTCTTGCCGCCCATGGTCACGCTGATGCCCTCTCCTTCTTTTTTTCAGCAGGCGGCATGCCCATATTTGTTGATCCAGGTACATACGCTTACCACGCCAATAAAAAATGGCGCAATTATTTTAGAGGTACTTGTGCACATAATACAGTGGCTGTAGATAATTGTGACCAGTCCGTCATCACTGGCAATTTTATGTGGGGTAAAAGAGCTAATTCAAAGCTTTTGGATTACTCCGAACTTACAAGTGTCAAAGGCAGCCATGACGGTTACATGCGGCTTAATGGCGGTGTAATGCACACCCGAAAGATTTCATATCAAAAACCATCAAATAAATGGCTTATTGAAGATGAATTGGTATCCCAGGATGAGCATATGGCTGAAGTACATTTTCATATGCATCCCGACTGCAAGGTTACTCAGAAAAATAAAAAAATTGTTATCGAATTTGAAAAAGGAATCTGCACATTAGAACCTGATTCAGATTCAGATATTTCACTGCATCATGGCAAGGATGAATCTCTCTTAGGATGGTATTCACCTTCTTATGACACCAAAATTCCTTGCAGCACAATAAAACTCAAACGAAAAATCGCTAAAGGAACAAACAGGCTACTAACAAGCTTCCGCGTGGAATTTTACAAGGATTGACACTTTTTATATATATTAAAAATGTATTAGATTTATCACTTGTAATGATAGAAAGAATTATTAATATGTGATAATATAAAATTTGTAATGTTTGGCTGTATTACAGCTACAGGAGGAATTACATGAATTTCAATGAAATAACAAGTGCTCCAATTAATGAAGCTTATAAAGCTTTAAGAACCAACCTGCAATTCTGCGGATTTATAAAAAAATTCAAGACCCTTGCTGTTGTGAGTTCAAATCCATGTGAAGGCAAGACAACTACCGTATCTAATCTGGCTGTTGTGACTGCAAAGTCTGGGATAAAAGTTTTGGTTATTAATGCGGATTTAAGAAAGGCATCTTATGCACAGGGCTTATCAAACTATATTTCAGGATTTACAGACCTGAAAGAAATTATAACCCCTTCAAAAATCGAAAATTTGACATACATTGACAGTGGATCAAAGCCTCCCAATCCCACGGAGATTTTAAACTCAAAGGTTTTTTTAGACCTTGTTAACGAGCTCAAACTGGTCTATGACATTATTATAATTGATACTCCGGCAATGGGTAGTGTAATCGATGGTGCCATTGTAGCATCAATAACAGAAGGAACATTGATTGTTACTTCTCCAAACAAAGTAAGCTATAATGAATTTGAACGTTTAAAGATGCAACTCGGGAAAGCAAAAGCCAATATTCTTGGAGTTGCTATGAACAATATTCCAAAGGACGAGTACAAAAAATACTACAATAGATATTATGACATGGTTGAATTATAATTTTATGGGTTAGGTGAATTATATGAATTATGAAAGATTATTACGACTTTTTATTAAAAAGCTTTGGCTTATTATACTGCTGCCTGTTGTAACAGGAGGGTCTGCAGCATTCTACGGATTTAATTTTATTAAACCGTTATATGAAGCCAGCACTACTCTTTATGTTGTCAGTAAGACTAGTCCCTCCGTAGACGGGAATCATTATTCAGACAATCTGGTCACATTTGATATGGTAAAAGATTATGAAGAGCTTATGAAAAGCGATGCAGTAGTCAGCAAAGTAATAGAAGAATTAAACTTGAAGTACGATGTAGCCGAGTTATCCCAAAAACTCAGTGTGGGATCCAAAAATGATACCCGTATAATGGAAATTGCTGTTCTAGATAATAATCCCAAGCTTGCACAGGATATTGCCAACAAATTTGCAGTGGTATTCATGCTTGAAGCTATAAGGCTCATAAGGGTTGAAAATGTTGATATTGTAGATATAGCCAAACTGCCCAAGACTCCAATTAACTCCAATAAGCCATTAAAATATACATTGCTGGCTATTATGGCAGGTTTTGCAACCGCTGTAGGTGTTATATTCAGCCTTGAGTATTTGAATAATAAAATCAGAACACCTGAAGATATCGAAAAGAAATATGGAATACCTGTTTTGGGAAATATCCCCAATCTAGATATCTAAGGACTATATGAAAAGTCAATTACTTTTCATTATAGATTGATCTTTATCTTTGGGATGCAGGTAACTTATTGTAAAACCTAGTGCCAGCAACACCTGTACATATGCATTCGTAGCGGCCGGAAATAGGCTTCTTCCGGATAAACCACTGATAAAATACCCTATAGATGCGACTATGATGGCATATATGATGTCTTTATGCAACCTGTTTTCATATAGCTCGTTTGCCACTCCTGCAAGCTTTTTAAGAAGCTTTGTATAAAACACAATATAGATTACAAGTCCGATAAGGCCGGCATCCAGCACCATTTCAATGTACATGTTGTGGGGATGCCCTACTTTTAATATCTTGCCCGATATAAATGCTTCTGTCTGTACTATTGAATATCTCCCGCTGCCAAATAACATTACCAAGGGCTTGCTGATATACTCATCAATAAGAGGCTGCCATATATCCTTGGTTCTGCCTGCTGTAATATCATTCATGTTGGACATTCCACCACTAAGCCCCATCATAATCCTATTTATCATAGACCTTGGAATTAAAAATACGCCTGCACAAGTGCCAAAAAACAATAGTGGAGGCAATCTATTTTTCCTTCCGGAAATGATAAAGAAAATTATCGTACACAAAGCAATTACAAGATAAGCAGTTCTCGAATACAAAATAGCAACTGTTGCAAGCGACAGCACCAGGCTGCACTTGATTAATAAGCTCTTTTTGTTCAGTAAAAAGGCAATGGTAACAGGTATTGTAATGATATAAAAATCTGCAATATCATTTCCATGCATGTTAAGACTATTGCCTATCTGATTTCTTACCATTTCAAAATCTGTTTTGTTTTGTACAAAGAATACATAGTTGAATATAATGAATATGGATAAAGCTGTAACTGAAGCAAAAATACCATAAAATACAGTCAAAATGTTTTTTTCACTTCTTATATAAAAAATAATAATCACAAACATAAGAAAGAACAATGCAGGCTTTAAAAGGTATGACAATAGATATCTAACTGTATCCAGGCTCTCAATAGCAAAGGCATTAAAATTGTCAAGGAATGCAAGGGTCCTCAGGTTGCTAAGCACAAGTATCGCAAATACTATTATGCAAAATGACTTTTCCAAATTTCCTATAGGTTCCGGCTTTCTGCTTGTTATAAACAAAATCAATACCAATATGGAAATTATGTTCTGGGGCTTAAAACCCGGTATTCCTCCTAGCTGTATATTCAAACTTGGGAGTCCTACAAAAGGAATCATCAAAATAAGAACTATAACTCCATAGACAGGCTCTTTAATTATTACCAATAGAATAACACACCCTATTACCATAATCATGCCGGCAATGGGATTAATAATATCCACCATCGTAATAATCGCTACCATCAATATGGTTATTATGAGCTTGAATAAATCTGCTCTATTTGTTTTTCCGAGAAATGATTTAAATTTATTTAGTCCCACGATACCTCTGACCACTTTCGTCTATTTTTATATTGTTTTTATTTTATTTTTATTTTTATTTTAACATTTCAATAGCCTTTTCATATTTTCCTTATATTTATCGGCACTTTTTATTATATCATGCTTTTTTCTTACATAATCCAAACAGTTTTCACCCAAACACCGGATCCTTTTTTCGTCCAGACCTCTTATAAAATCAACCGCATCCTCAATATTGTTGTTACATAAATAACCCAAATCATATTTTGTAATGATTTCGTCCGGATTTACATTAAACGATAGTATTGGTGTTCCCGCAAGGAAGGATTGGATAAATGAATTGGGGAACCCTTCATAGACCGATGTATTTACAAACACCTTTGCTTTTTCATAATAATCTTGAATTTGAGAAAAAGGTACAAAATCCAATAGCTCAACATTTTTAAGCTTTTTAGCTTCACTAACTGCCTTTGTTTTTGTCGTATTATCTCCAGGTATAATTATCACGAACTTCTCATCAGGCAGTCTTGCCGCCAACTCTAAAAACAACTCCGGCCGTTTGTTTTCATCAGATCTAGAAACCCATAACATGAATGCTTTTTTCTTTGTATCGTCTTGGTCCTTTATAAAAAAACCATTACTTATTACAACGCTTGGAACATTTATATTTTCATCGAGCATCTTCTGTTGTCTCTCTGTCTGGGCAACAACAAGGCTTGTGCTCTTTAAAGATTTTCTGTATATCCATGATTTAATCCTGCCAAACTTTCCGTTAAACTTGGAACATTGTGCATCTGAATCGCTGGCCATTCTGAATATAACTTTTTTTCTTCTCAATAATTTTCCCAGCAATACCAGTTGGGTTATCATCCCCCCGCCGCAGGTGTTTATATATACATCATAGTCCCTAAATGCCAGTTCTTTTATGAGTAAAATCTGCCTTAAAATCTTATATGGAATTGTCTCGTATTTTTTATTATTGGCACCAAAAAGCATTGGCTGGTATTTTAGCTTCCTCACTTTCACCCCATCATATAATTCCAATGGTTCCTGATTGTAATCTCCAACGCATACTGTCACATCAAACTCAGGATCTTCGGCTATTTTTTTGGCCAGGTAATACATGTTTACCTCTGCACCACCAAAGAAAGCATTGCTATTCTTATTAAAAAGCGGATAGGCAGATGTGGAAACAAAACAAATCTTTATTTTTTCTTCTCTCTTTAAAACAGACATTTTATTTTCCCCCAACCATACCGTTATTGCTTTCCAATAATTCTTTTAATCCCTCTTTTAAGCCTTTTAACAATTTCATTCTCATTGAATCTAAGCCTAAGTAAAAAGTAGCAACAAAATATTTTATTAATTAATAACCCTGATACGGTTTCACTGTATTTTACTGCATCACTGAATGATATAAACTGTGCACCTGATTTTAAGTGAGTTTCTATCTTTTCATATAATGACTCCCTAACAGTATCTGTATGAAGGCATACAGTCACAATACCTGTCAAAATCTTATTTGGCTCCCAGAATTGCTGTGGTACAAAAACCATATTATTATGTTTATATGGGTATAATGCAATTCCATCGGTTATAGCTTTAAAACCAAGATTGGATAGTGCTTTCAATGTATTAGCATCAAATGAATGGGAAGGTGCCATCCACGTGTCGGTATATATTCCTTGTCCCTCCAAAATATCTTTGCCTGCTTTTATTTTATTGTATTGCTCATCATATGATAGACCTGCAAACTCCGACTGTGCCTTAAATCCAAATTTGGGCCCTAATAATCCGCCTTCGGAAGTGACATATTTATGTTGAAAACCATGCTGGCAAATTTCAACACTCCCCTCAGATTGAAGCATTCTTAGTATTTCCCAGAAATCAGGATTACTTTCTTCCAGCATCAATTTGGGGTCCCTATTGTCCGGCACCACACCTAATAGAGGCCTAACATTATATTTTTTAAAAAGATTTATATACTGCCAGAACCTTTTCCAGTTCATCGTGGGAGTAATGTCATCCATCCTGTATATGTATTTTGCGGCCATATCCCCTTACACCTCAAATCCTTTGGGAATGATTCAAATATAACTTCCGCTCAAAATCTCAAGTAATGTTCTAGTCATTCCTTAACTAAATTCTCTTTTTGTAATGAAAAGCAGTATTTTTCCAAGCAATGTCCTTGGCTGGTAAAACTCATATTCCTGTACGATAGTTCCGCCGAAACTCTTCTTAAACCTATCTATATTTGCAAGTACCGGATCATCTTTTAATGCCAGTCCGCCAAAATCATAAATGGAATATCCTCTATTCTTAAACTCCAAAAGATCCTTCCAGTGAAGCATCCTATTTGCCCTGCTTACCAAAGACCGGTATCCCTTATCTTCAGTACTTCTAAACTGCGAGCATGAATGCTGTGTCCTCGCCCTGTGTCCATCAATGATGTAAGAATGGTAGCAGCATGTATTTCCACTCTCGTCAAGCATTTGTGTTATTATGAATGATTTTTTATCCAATAGAGATCTGTAGCTTTCCGGGTCAATTTCTTGTATGCCTTTAGTATTAGCAAAAGAGTTATAGAACTCGGAAAATTCCTTCAACTCTTCCATAGTAGGATTCTCATTAAAAATATATTTAAAATTATAATTCCTTGCTTTTGTCAACTCACGCTTAGTATGTTCATGAATCTCAGAATAAAGGGTATCCTCATCCTTGGATAAATCTATATGCAAGGTATTCTTTAATTTGCAAGGTTCGTAACGTTTAACCGATTGGTAAAATAGTATGATATCCGCATCAGTCATATAACTTGTATAATCTTGTGCATAGTATACTTCTTCAAGCTTTAAGAACAGTTTTCTTTTCTTTAAAACCACCATTTTCATACTCCCCATCTCATGTTATATTAAAAGTGATAAATGTAAGATTATTAACACTTCCAATATAGATAAATATATTTTATATCTGCTATTTTAGCAGCTTTTTTATTATCTCTTCATACTTTAAAGCATTCTTTTCTATGTCATGATTCTCTTGTATATATATAATACCGTTGTTGCCATAAACCTTTATCTTTTCAGCATCGAGATCTTTAATAAACTTTAATGCCAATTCGAAATCATCATTACAGCAAAACCCGATATTGTTTTTAGTGATGAACTCATCAGGGTTTACATTAAAGGATAATATGGGTGTTTTCCCTAAACATGCCTGAATAAAGCTGTTTGGAAATCCTTCAAACTCAGATGTATTAACAAAAAGCTTAGCTTCATCAAAGTACTTTTGTATCTGAAAAAACTCGACATAATCCAGAAAATTTACATTCTTAAGCTTTGATGCCTGTTCCCTAGCCCTATACTTTACAGGTGCATCCCCGGGAATAATTATTACGAACTGTTCTTCGGGACATTCTTCAGCCAATCTTATGAAAAGTTCAGGCCTTTTCATATCTACAGCCCGTGATACCCAAAGTATATGTTTTTTATTTGTTATATCGATATTGTTATCTATGAAAAATCCGTTTTTAATTATCGTACTATCAAGCCCAAGCGTTTTTTTGAGCTCGCTTTTTTGCTTTTCTGTTTGGCTTACAATAGCATCAGAATTAAAAAGTCCAAGTCTGTATAAGAAATAAAATTTAAGGCCTTTTGCTCTCGTCTGCTTCATATCAATATTTGAATCGCTTGAAATCCTGAAAATAACCTTTTTCCTCTTTATGAATTTGGAGAATAATACAATCATTCCAATAAGTACCCCCGATGTTGAATTAATAATAACATCACTTTTATTGAAAATGAGAGTCTTTATGAGGTGTAGTTTTTTGGCCAGCTTATAATATATAGCATTATACTTATCCATATTTGTATATTTGATTTTTCTAACAGCTATACCGTCATAGTACTCCTCGTCATTTTGCCCATAATCACCAACATAAAACTCAATATCATACAAACCTTTCTTTGAAAGGTACTTTGCAAGATAAAAAAGATTTACTTCAGCACCTCCGAAAACCCCTTTACAATTAGGATTAAATAAGGGATAGGCACCGTGAAGCATAAAACAAATTTTTATTTTTCTGGTTCCAGAAAACATTTTTTCCAACTCCAATAACTATACTTTTTTAAATATAATCTTATTAAAATTACTTTTAATAAACCTGAATATTTTTGTTTCTATCTCTCTACTATCCTTTATAAAAAAGCTTGCAGCAATATAAACAACCACATACACAATGCTGATACACGCTACAGCCCCAAATCTGCCAACAAGACTGTCAGCGACAAACATGTTTTTTATCGTATACCATATCACGACAGTAATAATTACATTAAATAATGCATTTTGAAAAATAAATCTGAAAATTGCTTTTAGGTCTATAAACTCAAACTGCTTTCTTACAAGAAATGATAAAAACAGCAGCATATAAATGATATTACTTATCACAACGCTTAAAGGGTATCCAATATACCCCATTGTATTTACTAAAACAAACATTATCGAAAGTGTCAAAATATTGGAAAAGACACTCCATATGAAGCTTATTTTCTGTATCTGTTTGGCAATTATAAGCCTTACAATCATTGAATCAACAAAGAGTGCAGGAAGATTTAAAATGAATAACCTGAAGAAACTTCCGGTTACTTTAACATCATTCTCCGTCATCTTTCCCCAGCCAAATAATATGGAAATTATGTATTCAGCATTCAAAAACATTATAAAACAAAAGGGCAAAAGGAAAAACAGACATAACTTAAAGTACTTAATAAACTCTGCATTTAATTCCTCAAATTTCTTTTTGGTATACATATCAATAAAATTAAGGCCTATTACTGTTGATATCTGTCCGATAAGAACTGAAGCTACTACGGTATTTATTCTTTGCCCATAGTCCATAGCTGTATAAATCCCTGCGGCAAAACCTGATAAAAGAAAAATTACAATATAGTCATTTGCAATTTTGGTTACCTGCCCAAATACAACATACCTTATGTTTGTTTTCGCCTTTTTTTCCAGCTTGAAATGCTTTAAGGAAAGACGGCACTTTAACTTAAAAAACAAAAGAAAATTGACAATAACAAACTGTGTCAAATTTCCAATAAATACGCCGATAGCCAAACTTAAAACAGAAAGCTTATCCTTAAAAACCAGCACAAAAGCAATTATTAATATATTTTTAAGCATGTCTAAAAGCATGGGCAGTGTAAAATACCTGTATGATGTAAAAACATCCAAAACGTACTGATTGATTATGATTAACAAAAATGTTGGGATTATGAAACGAATTATGTTTATGTTGCTTTTAATTTCTTCTGTTGAATATTGTAATGCAGTATCAAATAACTGTACAGGAAACAGGAACAATATTGATACTATGGCAGCAGCTGCAATAAAATACACCAGATATATATATGAAATAAATTTCTTTGATTCATCCTCTGATCTGCTGTTCCTTACATCTATAATGGAGGGTACCATAACAGACTGATTGATTGTGTTCACAAATGATGTCACAATCATTATCATGGATAAAACACTAAACAATATATCGGTACTTCTTTGCATTCCAAAGGAGATTGATATAACTTGTGATTGAAGCAATGTCATTATTTTTGCTATTAAACTCAAGCACATTGAAAAAACAATGGCTTTATTTGTACTTTTTATCTGCAGCATCTATTTTCCTCTTTCTTCGGTGCTTCGATCTTAAGGATATTGTAAAAAGCATCTTTTATGTTATGTATCCATACATCCCTTGAAAACTCTTTTTTAAGTGTTATATAAGCATTACTGCCTAATATTTTTCTCTTTTCATCATTTTGGACAAGTTCCAGTATCTTATCAGCAAAATCATCAGTATTTGCAGGCTTAACAAGATAACCGTTAAATCCATCCTTAATAATTTCTGCCGGCCCTCCAGACGAATATGCAATAAAAGGCAGAGAATAGTTAAATGCCTCCAATATGGTGTAGCCGAACGCTTCACCGATTGATGTCAACATGCATATATCTGATATGGAATAATAATCTCCAATATTATTTACATGCCCAGGCATAACAACGTAATCCGCTAACCCTTCCTTTATGATTGAACTTTTTACGGCATTATAAAGCTCTCCTTGCCCCAAGAATACAAACTGGATGTCTTTCCTTTCTTTAACCACATCACTTAATATCTTTAAAGCAAGATCATGCCTCTTAATGTCTGTAAAAGAAGCAACCATCAGGATTATTATTTTATCTGAAGCAAGCCCCAGTGTTGTCTTGATTTTTAGCTTTTCTTCATATTTAATATCTTTTGGTTCACTTAATTGCAAACCGTTTTTTACTGTTATAATGTTGCCGTTTTTAGGTAACGTGGACGTTATAAAATCTGATACTGATATGTAGTAATCTATAAACAGTTTATAAAATATCTTCTTTAAAGCTGTATAACGAGTCCCCAGAGAATGCCAATGTTCATTTAGTACAGCTTTTTTGCCAAATATAAAGGCATACAGAGCAGAATAATATCTTTCAAAACCAAAGTGTGTGTAAACTATATCAATATTGTACTTTTTAAAAACCCGGTAAAACAAAATAAAATTTGATAGCATATTATATTTTGATATATTACCTTTATAAAACTCCACACCCTTTTCTCTCAGAAACTTTACGTATAAAGGTTCACTAAGGCATTCCCCGCCTGACACATTTGCATAGTGGTTATACTTTGAATCCATATGCGGTACCAGCCAAATAAACCTGATATTATCATCCTTGCAAGAGGAAAGTTCTATAAAAGATGCCTCAATCTGGCTGTAAGTATCAACAACAAACCCTGGAACCAATAATATATTCTTCATTTAAAAGCCCCTTACCCAAACTTTACTATTTCCCAATAAAACACTGAAATAATAAATATATTAAAACGAATACATCGAATGTGTTTCTATACAACTGTTGCAAAAATTACAATAATGATCAGATATTTTTTTGTTTGTCAGGATTTAAAGGAATGACTATAGAAATTAGAGTAACGTCATTAATTTTGCACATTAACTTACCTAAAAAATGAAATTCAATTAATCTTCCAATCTATACCAAAAGCGATAAATCTATTACATTTGTCTTAAGCAAATCCCGTTGAACCCGTCGTTATTTGCTCCGCCAAATGTAAGATTATTAACACTTTTAATATATATGTTACTAAAAATCTATATGTTACTAAAAAATTGAACTACTCATTCCCCTATAAAAAAATAAAAAATTATTGTAAATTCCTCGTTATTATTTTACATTAAAAATTTACGTATTGCAATATTACACATATAAAAGAATTGAAGTTGAAAGTTTATTATAATATAATAAAAATATACAAATGGAAATTACCAGACACTCTAGTGTTTCGTGTCTTGATATGAATTTATAAGGGGAGAATGATATGAAAATTACTTGGAAAAGCAATATTATAATTACAACTTTTATTATTGCTATATTGCTAATTACTAATTCCTGTACCTATAAAAGCAACACTTCAGGTGATACACCGGACAATTCTCCAGACCTCAAGACATCTACTCCCAAAGAAATTGATTCAGTTTTATATAATCCCTTTATGGGTTGGGTACCTTGGGCACATACAGCAACCAACTATGCCGAACAGCCTTATAAGCTTGTTTATGCATCGGTCACATGGAAAGAGTTGGAACCAAAAAAAGGTTCCTATGATTTTGCCTACATAGAAAAGAAAAATAATTTCGAATATTGGAAGTCAAAAGGGGTTAAGATTATTTTACAACTTAATATGGACTATCCTGACAATGTAAAGCATAGAGATATTCCCGACTGGCTTTTCAATGAAATTAATGGTGACGGCACATGGTATAACTATAATAATGAAAATACAAAAATGGGTTTTAGCCCTAATTATAAAAATCCAGTTCTTATACAAAACCATAAAAATTTAATACAAGCACTTGCTAAAAAATACGATAATGATTCCAGAATTTTCATGATATTGATAGGAAGCTGCGGACACTGGGGAGAGTGGCATACTACATATATTAGTCCTGATGGAAACCCTGCAGGCATATTCCCTCCCATCAAGTATTCCGATCAATATGCTCAGCACTATGCTGATTACTTTGATAATAAATTCCTCGCAATGCGTTATCCAAGCCAGGTAGGAAAAGATAACAAATTCGGGCTTTTCAATAACTGTTTTGGAAGTTATGATCAAACCCAAAGATGGTTTCTTGATTGGATATACAAAGGCCATACCGATTCTTACAACCCTGGTTATACCCATCCCGATATGCCTGACTTTTGGCTCAATGCTCCTTCAGGCGGAGAGTTCGGTTATTATCCCGGTCTTCAGTTTCTGGAAGATTCAGCTATAGATGAAACCCTTCGTCAAGCAAGAGAAACTCATGTTTCATGGCTCGGCACATGTTGTCCTGTACATGTTGAAGTAGGTGATAAGCTACAGCCCAACATAGATAAAATGATGAAAACAATGGGGTACAGGTTTATAATACAATCAGTTACCCATGCAAACACAGTTAAGGCAGGAAGTACTCTTGATATTAATATGGATTGGTATAATAAAGGCGTTGCACCGTTTTATTTCAAATGGCCTATTGAGCTTTCGTTGGCAGACTCTTCAGGAAAAATTGTGGCAAAAAGTGTTACAGATGATGATATAACTACCATTTTACCAGGAGGACCTTCAAGTTTTACTCCGAGCATTCAGGTCCCTTCAAGCTTGCCTGCAGGTCAGTATAAATTATGTGTTTCCATCCTTGATCCTGAAACAATGAGTCCTGGAATACAATTGGCAATTGAAGGCAAACGAAGTGATGGGCGGTATACCATAAGTACTGTTAATGTAACTAATAGTAGTGTAACTTCTACTATAACACCGATATTTTTTTTTACACCCAGCAGTACTAAAACAAATACACCTGCTATAAATACACCTACAGTTACGCCAACAAATATTAATACAATTACCCCAACTTCCAGAACTACTCCGACTAAAACTGCTACTTCAACCGGTACATTAACAACTAATGGAACGTCAACTCCTTCCACAGCTGTTTTCATACCGGCAGGTCAACCAACATTATTAACACCAACTAGTACTCCATCAGTAATACTTTATGCTCCATCAGAAATACCTATTGTGCCGTCAAAAACTGAAGAAGAAGCTAATAATGCTCCTGACTCAACTTTTTTACATAAGGTTATATCTTTTACACTAAATAGCAACCTGTGCCATTTAGATGATGAGGAGTATAAAATGGATGCCTTCCCTATTATATACCACAATAGAATGCTTATACCAATAAGGTATCTCTCTGAAGCAACAGGTGCAAGCGTTAGATGGATAAAGGCTCAAAAAAGTGTTGTGATAAAAAGCGGAAATAAAGAATTAAAGCTTTGGATTGGCAAAAACACAGCTACACTAAATGGAAAAACGATTAAAATTGACGAAAATGACACTAGTGTTTATCCAATAATTGTTAGCCCCGGCAGGACAATGTTGCCCCTTAGATTTATCACCGAGAATCTAGGATATAATGTAGAATGGATAGCTCGTGCAAAAACAGCTAAACTTACTATAAAAAAATAAAATAAGGCATGTTGAAAATGTAACATACCGTATAATTTGGCTTACGTGTTAACTTAACTCGTGAACACACGCTCAAAACGGTTAGTAATATTTCAATCATGACTAAAGACCTGTAAATAAAACATCTTTTATTTACAGGTCTTATAAATCATAATTTGGATATTATAAATTCTTTTTGTACCAATCAATGCATTTTTTCAATCCATCATCAACACTAATTTCAGGACTATATCCCAAGTATTCTTGTGCCTTCTTAATGTCAGCATTTGAGTGCTTGATATCGCCTTTTCTATCAGGACCATAATTGGGTTCAATGTCCTTATCAAGAAGTTTGCATATACTATTATACAAATCAATGAGGTATACCCTGCCGCCGTTTGCAACATTGAAAACATCACCGCATGCTTTATCATTTGCAAGACATGCTTTCAAATTAGCCTGAACTACATTGTCAATATAAGTAAAGTCTCTTGATTGCTTACCATCACCATTAATCCTTGGTGCCTCATTATTTATGAGTGCTTTTACAAACAATGGTATTACAGCTGCATAAACCGAGTTGGCATCCTGCCTTCTTCCAAATACGTTGAAGTAACGGAGCCCAACAGTTTGAAGTCCATATAGTTCAAAAAAGTTTTTGGCATACAGTTCATTTACCTTCTTTGTAATAGCATAAGGAGACAACGGTTTTCCTACCTTATCTTCAACTTTGGGTAAATTAACCTCATCACCATACACTGATGAAGATGATGCATAAACAAATCTTTTTACCGAATTGTCCCTTGCAGCAATCATCATGTTTAACATACCTGTTATATTTACATCATTAGATGTCCTTGGATCATCTATGGATCTTGGCACTGAACCTAGTGCAGCTTGATGAAGGACATAATCTACATTTTTACACGCTTCATTACATGCTTCAAGGTCCCTTATATCCCCTTCGATCAGTTGAAAATTATTGCTATTCTGCATATTTACAATATTTTCTCGTTTTCCTGTTGAAAAATTATCTAAAACTCGTACCCTATAACCCATTTGTAGAAGTGCTTCCGATATATTTGAACCAATAAAGCCGGCACCTCCAGTTACAAGGAACAGACTGCCCTCTGGAAAAGATATATTATTAAAGCTCATTATTCTTACAACCTCCAATAGCTAAATGTTGATCTTTCTGCTTCTTCCTTATCATATAAACCTTTAACATCAACAAGGATATATTTATCATTCCTGTACAGCTTTTTTATATCATTTAGGGTTAAAGAGCTATATTCATCATGGTTTACCGCTACAACTACAGCATCGTATAATTCATTATCATTTAAGTTAATCAAATCTATGCCGTATTCATGCTTTACTTCTGCGGCATCAGCATTTGAATCAGTGACAAAAACACCAATACCGTATTCCTTAAGCTCGTTTACAATATCGATAACCTTTGAATTTCTTACGTCAGGTACATTTTCCTTAAATGTTATTCCCATTACAAGTACCTTGCTGCCCTTTATCTGGACATCATTCTTTATTAAAAGCTTAACTGTGTTCTCAGCAATGTATTTACCCATACCGTCATTAATTCTTCGTCCCGCTAAAATAACCTGAGGATGATAACCCAATTCCTCTGATTTATATGTCAAATAATATGGATCTACACCTATACAATGACCACCAACCAGACCGGGGAAAAACTTTAGAAAATTCCACTTGGTCCCAGCTGCCTTTAATACAGATAAAGTATCTATGCCCATTTTATTAAAAACTACTGATAACTCATTCATAAATGCTATATTGATGTCTCTTTGAGTATTTTCTATAACCTTGGCTGCTTCAGCAACTTTTATGCTCTCAGCCCTATAAACACCAGCCTTAATGATAAGTTCATATACATTTGCAATAATCTGTAAAGATTCTTCATCCATTCCGGAAACTATTTTGGTGATGTTTTCTACGGTATGGACCTTATCTCCAGGATTTATCCTCTCAGGTGAATAACCAACTTTAAAGTCTATTCCACACTTAAGGCCTGAGTATTTTTCCAGTATAGGAACACAAACATCTTCAGTTACGCCAGGATAAACCGTAGACTCATAAACCACAATTGATCCTTTAAGAAGATTTCTGCCAACTGTCTCACTTGCACTTCGAACAGGATACAAGTCTGGAGTTTTGTCTTTCGCAATTGGTGTAGGCACAGCAACTATTATAAAACGAGATTTCTTTAAATCCTCTTCATCACATGTAAATTGGACTTTTGTGCTTTTGAGCTTCTCGCTTCCTACCTCTTTAGTGACATCTACTCCTTGTTTATATGATTCAACCTTATTTTCACTTATATCAAAACCAATTACATCAGCCTTCTCAGATAATGAGACTGCTAAAGGCAGTCCAACGTATCCTAACCCTACAACGGAAATCTTTTCTTCTCTGTCCCTGATCCTTTCAAATAAATTTCGCACAATAGCTACCTCCCCATATACATTTCATAAAATTGTAACATAATAATAACCTTTTATATTATAACACTTTTCACTATATATTTAAAATAATAATGAAATCATATAATGTATCAACGATAATAAAGATAAAACACTCTATTTAAAAGTGTTTTATCTTAAACATTAGTAAGCTCCTCGCTTTTTAAAAACTACAAATACTGTTTTTAATATAATTTTTATGTCCAGAAGAATAGACCACTCATCTATGTACTTGGTATCAAGCCTTACAACTTCATCAAAATCCATTATACTGCTTCGTCCGGATACCTGCCACATTCCTGTCATACCTGGTTTAATACTGATTCTTCTGCGCTGATAATTCTCATATTTGCTGACCTCATCAATTGTAGGTGGTCTTGTCCCAACAAGACTCATTTCCCCCTTTAATACATTAAAAAATTGGGGCAACTCATCTATACTTGTTTTTCTAATGAACCCGCCAACCTTTGTGATTCTCGGGTCATTTTTCACTTTAAACATCAATCCGCCTTCAACCTGATTAAACTTCTGTAACTCTTCTTTTCTTGCTTCAGCATCCAAACACATGGACCTGAATTTATAAAGCTTAAACGTCCTTCCATTAAGTCCAACCCTATTCTGTGCAAAAATAGCAGGTCCTGGAGACTCAAGCTTTATAGCTGCAACAGTAAACAATGCAACTATACTTGTAAGCAATATTCCTATTGAAGCTCCCACAATATCCATTAACCTTTTTAAAAAAAGCTGTGCTTGATTAAGGGATACCGTATCAAACGTGAGCATTGGAAGTGTTCCAACGTTGCTTATATAAGTTTTTGCGATTTTCAAATCGTATAGATCCAATATCATTCTAACTGTCAGACCCATTTCTTCACACATCAGAACGTACTTTTCCACTTCTCCCAGGTAATCTTTAGGAAGTGCAAATATAACTTCATCAACAGCATTATCCTTAATGATTGCTTCAAGTTCATCTATAACCCCAAGCTCAGTATGGCCTTTAAGGGGTTTGTTTTTAGCCTTAACATATCCCAGTATGTTTACGCTTATCTTGTTTCTTTCAACATATTCAGTAAACTTTTTAGCACCTCTAGGGGTTCCTACTATAATAACCCTTGATACACGTTGAAGACTCATATGCTTTTCCATTGCAGCATACTTATACAGGAATTTTTCTATGAGAAGAGTGAGAACTATAATTATACAAAATACTGCATATAACCCTCTGCTAAATAGAGTTTCCTTTATAAAAAACATCATAGCTGCCAAAAAAAGGTCCGATATTATTGCCGATAATAGTACAACTCTTAATATCTTGTCATAGTTGAAAAAAACAATTTTCTCATATATACTTGAATTTCCCATCAAAAACAACCATACAGGTATGTATACAATAAGAATCCAAAAATATTCCTTTATTCCAAGGAGAACAGTATACTGTTTTGTAATAAGATAAGAAATAATAAATGTCAAAGTAATTACAATGATATCAACAAACGCTTGAATTATGTGACTTGCCGAAAAAATGTTTGCTCTATGCACAACCCTCTACCCCCTTATATCAGTCAATAATAGCTGATAAATAAAAATAAAATACATATTAAATAAGTGTTGGAGACCTATTGGACACTCCAATAAATTTAAATAGCTTAATAATGAAATAATACAATACTTGTAACAATATAACTTTGTAACAATATAACTGAGACTACTTCGAATAAACATCGCTGCTCATTTAAGATAATATTACTTCAATTGATCAAACTCTTATATCTTTATAATTTTTTTATTAAAGAAATTAGATGAAATAAATATAAAACAGTTCTTATTATCAAAAAGAATAAAATATTAAGATACCTGATAAGCATTAATTACTGTTTTTACATTTTATCACATTATTATCCCTTTGAAAATGCTTTTTTTTTACTTTTCCAATTTTTATTCATATTTGTAATAGTAATAATACGAAGATCTACTGTCTATTTTTGTCATAACAATTCCTATAATATTTGCATTAATAGATGCCAAAGCTTTTTTAGCTCTCTTTGCCATATCAATTCTTGTCTGGCCACCTGCAACAACTACGATTGAACCATCTGCTATACCTGTTAATATTGCAGCATCGGTTACTTGTCCTACTGGTGGCGTGTCTATAAAAATAACATCATATTCACTCTTTAGTCTCTCAACCAATTGTCGCATCTTGTCTGAGCTTAATATTTCAGAAGGATTTGGTGGTATAGGTCCGCTAGGTATTATAAATAAATTGTCGATACCTTCCTTATTCTGAATTATTGACTTCTTTAATTCTTTTTCAGTAGCTAAAATATTAGTCAATCCCTCATTGTTTTTGACTCCAAAATAATGGTGTACCTTTGGCTTTCTCAAATCCGCATCTATAACAAGAACCTTTTTTCCTGATTGAGCTAAAGTTATAGCCAGATTAACAGTTGTTACAGTTTTACCGTCACCTAATGAAGGACTTGTAAGCAAAATAACCTTCATGTCCTTATCAACACTCTTGTACTGAAGATTTGTACGCAATTCTCTGTAAGCTTCAGATGCTGCTGCCTTAGGATCGTTTGCAGTAATGAGGTTTTTAAGGTACTCTTCCTCAAGCTCTTTCTCATCCTTAGCCTTCTTATTTCCCCTTTTACCACCTTCAAAAGCTGGCACAGTACCAATTACATTCAATCCCAAATGATGTTCAACATCCTCTGGCTTTTTAAATGTATGGTCAATAAATTCCAACAAGTATATAAGTGATACTCCAAGTAGAATTCCCAGGAAACCTGCTAAACCTACATTGGTTTTCTTGTTTGGCTTAATTGGATCTTTAGGCTCTTTTGCCGTATCAATAACCTTAACATTCTTTACTTCTATAATATCTGAAGCAAGTTGCATTATAATAGTCCCGAGTTCATTTACAACCTTGGCTGCCAACTTAGGATCATTGTCATCATAACTTATCTTAAATATCCTTGAGTCCTTTATAGTCGTAACATCAACACTATCCTGAAATGCTTTGGCATCTACGCCTAATTTGGATTGAATTTTTTCAGCAACCAGTCTGGACTTTAAAATCTCCCTATAATCTACAACAAGCTGACTATTTATCTGTAAATCCAACAAACTCAATGCACCTATCTTATCCTTCTCCTTACCAAGAAACAGAGTTGTTTCTGCTCTATAAACAGGCTTTAGGTAAAATACTGTAACTGTATACGCCGCACCTGCTGCAACAATGAGGCAGATTAATAATATGTACCATTTTCTCAATAGAATAAGTATTAGCTCTCTAATGTCTACCTCTACAAAATCTTTATCCTGCATTTATAGTTCTCCTTCTTCCATTCTAGAAATTTAAATTTAAAAAATATAAGATCATTGCTGCCTACCAAATTTAACACTATTAAATATATTTGTCCGCTATATTTTTACATAATTATTACCTCCTAGAAATTTTGCAGTTTTAAAACGGGCAGTTGCTAAAATATTTAAAAAACTTTATGAACTATAATAAATAGCTGTATGTATAGAATAACTCCTTTGCCCTTTCATAATCAGAGCCCAGTGTTTTTCTCAGATATTCCTTAATCTTATTTGTTGCCTCATCAGTCATACCATTTTCACTTAACCCTTGTACATAACCAATATCAATCTTTGAGTATATACGTTTAATATCAGACACATCTGAAGGATCTATGTCGCTTTCATACTCGTCCAATTTTTTATCAATCCAACTTTTTGGTTCAGATGTATTTTGAACATCACCTGATTTATCATTATCCGGCTTGGTATCATCGTCATTATTTACGCTTTTAGTTGGTGTCTCCTGTGGCTCTTTGTCTTTCTTATCAACGTTTGGACTTACCTGACTTGAAGCCTTTGGATCACCCGAAACACCTGTATTGATTTTGTTACTTTTGCCATCGGTAATAGTAGTTGAGTTTTTGGAGATGGCTGGTGTATTTAATTTATCAGTCTCAAATACTTTACTTAATACTGTCGTATTATTTCTTACACTTGAATCTTCCTGAATATCTGTAGCTTTATCCTTATCACTGTCGTTATCATTTTTTGTGTTATCACTTACTTTTGACATACTATTTTCAGAAATACTTGCTTCTCTATTCATCAAAATCGGCACTATAAATCCTACTGATATAGTCAAAAAAATAGCCAATGTAATTATAATTAACTTCTTCATCATAATTCTCCCTAAAAAGGCACTTACACACTTTGTCAAATAAAAACCTAAAACACACTCACGAACAAAAAATATGAATAATAAATCACGAATGCAAAAAAAATATCAAATATTACTCTCTAATTATGGAATAAAATTTCCATTTTGTCAAACTATTGTCATAAATAAATGATAGTTTTAAAACTTACAAAGCTAGTGTTAAAGCTAAAGTTTTAGAAACTTTTTCAAAAAAAATTTCTTTTCCATAGTAGGAGCAATATTCTCTACCTCATGATTTCCTATAACTCTTGAAGGATTGACGTTAATAAGTTTTTCAGTGTTCTCCTCACCAATTAATTCTATTAAAGTTTTTGACAGTTCATTGACTCCCTTAAACCGCTCATTTACATAATGTGTATCAGTAGCTATAAAATGAGCTAGTCCTTTTGTTAAAAGAATTTCAGTGGATTTTTTCACATCTTTACCATACTTACCCATTAGACTGTCATGATTAACCTGAATCAGGACTCCGTTAGATATAAGTCTTTCTATTAATGTGAAATCCATATTAATCTTTCTATTTCTTTCAGGATGAGCAAAGATTGGAATATAACCTTCTAGCTGAAGCTTATAAAAAATATCCTCCATATATGTGGGTATATTATTAAGAGATGTCTCAATAAGTATATACCTGGTGCCGTTCAAAGTAAGAATTTCGTTGGACTTTATTAAATCAATTATATCTGGCGTCATAAACACTTCCATACCAGGTACAATTTCAAACTCAGGGACTTTCTGCAATAAAACTTCACTTAGCTGCTGAGCTATACGTGTAACAGAAGCTGCATTTGTCTGATAAGTACTCCCTACTATGTAATGGGGTGTTGCAATTACTTTTCTGACCCCTCTGCTTTTTAACATGCTGCATACTTGAACGGACTCATCCAATGTCTTAGGACCATCATCAATGCCCCATAATAAGTGGCAATGAACATCAATCATTAAATCACCTTATTCTTTTGTTATAACCATACAAGGGACAAATCCGCTTGGCCAAATACTCCGATGCTAAGAAATGTCCCTTATATTTTTAATCTGGATTATTTATTTCAATATCATTTTGTTGCACTAAGAGTTATGCATTTATCAATTATAGTCATAACTTCAGCTCTAGTAATTTTCTTATTAGGCTTAATAGTATTATCTTCTTTATATCCTTCGATAATTGTTGTTTCAACAGCTTTGGCAACATATCCAATTGCCCAGGATGGAACGTCCTTAGTATCTTTAAACTTCAAAGTTGTATTCTTTGATTCTTGATACGTAAATGCTTTCATTGCCATAACCAGGAACTCTGAACGTGTTACTTTGTTATTGGCTTTATATGTATTGTCTGGGTATCCAGCAATAATTCCTTTATCCAATGCCACCTGAATATATCCTTGAGCCCAATCTGGAATGGATTTAACATCAGCAAATTTAAGTTTTGGATTTGTAGAAGGCTCCAATCCAATAGCCTTTATCAATGAAGTAATAACTTCTGCTCTGGTCATATCGATATCAGGTTTAACTGATCCATCAGGATATCCCGCTATAGCTCCATTTTCAATCATACTGATAATTCTTTCTTCAGCCCAGTGACCGAATATATCACCAAAAGGTCCATATGCAGAACCAGGCATAACCTGACTTGGCTCTAAAACAACCTTATCTTTATCTGTATCCTTTACTGCTTCAACCATAACAACGTATTTTATTTTTGACTTATCAGCAGCTGTTACAGTATAGAATACGGGATTCTTGAAGTTCTTCTTAACTCCGGACTCAGGTTTGATAGATGCTCCCTTGAACTCAATAACCGGATCAAGCTTCTTAAGGTCAGTACCTTCAGGCACTTTAACAATTATTGTATGTATCCTTTCAAATATAACACCCTTTGAGCCTGGGATATCTTTAAAACTAAATGATGTAATTTGTTTTGTTGTTGGACCTACAACTATTGTTGGTGTTGCTGTAGGCTTGCTTGTTGGTGTAGCTGTAGCTACAGCTGTAGGTGTAGGTGTTGCTGTTGCAACTGTAGTTGCAGTCGGTGTTGCAACTGTACCGCCGCCATTGTTGCCGCCGCCATTGTTGCCACCGCCAGTAGTAGGTGTAGGTGTTGAAGTTGGAGTTGGAGTGTTTGCAGGAACAAATAGTTTTTCATCATATATTAGTGAATTTTCTCTTTCTAGAAAAGCCTTAAATTCCTTTATTTCATCTCCAACATTAAGCTCATTAAGTATATCCTGAGCCTTACTTAGGAAACTATCTAAATTTCCTTTATTTAACCCGTCCTCACGCTCTTCTACAAATTTTAATAAACCAGATAATAAACCGTTAACACTTGCCTTTTTATTTGTATCTAAAACTGCAAAATATATTTTAGATTTATCACCCTTAAAATCATAAACAGAAGACAGTTTATATTCTATTGCCAATTGCTCCAATAAAGTGATAAAAAACTTTGTACCATCATCATTAGATTTATCATTTGTTATGGCACTATTAATCCTATTAGCTACAGTTCTGAACTTTGAAAAATCATCATTTTTAAGTGTATAACCCTGTATAATTACCGCACCTATCACCGACTTTTGGACAAAAGTCAAGCTCCCAAATGCTTCCTTCAAAACATTTATGTCGTTTGCAGATAAGGTAATTCCAATTACACTTCTGATATTTTCTTGTGCTTGAGTAACAGTCATAGTGTCGATACTAGTCAAATATTCAGCTGCATCTTTTCTCTTATCTACATCATCTACTGCTAAAGCTGCTGTTATGACTTTCTTAATTTGCGATACTTGTGCTGGCGGTTCTTCTGATTCAGAGTATGCTGTAACACATAATGAGCTAAGTGCTAAACAAAGAATAACCACGCAAGACAAGACCCTTTTTGTAATAATTTTTAACATTAAAATACTCCCCCTTGTATACTTATACTTAAGTAGTAGCTAACAAACAAAGGACTATAAATATTCAATACTAAAAACAATCTGCGAGAATTTTGACATAACGCCAAGGTTTGTTAATTTGATTGTAAGAAAACTACCCTCAGTAATCAATATATTACGATTATAACAGATGAAATATACAAATTCAAGAAAAATAATGGATTAAAAAAGAAATTTTAAAAGAAATTCCTCGTTACACAACTACTATTATATTGAAATAATGCATACTACAGCTGTTATATATTTAATTTTTTACAGATTGATTTCCTAACCATACATATACTACCATCATTTTTTTCATTTACCGATTATTTAACGCAACATTTGTGTATTTCAATAGACATAGATCCATGTTGGCACAATCAATTACAGCCCATCAGGCTTAATAAGCTTCAGCTTCCTAAGTCTTATTTATAATTAAAGCAGCCCCTTCATTCTCAGCAGCCTTTCTCAAATGAAAAGCAGTTAATCTTTCCATGTTTTCCATTTCAATAACAATTACATAATTAAATTACATAATTGCTAATAAAATTCCAAGCACTATAATTTCCGGGCAAAATAGACAAAGGCCTTGATCGGCCTTTTGTGTTTATAGATATGAAAAGTGTTAATGATCTTACATTTGTCAGAGCAAATAACGAACGGTTTTTACGGAATTTGCAATAGACAAATGTAAAAGATATTCACTTTTCATATAGTAAGATTTAATCCTTCATTCATACTTCCGGTTCTGTATCCCTTCAAATCTAGTGCGGTATACTTAAACCCAATTTCCTTAAACCTGTTATAGATTTTTTGTCTTATTTCCGTACCAGTTATTTTTTCAAGTTCTTCCTCATAAACCTCTATTCTTGCAATGTCTCCATGATATCTCACTCTGACCTGGGAAAACCCTAGATCAATCAAAAATTGCTCTGCCAAATCCACCTTTTTAAGACCTTCAACTGTAATCTTTTCACCATATGGAAATCTTGAGGATAAGCATGCAAAAGAGGGTTTATTCCATGTTTTCAGTCCTAGTTCCTTGGATAATACCCTGATTTCTTCCTTTGTAAGCATTGCTTCACGAAGAGGACTAACAACTCCATGCTCGGAAACTGCCACAGAACCTGGTCTATAATCCCTAAGATCATCATAGTTCGATCCTTCAGCAATATACTTTATATTATTGTCTTTTGCAATACCCTTAATTTTGGACATAAGCTCATATTTACAAAGATAGCACCTGTTGGTGGGATTATCAGCAAACCCTTCAACTTCAAGTTCTTCCGACACTATGACCATATGCCTTACTCCAATAGAATTAACAAATTCCACGGCTTCGTTAAACTCCCTCTCAGGATATGTACTTGAACGTGCTGTAACTGCAAGCACATTACTACCCAAAACTTCAAAAGCTACCTTCAGCAAAAAGGTAGAATCTACACCTCCAGAAAAAGCAATTGCCAAACTTTCCATGCTCCTAAGATTATTCTTTAGCAAATCCAGTTTTTCATATATATTCATTGTGCTGCTCCATTCATTATCAGTTTTGTAATCCACTAGATTCAATACTATTCCTATTTGTTTCATAATATATCAGTAGCTTTTGAGTGTCAATACAAATATTTCTCATCTGTATTAAATTGGTAAATCTATTACACTTTTAATATATTTGATCATTACTTAACTAATTTAATGCCATATGTACCAAAGTCAGATATAGTGCTTGATGTCTCTCCATCCATGCAGTATGTTATGAATCTTCCTATAACATCAGCTTGTCCGGTACTTGAATCAATTGTTACCCCTTCAAGAAAAAATGTGGCAAACCCTAAGACCTGTATTGCCTTCTTTCCGTTTACCGAAAGAGTATTAACAACCGGAAGGAAGATTACCCTTGGACAATTCAGGCTGTAATTATAGTATGTATCACTACACTGGCTAGTAAGATAATTTATAGCAGTATGAGTAGATCCCGCTATATTTCCTGTCTCAGTTAGTATTATATCCCCAACACTGATAGTTCCGCTATATCCGTTTAATAAATTATTCTTATATATATTTGCTCCCGTTCCTCCTAATCCAATAGGAGCATAGTTTCCTGTGGTACCTCCGCCGCCGCCTTCCTTAAGGATATAACGTTTTCCATAGATAAATGTTTGCTGTACAACCGCAATCGGTATAATCCCGCTTAATGAAGATATATTTTCAACTCTTGCCTTTGCAGCGGCTTTTATATTCTTTTTTCTTATACCGAATATATTTGCAAAATAATAATCCACATCTTTTGCAGCTGCAACCTCAACCCCTCTATAATCAATATCAATAGTACATGATGCATTTATGTAGTTCTGATTATTTCTATAAAGATATTCATAAGCCAAATTTTGTACATTGGTCTTTTCTGTGACCAACTCCTGTGCAGCGGCTAAGGTTGCAGCATCAACAGCTTTCGATAATTTTGCCTTTTCCAGAACTACAACACCAATATCAAGCACACAAGCAGTAATTCCTAATAATATTGTAATTGTGAGAACCAGCAGAATTACAGATGATCCCTTTTTACTCTTCATCAAACCCATGATAAACCCTCCAGTTCCGGATCCTTTTATAAATAAAAGCCCTAATTAGTCACTTTTTATATTAATTCGGTGCTCTTTTTATAATAATCGGGGTCCTGGAGTGGTCCTTTAGCACTACTAATGGTCCTATCTTTTTACCAAGACATGAATGAAAATCATGACCAGCCCAAAAAAGTTGAAACCAACAACACCAAATTTGCTGCAACAATAATACTTGTTATTATGTATCCCGCATAATTGGTTATCGGTTTATTTGCAAGATCTCCCATAAGTTCCTTACGTTTAGTAATAATTAACATTGGAATTATTGCAAAAGGCAGTATAAAGCTAAGTACAACCTGACTCAAAACAAGTGCTTTTATGGGATTTAGGCCAACCAAAATAATTATCATACCAGGCAGCATAGTTACAAATCTTGTTACATTATCACTGATTTTAATTCCTACAAATCCCTGCATAATTGTCTGGCCAGCCATGGTTCCTACCGCTGAGGATGATAGGCCTGATGCAATCAATGCAAGCCCGAACGCACCGCTTGAAGCAGCACCGAGCAAAGGATATAGAGATTTATGGGCCTCCTCTATGGAGTTTATTACCACTCCATTTCTAAAGAATACAGCAGCAGATACCATAACCATTGAAGCGTTTACAATAAAGGCTATATTCATGGCTATTGCTATATCAAACCTTTCCATTTTAAAATGCCTTTTTCTGTCTTCTGCCGTTAAATCTTTATTTCTATGCTGTACAAGTTGGGAGTGAAGGTATATGACATGGGGCATTACAGTTGCACCAAGCATTCCTACTGCTATAAGTATAGCTTCACCATTCGGCAGGGATGGCATCAAGACATGCAGTCCCGCTAAATCCCACTCCGGCTTTGCCAGAAAGATCTCAATAGTGTATGCTATACAAATAACAGCAACTAACAAAGAAATAATAACTTCAACAATCCTTTGCCCATATTTACCGATATAGACGATAAAAAAAGTGAGAATTACTGTGATTAAGCCTGCATAAATCATTGGAATATCAAATAGCAGATAAAAACCAAGAGTGCTGCCAATAAACTCTGCAAGATTGGTAGCCATTGCAGCAAGTTCTGCCATAACCCATAGGAACCAGTTTGTTTTTCTGGAAAACACCCTCCCGCACATTTGCGGCAGGTTGTATCCTGTGGCAATGCCCAGCTTTGCAGATAATGACTGCAAAAATATTGCCATAATATTGCTCCATAATATGACCCATAAAAGGTTATAATTGAATTTCGACCCTCCACTAATATTTGTCGCAAAATTTCCCGGGTCTATATAAGCGACACTTATTACAAACGCAGGTCCAAGAAACTTCAGCATAGATCTTAAATTCAAAGCTTTAGCACCAAACCCGGTAATTGGGACACTTTTTTTAATAAGTTGCTTTTGCTTGGCATCAACCACCTCGGCAAAGCTTTCTTCATACATTTTAAACACCTCTTTAACCATATGTGTAGAATTATAGTCATTCCCTGGGAATAACTTAAATTGAACTTCCGCTATAGATTTCGCTTACGTGTTGACTTAACTCGTCAACACCCACTCAAAAGCGGAAGTAAATTTTAGTCCTTCCCTTAGTCAAGACTAATATTGTTTACTTAATCTACAATATGTGCAAAAGGCCAAATATGTTACTTGCTGCAAAACTTTATGAACTTAATCTAAACTTGATAATACCCTGATAATTTCTCCTTACATAAAAAAAGAAACTTGTTAATAAGTTTCCTTTTTATGAAACGCCCTAATTCAAAGAGAATTTTTCATATTTTTCCTTAATGTCCGGGTTATCCTGGAGAAACTTATTGAACTTACTAAATTTCTCCAAGGTTGTTGACGAAATATTATGTTCAATAAGCTCGGTTTCAGTAAGTACATCTTCCTTAACACCAAGATTATCAAGAAAGTCCTCAATAATAGTATGCCTGTGCAATAAAAATTCTCCGAGTTCCTTTCCGTTTTCAGTTAGGAAAATTATCCCATACTTTTTATATTCAATCAATCCCAGCTTACTTAATTTTTGAACTGCCTTAGTCGCTGATGGGGCTGCTACATTAAGAAGCTCTGCAAGGGCATTTATTCGCATATAGCCATCCACCATAACATTCCTGTAAATCATTTCAAGATAGTCTTCCATGGCAGAAGTAAGCAACTTTTTATTATGCTCTAATAACTGATAGCCGCGAACTGTATGAAATTTTGATCCTTCCTCCATAAAATCACTACCTTATATGTACTTGATATGTACTTGGAATTCCTTAATTTAAAGTATGATGCAAATCAGACCTCCACTTCCTTCATTAATGATTTTTGTCAATGTCTCCTGGAGCTTTAATTGTGCATCCTCCGGCATCTTACCCAACTTATTGTTAAGGCCCTCAGTAACCAATTCATGAAGTGATTTTCCAAATATATTGGATTCCCAGAGTTTTTCAGGATCACTTTCAAATTCCTGCAGCAAATAATTCACCAATTCTTCAGACTGCTTTTCTGTTCCTACCAACGGAGCAATTTCAGTCTCTATATCCGCACGTATCATATGAACTGAAGGAGCACTTGCCCTAAGCTTTACACCGAAACGGTTGCCTTGCTTTATAATTTCCGGCACTTCAAGAGAAAGCTCATCAAGCTTTGGTGCAACCACACCATAACCCTTTTCCTTAACTTCATGCAAAGCATATTCAAGTCTGTCATATTCTTTCTTTACTCTAACAAGTTCTCTCATTATTCCGATAAGCTTGTGTTCTCCTTCAATTTCCATTCCTGAAGCTTCGCTGAGTGTGTTGTAGAACAATCCATCAACAGCACAAATATCCACAAACACACTACCATCTCCAGGGTTGATCTTATCTATGGAAGCTTTTTTTACAAATTCATATTTTTCGAATAGAGCCATATTATTCTTCAGCTCTCTCATCTTTCTGACATCCGCAAAAGTCTCTTTTACAGCATTTATCATATCCGCCTTTATTCTGTTTCCCTCTTCCAAAGTCTCAATCCAGGCCGGTATTTTTACACCTATCTCTGTTACAGGAAATTCATATAATATCCTATCCAGAATAACACTTATATCTTCTATGCGAAGCTGTGCACAGTTTACATTAATAACGGGCACTTTATATTTATCTTCCAATTCCTCTTTTAACCTGACAGTTTCCGAATCATATGGCTTAATTGAGTTTAACACAATTACAAATGGCTTATTGATTTCCTTAAGCTCATTTATAACCCTTTTCTCAGTTTCAACATACTCCTCTCTTTCCAAATCAGTTATAGTACCATCAGTAGTGACAACAATCCCTATTGTAGAATGTTCGTTTATGACTTTTCTGGTGCCTATTTCCGCTGCCTCTCCAAAAGGAATCTGATAATCATACCAGGGAGTTGTTACCATACGGGGAGCATTGTTTTCAAGATATCCTAATGCACCTTTAACCAAATATCCAACACAATCAATTAGCCTTACTTTTAGCTGGATATTTTCATCAACCACTATTTCAACGGCTTCGTTTGGTACAAACTTGGGCTCAGTGGTCATTATTGTACGACCTGCTGCACTCTGCGGAAGTTCATCCCTCGCCCTTTCCTTTTGGTATGAATTCTCTATATTGGGTATAACCAGCAAATCCATAAACTTTTTAATAAATGTAGATTTACCGGTTCTTACTGGTCCTACTACTCCCAGATATATGTCACCCTGTGTTCTTTCAGCTATATTCTGATAAATGTTGTATTTCTCCAAACCCAATCCCCCCTACATAATTTACATATAAGCTATAGCTTATTTTGTACTTTGTCTATATAAATATATGCCTGTTATTGGGTTATATTACAAAAATTATACAGAAATTATTATTTAAATTTTTCTTCTATTTGGTTTGACAGCTTGTACCATCTCTGTACACCATTTTCAAGCCTAAAATAGTGAATTATATAAGGAACCAAAAGTATCATCAGAAATAAGTCCAGCAATAGAAATGCAATATGAGGATTCATCACTGTAATACCGAAAGAAATCATGAGGAACAAACCGAAAAACAAAGTTACCAGCAAATGAACCAAACGCTCATGCTGCATAAATTCAATCTGCTTTTGATGGTATCGTTTTATAGTGTTCCAATCGCAGTTATCACTTTCATTTTCCAGTAGTTCCCGGATTTTTTTCTCATGAGATTTAAGATACTCGTACATAAAAGCCTCCATATAAAATGTTCTACTTGATTTTACATAATTATACTTTTTATTGATTTATTTTGTTTTTTATGATATTATATACATATTATTTATTTCCTGTAAATAATTTATAGCTTATTGCAGTTTACCTCACCTTTACCGCTTATATAGCGGTATTTTTCTATTAAGAAAATAATGCTGCATTAAAATTTTATAACTTTATAGAAAACAAATAGAAATAATAATATGGCATTTAATAAAAATACAGAGCTTTCGGCAAAGCTTCCGAGCAGCAGATATGCCACAAATACACCTATAATTCTTCCTGCATTATTTATCACGTCCCCAATACTCATTACTCTCGCCATATAATTCTTATTTATCTCCGACTGGAGTCTGGTTCCAATCAATATACTACAAAATGCAAGAATTGTACCTTCAAAAAACTGAAGCATCAATATGTTATACAATTTTTCTGTAATGCTATAAAAGAACCATATCCACGAAATCGCAATTGAAGAAATAATTATATAAATGTCCATCCTCTTATCGATCTTCTTATTCAATAAAAATGCAAGAAGCATTGCCAAAAAGTTTGTGCCATTGAAAATTGAGATCATAAGTCCCCATTGTCTTTCTGTTATCTTTAATGTATCAAAAACAAATGGAAAAAAAGCTATATTTATTGATGCTCCTGTTGAACAGATAACTGTGCTTAAAAAAATTAAATTCTTTATTTGCGGGACACTTTTAAAATATTTAAAGCCATTTTTTATATCGGCAATTACTCCGCCAGGTTTATTTGTTTTTACACGCTTTATTGCATTGTTGTCATGAATGTTCTTATTTTTAATAAACAATATAAGTAGAGCAGAAAAAACATATGAAAAACTGTTCACATAAAAAGCTATATCAGTACCTAATTTTACTACAGCCAAACCCGCAGCAACCGGCCCTATCAGAAATGCTATACCTGAAATACCCATTATTAAAGAATTTGTAAAAAGCAGCTCCCTTTCCCTTACAACACATATAATCAATTTTCTCTTTGCCGGGTTATAAAATATGTCCACAATAGATAAAACAAGCAGTAATGCGTACAATTTTTCTGAGCTGCGATTTCCAATAAAGAGCAGAGCAATACCACTCCTAAGTGCATCCATAATCAGACACACATATTTTGATTTAAACTTATCTCCCAGATACCCTGCAAATGGAGACAATAAAAGACACGGCAGCTGGGATAATATTATTCCAATTATAGCAGACAGTCCCGAACCTGTCACCTTAACCAGCATTGTAGTCGATGCTATGAATTGAAAGGCATCACCTATATTGGAAATTCCCTGACCTAATAATATCATGATAAAAGATTTGTTTTTGATAAGACTCTTCAAATTAGTATCTATAATAAAAGCATCCCCCAAGTATATTATTGTTGACTGATCTTTATATTCTTATTTTAAACATTGAGCCTTTATTACCATTTTGCTTGAACTGGAATATTGCTCATGTTTTTATCATATTCTCTCAATGTACCAATGAATACGTATAAAAAGGATATATAAGTATGAGAAGAAAAGGCTCGGGGGGAAAAAATATGTCTGTTTTTTTTCTTGCATTATTCGGAATGGTTTGCTGGGGTATAGCTCCCATTTTTGCTAAGATTGGCCTTAACAATACAAACCCAACAGCAGGTTTGGCCATTCGGACTTTATTTGCTGCCGGTCTAATATCCAGTTGGGTTATATGCAGCGGTTCTTTACCTCAACTAAAAAGCATCTCTCCTAATTCATGGATCCTAATAGGAATTGAAGCTATTCTTGCAACTTTAGTAGGTGATTTGGCCTATTTTGCTGCAATAAAAAAGGGCGAAGTTTCATTTGTTACTATTATAATGTCCAGTTCACCATTAGTCACACTACTTTGTTCAACATTATTCCTTGGAGAACAGCTCACGTTGTTAAGAGTAGGTGGTGCAATTCTCATTCTACTTGGGATAATACTAATAATGTAAATAACATATTTGAATAATGTATTTTTTGATATACCCATATATATGCTATAATCATAATGAATTATTAAAAATGGAACAAATACCATACATGGAGGATTTATGGCAAAAGCATATTTGGTTAAATCAAAAGAAAAAAGGGTTGAATATGGACACCCCTGGATATTCAAAAGTGATATTGAAAAAATTGATGGTGATTTTATAGGTGGAGATGTTGTTGATGTCTATAGCAGCAAAAATAAATTTCTCGGTAAAGGGTTTATAAACCCAAAATCACAAATCACAATTAGGATGCTGACTTATGAAGATGAACCGATTGATTATGGATTCTTATATAAAAGGATTTCTGATGCCTGGGAATACAGAAAAAAAGTAGCGGATCCATCAAGCTGCAGAGTAGTGTTTGCTGAGTCGGATTTTCTGCCAGCTCTAATAGTGGACAAGTTTTCCGACTACCTTGTGGTTCAAACACTGGCCCTTGGCATTGACCGCTATAAAGAACAAATTGTAGATATTTTAAATGATATTATAAAACCAGCCGGAATATTTGAAAGAAATGATGTTCCCGTAAGAGAACTGGAAGGTCTGGAGCAAAAAAAGGGATATCTCTCTGAAGAATTTAACACCAAGGTTCTGATGGTTGAAAACGGTGTTAAGTTTAATGTTGATTTGGAAAACGGTCAAAAAACCGGTTTTTTCCTAGATCAGAAGGAGAACAGAGCATCCATAAAGCCCTTTGTTAAAGATGCCAAAGTTCTGGACTGTTTCTGCCATACAGGCTCTTTCGCACTGCATGCAGGTTATTACAATGCAAAAAGTGTTCTTGGAATAGACATATCCGAACACGCCTCAGAGTTTGCATACCAAAACGCTTTACTAAACGGATTAGAAGGTGTCTGTCGTTTTGAGACTGCAAACACATTTGATAAGCTAAGAGAATTTTATGACAATAAGGAAAGGTTCGATACAATAGTTCTGGACCCTCCTGCATTTACCAAAACAAAAGGAGCTGTCGAGGGTGCTGTTAGAGGTTACAAGGAAATAAACCTAAGGGCTATGAAAATTATTGAAAGCGGAGGCTACCTGATTACCTGCTCCTGCTCTCATCATGTGGATCCCGATTTATTTATGGATATAATATACAGTTCCGCCATTGATGCAAAAAGAAAGGTACGTCTGGTTGAATATCGAACACAGGCAAAAGACCATCCAATATTACTTGCATCTCCTGAAACCCAGTATCTCAAATGTGCAATTTTACAGATAGTATAGCAGCAGATGCCATAATCTCCCTGGACATTAAAAGAGCTGGCAGCATATCAATTCGCTGCCAGCTCTTATTTTAAATTTATTATTTATTTAGATCTACAGTGCCATTAACTTTATAGTTTGTCAAAGTTATTCCATCCCAGTTAAAAAGCATTGTCCCATTCTTTGCATTTACCATACTTGAAGAGTTTTGGAAGCTTACCGTCGTTTGCTGCTTCTTTAATACCTTGAAATTAAATACAGCTACTGAACCTGTTGACTCAGATTTCCCGCTATTTTTATAAGCATCCATATTAATGTATGCAGAACCATAGGATAAAATTCCATCTTTCAAATCGTTTTTTGCCATTCCTGTCGGTGAAAATTTACCTTTCAGAAGTGTACCTTCGTCTGCAAGAGATGATTCTGTATAAACTGCATTCGTAGCAGTATCTATAGGCTGCAGAACATCGGGATCATATTTGAGGTTCACCTGAAAACCTGCAAAACCATAGAAATTTTTTATATTTACTGTAGCTTTGACAATATCGCCAACTTCTACAGTATTTTTATCAAGAGTTAAATAGATTTCAGGGGTATCTATAGTAATCTTTTTTGTTTTTGCATCCCAATTAACTCCCATTTCCATAGCTTCACTCACAAAACGAAGAGGTACATATGTACGGCCAGTTGCAATCTTGGCAGGAACATCCAACTGAACCTGTTTGCCATTTACTTCGGCATTTTTTTCACCGATTATTATTTTTATGTTCTTTGAAGCATCAAGAGAATTTGATGAATAAACATCATCAGTAACTGCACTTGTGTCTTTAGGATTTCCCTTAATTATTGTAACTGTCTTTGTACCGGCATCCCAGCCAACTTCCGCCCCTAAAGCTTCAGCTATTGCTCGGAATGGAACCAACGTCCTGCCTCCTTCAATAAAAGGTTCAGCATCTTTGAAATCAAGCTTGTCCCCATCAACAAAGACGGTAATTTGGGAACTTGCCGAAAAACTAATTAAACTTAATGATACAATTGCAAAAACAAGAAATATAGAAGTGATCTTTTTCATATAACCTCTCCTTTAGATTAATTTATTAAATTTACATGTGGATAAAAAGACTAACAATATAATTTTATCATTAAATTGCTTCCAAATCAACAAAATAAAGACATGCAATTACACCCAGCATTTTCTTATCCCATGTTAAATACTGATTGTGTCTTAATCCTCAATCTTATTAATTTTTTTGATCCACCCCTGGTCTTCTGCAAATTTCCTAAACCTTAAAACTATTTTGTCAAAACACCTGATAATTTTAATGCATAATACTTTAATCCACTTTGTAAAAACTATCCTCTTTAGTCTGTAAAACCTTGCCTTCCTTTTCATCTTAATATCTTCGATGAGATTTAACCCAACAGCTTTTGCTTTGACTTTTAGCTCTTCATTTTCTGCCAGGTCCCCCATAACCACCTTATCAACAGTACTTTCATAAAGCAAACCCGACACTATACCGTTTCCCATAAAGCTGCTATGACCTAGGGTAGCACAGAACTTGGCAATCTTTTTGCTGTTGCTGACAGCACTGGTTGAAACCCCTACTATGTATTTACTTTCAAAAAACCTGTTATTTACACTGGTATAAGCTATTCTGTTAATAAAAGTTTTTATTTGAATAGTAGGTTTTCCGCTATAGTAGGGACTGCCGATTACTATCCCATCTGCATCAAGCATTTTTGCTTTCAACTGCATAAAGTCATCCTCTTGACCCTGGCAGTACTCGCAGTCCTTTAAATGCTTTATACAGGCAGAACACTCCCCTACAACATAATCCTCCAAATGTAGATTTTCACATTCTGCACCTGTTTCTTTACAAACATCTAAAACCATCTCAATCATTTTTGCTGTAGAACCGTTCCTGTTTGGACTACCGTTTATTGCAAGAATTTTCATCTATTCCCTCCAGCTGATATGTTCACTAACTGCATATCTAATGTCTCATTTCTCATTAATCAACTAAATAACAGCATTCATTACGATTCTTAGAAACTCCCCACAATCCATTAATCAGAAAAAACATGAAATTAATTTATCATATTAATGATAAACTCTTTATTAAGTAGCTTATACTATACAGATTTGTCGTTTTTCTTATAATTCTATATATAATTCTATATAATTATATCAATAACACTTATTAACTTCAACAAATAATTAGGAGATTCGACCCGCTAAACTACATTTTTTCTATAAATTAACAAAACCTGGAATTTTTCTTGCAGCGTAAATTAGCTGTAATCATCCTATTCTTCATCAATTTCAGGCATGCCCCAAATATAACTTCCCGTATAATTTCGCTTTCTAAGTTAACTTAACTCGTGAACGCACAAAAAAACGGTAAGTAATATTTCAAGCATACCTTATTTAAAGCAAGTTGTTAGGGATAAGTGGACGAATTTCTTTTTGTACTTAAATCAAGTACATTTGATCCCGACGGCAAATTATATGTTTATTTTAACATTATTCAAAATTCTTTTATTATTTTTTCTGTAGCTAAATTGATGTAATAAATATCCTAAAATCAGTACAACAAAGTTAAGATATGATATACGCTGGGCACCTATAGCTGATACAATACTAAATATTATTAATGTCCCTCCTGCTGTTGCTATAAAACTTTTAGGCTTAGCACTTTCACCCATAATAACACCCCTCACGATATTTTATTTTTCATTATAGCCATTTACAGAAGTGTTTAATCTAATTATATATATTCGAGATTTCTTGTAATAAATCCTTTTGATGCATTTCCACATAACAAAAAAAGTTTAAATTACATGATTCTGAATAAATTATACTCTTATAAAATAATATTATGCCTTTAGTACTCTTGATTGTCTAATTAATTAAGAAAAGGTTCACCTATAAAAACGAATCAAATAAAGAATAACTCTAAATTGAGGGCAAAACACAAAAAAAGCTACTTACAAATATCCTTGTAAGTAGCCTTTTTACTACGATGGTCACTACTGGAATCGAACCAGTGACCCCTTGCATGTCAAGCCGTGGGTCAAAATTCGTGAAATACGCTTATTGTAAGTATTCAATGTTCTCTTACAAAGTTTTTACACCACTATTTACACATACATATTTATTAAACGTTATAAATCACTATTGAAAATTAGTAACATTTTGATAAAATATATATGAAAGATTTACCAGCAGTACCGAAGTAAGCAGTATCAATATAGCAATAAGGAAGTTGGTGAATTATATGCCAGATAAAGCAGCAACAGAGGCACAAGCAGCAGCAAAAGCAAACCTATACATAGCTTTACAAAAAATGTTTCCCACGGCATCAAAAAGAGCTATTGATGAAATGGCTAAAACTATATTAGAAAAGCGTGCTAAAATAGCGAGATTTAGAGAAATAGCAGGATTACAACCTTATTCCGAAGATTCAGGTGATACAGTTGCAATGACAGAAGTTGGCGGACATGCTATATTTGGTGTAAATTCATCTATTACCAAAGAATCTCATGAAGCAACAAAAGAACTTCGGCAGAAATGGTTTAAAATGGTGAAATGGTGTCCACCGAAGAAGAAAGAACCAAAACACTTAGGACATGTACAATCATTAACACATGCTGAATCACATGCTTTAATAAGAGCTTATGAAAGATTGGGGAAGTTGCCTAAAAGAATCATAATGTATGTAGACCGAAAAACATGCAACATGTGTAAAGGCGAAATGCCAGCCTTATTGAAGCATTTAGGAGTAGATGAACTTACGATATTTAGTGGAGACAGCTTAGAACCACTTATTTTAAAAGCTGTTAAATAACTGAAGGGAGAAATACTATGAAAACTATCACATACGATAATCCGACTGGAAGTCCTATAAAAAATCCAAGTTTAGAATACTTGAAAGAAATTATATTTAATGAAGGTGCTGACTTCTGGAAAAAGGGAAATGGCGAATCATGCATTGAAATAGATGGAATGGACGAAAGAATTATATTCTTTTATGATGAACCTTATGGATTCTTTATCATGAGGCATCCTGATTATTTAGCACCTTATGATGAAAGTATAGAAATTGAAGTTGTTGAGCATAAAGTGGGCGGGGAACCTATGAGGATTCCAAGTTGCTGTTATGTCTCACGTGAGAAAGCATTTGAAATAATAAGCGAATTAATAAAAACACAGAATATACCTGAAAGTATTAACTGGACAGATATTTTGATATGATCTACCAATTATACAAAAATAATAAGGGATATCCTAAAATGGGTATCCCTTTTTTAATCGGTCTCTAAACCTCCGACACCTCAATAAACTGTTCATCAATATACATATACTTTTGTATCTCAATACCTTGGGGTGGCTCTATATCAAGCACTTCCAATTCAATACAAGAAGCATAGATATATTTATCAGTACCTTTTGTTATAAGCAATCCATTTTCAACTTCTTCGGTTGTATCAACTACATCCACTAGTATCTTTGTGTTTTTATCAATCAATATCATTGTTCAATCCCCCTTAAAACGGCATATATGCAGCCTTTTGTACAGTGTTGGAAACAAACCTTGAATCTGATATAACATACCCAGTAGGTTCAAACAACCCAGTGAAAACGTATAAAATGGCTTTGCTATTGGCTGCGGTTGTTGAATCAATAGTGAATGAAAAATACTTATATGGTGTGTACGATTGATAACTACCAATTCCGAAATTAGCGACTAATGTTGCTATAATATTTGTGCCTGATATAGATACAAGATAAGTTCCTGTGCTACTATACAAATATTTATTACCATATCTTTTAACATATTTAATTACCGCTGAAGGAACAGTTATTGCAGTTGCTGTTGTATCAATTACCGTACCATCAATTGTTAATATTTTTGCATAGTAAACTGAACTTTGGCCATATACAAATAAAACTTTGTCTATATCAACAATACCAGCATCTATTGGTGTTATTCCTGAATCAATTGCATATTCTGTTCCCAAAGTAATTGCAGTGCCCGAAACAGTTACTATTCTATGTTTATAACTGTTTGTATTATTTTGATAATAATAATAACATCTATTACTATCAATACTTTTTAAATTACGAGTTCCAATTGATGTTACAGAAATACTTGTTATGCTTCCTTGGGTTAGTGTGGTGTCTGATACTGTATATGCTCTTAAGTATAAAGTATTGCCATAAGTTGAAGCTAAAACAAAGTTATTTTCACTTAAAACAGCTATTTGTAAACTACTAGTATAAGCACCCCAACTATGAAGTGAACCTTTAGTAATTCCTGAAGTTGTAACACTTAATATTTGTGCATATGAAGGAATACTGCTATCATAACCATTACCAACTAACAAAACCTTCCAAGTAACTCCATCATAAGATAATAATTCAAACACTGACCCTACGACACCAGTTGATAGACAAGTCGGAGTTGTCCCAACACTACTTATGACATTACCAGTTATTTTTAATAGACAAAGATATGGAATTGCACTGGTATTACTTCCAGTTGTATAATATATTAATACATATTCTTCTGAAAGTTTAAATACATTTAAAAAGTATGCTACTGCACTATTAATTACAAATGTAGTACCTACTTGTTGAATTCCATCATCTGTTGTGATATATAATCTTGCTTCAGGATATCCTGAAGAATTAGCATATACAGTTAGTATTTTTGCCCCACCCTGCATTACATTACTACTAACATAACTGTTAGAACTATGTCTAGTAAAATTTAAAACTGTTGTCATTGTATCTAAAGATTGTGGTAGCTCATACAATTTATTGTCTACCATAGATACTAAATCACCATTTGATAATGTTTCCCCAGCTTCAGTTAAAATTGCAGGTGCAACAGTTACTGGTTTATTTGAAATTACTCCCATGATTTATACCTCCTCTATTCCATAGCAACTCGCAGTTACGTCACTACCTTCATCCTGAACAAGCCTTAAAGTTTCACCTTCTGCCAAGATGATAGGAGTATTATTCAATTGTAGCAACATACTTCCCCCATTCGGGTCTAATGTCCACTGAAAAAGCATGTTTTCAGTTGCTGAACTTGAACCATGTGAATATATTTTTACAGTTCTTGTGCTTGAACCTGTATTAACCAACCATATGCTTGTAACTTCTGTAACCCCACCAGTAACACCTGTAACCAGCGTAGTTACAGAAGTATTTAAGGTTGCTTGTCCTAATTTCTTTGCTGTTACCATTTTATATTCCTCCATTCCTTAATTTCCTTGCAAATGCTGCTGACATATCAAATGAATTAACATAGTCCGCTAACTTCTGCACATCAGTTACACTAGAATCAAGATTTTTATTAAACTCTGTTGTGTCCAATTCAATAATAGTAGCATCATGTGTCGCTGGATGTACTGCCTTTATAACTCCATCTTCATCTATTGTAATCATGTTGTCAGCATCAGTTGAATTGATAACACCGCCTAATGTCTCACTGTCTGCGGTAGGTAAGGTGTATACGTTTGTTTCTTCACCATCAATAACTAAATTACCCTCACCATCCCCTGAAATGCTGTTTATCGCTTCTGAACAGTCTTTAATGCCCTGCTCTATGTGATTCAAGTTATTTGCGTTGATAGCTGCACCAGAACCATTCGTCCAGTTTGTTACTGTGTAAATCGCCATTACTAACCCCTCCCTACTTTGTCAACTCTTCTAATTGTAAATTCTTCCGAAGCAGTCTTAACCTTTGACCAAAGAACCCTACTGATTAAAGTTCCAGTATCCGCTTCAATGGTGGCGGTACTGCCTCCAAAGATACCTATTTCTTCAATGTTTCCTATTGCTTCAGTTTCCAATATAGTAAAATCCGTTGTTATTTCTCCTGTGCCTGTTACTATCTGACTAACAATAGGAGTTCTAAAAATTTCATTTCCTAACTTGGTATCAGTCAAAGAAATAGGAGTGTTAGAAGTACCTAAAGCAAGGTATTTAATCTCTAAATCAGGATTTTCACCCTTTAGCGTTTTCGCTAACTGGTCTAGTACTGTATTCATTACTTTATTGTGAATTACTTCTGTCTTTACTTTTGAAGTGTTTTTATCTTTAGTTTCAATTATGAACGTTCCTGACCATTGCATTAGTTCCATAATATTCCCCCTAATCTTTTAATTTTATAATCGTTGGCGTACCATTAGGATATAGTGTATTGGATGGATACAGTGTTTCAGATGGGTATAATAGATTAAATAGAATAACGTCAATTTCACCTGTATATTTTTCTGATTCACTGACATTTTTTATCAATATAATCACTTCATCTTCTGAAATCGTGAAGTTCCTATTATCCCTGATGATTTCTTTAAAGAATGTTTCCCATCCACCAATTGAAGCACCATCCAAAGCTGTTACTTGATACTCAATACTTCCGCCATCATAAGCTGACATATTAACAGACTCAATTAAAAAGCTGTCATTAATATTAAACAAAGGCTTGTTAACCGTTAATAACTGTCCAGCTTCTAACCCGGTAACGGTGGTTGTAAAGCTTACCGTATCAGAGATTTCCCCATACTTTTGAATCAGTCCCTGACCATATTGTATAGCTTGATTTGTGCTTTTGATGGTTTGCTCATTTGACATGCTTTCATATATACCGCTTGTCCCTGTTTCCTTATCTTTTCTATCATTAATACCTGAATTATTATCAAGCATAAGAAGTATATTTCTAAGTCCTGTATAGGTGATTTCCAGAACGTCAGTAGCCAATAATGGAGTTTCAGAATTGTCTTGTGTTATGGTGTTGCTGTTATATGTGAAATACCACTTCTTTCCTGTATCAAGTCCATTTACCCCTATATCGCTTTCATTAACTTGCACGCTGTTAATATATATTGATGGCTTCTTAGCCAAAGGAAATCTCATTACAAAATTTTGACTTTGTCCATCGGGTTTCGGTGAAGGTTTTTCCAGTGATTGCACTGCTGTTTCACCCTTTTCCCCTCGAACATATTGTCTATTCCTGTAGTCACCCATGGTGCTGTTTTGCTCAAAACTGCTGTGTGGTACAGTGTTATTAAGTACAAAAGGTGAAGTGTTTGTATCTCTACTGAAGAAATTAAGCTTCTTGTCATTATCTATCTTCCAATTAAAGCCTGTAAGGTCTTTTAATTGGTCTAGTGCTTCACTACATTTGATATAGTTAAAAACAGCCTTAGAAATTAATGCACCATCCTGTATATCTCCCTCGATAACTCCCTCTTCAGCTAATAAAGGAAGGATTAGAGTTCTTATAATTTCCCCTGCGTATTCATCCTCTGCGACACCTACAACTATTCTTTTATCAGCTAAAGCTGAATTATCTATAGCCTGTACATCATGATACAGTACACCGGGCATAGCCTCGGTTTTCCTGACAGAATAAACAATTCCTGCAAACAACTTTATATCATCGTCATACATTTCCACCGAAGCACCTTCGTATATGCTTTCTAAGTCCTGCAAATCAATTACTGTCATACTCATAGTAGTACGCTGATTCAATCTACTGGAAACATTCCAGTTAGGGTCAACTATGACTGTTGACCCATTTATTTTAAATAATCTCATTATAGTTTAACCCCCAATGTTTTCAGTCTTTTAACAAGCTTGTCCCCGAAGATATCAATATCTCTATCAGTCATGATTGTCGGGTTGTTAATCTGTATTACAATCTCTCCTGATCCTGCTTTGTCCAGTGGTGTTACCCTTGCCCCTCTTGGTAAATCTAATATTTCTGGTGCTTCCTCACCGACAATTACACGACCTGAACGTTGTATATTTCCACCTTCAGCCAACATTGGGATTTCAGGAATGGTGGGGAATCCAATTGAACCACCGCCTACAACACCAACCAATGGGATATCTACAGATGGAATATTGATTTTTATACTGTTGATTTTGCGGATAAAGAAGTTAATACCTGAAATAACACTGTTAATACCGTTCTTAATGCTGTTTTTGATACCATCAAATACACCTGATACTACATTGCCAATTGCTCCGAAAACCTTAGAAAATGCATCTTTTACAACATCTAACCCCAAGCCTATAACTGATTTAATTAAGTCAATTTCTGTACCTATAATGGATTTAATACCTTCCCATACATTACTTACAGTGCTTTTAATAGCCTCCCAAGCTCCTGACCAATCACCCTGTAAAAGTGCTGTAAATGTCTTGAAGATACCAGAAACCAGGTCAATAGCTGTTTTAACTACAGTCCCAATGACATTCCATGCAGTTTTAGCAATGTTTTGGATGTCTTGACCGTACTTGTTCCATATAGTTGTGAGAATGTTTATTGCTGTGATTATGACTGTTTTGATATACTCAAAAGCTGTAAAGAAGAGTTGTTTTATGCTGTCAACGGTGGCTTGATTGTCCATAAACCATTGTTTTACATAGTTGATTACTTGACCTACCGTAGTAATAAAACTCTGTAATACTAACCCCACCGCAGCAAATACGGTCTGAAAAAAGGCTTGTATTTGTGGTAAATATGGCTTTACCCAATCCCAAATAGACTTAAAGGCTGGTAGAAGGTAATTATTAAATATCTCCCCGGCAATCCTTACAACATCACCTACGGCTGTAAATACAGTACTTACAACCGCTTGAATTGTCGGCATATTAGCAAGTACAAAATCAACAAGCGATGAAATTATGGGAAGTGCTTCAGCACCTATTTTTGTTATCACCATTTCAAAGCTGCTTTTAAGAGTCTCTAAACTATCTCCAAAGGCTTCACCAGCTTCAACTGATTCGTTACTCATTACCAAGCCTAAGTCAATTGCTTTTTGTTTTAATGCATCAATCCCGGAAGAACCTTCATTTAACATAGGTGTTAAATCAGCATAAGACTTACCAAATATGTCATTCGCTAAAGCGTTTCTCTCTGTTTCATTTTTCATGTCTGCAAGTTTCGCTATAACCAAGTCAAAAGCCTCACTAGAACTACCGACTTTAGTTATATCAATCCCTAGTCTGCTATAAGCTGCTGATTGTGCTTTTGCCCCTTCTGATGCATCAGCAAAAGCTTTTTGTTGCTTAATCATTGCTTTTTCCAAGCCTTCAACACTCATCCCTGACATTTCCGCAGCATATTTTAATTTTTGAAACTGTTCAGGTGTTGAACCTGTTCTGTCTGCCATATCTTTTATGTTACTTGCTGCATCTGCTGCCTTTGTGGCAAGTCCAAACAATGCTGTTGCTCCTGCTGCAACACCTGTCACTATTCCAGCCCCTACTTTTGCCGCTGTCCCAATTATAGATGACAGTTTTGATGATGTGCTTTGAGCTTGATTTGTTGTTTGTTGTAATGCTTGATTTGCTTGTGTATTCTGTAACATGATAGTTCCCATAATAGTAAATAGATTCATAGTATCACCCCCTATTCTCTTATAGTTTTAAATGGTTTATTTTTAAGGCTTTCCGCCATCTTTTCTAGTTCTTGTTTTTCTTCAACTGTCATCTTTTCAATTTGTTGATTTGTCTTTGGTTTCTTAAGCTTCTTAATATAGTCATCAAATGACATAAATTTCTGTCCTGCTGATACTGATATGCGATACTCTACAAGCCACTTTTCCCATGCTGATTTTTCTAAGTCTATCTCAAAAGCTTCCTCTAATAGATTTGTTAATACCTTGGGTGGTTGTCGTTTGATGAACTCCCATGGATAATGAGTGTAGAGTAGATTTATAGCTTTTGCCGCTCCTACTGAACGGCAAGTTTGAAAAAATTCAAAAGCTCCGGGTCTTTTCCTAGTTCTTTGAGTGTTGCTATTAGTTCACCTAATGGCAGTTTACAAGCTTCGTCAAAGCTTATATCATTGAGAATTGATATTGCTGTAAAGAATTCCTTTTTAACTTTCTTGGAGTTCTTACAAATATGAAATATTACCGCAGTGCCTAAAGCATTTGCATCTTTATCTTTGTTTGATTCAATGAATTTCTGTAAGTCTAGTTTCTCGAATATTTCAATCATCCAAGGCAACAAATCGAAGACTTTTTCTGAATTAATCATGTTTAATTCCTCCGTATTTATAAAAAATAAAGGGACTATCAATTTGATAATCCCTGTTCGAACAAATGGTATTAATTTTTAAGCATACAACCTTATTTCATAAGGCGGTGTTTCCAATGCTGTAGGGTCATAGCAACCCTCATAAGTTACTTCTGTTGCAACTTCTTCTTTATTTTCAAAAGCAAGCTCCAAGTTACCGTTACCAAGTGCATTTTCAACTATAATTACTATCTGCTTTCCGTCTGCTCTTTTGCCAACAAAAGCAACGTTTTTTATAAAGTCTGTATCTGCTACATCTACACCTTCAGTCAGTTTTGTGTAGCCTGTTTCTTCTGATGCTGTCATACCGTAAAATTTTTCTAAATTATCCGTAGATAATTCAAGTGCATTGATGGTTAATTTAGGGACTACAGATATTTTTCTGACTTCGCCTTTTACTGTGCCATAAGTCCCATCTCTTTCAATTGGTTTGTATTCTCTTTCAACTGCAAAGCTACCGCCGCCTTTTGTAGCACCGACTAAAGTTTCGTCAGTTTCACCATAGTTAAAATAGAACAAACCATTTCCAAGCCATATTGGTTTATTTGTCATGATTTTTTCCTCCTTAAATTACAAATATGTTAAATGTCAGTCGTTTCCTTTTTACTGTCTGGTCATTTGGATTGTCAACAATAGTCTGTATATCCTCCAAAACCAAGTTTGCACATGCTAATGTGCTATTGTGTAGGCTTAAATCCAAGCCTGTTAAACTGTCAACTAAACCCTCCAAAGCTGTTATATTAGTGTCATATACATCCGCTGTCAATTGCCCTGTATAAGTCCCATTATTGTTACTGTAAAGTGCTGGTATATCATAAACTACAATAGGAAATGAAGCTGTATTGGAGGCTAATTCAAAGTAAACATTAGTTGTATAAGCTTTTAAAGCTGTCTGAATTAATTTTTTAAGTTCTCCGGTGTTCATTCTGTTAGTCCTCCTTGTCCAGTTCTTTCAATGCATCCTGTATCAATTCTTGGATAGTTGGAAGTAGTTCCATGATTTTGTCCATAAAAAAATTGCTTGCTTTATTGCCTAAAGTACCAACAATTAAAGGAACTGCATACCACGCCTTGAAGCCTATTTGTAAATCCCCCTCTTTTTTCCTGTGCCAATATCCCAAGGATTTCCGTAAATATCCTGTCTGTTTAGGTGTCACTTTCCTGACTTCAGCAACTACAAGTTTTCCAATTTCCGTTAATGCTTTTTCAGGTTTTTCAGCAATCTTTTGTTTTGTTTGTTCAAGTCTTGATTCAAAAGTTACTTCGCCTCGTCTAGCTGCCATTACGAACACCCCCAGTTGTCAATGTTAACTCCACGTTATCCCCGATGTTGTATGTCCTAATCACGGTGTAATCTATTCCGTTATACTTAACTAGACTTTCCCCCGAATAATCTGTGAGTCTACAAACAAGTACTATCTCAGGTTTAAACCCATTACTGGAAGCAACATAGAATTCATTATATTTCACTGATTTAATGTTACAGAAGATTGTTTTAGGAACGGTTGTATATGATAAATTACCCCCGGCATCAATTGACTCTGTTTTAGTGAGTAATTCGGCTGAATCTTTCCACATATTACTCACCAACTTCCGTATATTCGGCGGTGAGGGAAAGATGATTTTTAAGGCTGTTATAAGCTTGTAAATTCCTGTCGTAATCAGAATTTTCTATACCAAAATAGCACTTACAGTATACCATTACTGCTCTTTGAATTAATATATCAGTGTCTATTGCATCAATTTTACTTTGTAGAATTCCACTTAGTATCAAATCAGCTTTTGCAGCTTCTATTAGGTCATTCAACTCTGTATCAAATGCAGTATTTGATATTCTTAAAGCCTGTTTGACTTTTTCAAGCATGATTTTTCCCCCTTCCTTCGGGTATAAGAAAAGAGGGGAACTTGTCCCCTCTATCAATTACGCTGATTTCTTATAGCCTTTAACTATTGATGTGCCGTTTACAATCTTGCTGTCAAAAGTCGCATCACATCTATACTTGATGCTATTTGTGTCTATGTCATAAGCTGTAGTGATAGTGCTTGGGATGGATAAATTAGCTGTTACAGCCTTTTTAACATCACCAAAGTATATCACATCATCTGCTAACCTCTCGTCAAAGTTAACTGGATATCCAAGCACTGCAAATTTGTCATTAGAACCTGTTACCAACTTGTTACCTTCGCTGTCAGTCAAACCCATGAGCTTAGCAAACAGGGTCTTTCTTGACATATAGAACTCGTTCTGTCCTGCTTTAGCAAGTCCGATTAATTCCAAGACTTCAGCATAAGTCCAGTCTGAAGCTGCTGCTATTTCTACCATATTTGTACCGTCCACCCAAGTCTGAGCTTTTTCTATGCCTGTAGGCTGTGAACTTCCAGTACCAGTAAACAAGTAAGCATTGATTTTGTTTGCAATTGCTTCAGCTAAGTTGGAAACAACATAGGATTCGATTGCATCAACGCCCATTTTTAGCATCTGCACAGGTACTCTGATTAATTTTGCAACATTGTAAGTGCCAAGCGATATAGGTACGAGTGTATCATCGGATTCAGTTAATGTTGCACCGTTTGCAACTAAAGAAGCATCGCTGTTAACACCTTCAACGTTAACAGTTAAAGCACCTTCAACTGTGAAGAGGTTAACTTTTGATAACACCGGGCAGAATTCTTTAACTTTGGTTATTACAAGATTAAGTGTAGTTGTTGGGATTGCTCCGGTAGCTGCGAAAGCTGACCTTGTTTCTATCATGTCCTGATAAAATTTGTTTCTGTATTCTACAGAAGCTACGTTTAAATTTTCCATGTTTCTTTCCTCCATCTTTGGTTTTTCGATTACTGTTGCTGGTATAGTTCCAGCGTTTATTCCTGCTAAAGTAGCTGCCCTTGTTTCAAGGTCTTTTGCTTCAGCTTCTAAGCTGTTAAGTTCTGTCTGTATAGCATTGAGATCAACTTGCTCTGTACCTTCAAGCATTTTTCTAATCTCAAGCTTACGCTCATTTATTTCTGCCATTCTCTTTTCAAACATTTGTTTTTCCTCCATTTTTTCGTAAAATAAAAACACCTTACTATTTGTAGGTGTCCTTGGTTGGTTGTTTTAAGTTGTGGTATACCTTAGAAATATGTCTTTAGAATCAATTTCTTCCTGAACTCTGCCTCCGCAATAGCTTTCATTTCTTTTTCTGCCTCCACTGCAAAGAAACTACGTGCCGAAATTGATGTGTTTTGATATGCTGGAAAACTTACAACACTAACATCATAAATTCTCTTGAATTTCTTGATAGTGCGTGTGTGTGTTTCCGCATTATATTCATCTACCTCCGCGATGAATGAAAAGCTCATTGAGCTATAAAAACCATTTTTTATGTCTTCATATAACTCTCTACCTGTCGCATTCTTCGACAAATCAGCTTCAATATACAAACCATCTGCCCTTATATCAAGCTTTAAAGTGTTATTTTTAGTCCTTGCTGCTGGTGTGCCTTGATGGTCAATTACCAGTACAACATCAGACAGGTCAACACCTTCAAAAGCTTTAGGGTCAATAACTTCTTTATATTGTATTCCGTTGCATTCATACAAAACCGTAGGACTGTTAAATGCTACAGCTTTTCCAGTTACAATCATGGAATCCTCTGTTTGTTCGAAGTTAAACCCCCTGTATTCTCTGTCATTTGATATCATTGTCTTCTGTTCCCTCCTTATTTTTTTTCATTCAATTGGTATTGATTTTGTTTTTCGTAGTCCACATAATTGAGGCTAATAATACGTTTATCTTCGGTAATGGCTTCCAGATTAAATAATTCCCTTGCTTCATTTACGCTAAAAATTCCCATTGGAATTAACTTTTCACATAAGTTAATTTTGCTTTGATTTGACATATAATTTAAACGATTACCTGAAAACTCAATTCTATTTCCAAAGCTTCTTTCTCTTTCGGTAAAACACTTATGGGTCAACTCTGAAGACATTTGTATTAAAAGCGGTTCTATGACTCCCTCCCAGAAACTCTGCCAGTTATTTTCATCATAATTATTGGTTATGATTTCTTTAGAGATGTTAAAGTACTTGAAGATTTTAGCTTCAATGACTTCCATTTCTTCAGCTTCAATGAACTTAGGGTCTGACTTCAAGTCAATATACTCTGCTTTACTATCCAGTGCAGCAACACCGCCCGTATTGTTAATGCTTAAATAGTCACTAACAAAAGCATCTTTCTGCTTTTTGAGGTCATCCGGCTTCAAAGAACCTGTAATTTTTAACAATCCTTTTAGGTTGTGACTGGTCTTGATTGCATTAGCAATACCTTGATTAACTGTGTTGGATAGTTCCAAAGTCGGTAATAAGGCATCGTTTGAATCGCCAAACATGTCCGATTTATTGAAGTGTCTGCGTAAATGAATGATATCATCGTAAGACACTGTTACTTTTTGCCCTCGCCAAAATGTGAACTGCACAAATATACTATTTTGATGCTCTAAAAACTCAACAGTGCTTGAATTTACTGGATAAAACCCCACAATATTCCCCGCTCCGTCCCGTTGGATGAGGATATAAGCATTATTATTTATATACAATTGTGTAATTGTCTTGTAGATCATATCATAAGCCGACATATACTGGTTTGGGCGTGTTTGCAATAGATATTCCAATCTGCTGTTTGGGAATCCTATGTGTTTTGCCTTGGTTTTAGCACAATGAACAGCTATTGCATGGATACAAGCTCGCACAAGCTCGTCCGAAAATACATCAGTGCCAAATATAGAAAAATGTGCATTGCTGTAGTCGTTAAGCATTTGCATTTTTACATATTGCTGTTCTGTCTGTTTTGGCTTGCTTCCAAAAATATTGGAAAACATCGATCTCAGTTCCAATCAATCGCCCCCTCTCATGAAAAATTCCTTCTATATAATAAAGATGATTTCTGTTAACCTTTTTTACAGAAGATCTAAAAATTCTGATCTATGGTTACACAGTACGACATAGGCATCTAACAAACTGGCTAATCCGTCAATTCTTCTTTTAGCGTTCTTTTTAGAAGGCTTAATATTTCCGTTTGAATCTCGTTCCGCCCTTGTGTTCATTAAACACCATTTCAACACTGGATTATTCTGATAATTAATTTTTTTGTCTCTAAAATCCGCCGCAAGTTCTTTCATCGGTGCTGAAAGTGTTTTCATCCCTTGGGGTATGTCTTCAAGCTCAATTCCTGCATCGGTCATCAACTTTACAAACTCCTTGCTTTTCCATCTATCGAACCCCTGCCATTGGGGATATAAATTATACTGTTGTATGGTTTCACAAAACCAATTGAATACATCTTCAACATTAATTTTACTTCCTGGTGAAGTACGTACCCAACCTTTTTCAATCCATTTTCTATAAGCTGCATTATCTTCTTTTGATTTTTTATCAATATCAATTCCTTCAGGAATCCAATACATTTGATGAATAAATATTGTATCTGAATCTGGCTTCATGAATAACATAGTTCCACATGTCAAATCATTAATCTCTGACAGGTCAAAACCACCCAAGAAATATTGATCTCTAAATTCTCCAATATCAAAAGTAGCTTCGTTATTTAATTCATCCCAGGATAGCCAACCACCAACACCATTGACTTTTAAATTGAAATATTTTGCATAGATTTCAGGCTGTTGTGATTTATCTTCTTGTGAGGTTTTTACAGCCTCATCAAACTCTGCATAACTTCGATGTTCTCCAAGGCTTGGGTTAACTTTTGCCCACATTTTTCTGTCAAGAATCTGCTTTTGTACTGCTTTTTTATCCTCAACATTGTCCAATTCATACATAAACGATAAAAATACAGGGTCTTCTATTATTCCATACAGTACTTTTTCAGCATACTCAATTTTATTGTCAAAAAATCCATCTCTTTCAAAACCGCCCGAACTTGTAAGAAATCGTAAAGGCTCATATTTAACACCTTGCCCGCCTTTGATTCTGTCATACATTATTGTAGCTTTATATTCTGCGATTTCATCAGCAAAAAACAAGTCAGTATTAAGGCCATCTAAGTTTCCATTATTTGCAACTGGCTTCATTATGTTGTAATTGCTAGGACAATATAGATCGTATTTTCTTTTTTTCATCCTTTTGGACAAAGTTGGGTTTTGGTCAATCATATTCCTTGCTTCAGTAAAAATTATCTCTGCTTGACTTCGGGTGTTAGCACCAACACATAGCTCAACCCCTGAATCTACAGTCATGTGGTACACAGCCAATGCACTCATTAATGTTGATTTACCAGCTTTTCGACTGATCTCTAGCAATACCTCTTTGTATCTGCGATAGCCAGAATCTTCCCCCACAAACCCATAGATTGATTGTACTATTGCTTTTTGCCAAAGCATTAATTTAAGAGGTTTTCCACAAAATGGGGCCTTGGATTGTTTACAAAAAGTCTCAATAAATTCGATAGGTTCACTGGCCCGGTTAGGGTCAAAAACAAAAGTAATATTGTGATATTCTCCATCTTGCCCCAACACCTTAAAAGTTTTAGGGTTATAGATATCATCTACAAGTTGCTTGAATTGCTTTTTTATTTTGTCACAAGCCACAATACGGCCTGATTTAATTTCTTCATAATACTGTTCGATAAATGACATCTGAGCCAACATTTGTTTTTCACCTCTGTTTTCATAAATATGTAATAAAAAAAGAAGCCTTTTGGCTCCTTTAAAATAATTAAAATCTCAAGTATTTATTGTTCCTTCCCATAAGTCTTATTTGTCCGAATCCTTTGTTGAATCTATATAATTGAGATTCCACCAAATTTCTAAAATCTTCATTATAATAATGCAGGTCAATTATCTTTCCATTCTCTAACCTTGTCTTTACCACCCGCACGTATTGTGGATTTGAACCAAATTCCTTCCATAAGGCCCCCATTATTTGTCCATGGGGATTATGGCTAGTACTAAAGATGTTGAAATGGGCAGCTAAATCATTTGCTGTGTACTCATTTTCTTTCTTTTCATTATCCTTTAGTTCTAATAGCTCTGTTTTTAATTGAGTGTTTTCCTTCTGAACTTTCTCTACCTGTTTATTAAGGTCTAATAACATTGACTTTTTAGTCTCTTCAGATAGGGAAGGGAAGTAATTATTTATAAATTCCTCTGTTCTGTTCTGCTGTACATATCCACCTGTTCGGTCTATAGTCTCTATAACATCCCAAACCCAATCCATGAATATATCTGCTTTAGGCTGTCGGCTATATCTGGATATTTCCATGATGCCTCTTTTACTGTAAACATAGGTTTCATAAGTCTTTCCATCAGTTGTCGACAGTTTGACGACAACTGAATATTTATTTAGTCTGTCTGCATTTCTTTCGTGAATCCTATATATTGCATCTCTTGGATTGCTGTATTCCAAAGCTTGTCCAATCTGTTCTCTTGTCATAAAGATGTTTTCTTTGCTGTCACTGTAAAAGTCACAATCAATATTGCCAAATTTCTGTGTTGTTACTAATGATAAATCTTTCATAAAATCACACTCCTGCTATTACATACTCCAAAAGTTTGCCAAAAGTAAAGTGATATGTGGAATTTTATTTTTTCCTACCTTTTAAGAAGTCCGCCAATTCATCAGTATCTTCATGTTCGGGGAGGTTTTCAAGTAACTTACCCATACAGGACAGATAATTTTTTGACATTGAGTTGTATTGTTGGACTGTCTCTTTTCGTTCAGTCTTTGACGTTGCTTCATCATTTAATATGTCCTGCATGAGTTCAAGCTGCACTTCCATAAAGGCAGCGTTTTCTATAAGAGAATTTAATAGATTTTTCTTATTTTCTGGTATGTTTTTGAACAATTTTTGTATGTTTTTTAGGTGTTTTGCAATCCTGCCCTGAATAGTCATAATCCTTGATTTCCTCCAATCTTTCGATATTTTTATGTATATTCCAGTAAATAGATGTATTTCCATGTTAGTTTATGTAAATTTCCAATTTAGTATAATAAATGCCGTGTTTTAATGCCTTTTTTTCCAATTCGCTTCCAATTCCTTACCAGTTATTTTAAAAAAAGTTGCATAGAAAATCAGATTCGGGAATACGAATGGTCAACGCGGTATTGTAGGGATGGCAACTTTAAGATTTAATAGGGGGGACTAATATTTATCTAATAAAATAGATAGGTGATAAGCCTATCTATTGATGTTATATATCTATATTATATTAATTGAAATAGTCTTCCTAATATATGTTCAGGATAACTGTTGACATGCCCCCACCTTGCATCCTTTACTTTGCTTGGCCCCGCCCAAGCTTCATCAGTTCCCAACATTTTCATATGCTTTAATGCTCCTCGTTCTGTCCATAACATCAAAGAACGTACCATATTTGAAATTTGTAAGTCACAATTTGTGACCTGCAAGAAATCTTTCAATTCTACACCTTCCAACTTATGGTAGTCTTCACCATATACAAATCTATCAGTATTCCGATTGAAGTTATTTTTAATGTTATTAGTATCTGTACCATAAGCTGATGCTATTTGTTCAGTCGTTAATATTAGTTGACCTTGATGTTCTACTTTCATAATTCTATTATCCATGAGCTTACCGCCCCTTTCTCATAAAATACTTTTCAATATCTTATAAGAAGTTGATTGGCAGAAGTAAACAACTTTATCGAAAGATTTACATATTATTTATGTATTCACTGAGTGCAAATCTACACTCAGTATAACGGTCATAGCATGTTACGGAGCATACTTATTTCTGATATAATTAATTCTCTCTCACCCGGTAAACATTTAACTTCTCCCGACACCATTTTCAGATATCGATCTGAAAGAACCTCCAATGCTTTTATTAAGTTTATTTTTGTTTCTAAGCTCATCTTTTAACATCCTTTCTTAGGATTAGCTCCCCGTTCTCATCAAAATTATACTCGCTCTCTTCATCGTCAGGTGATTTTCTTGAATGATGGATTTCGTGGCAATCCCGACACCATGAGATTAAGTTATCCAAATCCAGCCCATACTCGTCCAAGTTCTCTAGTGTTATTTCATGCAAATGGTGGACCACTTCCGCCACCGTTATCCTGTGTTCCTTAAGACATTTTTGACATAAATAATTGTCTCTCTGTAATGCTAATTCTCGTACTTTCTTCCACGAAGTTGAGTTATAGAATTTGAAGAGTATTCCTTGACTCATAATGTCACCTCACAATTACATAAAGAAACAGGCCTCTTACAGCATTTACACTGTTGGCCTGTTAATAAGTCTTTTAATTCAATTAATCCGTGTAGCTCAGCCACTTTATAGTGCTTTGGGTATTTTTCCTTAATCAAGTTCCATTTATCATCGTACTGACACCCATACAGGCACAACATACAGCCTGTCCTGGTTATTCTTGAATCATTATATATTGAACATATATCAAAGCCGCCCCTGTCAATAAACTGGTTAATCATTTTTTCAGTCCATAACCTTAAAGGTACAGCCTTTTTGGGAAGAATACATTGATGATAACTTTGCTTTCGTAGCTTTGATTCCTGTACTCGTTCGCCTGTCATATAGTAATAACCTAGTTTTTTTAATGGAGCTTTCTTCAAGTGATAACAGCACTTTTCAGATAATTTGAATTTAGAATCTATAATCCACCTATATTTTAGTGATATTGAGAATTTTCCATTCCTGATAAGTCTTTTTGCTTTAGTTTTGTGTGACACTGTTTCACTTTGAACATCTGCAACATAGCGTGATTGTTCTTTGCTAATTGCTGGTATTCCGTATTCCTTTGTTATCTTAAAAAAATTTGTACTTGGTTTTACAATTTGAGTTGCATACATATAAGCAAATTCCTTTATTTCTGGAAACTCAAGACCTGTGTCACAAAATACAATTGGTATATCTATATTTAGTAATTTACATAAATGCATTAATACAGTAGAATCTTTTCCCCCGCTAAGGGATATTGCTAGATTGTCTTTTGTCTCGTACAGTTGTAAAATTGTCTTACAAGTTTTAATAAAAATCATCTGCTCAACTTCATCATCAAAATACTGTTGAGCTAATTTATTTACATCAATCATCAAAAAACATCCTTCTAATAACTTCTCTATGTGTGCTGTTTAGTTGCTTATATTTATCTTGAAGCTCAATTATCACTTCTTTAAAGGTCTTTTCCCGCCCGTTGTCATGGGTGGAAATACCCAACTTTCCAAGTGCTCCTTCTATGTCAGTCATTACAACGCCCCCTTAAAAATAACAAAGGACGGTACTTATACCGTCCTTTCATCACCTAATAGATATATAATCAGTCCGCTGGATAATTCAGCTATTTTGTTGTCTGGAAGTCCTGCTGTTATACATACAGCTGTTAAAAGTGTCACAACCAATATCCAGAATCTTTTAGATGCAACCTTTTTTATCATAAAATCAATCCTCCATTATTCGCTTTAAATCGACATATTTTCGATTTATGTACAAGGCAATGAAATTATATTACCTTGTTAAACTGATGACTAAATTAGTCACGTAGCTCATTAGATTGTTGGTGTATTGTCATTACCTTGTTCATCTTCCGTGTTATTTAATATCTGTTTTTCTTTTCTTCTCAATATGTCTAATAACCAGTTAAAGTCAGATATGCCCCCGTCTCTTAAGTTTTCTAATACTGACATACATTCTCTAAGAAACATAATCGAATATATAATGCTTGCAGTTATTATAGATATCCCAGCTACAGGAGTTAAGCGGTAACTAGCTCCACATAATATAAGGACTATCATATATACAATCAGCTTCCGGGCGGTTTTTACGAAGAATGTGTTTGAATTAATAACTTTGTTCTTAAATGCTTTGATAAGTCCACCATCCCTGGATAGGCTCCAGTACTTGGTCAAAATGTCTAGGACTATACATATTAGTACTGATATACTTGCAGCTTTAAATGTTGCATCAGGCCACAATAGATAGTTAACCCCCGACCATACTACAGCAAAAAAACCTGAAATTTCAGGTTTTAGGCTTGTAAAAGTCTTATTTAAATAATTTAATATTTCATTCATTGCTTGTACCCCTCTAAAAAAATTCTTTCTATATTATAGAAGAGTCGAAACGTTAACCTTTTTACAGACAAAAAAAGAAGCCTAAATGGCTTCCTAATAAACACTTGTAATTATTTAAATTTTTTCTTGATAACAGAATTAAAAAATGCTGATCTTTTTAAATCTTCATCTAATGTTAAACAAATTCTTTTTGATTCGGGATCAAAAACTTTATGTTCTATAGTATAAATAGTTCCTTCAATCTCAATTTTACCACATAATAACACAAGCTCTAAGCTTCGTCTAGATAGTGGGTATCTTCTTTCTTTTTCACCTATTTTTAATATAATATTCATTTTGATACCTCCCAATAACTATTTTTATATTTATCGGTAATTAAAGGTAAATTATTTAGACTAAATAAAAAAGAAGCCATTTTAAGGCTTCTTAGCTTGCTATATTATGAGCTTTTTCATGACAGTCTTTACATAACACTTCTAAATCAGACATTCTCTCTTCCCCTCGTCTCGCATATGTTATATGATGCACATGAAGATCTTTTTTAGATTGGCACTTTTCGCATTTATACCATGCTTTTCCTAGCTTTTTCTTTCTTATTTCTTTCCAATGATCTGTTTGTAAATACTCTAAATAAGGCATTGTTTTTAATTCCTGTATTCTATCTTTTTCTTTCTGTAATCTCTCCGCCCGCTCTTTTCTTTCTTTTTCCTTTAAATCATCATAACACCATTTACATAATAAGCCATCTTTTTCTTTATTCCATCCTTTTGGTATTGGAACTATAGTTTTCGCTTGTTGGTTAAGAGTTTCTTTACATCCACATATTCTGCAGACACATTCAACACTTTTTATAATATTGAATTTCTTTGTTATTCCAAAATAGTTACCCCAATAAATTTCATTTAATAGCTCATTAGTTTTCTCATCTAGTATCTTTCCTTTTAATGAGTTATTGAATTTTTCCACCTTTTCCTTTTTCCGTTCTCTTAATGCTTTTAACTCATCATCTTTCTCTCCTATAGCTTTAATATCATCCCTTATTTCTTCAAACATTTGATTTAATTCATCGTACATTGGGGTTTTAACCTCATTTACTATCCTATCTATTTCATCAGGATTTTCCCTTAACCATCTTTTTATATCTTCTTTATTCATTATTTTATTCCTCCATTTATTTGAATTTTTGGTAATTGGATTTTTGTGAATTGCTTGTGAGTTGTTTTTGTAAATATTTAGAAGTCACATGAACTTTATCGAAAGATTTGGGGCGATACCTCACACAGGTGAGGTATTACTGTTACCTTCTAATACAGTCATATCAATGCTCTGAAGTTTAGGTGAGGTATGTGAGGTATACTTTCTAACTTTTTTATTATATATTTACTCCCAATTCACAATACTGTCATATCAAGGCTTTAACCTTTGGAGTGCTTTTTTACATTTCCTAGAAGTCACAACTTGTGACTACACTACTAAATAATAATAAATTATTATAAAAATACCTCACATACCTCACACAGTATACTACAAGTATTGAGAATACTGCTTTTGAGGTGGTGAGGTATCGTAAAATAATACCTCACATGATACCTCACATACCTCACATCTAAAATGGTAATTCTTCAGATTTTAGTTTAATAAGAATATATTTCGCTCTGCGTATCATTTTGTAAGGAAGTCTGCGTTGTGTTATTGCTGCACTCAATTGTCGCATGGTTATACTAGGAAAGTCATTCTTTGCTTTCACTAAAAGGTCTTTCATCTGAATTTCTTTTTCCTCCGCCTCTTCATCAATGATTGAATCAAGCCAAATCATTGCTTCTGTTTGCTCATCGTATTTGGTGTTAATGTCCATTAAAATAGCTGTTTCTTGTCTGTCTAAATAGCCAATTTCAAGCTTATTCTTCCATAGATAGTAAGCATATCCCCACACTTTCGACATATCTAATGTTGTGAATTTATCCATATCTATAGACTCTAGCTCAAGAATCCAGAATCTCCTTGCACCTGTTTCATCCTTCAGAAATTCTGACTTATTAACCGAAGCACAAAAGGTGGTGTGTCTAGGTGTCTTAACTGCTGTCCTCTCGTATGGAAGCCTAATACAATCATGTGATTCTGATAAAAAGGCTTTTAATGCTGCCTGTTCTGACTTTAAAGTCGAATCAAGTTCGCCTAACTCACAAATCCAAGGGTCTAAAGCTCTTAAAACTGAATCTTTATTACCAGGGTCAAGTGTTACACCTTCTTTTACTAGGTTAGTGGGTGCTAACCCCTTCAAAAATGTGGTCTTACCAATGGACTGACCTCCTTGGAGAACTAAAACATTTTCAGCCTTAAATTGTCCTTGATTAAAGGCGATAGAAACAGACTGAATAAGCCATTTTCGAAACATGGTGTAACATAACTTATGTTCGTCCCTTAAGTTAAGACAGCAATACAGTTCTTTGATATAATCTATATCAAAACATGTCATTTGCTCAAAAGACTGCAATATATAGTCTATGGCTGGATTGAAGCTATTTTGATGTGCTATAACAATGAGCAAATCCCAAAGTTTATTTTTGCTAATGGCAATACCTTTGGTTAAGAACCCATCATATATTTTTATTGCATGGATATCTGTAAACTGTTGAGTCTTGCCACCCTCCGAAATGCTTATCTGACGGTGTAGTTCATCGTATTTTAGTGTTATACCCCATTTGTCAAGTTGTCGTTTTACAAAAGCAGAATTTATCAGCTTTTTTTCTTCTGGATTACTAGAAGAAAATTCTTTTGATTGTGCAAAGGTTGCGGCACTCTTCAATATAGTGTTAATTTCGTTTGAGTCTAAAGGCTCATCTAAAATAAAAGAATTAATCAGATCAATCGTTTCCTCGACTTCTTCATCCACCCAGCCTTGTCCGAATAACCTTACTGCATGACTGTGTAAACCAGTATTCCGGTTTCCTTCGCTAAAATCTGGCTCATTGTCTTTAGAGACATTTATTGGCTCAAGCCATTTTGGAAGCTCGTCCATGTTTTCAAGGTCGAGTTTAATTGCCCATGATCTAATTTCAGGCTCCGACTCAGGAAGGATTATCTGACCTTTTCCCCCAAGCCTGTAATCAACTTGTAATCCAAGTCCGCACCATTTAGCACAGCTTTGTTTGTTCAAATTGCCCTTAAAAAAGAACTGTTTACCCTTTAGGGTGTTAACCTGTGAATACTTAAGGTCACTGGATTGTAGTATTGATTCAATCGTTTCTGCATCGGTCATGTCATCGACATCCACCACAACAAAACCTTCGGGGATGATCATACCTATCCAACCCCCGGCCTTTAACCAATCTTCTGCACATTCCGCATCTACTATACGCTGTAACCAGTTTTTATCAAGTGGAATTTTTGCTGCTTGCCTAATTGCTTTTAGGTCGCAACCCTCCATATCTCTAGTCAATCCAGTTTTTACTGTGTACATGTTGTATTTTGTGTATCCTGCACACTTTACATAATTACCCATACTCATATACTTCCTTTCTTTTCGGCTGGTAGCCTGTCCCATTTATCCAACAATGATTTAAGTTTGTCAGTCTTTTTGAATGCCCAACATTTGCGGCCCGTTCTGTCACAAACAAAAGTGTCAAGTGGTTGTTGCTTATAATCTCGTAGAAACTTATAAAGTCGAATTGAATAGCATTTGTACATAGAATCACCCCTTTTACACTTACATACGATGAATTTCCGCCAAAGTAAACTGTTTCATCTTCTGAACATAGAATAGACACTTTCTAAAAATGTAACATCATTTTTAATGTTTTTATAAAAAAAATACCCCACCACAATGGCAGGGTAAATGTGAAGTATTTTAGAGGTAATTTTTAATGAAAAATCAATTCTATTCTTACATACGATCTAAATGCCAAAAAGTAAACTAAAATTTAAAATACGAATTCCTTCCTATTTTATATAAGCCATAAAAATAATTTTAAATTTTATCTGAAAAAGTGTTAGAGATTTTTAGTACCCGCCTACTCTATATTCGAAGGGAGTTGAAGGGTATGGAAACACAGATCAGACAAATAAAATATCTCATATTGCAAGATTGTTTTGAAAGTCCTGCAAGATGCAAAAATAAGATAATCGACCGGATGATACAGAAAAACCCAATTGACGGTTGGTACCATTTTACAGAAAGTTTACTGAAATTCCAACTTCGTGACTGTTCAGATGAAATAAAAACCTGGCAAGCAATTAAAGATAATTTCTATTGCAAGACAGATAACCAAACAATAGAAGGTTACAAGAAAGCACTATTCAGCTATCTTAACAAAACTATTCGAGACAAAAATTTTTACTATAACGAATTGGACGAGTCAATGGCAATCCAGCCATTATCAGACGATAATGAATCAGCATTTTTATATTTCCTAGAAAATGAGTTGCCGGAGGCATTGACAACTAAACAAAAGATATTTCTGGAGGAAGGAAATCCACATATTAGCCGTGTCAGCCGTTGGAAGATGAAGCAAAAAATAACCGACAGGGCAATAAAACTATTCAAGTTAAAATATGGGGAAGTTAGGAGTGAGGCGGAAATGAGGAAAATGAGAGAAACAAACCAAATAAAGACATTTTTACAACATAACCCTTCAGCGGAGGAAATTATAGACTTTATTAAAGGTACAATTGATGACAATTCAATCATTGAGGACTTAATATATGATAAGTTGCCGATAGCCTACCGCAAGGTATTATTTAAGGGCCTAATGGCAGGGGAATTCCTAGAATCGAGAATCGCTAGGGAAATAACAAATATTATTGTTGAAAATTTACTGAAAGTTGAGGTTATTTAAATGAAAAGAGATTATAGGATGTTACTTGAGTTACTAATTGACAAGCTGGAAAATAAGCTAAATGACATGGTCGAAGGTTGCTGTAGCAATAAAGATTGTGAGAGGCTGTGGGGCCATCTGATGGATACAATGCCCAGGTATGTAGTTGGTGAGATGCTGCTAATCCTGGAAGTCGATGAAGCTATAAGCAAGCTTGAAAATAATTCTTCAATATGGCAAAGGTTCTTTCAAAATAATTCGGAGCTATAATGGCTCCTCACATACTTTAGGTGTCAGCTTAGTGAATGATATTCATTTAGTTTACTATTTAGACTTCTTATCGTATATAAGTATGTACCTCCAAAATAAAAAATTCATTCGCCCACTTCGGTGGGCCTACATAAAGACTATAGATTCCTTTTTTTGAAAGAAAGTATTACATACCGTCCATGGTGGCGGATGAATTTATATTTTGCGAGGATAAAAAAATGAGTAATGGACTAATAACAATCAACTTCAATAACAACGAAAGACCTACAGTATTAGGTAGAGACTTACACAACTTTTTAGAGGTAACAGAAAGATATTCTTCGTGGTTTGAAAGAATGTTACAATATGGATTTGCAGAAGGGATAGACTTTGCTGGGTGTAAAACTTTTAACACCCAAGCAAGACAAGAACTCCAAAATCACCAGCTAACATTAGAAATGGCAAAAGAAATAGCAATGATTCAAAGAACTGAAAAGGGAAAGCAAGCAAGATTATATTTTTTGGAATGTGAAAAGAGACTAAAACAAGAATTACAGCCAATGAGCGAAGCAGAATTAATTCTGAAACAATCCCAGTTACTAGTAGATCACAACAGGAAACTAAAGGAAATAGAACTACAACAGAAACAGCAACAGCAACAATTAGCTGAGGTATCAACTACAATAGATAGCATAATGGATGCCGTTAGTATGCCAACCGATAACTGGAGAAAAGACATAACAGCAAAGATAAATAAATTAGTGGATAAAACCACAGGAGATCATAAGCAAGTCAGAAATGACTTATATAAGCAATTGGAAACAAAGGCGGGATGTAACCTCTCAAAAAGGTTAGACAATGCACATTATAGATTATTTAGTCAAGGTAAATCTAAAACAGAAATCAACAAAATCACTAAATTAGACGTTATAGAGGGTGATAAACACCTAAAAGAGATTTTTACAACAATTGTAAAAGAAATGTATATAAAACATTGTGTGTAATGGAGGGTTAAAAATGAATTTAAAACTAAGAGATAACAGTATTGAGGCTGAAAAGAAACATTATAATTTACGATTTGGAACTATTGATATAGCCTGCAATTATTACGAATTATCAAATGATGATTTTGCAGATATAATTTTATCTCAAAAGTATGATTATTTACTCGAATGCCCGGTCGGGGAAATTGAAAGCGAATCATGGTTCGATTTTATTCTTGGTAATATAAATGTAGTACGATTTACAAACGGGGATTGCTTTCTACAGTTCATATACTGCTTTGATGATGATACGGACCATGAACTAATGACCAAAATCAAGAGTGTTAAAGAAAATGAGGAATGTGATTTTATAGTAAATTTCTTTCTTGATAGAGTATTTTAAGGGGTGGATAAATAATCCATCCCTTTTTAGTTTACTATCAAAACCCGCTGTCGTATGTAATTACGAGGTGATTGTAAATGAATAAAAATTCGTGTTATAATGAAAATGAGTTGGACATTGAAAACTTAAAAAGTATAGAGGATTTGCCTTTATTTCTTACAGTAAGCGATATTTCACGCATAATGGGCATCGGCTTAAATAAAGCATATGATTTATTCCATTCTGAAAATTTTCCTTCGATAAGGTTAGGAAAAAGAATGGTTATATCAAAAAATGCTTTTGTAAAATGGGCTGACAACCCCTTAATTTAATAGGAGCGTGAAATAATATGAAAAATGATAATTTATGTTCAATAACATATCATAAAGCATCACAACGATTTATGGGCAGAATAACCCTTGGTAGGGATTTGAGCGGTAAGATCATAAGAAAAACCGTGTATGGACTGACAAAAGAAGAGGTGAAGGAAAAGGTAATAAAATTACAGGCTGAGCTATACAACGATACCTTTATAGAACCATCAAGAATGTTATTGAAGCAATGGCTTGTACAGTGGTTTAATACCTACAAAATTAGCACAATAAAGCCTCAAACTAAAGAACTGTATAAAATTATTATTGATACCATTATAATTCCTCAAATTGGCGATAATAAGCTCAAAGAGTTAAAACCTATTCATATTCAAGCTTTCATAAATAAACTTTACAATTTCGGTGACGGTTACGCTACTTCGACATTACAAAAGGTCAAGAATATACTGAATCCAGCCTTTAAGTCTGCAATAACAAACAAAATGATTGTTCATAACCCATGTGAGGGTTTGCAACTCCCTCGATCTAAAGCTAAAGAGGTTATTGCATTTTCCAGGGAAGAACAACTAAGATTTGAAAGCATTGCTATAAATCATAATTTTGGTGAAGCTTTTATATTCTGTCTTGATACCGGATTGCGGTGCGGGGAATTATTAGCATTAAGCTGGGATGATATAGACTTCAAAAAGTGTCAGGTAAAGGTACACAAAACACTTATATCTGTTAAGGACAATAAAACAAAAAAGCTAAAACTTGAAGTACAGAATACTCCTAAGACTCAATCAGCAAATAGAATAATACCATTAACCGATCGGTGTATTAATCTTTTAAAAGAGTTAAAAAAGAAGCGTTTGCAAAAAGGGTTTAATGATAACAATATCGTATTTTGTTCCAGTGCAGGAACCCATATCTACCCTAAAAACTTTAGGCGGGCCATGAATAATATTTGTACAAAGGCCAAAATATGCAAATCAGGAATTCATGTGTTAAGGCATAGCTTCGCAACAAGATTATTTGAAGAAAAAGTTCCAGTAAAAATTGTAAGCCAGCTTTTAGGTCATAGTAAAATTGAAGTGACTTTAAACACGTATGTACACTTAACACAAGAAAATACCGTTGATGCAATCCAAGTTTTAAACAATATAAATTTACACCAAAATACAGCTATATAAATTGTCTAAAGCGTTGATACAGTGGTATCACAAGCCTAAAAATTTTACACCACAGTTTACACCAAAATGAATGATTTTAGATAAAATTATACGATATTAAACGTGAAGAAACACCAAAAACAGTAAAAAGAGTACTTGATTTGACAAAAGAAAAAATCCTCGAAACCGTTTGATTTCAAGGACTTTCACATTTAAACTACGATGGTCACTACTGGAATCGAACCAGTGACCCCTTGCATGTCAAGCAAGTACTCTAACCAGCTGAGCTAAGCGACCAGATACATTTACTATTATATATACCTTTAAATCTTTGTCAAGATAAATTTTTCTACTTAGAATGAATCTTCCTTCTTTACATCCAGCTCAAACCCATAATAGAGTAATGCTATTATTCTATGAAACATAAACATGGAAACAGAATACGCAAATGATAAAACAAATGGAAAAATTAGCACCTTGCTTGATGAACCTGCTACCATCAGAGTTAGAAGCAAAAGAACTGTTACAGGAAATAAAAATTTGGCTATTAGGCTTAATAATCTCATTTTATAGCCTATTGTAACATTTTTACTGGCAATTATCGATTCATATAAACTGCTGTTTTTATCCGATATATAGCAAGGACAAAATATAACAGTTAGATAAATCAATACTGCCGGCAGAAGAAGATATATAGTAATGGAAGCAACAAATAAAACAATATTTATAATTGATGCAGCAAATAACCCGATAAACTTTTTCCAGCCAGGAATCATCATTTCTTTTAATGAGTATTTTTCCCCTTTTAAGTCCTTGATATATGCTGATAAATAAATTAAATAGCATAAATTTGCTATAATCAATCTTATGAATGTAAAAACACCTTTGTAATAATTTAGAACTTCAGGAAAAGGAATATATTCGAAGCCAAATAAAACTATTAAGGTTAAAACAAATAAAATGGGTGTTAAATACTCATTCTTTATACTATAAAACCTGAAAGCTTCGGGTATATAAAACCTTACATCCTTTATCTTGTCTTGGTTTAGCTCGTTGCTCATATTTTTCCCCCACAACATAGGATAACCAATTAACCCAGTTTAATTCTAAATTATTATTATATAAATCATAAAATACTATGTCAAGAAATTATATCTAAAAAGAAGAAAAAAGAACAAAACCACAAGGTAAATCTTAGAAATAAAAAACACTTTAAGCCTTTTAATCTTAAAGTGTAAATATGATACGATTAAACTATCGTTTCCCATTAATCAGCAAAGGATATAAGTTCAATAAATATCCCCATCAGCTGTGAATGTTAGCTATTGTAATTATAAAATATGTAGAAAGTATAAGCATTACTCCGAATATAAGTGCAATAGTTCTATGATAAATGATTCTTCTAAATCCAAACATAAAGCCTGCCTCCTTACAGCAAATCCAATCCGTTGGTGAAAAATACGCCATAATTTTCTTAAAAATGAGCAAAAATCAACAAATACTTAAGTACATAACATCCTCAAATAATAATTAAAATAAAGCATTTATATGAAAAGCGTTAATGATCTTACATTTGTCAGAGCAAATAACGAACGCTTTTACGGGATTTGCGATAGACAAATGTAAAAGATTATTCACTTTTCATTTAGTTAATAATATGATTTTTATTTTTCAACTATAAACACTAATAGATATGTGACAAACTAGTTTATTGAAATGGGAATAAAATTGAAGAAGTAAAATGCGAACCCCACGAGTTATAAGAAAAGTAGTATTTGAAAGCTTTGTAAAATCAGTCAATCCTATCTAATTTGCAGGGTTTAAAATAATGAATTAATTTCCACTCTATAATTATTGTACCACTTTCTTATAGTTTTTTCAATTGTACATTTAGTCATAATTACTATTTAACTTTCAAATAGTCTTTAAATCATATTAAAAGTTCCGTTTTAATCTACTTCTCATATAATAAAAGTTAAGACTTTAATCATGTGTAAATTCCAGAAGTAATCCCCTAAATTTATAAGCATTTTGTAATTGATCCTTCGAAATCTCAACCCTGCCTACAAGCGGATCGCCAATAATATATTTTTCTCCATCCATACCCAAGAAAACAACTACATGTCCAATACCTGAAACTTCAACCTCAAGAATAGCCGGAGCACTAATGCCTTTCAACTCTTTAGATACCTTGCAGCTGACTCCCACCCCATTTCCCCTTGCATATCTTACGATTTGGGAAAAGCTTGTACCAGATCTGCTGGTATATAGTAATTTTGCCATCTCGGCTTCTGTCTTTTTTTGTCCAAAGAAGTTATGTACTGTAGCCATACATGACGGAGCACAAGTGAAATCTTCAGATTGCATGCAAACTCCGTCTCTCCACTCATCTTTAAAGCTATTGTAATGGACCATCACAGGAAAATAGTTAATATACTGGGGTATCAGTATTAATATACTTATCATGTAAAAGTACTTTTTATATTTATTCCATATAACATTATTCTTTTTGTTTGTTTCCTTAATTGCAAAGCCGGTAAATAGCCCTACAAAAACTGTTAATAGCTCTATTCCCTTTAATGCTTTAAGTTCAATCATCCATGCAGGTGTATAAAATACCGGTAATATTAGAATAACCAGAGATGGTAAACTCATTAGAAAAAATATTGTCCATATTAGAATTTTAACTTTCTTGTCCGTTGTCTTTTTCGAAACCTTGTTTCCAACTATAATCATAGCTAATGACAAGGCAATGTTAATTATAAATTGTATCCCCATATATCCTTCCTTTTATCCTCATTAAGTAATGCCTTAGAAATAGCGACCTATTCTCAAGGACAAAATCCCGACGATTTAACGGGGTTTTGAACGATGAGAATTGTTTGTTTTTCTTAGCCATTATTGAGCCTATGAAAAGTGATTAATCTCGCATTTACCTATATGCCAAATGCAAGATTAATCACATTCTTCATATAAGCAATATTCTAGCTATTCCTCAGCACTTTAACTATATTGAACATATTGTCTAATACCTGCCAGTTTTGAGGGAATGACTCACCTAGTACCCAGTAACTTACTCCTCTTAGTCCATACTCAACTACTGTCAGAAATTTAGCCCTTACGCTTCTTGCATCCTCAAACCAGACTACATGTGCTTTTCCGTCTCTGTCATAATAATTGAAGAATGGTGACTGGGCATCTCTATCATATTTTATTATCGAACCATATCTGGATGCAATACTTAAAGCTTCCTGCGGACTTACTCGCTTTGCAAATGGACCTCCCGGTACAAATGGAAGCTTCCAGTCATAACCATATAAAGGCATACCCATCATTATTTTCTTTCTAGGAATTACAGAAACTGCATAATCCAGCACCCTTCTTACAGAATTTATTGGTGCTACCGGTAAAGGAGGTCCTCCTGACCATCCCCACTCATATGTCATTATTATAACAAAATCCGCTATTTCTCCATGGGCTGGATAATCATGTGCCTCATACCATTGCCCTACCTGCTCTGCTGAAGTCTTTGGTGCAAGTGCAGTTGTAAGAATGTAATTGTTTCTATGCAACCTATCTGCAGCTTTTCTCAAAAAATTATTGTACAATTGCCTATCTGCAGGAAAAATTCTTTCAAAATCTACGTTCAACCCATAGAAGCGTTTCCTTCTCATTATATCTATTACATTATCCAACAGCTTTTGGGAAACAGCATCATCTGCCAATATTGAGTGAGCAATTTCACTGCTGAAATTACCATCACTGAAATTTGTTATTGCCATAAGAGGGGCAACTTTGTAATTTGCTGCTGTATTCCTAATGGCCGTATCGTTTATATCCTTAATTGTACCATCACTGTTTACCATATAACTAAAAGGAGTAATATAGGTGAGATATTTGCCTACCTCATTTACAATTTCAGTCTCTCTTTGGGCTGTAGAAGGCTCAATATAGGCATTAACTTCTATATAACCGTAATTTTTTCTTAGTTCCGGTATTCTTAATGTCCTTCCCACTTGAAGCACATAGGGGTATGATATACCGTTATACTGTGCCAATGCTTCATATCTGATTCCATATCTGTTTGCGATAGACCAAAGACTATCACCAGGTCTTACTGTATATACTGTTTCTGTCGTTGGAATAACCAGTGCCTGGCCTATTACAAGAGCAGGAACTTCATATAATTTATTAACAGAACTAATAGAATCCATGCTAACTCCAAATCTTCTCGATATGGACCATAAGGAATCTCCAGGCTGCACAACATATATTGTCAATTTTTCCACTTCCTAATCAATCTTTCTCATATCATAATATTCACAAGTTGAAAAAATGACAATAATTATACTTTTCAAAAAGGTGTAAAACACACATAATTTTTAGATATAAATAAAAAACACTTTATACCTTCAGTATCAGCTTTCGAAATGTCCAAATAATAGCCATTCGCCAACTGTTTCTTTAGTATAAAGTGTTTTATCATTTCTATGGTTTATAAACTTCAAAATCATACCTTAACTTATTTATCTTTTGCCGTTTTTGAAGCTGATTTAGCAGGAGCTTTTGCTGTTGATTTAGGAGCTTTTTTTGCAGTTGAAGCTGCCTTTGTCTCCTTTATTTCATCAGTTGATTGACTCTTCGACTTAGTTGAACTTTTCTTTTCAGAAGCGGCTTTTGCTGTCTTTTTTACTTCTTTTGGTTCATCTTCTTTTTTAGCAGTAGCTTTAACCGTGGACTTTTTCTCAGCTTTTGATTTTGTTGTAAACACAAAAGAGTAATTCATTGATGAGTTGTTGTCCCAGTTGTCTGCACTGTCTTTAAATGAAATATTCAGATCGTCTGGAAGTGCTATTTTGAATGTACCTTTAAAAATGCCATTCTCATTTTCCATTGGTATAAAGTCTTTATTCAACCACTCTTTACCATACCCAAAATGCAAGAAAATCTGATCTGCACCGCTTTTTACCAATATTCCTTCGTAAGTTATTGTTACCTCGTCCCCAACACTCAAGGAATAGTCGGAAATTAAAACACCGTTTTCTGCATATGGTTGAGAATTTAAACTCATTAAGATCACCTCAACATTAGTATTGTAGTTAATTGCATAGCATTTCATCCATTCCTTACTGCCTTTTAAACACTCTGGTAAAACCTAGCTTTAGTGTTAACGTTATAAAGTTTTCAAAATACACTTACAAATTATGTGCACTGACCTTTATTATTATACCATAAATCTAATAAAAAACAAAACATTTTTGTATATGGAATAAATATATATGTGCACATCAACTGTCTAATAAGTCTCAAAACCCTTATAAATAACCCTTTCAAGAGTCGGATTGATAGCTAAAGCTTCTTTTAATTTTCTATACTCATCCATGGCTTTTCTATTCTCGCTCTGTACTTTCTCCGCAATAAGCATAAGGTTTTTAGGGGTTTCAAGGGGTGAGATATATTCAAGCAAAGAAACCTTATATCCCTTTCCCTCAAGCAATAGTGCCCTGATACCATCAGTCAGCACATCTGCCATTCTTGCCTTTAGAATGCCATGCTTCAATATCTGCGAAAAAGGCTCATAGTGATATTGATTCAATATTTCCTTCTGACAGCACGGTACCATTACTACAGCTTCAACATCGTTATTCACCGCGACACCTAATGCATGATCAGTTGCAGTATCACATGCATGAAGGCTGATTGCCAGGTTTATCTTGCGGTCCGGCCTGTAATTCCCAATATCCATTATTTTAAATTCCATATTGTTATAACCGAGGTCTGAAGCCATTTTTCTTGAAGCTTTAATAACTGTTTCAGAGTAATCTATGCCGATAAAATAAGACTTTTTTTTAAGTACCTCAGTTATGTAATAGTTTAATACAAATAAAAGATATGACTTTCCGCACCCACAGTCAAGAACTGTAATAACTTCATTTTTTTCTGCCAGCCTTTTTAACAAGCCATTAAGTATTTCAACAAAGTGGTCTATCTGATTGTATTTGCGAATCATATCATTTTTTACTTTTCCGTTGTCGCTTAATATTCCAATTTCCTTCAAAACATCGTCAGCTTCTCCAATTTTTATAAGATACTCACGGTTAGCAATCTTTGATGTCTCGTTGTGATACAGATTTTTCTCATCGGCTGTATTTTCCTTAGCGTTAGTTTCCTTAACGTTCATTTTTACATTCTTATTGTCAGCTTCTATATAGATAGTAGTTCCTCTTTCTTCATATGACACAAGCAATGACTCATAATTTTCAGCAAATTTAGTTATCCTTGCAGAAAGCCATTCTATCTCTCCAATTTCAGTCTTACCATTAAAATTTATTTTAAGTTTGCCATTTTCTAGGGAAATGCTTGCTTGATATTCCTTTGTTCCTGACTTAAATTTAACATTTATTCCTTTAAAAAAATCAACTCTGTCCTTTATCCTTTGCTCAAGCCCCGATAAGAAAAGCGACAGCTTTCCAATACTTTGCTTATTCATCTTTATCCTTCTCCTCCAGTCCTTTTCCTGCAGAATTCCTTAAAACCGTCAATTCCTTCTCTGTTAGCTCCCTGCACTCCCCGGGTTTTAAGCTTTCATCAAGGAATATTCCTCCCATCTCAATCCTCTTTAGAAACTTAACTTCTTTCCCTAAAGCCTCAAACATTCTCTTTACCTGATGAAATTTGCCCTCCACTATGCTTAGCTCAATTTCCGAAATGCTTCCTGATTTTATAATATTTAAAAGAGCCGGCATTGTCTTATATCCGTCATCTAATGTTATACCTTTACTGAATGCTTCCTTGTCAAGCTCTGTAACATTCCCGTCAATTAGAGCATAGTATTTCTTCTTCACATGTTTTTTGGGTGATAAAACCTCATGAGCAAGTTCGCCATCGTTAGTCATGATGAGCAACCCTTCTGTGTCAATATCAAGCCTGCCAACGGGGAAAAGATCATAGTGTAAAACCTCTTCCGGCATAAGTTCAACCACTGTTTTATGTCTTTGATCGAATGTTGCACTTATTACACCCTGAGGCTTATTTAACATCAGGTATATAAACTCCTTATAATTTAAAACCTCACCGTTAATTTCAATGATGCTTGAATTTGGGTCAACATGCATACCACTGTCCTTTGCAACCTGTCCGTCAACTTTTATCAAACCGTTTTTTACCATTGCCTTTATTTCTTTTCTTGTCCCATAACCAAAATTGGATACAATTTTGTCCAATCGCTGTGTATTTCTCATTTTTGTCCTGCTTTCTGTAAAGTTTATTTGGGAAGTAATATTTCGATCATGACTTAACACATCCTTCTCCATCCCTTGGGGTACTGATTCTTTATTACTCCTCCGCTGCATTTGGCCCAGCCTAAAGTATACCCGTCAACACAAGCACAGGTTAACCCATCATCCTGCTCTTCCCTTATAAGTGTTTCGCCCTTTAAATAGCTCAACACCTCGTTTGATGACGAGCTAAGATCCAATACATTATTAATATCTTCTTTTTTCAAAGAAATAACCATTGAATGGGAAGGGTTAAATTTCCCCTTATTAAACTCACCCAGATACCAACCGAATTTAGCAATCTTAAGTCCATCAAGCGACGGGGTCTCGTTTGGCAGGCAGTACAAATGGCTTCCCATCAGTTCAAATCTTCCATTTATCTCACACTTAAAATTATTTGCTGCAAATTTAAAAAACTCATCCAATAAAGCCTTATCCAGCTTTCCATGGGTATTAATCCCAGATATATCAAGTTTTACTTCACCGTCAAAACTTACACCTTTTCTAAGCATTGCAGTGAAGTGGCCTTCACCATCCAGCTTGTGAGGCCACAATCTGGAAGTCTTTAGTAAGTCTTTGTCTCCATCAGACCACTCGGGCCTGCCGTCATCTATACCTCCGCATTTCGGAACATCACATATTGTATAGTCTCCATGCTTTTTCAAAAACTCTGAAATCATAATCTCATCTTCCTCAGGAGAAAATGTACAGGTAGAATAAATCAAATATCCTCCAGGCTTTAAGAGCTTATCTGCACTTTCCAGAATATCTCTTTGCATAACGGTACATTTGTCGGATTTAAAATTGCTCCAACTTCTCTGGGCTTCTTCATCCTTTCTAAACATTCCCTCACCGGAACAGGGTGCATCTACCAGCACTTTGTCAAAGAAGGCACCAAACCTTCTTGCCAGGTTATCAGGAGTTTCATTGGTAACTACAGCATTCTTAATCCCGCACAATTCAATGTTCTTTACCAACGCTTTTACCCTATCGGCATTTATATCATTTGAAACCAAAATCCCTTTCCCCTCTAATCCGGCTGCCAACTGAACAGATTTTCCTCCAGGTGCTGCACATAAGTCAAGTATCCGTTCACCCGGTCTGGCATCAGCTACAAATGCCGGATACATGGCACTAGGCTCCTGAATATAATAAAGGCCTGCATTATAATATGGGTGCTTTCCTGGAGAGAAAGCTCCGCTGTAATAAAAACCATCCTTTGTCCAGGGTATTGGCATAAGCTTAAATGGAGAAATTTTCATAAAATCCTCGACATTTATTTTAAGGGTATTTATTCTTAATCCATAAAACCTGGGTTTTTCAAAGGAATCCATAAAGAGTTTGTATTCCTCTTCACCCAAAAGGTTTTTCATTTTTTCCAAAAACTCTAAAGGTAATTTCATATATAGCTCCTATAAGATTAACTTAAGATCATATTTTCTAAGGCATGTCCCAAATAAAACTTCCCGTATAATTTCGCTTTCTAAGTTAATTTAACTCATAAACACACAAAAAAACGGTAAGTAATATTTCAATCATGCCTAAGTACATATTTGGAATTTATCCAAAACTGTTCATACAAATTTTCAATATATTATAACATATAATACACCAGCAGTTACAATTCAAAATTAAAAGTGAATAATCTTTAATATACATTATTTATTATAAAAATAAAAAAGGATTTTTAATTATGTCTGTAGAAATTTAAGAGTATATTAATATCACTTTTAATATATTAAAAGTGATAAATCTATTACATTTGTCTGTCGCAAATCCCGTTAAACCGTTCGTTATTTGCTCCGCCAAATGTAAGATTATTAACACTTTTAATATAGGTAAATCACTTAATCCGGAAGGGGTATTTTTTATGAAAAGAGTTATACCTTTTGTTGTAATTTTATTCCTTTTAATAACTGTCGTGGTATCTGCAGAAAATACCAATAAGTACAACGGATATGATATTGTCAAAGTAAATATCAATAACAAGGAGCTTACCCTTGATGTTCCAGCCATAGTAATGAACGGAAGGACCCTCTTACCTATAAGAAAAGTAGCTGAGGCTGTAAATGGCATAGTTACATGGAATGGTGCCAGCAGAACCGCCAGTATACTAAAACCTCAAGTAAATATCATTTTTGCTGAAACAAAAGACGGAGCTACTGTATCAGGAGAACTATCTGAAATCATTCCATTCTGGACAGCGAATGACAGGTATCTATCCCATATAAGCATAGGCAGTTTGCCAGCTGGAAAACATGTGTTGTACTGTGCAATTTACAAATCTGATAAAAACGGCAACATAGATTTAAACACCCCAATAGACACCAAACAGGAATACACTATAACCGTAGCTGGCCCAAACACACCTGCCTGGTTTGCTCTTGCATGGGACAAGGCCAATATTAAGGAGTCCGGGGTATATTCATTTGTTGTTAATTTAAAGGATGAAGATGGTAATTATAAACCCATTGCCATTTACAATATGGAACTTAAGTAAGGCCTAAACATAATAAATACATCAAATTCATAAAAAAACCGGGAACTGTATAAAGTTACCCGTTTTTTTTATTCCTATATTAAAAGTGATAAATCTATTACATTTGTCTGTCGCAAATCCCGTTGAACCATTCGTTATTTGCTCCGCCAAATGTAAGATTATTAACACTTTTAATATAGGATATTATGATGTATTCTGCACCACAATTTCTCACAACAGCCCCTTCATTACTAAGGCTTAGATTTCCTGTGTTTCGCTAATTTGATTAATAAGGTTGATACTTGCATTTTTTACATGTTCAGTAGTAAGACTTTCTGCCATCTCTGCATTGCCTTCACTAATAGCCTTAAAAATAGCCTTATGTTCTATTAGAGCCTTCTCTGCTCTTCCGGGAGAACTTATAGATATGTTCCGTGCCCGGCGTATATAAAGATGGAATGTCCCCAGCATAAATACCAATGGCTTGCTCTTACTTGCCTTGAATATTATTTCATGAAACTTTGAATCAAGCTTTAACACTTGCTCGGTGTCATTCTTAATAGTATAAAATTCCTCCAGATCAAGGCACTCTCTTAATTCGCTAACTTCATCCACCGTTATATTTTCCGCTGCCCATCTGGCAGCAAGACCTTCTATCATCATTCTTATGGCATATATATCCTTAATATCCTTTGTTGAAACGCCTGTGACTACAGCACCTTTATTCGGGATAGACTGTACAAGCCCTTCAAGCTCAAGCTGCCTAAGAGCCTCCCTTATTGGAGTTCTGCTAACTCCCAGATCCTCAGAAAGTCTTGTCTCAATAAGACTATCTCCAGGCTGATATTTACCGTTTAAGATATCATTTTGAATCTGACTGAATACTTTGCCTCTTAACGAATGTAAAATGCTGTCACTTTCGTTATGTTCAATTTTTGACATTTGTGCCCTCCCTCTTTGAAGAGCCATTAACCAAATTACATTTAAAGTGGTTTCTGACACCCTTGATAATTGTAAAGTTCTGTCACAACACCTGATTATGCACCTCTATAGTGCAAGATCCAATATTTCAGGCGTAAGCTCGCCTATAGCTTCTAAAAGTTCATCATCTCCTATAGCCGTAACACGTCCGTCTTTATATTGGTCATCAATCCAATCTTTTAGCTTTGCAACTCTTTCATCCTTTTTATCGATCTTTTTAACTCCTGAAAGTCCAAAGTAGGTGTTAATCCAATGTGCTATTCCAGCCAGACCTGAGTGAGAATTTATTGCAACTCCAACCGGTCTGTTTAAGAACTTGTTTGTATCAAATATGTTATAGATTTCTTCATCCTTCAAAAGTCCATCAGCATGTATTCCAGCTTGTGTAACATTAAAATGCTTTCCGACAAAGGGGGTACGTGAAGGAATTGAATAACCTATTTCCTTTTCGTAATACTCAGCTATTTCAGTGATTACAGTAGTATCCATTCCATCGGTTGTTCCCCTGAGCTGTGCGTATTCAATAACCATTGCCTCTAAAGGTGTATTTCCTGTTCTTTCCCCGATACCGAGAAGAGAGCAGTTAACACTGGATGCTCCATGCATCCACGCAATGGCAGAATTGGATACAGCTTTGTAGAAATCATTATGCCCATGCCATTCTATCAGTTGGCTTGGGAAACCGGCATGGTGCCTCAGGCCATATATGATTCCTGGCACACTTCTTGGAAGTGCCGCACCTGAATATGATACTCCATAACCTAATGTATCACATGCACGTATTTTAATAGGAATACCACTTTGGTCCATAAGCTTTTTGAGCTCTAATGCAAATGGAACTACGAAGCCATAAAAGTCGGCTCTTGTAATATCTTCAAAATGGCAGCGTGGCTTTATTCCTACTTCTAGGGCACTCTTAATTATACCCATATAATGGTCTAGTGCTTGTTTTCTTGTCATATTGAGCTTTTTGAATATATGATAGTCTGAACAGCTGACTAAAATACCACTTTCTTTCATGCCCATGTCCCTGGCCAGTATAAAGTCGCTTTTTGTAGCCCTTATCCAGCTCGTTACCTCAGGATACTTATAGCCCCTCTCCATACATTTATAAACAGCTTGCTTATCTCTGTCACTGTACAGGAAGAACTCACTCTGCCTTATTATTCCATTAGGTCCACCTAATCTATGCAACATATCAAATAGTGTTACAATCTGTTCAACAGTATAAGGGGCTCTTGATTGCTGTCCGTCTCTGAATGTTGTATCAGTTATCCATATTTCATCTGCTGGAAACATAGGAACTCTTCTGTGGTTGAATGCACACTTGGGTATTTCATCATAGCTGAATATTTCCCTATAAAGATTGGGTTCTGAAATATCCTGGAGACTATACTTATATTGAGTTTGTTCTAATGTATTTGTTTTTTTATTAAATTCAATCATTATATAAAAACCCCCTTTTTGAGATTTGCTAATATCAGTGCTATATAATACGAGTCAATAATTATATTGGGTACTATACCCTTTGTATAATTGTATACAATTATACAACTCGTGTCAATACATTAATTTGATAAGCCCTTTCAAGTATTTTTTAATGTCTAGGAAGTTATTTCTTTTAAACACAAGAAGGATTTTTTATTTTTTTATCGAATTAATCTTATATTAAATACAATTAATCTTTTACATTTATCTATCGCAAAATTCCGTTAAAGCGTTGGCTATTTTGCTTTACTAAATGTAAGATTAATAATGTATTTAATATATTATATGTTTAGTGATAAACGTTTTACCTAATATGTTAATATGAAAAGTGCATAATCTTATACATTTATTTAAAATCCCTCTAACCCTTTGGTTCGTTGGTTATTATACTCTAGCAAATGTAAGATTAGTAATACTTTTCACATTATTACCTTTAATCAAAAGTCATTTCTAACATTTCACAAAAAACCCTATTATTCTACTTTTAAGCAACGATACATGAAAACTATCATATTAAAATTAATTGGTGCGGAGGTAATATTATGTTAAAAGATCGATTTTTGAAATTTTTCCGTCTTGTATTCATTTTATCTGTTATTATTGGTATTGGTGCATTTCTTTTAAGCAATTTTGTATTTAAAAACAATGCTATTGTTTCATTAGTAATCTTTTTAATTGCATCTGTTGGCTCTTCGGTTATTACAGAACTTGCAATCCGTATAAAACTTAAAAAATTGGTAAATTCATTTTCCGACGAGCTGGAAATAATTAAGAATGGTGATATTTCTCATATAATAGAATCCCATAGTTTCGAAAACTTAAAAGGTGTTGCTACATCAGTCAACTCAGTTTTTACCGACATTCGTTTGCTGATTGAAAGCTTCTTCTCATTGTCTACTTCTATTATAGCGGCATCAGGAAGAGTAAGTAAAACAGCCCAGGAAGCTGCTGCTGCCATGGAAGAAATAGCAAAAACCGTAGATGAAATTGCCAAGGGTGCATCGGACCAAGCTGCAGATGCTCAACAAGGCGTTTCAATGGTAGAAAAGCTTTCTGAACAAATCACCTTTGTGTATGAAAGTTATAACGGTATAATAAATGAAACCAACAAAATTAATGAATTGAACTCAATTGGTTTAGATGCTGTCAGCACCCTTCGTGATAAGTCCTCAATGAACTTTGAGTCTTCACAAAAAATATTCTCGGTTATAGAAAAATTAACCACAACAACTCAGGATATAGGACTTTTTGTTGAGTCAATTGAAAACATCGCAGAACAGACAAACCTCCTTGCACTTAATGCAGCTATTGAAGCAGCAAGAGCAGGAGATGCTGGTATGGGATTTGCAGTTGTTGCAGAAGAGGTTAGAAAGCTTGCCGATCAAAGCAGAAAATCAACTGAAGAAATTATCGGACTTATGCAGAATATTAAGGAAGAATCACAGCTTGCCCTTAAAGCAATGGATGTAATGAAAAAAATATCCCAAGAACAGAACAATGCCGTAAATATGACCGATAATGCCTTTAATGATATTGCCGGGGCTATTACAGGAATAGTACAAAAGATTAATGAAGTAAATAATTCCGTCACAAGAATGCAAACCGATAAGGATCAAGTAATAAATGCAATTGAGAATATTTCATCAGTTTCAGAAGAAACTGCAGCGTCAAGCCAGCAGGTTGCAGCAACTACCGAGCATCAGCTAAAAGCCATTGAAGATATGAAGGATGCATCATGTTCCATGGAAAAACTTGTTCAGGAATTGGATGTTCACCTAAAGAAATACAAGGTAAAAATATAATACTTTATTAAAAGTGATAAATCTATTACATTTGTCTGTCGCAAATCCCGTTGAATCGTTCGTTGTTATTTGCTCCGCCAAATGTAATAGATTATTAACACTTTTATATAGAAAGCGGAAGTATTTTTTTATCTTATCTTAATATGTATAGTTAAATTTCTGTGCAATCATCATTACATCACTCATATTAATTGATCCGTCTTTATTAACGTCAGACTCCTGCTTATAACTTGAATCGCCTATAACTTTTCCAAAACATGATGCAAGAGCTATAACATCAGCCATATTAACAGCTCTATCCTTATTAACATCTTCCACTATAAAGTCATTTTTAATAGTTGGAGTTGGTGTTGGAGTTGCCGATTTAGTAGGAGTAGGTGTTGGTGTTGGTGCCTTGGTGTTTGAAGGAGACACTGACGGAAGATTTCCATAATATTTTGTCATACCTGCCAAAGCAGCAACCAAACCTGCATTGTAATCGATACCAACTTCAGTTGCCTGGTATTTATCAACTACGTCAGTGTAATTGTCAGACATATCAGGCCCGCCAACTAACGCACCTGTCAAAGTATTTTTAGCCGGTGACTTCCAGTTATCCCATCCCTCTGTTCCCTGAGCAGCTCTGTGATGCGGATGCTGAGGCCACTTATTTCCAAACCCAATCATATATGACATGTTAGCAGGATTGTTACCCAATATGTAATCTATTTGGCTTTTAGCAAAAGTTTTAAGCTTTTCATCGTTTGTAAGCTTATATTGCAACAATGCCAACATTGATGCAGATGCACTGTAGCGAAGCATTCCCCACTCTGTAAGGAATTTTGCTCCTCCTGGTGTCTTTGGTATACTGTTCTGCCAGTAGTTAAGATTTGATGTAACAGCATCTTTGTACTTTGCCTGTCCTGTAGCACTTCCTACAACATATGCTGCAGCAAGTTTCATATCATTCCAGCATATTGCCCAGTTGGTTTCAGGTGAGCTCAAGAGGCTATTTATATCTGTAAGATAGGAGTTATTCTTTTCTATAACATACAACCAGCTTGCAGCCCAAGCCATGTCATCGTCACCTGAATTAGACGTATAGAAACCATCAGCTTTACATGTTCCTTTGTTTTTGCCTAATGCATAAAGTTCTTTTGACAATTCAAGGCACTTGTTCGCGTATGTAGAATCAATTTCTTTGTAGTTGAGGTACATCAAACTTAAAGCACCGGAGTACAATCCGCATACATCAGAAGCTGGACTTGACGAATCTACATAATAAACCTTATCCCTGTCGCCCGGCTGTTTTTCAGGAGGTCCCCAATAATCATGATCTGACGGAGCTCCAACATGATAATAATACTTGGTTGCACTAACCCTGGATTTAATTATATAATCAGTAAAATACTTCAGCGTGGATAAAACCTTGTTAGTAAGGCCTGATCCATCATATGCATCCTTGAATTCGTATAAGGACCAACCTAAAATGGATGATGCATAACCGTTTGTAATACCAAATTTGATATGGTCTCCACAGTCATGGAATCCACCTGTCAAATCAGCACCGACGAATTTACCGTCATTGGTATGACAAGCTGATCTCCAACTAAAAACATTATCCTTGCCAGCATCCGGACCGCATTTGTTTGCATCATAAAACCATAGTGAATCTTTGAGTGCAACTGCATAATCAGAGCTGGAAATTGTAGCAGCCGACACATTTACAGATGGAGCTATTGTACCGGAAAATATAGTTGCTGTAGTCAGTACAGCCGCAAGTACTTTTTTCATTATATGACACCCCTTAATAATATTATTTTACTAATGGAATAAATAGGCCTTGTACACTTACACCTTTCCCCCCTTAAGCAATTTAGCGTATATATTCCAAAAATTCCTGACCCATATGGGTATACTAATATAAGCTTATAATAATATAATCGATAAAAAAAGACAATTGCATGAATTGTCTTTTTTAGGTCTATATAAAAACACTGTGAAGAAAGCGTACGTTATTTTTAAATCATATCTAAATATCTCTTGAATCTGCAGAAATCAAATCAGTCTTGTATAAACCCTTCAATATTATAAATGCTGTTAGACCACTAAGACATCCCTGTAAGACATTAGCAGGCAAGCCAGCCACTGCAACAGTAACGCTAAAGCTTTTGTCCAAAAAACGCATCAAGAAGGCTTCTGCTATAAAATAACCTGCAAACATTATAAAAGAGCCGGTTGAAACAGCCGTAACCGTTTTAATGTTACCCTCTGTTACTTTATTATTACTGGTTATAGAAGCCACTGCAAATGCCTCAAGTCCTTTGACAACAAGTGTTACAGGTGCATAAATGTAACTGGCTAAATATATATCTGCCATAGCAGACCCGATACCTCCAACTAAAAAACCGTAATACTTTCCAAGGAATACAGCAGATAGCATTACAAAAACATCCCCAAAATTAAAATATCCTTTTGGCAAAGGAATCTTTGTAAACACAGTAGTTACAATAATCAATGCCATGAATAATCCACCCAAAACTATTTTTTTTGTACTTAATCCCATCAATTATTCTCCCCCATTCCACAAACTGTATCGATACACATTTAATCAATACCAAAAAATCATAAATATATTAATAGCATTAATCCTCTGTGTCAATAATATTTTTAATAACTTTTTATATTTATATTGACCACCAGTTATAGTATAATATAATTAATACAGTAAATATTGGAGGTGAGGGTACCTTGGAAACGCGTCGTTTATCCTGTAGTAAAGATTGGACAACTTTGACAATAGCCAACTTTGACGAAAAAAAGACACTCTACCTTAATTACTATGATATTAACAGAATTGAATTTGACGAAATGATCATAAGCAAACTTTTCAAAAAGATACGTTCAGAAAAAATCCAAATTTTCACCAACATATCCAGTACACCCATTGAGTTCGCTAAACATAAACATGAAAAGTACTTTGAAGAATATAAACAAGAACTTACGAAATTTGCACGCGACAATAAAATATCCCTTATAGATAGAATTCTTTCATAAATATCTTATAAGTTTGACATATACCACCGCTTTAAACAGGTATCACGCCTTTTGACAGCGGTTTTTTTATTTGGGGGATATGCCAGATTAATTTTATCATAATTAAACTTTGGCAAATACTTTTAAGCCCTTATTTATAAATTCAACCTTTAACGGAAGTCCTTGAGCTTTTTCTCCATCTACGCTTATACCTACCTCGCTGTTGCTTGTTATAGTACAGCTTTTGGCTGTTAGTTTATAAACATGCTTGTCATTTAATGAATCATTGCTCAAAACCTTGAAAAACAGTGATGCCAAATCAATGTGAGAACAGCTTCTTATCATGACTATATCCATTAAGCCGTCCGAATAATCCGCTTCCTTTATTATATTTGAAAAACCAGCCGCATGCTTGCCGTTGAGTATCAAAAATAGCAGGCTCTCTTCCTCAACAACATCGTCTTCCGTTTCTATTCTGAGAGTAAAGGATTTGATGTTTGTAACCTCATTTAAGGCTTTTAGATAATACGCAAATGGTCCAAAGTTCTTTTTAAGCTCATTGTGAGTACTGAAGGAAACATTGACAAAAAGCCCTCCGGCACATGTGCTTAAGAAATATTTGGAGTTGTTAATAAGGCCAACATCAACATCTACTGTATTATCTGAAAGAATTACATCGAGACAGTCATTCAGATAGTGAGGAATATTAAGGCATCTTGCGAAATCATTACAAGTACCTGAAGGAATAATACCCACAGGGACATTAACCTTATTTTTAAGCATTTTATTAACTATGCTGTTTAAGGTTCCATCTCCACCGGATATGATTAATTGGTCAAAAGCCCCTTCCTGAAATATACTAGTCAGGCTTTTATCTTTAACGCTGTGCAATCTGTATGGTATCAGGGTTATATTCTTTTCTTGGAACCTTTCCAGTATATAATCAAGTTTAGTTGGAATTGTCCTGTCACCTGACAATGGATTGTAAACAAAAAGTGCTTTTTTCATTGTGTTCCTCCACATATCATTAATTAGGTTTGTAATGGCTCAAAAGCGGAAGTAATCTTTTAGTCATTCCTTACTGGTCTGTCCTTAAGTATATTATACATATTTATTAGTTTTTTTGAATACAAAAATAACAAATTTATTTTTTCCCAATTAACATCACAAATTCCCAAACATCAAAACTAAACCTTTAAATATTCCTTGAACATATGGCATTCAAGGCTTTTTATAAAACTTTGGTATGCATTCTTTTCCAATAGTGCATTAGCCAATTTTTTTTCGTACATAGATATGTCTGAGCTTGGAGTTCCATTTTTTCGCCAGACTGTTACCGCTATATCATCCGGTTCATATATATAATCAATTTTGCCGGCAGCCTTCAGGTATTTAAGTGCAGCCCTTACTATCTCCTCTTCAACACCAAGAAGCATGGAAAGCTCATAAAGCTCCAAATAACCTTCACCTGTTGATGTTGATTTTTTTAAGATTCCAAATAATAAAGTAAGGAAACCCTTGAAGGTATAATCTGATAATACTGAGAAATTCAATATAACTCTCTTGGGGTTTACCATGTATACAGCTTCCCTGAACACATTTGAATTAACAGGCACTGACAGGAATACCAGGTTATCAGCCTTCTTAAGCTGCATTCTAGTCATTGCTCCATCTACAGGGCATTTTTCGCTTATTCCCTCATAGAACACTATTGAATTCTCATAAATTCCCGCAGCTTCCCTTCCATCAAGATTTCTACAATCTTCTATAATGCCTTCAAACGCTATTCTGATTCTTCCGTCGGTTTCAACAATATGTTCAATAGTGAGCTGCAGGCTCGTATTGTTTTTATATGAATTTAGACCTATTTTATATACAATATCACAAACCTTACCCTTAAAGCTGTCGCTTCCTCCAAACCACTTAACAGCAGCCATTCTTACGTCATTAATATCAGAAACCACCATTATATGATGATTTTTGGGTGTTATCCTGTCATTTAAAATTGATACGCTGCGGGTGAGAAACAATGGAGCTTCAAAGCCTTCACCGTACGGTCCTGCTTTTTTCAGCCTCTCATAAAAATCCTCATCAATATCATCAAATGAAAGCTCACTGTCTACAACAATTTCCATGCTGTTGTCAGTATACACAAGTCTTTCAGCCACATCTTCAATCTCATCGGTAAACGCCTTAATATCTTCCTTTTTCAAGGACAAACCTGCTGCCTTTGAGTGACCTCCATACTTCAAAAGTTTGCTTGAAGTCTCTTTCAAAAGCTCATAAATATTAACATTATCTGTAGACCTTGCCGACCCTACTATAGTTTGCCCATCTTCTTTAAGGGATAGCAAAATAGCCGGTTTTCTATATGTCTCACAGATCTTACCTGCGGCAATTCCAATAATTCCGTGATGCCAGAATTCGCTGTATAAAACCAATACGCTTTTCATTTTCTTCTGGTTCTCAACAAGCTCCTGTGCCTCTTTAATTATTTGCTCCTGCACTCTTTTTCTTTCTTCGTTGAGTGAATTAATCCTGCCTGCCATATCATCAGCTATTTTGGCTTCTCTTGATAGAAGCATTTCAACAGGAAGCCTTGCAGAATCCATCCTTCCTGCGGCATTTATTCTCGGTGCAATCTGGAATGCCACATCCTCCTCAGTTTGAATCTTGCTGTTTTTTTGTATAATATTAAAAAGTGATTTTAATCCTGTACGCCTGGTATTAAACAATATGGGCAACCCATTTTTCAAAAGGTATCTGTTTTCACCATTGAGGCTCACAACATCAGCAATTAGAGACATCGCCACAAGATCCATAAACAGCTGTGCTTTTTCTTCCATGTCATAGCTTTTAAGCAGTGCTTTGCACAGAAAATAGGCCATGGCACACCCAGAAAGGTTTCTAGACTTATGACCTTCCTGTAAAAGCTTTGGGTTTAATATGACATCCGCCGGCGGAAGCACATCGGGTATGCTGTGATGATCTGTCACGATAACCTTCATCCCCAGCTCTTTAGCCAATTTTACTTCATTCACATTTGATACGCCGCAGTCACAGGTAATGACAAGTGAGACTTCTTTTTCATGGAGTCCCTGAATTACCCCTTCGTTCATTCCATACCCTTCTGTAAATCTGTCGGGTACATGATATATTACATCAGGTGTAAATAACCCCAGGCATTGTACCAAAAGAGCCGTACTGGTAACCCCATCCACGTCATAATCGCCGTAAACTGCTATCTTTTCTTTATTTCCAATTGCATTTCTTATTATGTCCACAGCATCTTTCATATATGGAAATTCCCATGTATCCGTTGGAACATACAACTGATCATGGAGCATTTGACTTACTGTATGCGAGTCTTTATACCCTCTGTTATAAAAAAGCCTTGCTATTAATTGGTCTCCATCGGCAGCTTTTATCAATTCTTCGGGAATCTTTACACCATTATTTTTTATATCTATCTTTACCTTCATTTTAGTGCTAATCCTCCCATCTTAAACTGTCAAGGAAATCCTCGTCCTCTTCTAATGCCTTAAAGTCAACTCTTTGCTTGTTACAAAACCAGTTGAATTCACATATTTTACAGTGTTCAGTATAATTTGCCTTATCAAATTCCCTATAGTCATAATCCATAATTTTTAATATTCTACTTTCAATCTCTTCCTTAAAAAGTCTGTGCCTTTCCTCGCTGTATACAATTTTTTCGATAGTACCCGGCGGATCAGGCTGCCAGTAATTCATTGAGATTTGATGGCATTGGGCATCTCCCCCGTTTATTAGCCTCGACTGCTCTTTTAAAACAAACATGTATACAATTGTTTGCAGTTTATTAAGAAAACTGGCTCTCTTTTTTGCCTTAGACTGTTCAGACTTCAATGAATGGGTTTTCCAATCCCATATCTCAATTTCTCCATCTTTAACCATTATAAGATCGAAGTTTGCCTCAAGCCTTATAACGGTATCTGCCATTCTTACTTTATATTCTGGCAGATATGTATAGTCCTTGTTTATTGGAAAACTATCCTTTAAATTTTGCACCCATTTTAAAAGCTCTTCATCCTCAATCCATTCATCATTAATCCCTAAAAAGTATCTATGGGCAATTAAGTGAAAGTCATTTCCCATATCAAGCCTTCTTTTTACATCTTTATCAGGATAGCTGTTCCATTTAAGGTTTTCTATGTACCTTTTTCTAAACTTCAAAGGGCAGTTGGCAAAGGTAGACATGGACTGCTGTGTGAAGAGAAAGCCCTCAGGGATGATATTTTTGTTTTTATCGGCATTTGCCCCCATATAAGTCATCTCCCGTCTTCTTCATCAATAAACTTTTTTATCTCCATCAGGTACTGACATGGGAGAACCTCATTCCTTTTCCCCTGGTTTGAATGCTCACCCGACAGGAAGAGATACTGCTTGGCCCTTGTTATACCTACATAAAGAAGCCTTGCCTTTTCAGATATTGTCTCAATTTTGGCTTTCACAAGAGGATCCCCCGAAAAGCTTCCCTCAATCTTTTTCTGCATCTCGGCTTTTATCACTGCCTGGGGGTTTTTATACTCTTCCTTCAAAAACCAGTATTCCCCAATGAACTTGTCCTTCAATGAAACCGGAAAATCCGCATAATTAAGCCCTGTAAGAAAAACAACATCCCACTCAAGCCCTTTCGACTTGTGATACGTAGCTACAGTTATCACACCGGGTCTGGGTTCATAACCCTTAAGCTCCCATACAACCCCGGCAAAATAGTTAAACATGTTCTTAGGGCTTAGGAGTTCTAGTGCCAAATCCCCCATACGCCATGCCGGACTTCTGTTCATAAGGTATCTTACATCACCAGCAACCTTTTGTGCAATCGCTCTCTCTTCCCTGCCGAACCTAAGTTTTTCTGATATATATAGAATAAGCTTTTCAACTATGGTATCGGGAAACTCCAAAAGCTCCCTTACAAGATCCAAATAACTTAAAAAGTCAGACCAAATCTTGCTATTTAATAACTCTTTAGGTACATCTCTATGGTTTATCTCTCCGCCTTTAGGATATAGAATATTTTCGGTGGGATATCTTTTAAGAAAGCTTAAAAGCATTTCCTTCTGATCAATCTTTTTCTCATCTTCTTCAGAAGAACAATTATCTTCCATATCTTTCAGGGTTTTATCGCCAGTATCATACTTTTCGGTAAGAAAACATTCAAGCATCATGTTTGCCAGCTTCTCACCGTCTTCCGGATAAGCAATATAATCAATAACCCTACCTAACATTCTAACTGTTTTGTTTTTTTCAGGGGATGAATTGTCAAGCTGCTCATATGACAAATCCCAGGAATCCAGGGTTTTTACAATTTCTTTAATTTTCCACGCACTTGGTGCCAAAATAGCAATAGTTTTGTCAGGGTACAAATTTATAAATTCTTCAGCCTTCTTAACTATTCTCCTTGCTTCATCCGGCCAGGAAGGGAAAACCCCAGCCATAATTCCATATTCATTTATTACAGGGTTACTTCTCTCATCGTCATCACTAACCGGTTCTATATACTGGGGCAGCAAGCTATCCCTGCATTCCAATACCGGATGCCGCTCCCTCACATATCCTACAAAATAGTTTGCAAGGTTTATAATGTCTTTAGTATTTCTACTGGACTGGGTAATATTATAAACCGTAGTGGAAGGATTCTCACAAAAGCTTTTAAACAGGGTAAAGTCACTGTTTGAGAAGCTACCGCAAATAGCCTGGTTACTATCCCCAACCCTTAAAAGGTTTCCATTTGCAAGCATAGTAAGGATCTCGCTCTGTATAAGGTTTGAGTCCTGGGCTTCATCCTCGCAGACAAAAGTATACTTTTTTTGATACTTTTCCAGCAAATTGGCATCTTCTAAAAGTATCTTCTTTGAGCTGTACAGCATGTCGTCAAAATCGAGAAAGCCGGATATTTTAAGCTTTCTGTCATATAATCCGTAAACCTCGGAAGCACATTTCAAAAAGGAATTTGCAGGGAGTGACCTGCACCTTTCGAGGGCCTCCTGAGGCCCTATACCCCGGCACTTAAAGTCACCTATGGCCCCTAGAACCAACCCACAGAATTTATCACGCCATGTCTTATATATATCGTTCAATTTATTTGAGCTAAAATTCTGCTCATCTATAAAAAATGCAAGCCTTCTTTCATTACCTCTACTCCATTCATCAACCGCACTGTTAATAATTTGAACCTTGGTTACCTCATCAACAATTCCAAATTCCTCATTGGCGATGATGTGATCAGGTTTCTCTTTGATTATCTGAAGGCATAATCCATGGATTGTAGAGACAAAATACCCCTTATTCCCCTGGATACCAAGTCTCTGAAGCTCTGCACTTATCCTCTGTTTGAAGTTGTTTACTGCACTGTTCATGTAAGTAACAATCAGTATTTTACCGGGTTTTGGAATACCCATGGCAATCATACGGGCAGCCCAAACAGACAGGCAGTAGGTCTTACCACCGCCCGGTATTGCCGGCACTGCACAATATCCACCTCTGTAATCCTCTACAAGCTCTTTCTGGCCTTTTCTAAGCCCCATTCCTGATCACCCTTTGTATATTATAACATATGGGGGACATGCATCAAGCTTGAAAAATCATAAAGTAATTTTATAGCCTTGATGAATGTGCTAAGAAGCCTAGGCATGAAAAAAGTGATTCTACTGTAATAACGAAATTTACCATACAAATCCACGTAAATCTCATTATTTCAGCAAAATCACTTTATCCTTGATCTATTTATCAATCAACCGTTAGCAGATACTTTCCAAAGAAGCTTTCCATGGCTTTATAAAAGTCAAATTTGTTTTCCTCATTTGAAAAACCATGCCCTTCGTTGTCCTTTACCATATATTCAACTTTGATGTTTCTTTTCTTCAAAGCTTCTACAATCTGATCAGATTCTGCCTTATTTACCCTTGGGTCATTAGCACCCTGTGCAACAAATAAAGGAGTCTTTATTTTGTCTGCATGGAACACAGGCGAAACCTTTGTGAGAAGCTCCTTATCCTTTTCAGGATCCCCTACCCTTTCATAAAACATCTTGACTTGGCTTTCCCAATATGGAGGGATGGTTTTTAGAAGGGTAAATATATTGGAAACCCCGCAATAGTCAACCGCTGCGGCATACAGATCGGGTGCAAAGGTTATTCCCGCCAACGTCGCATACCCGCCATATGAAGCACCATATATGCCAATCCTTTTTGAATCGGCAATACCTTGCTTAATAAGCCATTGAACGCCATCTGTTATGTCATCCTGCATTTTCAGCCCCCACTGCTTGTTTCCAGCTTCAACAAACTTTTTTCCATAGCCTAAGGAACCTCTAAAATTAACCTGCAAAACTGCATAGCCTCTGTTTGCCAAAAATTGCACTTCTGGATTGTAGCCCCAACTGTCTCTAGCCCATGGCCCACCATGAGGATTTACTATTACAGGTAGATTTTTGGGAATTTTATTCTCCGGCAATGTAAGATAGCCATAAATTGTAAGGCCATCACGGCTCTTATATGAAATTGGCAGCATTTTTGCCATCTTTTCAGAATTGATTGAAGGCAAAATATCTCCAAGCTTTTTAATCTTATCTGCTGACGAGTCATAGAAGTAATACGCACCGGGATCCCTGTCATTGCCAACTGAGAATATAAATTTTGTCATATCCTTGGACAAATCATTTATGCCTATCTGCTTATCCTTATCAAATTTAGCAGAAACCTTATCCATTATATTTTTCAGATCCTTACTGAAGTACTCATGTTTTACCTTGTCCAAATTATAGGTAACACCCAATACTTCCCTTGTAACAGGATTAATAATTAAGTTTGATACATCAACATCTTTTCTCTCATAAACAACGTCTTGTTTTCCAGTAGCCAACTCAAGCTTTACGATAGCGGCAGTATCCCTACTCATATTCGTTGCTGCATAAATGCTCTTTTTGTCATTAGCAAACATAATTGGGGCAAAAGATTCTCCTGGCTTGGTTTCAAGAAGCACCTTAAATTCATTCTCTTCCTTTTCCCTATAGAGTAACTTAGTCTGAGTACCATCATCAGAGCTGGCCAGCCTAAGCTTACCATCGCCATCGGTAAGCCACCCTGTTATGTTTCCAGGATTCTGTGCAACCATTGTTGTAACGCCGCTTATTATATTAAGTTTATATATATCGAATACCTTAGGATCCTTCTTATTCATTGTCATAAGAATTTCATTCTCATTGCCCTTGAGCAAATCTACATAGTAGGCTAAAACTCCAGGATATGGCGTAAGATCCTTGTCCTCAGTAATGCCATCCATTCCTGCCAAATAAAGGTGATAATTTTCATCACCGCCATTGTCTTTAAGGTAAATAATTTTGTCATCCTTCCAATCATAGCCGACTATATCTCTATCCTTCGAGCTTGTAACCCTTTTTGCTTCACCTCCACCGGCAGGTACAATATATACATTCCTTCTATTTTCCCATGGAGCAAAATACGCAAGATATTTACCATCAGGTGACATACTATAACCTAATGTTGAAGGATTTTTAAAAAAGTTCTCCATTGGCACCTTTTCTACGCCTTTATTGTCGATCTTTGAATTTTGTATATTTCTCGCATTTGTAAAGATTGTTGCAAGCTGTGCATAATCAACTTTATCATTCTCACCCAGTTGTCCTCTTCCATACCCCTTAATAAGACCAAGTTTCACAGCCTGTGACATATAGTCTTTAAGGCTTTTATTTTCCTTGTTATCCAGCCCCATTGCCCTAATAACAATTCTTATTACCTCAGCTCTTTTAATTTGCTCACCATTAGGTTTTATTTCGCCATCTTTTACCCACTGAAGGTCATTTATAACTTTCTTGAAATCTTCCCCATGGTTGTATGTAAACCATAAAACAGCTGCTTTGAGAAAATCTTCTGTTTTTACTTTGGCAAGGGGCGGTGTTCTGTTAGTATTTATTACACCTGACTTTACCAACTGATTTACGCTGTCTTCATACCAAGGCTTTTCCAATGCATATGAATTCATGGACATCGAACTGCCTAATATAGTAATAGATAGTGATACTGCTGCTGCAATCTTTACTAATTTACTTTTTCCAATCATAATATCATCCTTTCCTAATCTTTTATTACATATAGTTATGATTCTCACGAATTTAATTTAACCACTATTGATATTGCAATACAACCATTATTTTGTTTTATGGCTTGCAACCCATATCAAATAATACTTACGAAAGTTATTAATTTATCAAATATTTCCCATTCATCCCCAAACCTTTTTCATAATTCTTATAACAAATTTGCTGCCTTTTTTCTCCTCGCTATATGCATATACATTGCCGCCCTGGCCTTCAATTGCATTTTTTGCTATAAAAAGGCCAATGCCGATATTTGTGGGACTGCTGCTGTTGGGTCCTTTATGAAACCGATCAAATATAAGAGGAAGCTCGCTTTTACTTATTCCTTCTCCATCATCCTCAATTCTTAATTCAACAAAAACATTGTTTTCCTCCCAGTTTATTTTTATATTGCCACCGGAGTTTACATGTTCTATGGAATTTTTAAAAATATTTGAAATAGCTTCTGCTGTCCAGTTTATATCATGGCTTACAACGATATCGGAAGGTCCTTCCAACACAACATTTATGCCTTTGGCTTCAGCCATTGTTTTGAGTCCTTCAATGCTTTGTAAAATTGTTTTCTCTATGAAAGACTCCTGTTTTTCAAAAGTCACCATTCTTCCTTCAAGCTTAGCCATCTTAAGAAGGTTCTTTACAAGCCATTCCATCCTTTCAAGCTGGTTTTTGCTTTCTTTCACGAACCTTACCATATCTTCCTTTGGAAGCTTGTCATGATCCGAAAGTATTTCATTAAACATAATAAGTGATGCTAAGGGAGTTTTTAACTGATGGGATATATCGGTTATTATCCTTTTTAAAAAAAGCTTCTCTTTCTGCAATGCTTCAAATGTCTCAGTCATCCTTTTAGCCATTGTATTGAACTGGTAAACCAAAACCCCGAAATCTCCATCCTCATTTTCTCCTTCCATTTCTCCAAATCTGCCCTCTACAAGTCCTTCTGCTTCGGATGCAACCCTTCTGATTCTTTTAAATATTTTGTTATAACTGTATATCATAATAACTATGACAGCAGCCAATAAAAAAATTATGATAACAATTGCACTGTATAAAAGTTTATTGTAGCTTTCATTCATCAACGTATTTTTGTACGCCGCCTGTGATTCATTGTATGAGTACTTATTTAATATTTCCTTCCCGTAACCATAATCTTTATTATCACCTGAAATTATTATTCTTACTATATCTCCCTCACTTCCAGGATATTTTTTCGCAATGCTTCCAACAAGTGCTGTATTTTGTCGTATCTGAGCATTATTCATGTTGTTGATAAAGTGGTTTAGAAAGCCCATGATTGCTCCTGCAAAAGCCAAAAGAATAAACATCAGCAATATTAGAGATTTACGGACCTCATAATTCTTTAAAAGTCTCAATACCCGTTACACCTCATCCTTCCACATGTATCCAAGACCCCTTAATGTCTCTATGTGCTTTTTATTCTCTGTCTCAATCTTTTCTCTAAGCCTTTTAACATATACGTTTAACGTATTATGATCAATAAAGTTTCCGTCAATATCCCAAAGCTTTTCAATAATCTGATTCCTTTCAAGCACTCTGCCCTTATTTTCAACCAACAGCAGCAAAAGCTTGTATTCTGCTGCTGTTAGGTTTACTTCATTTCCATTCACTAAGACCCTGCACTTTAATGGTTCAATTGTTACATTCCCGGTAACTACGATGTTTGTGAGCTCCATGCTGGTTTGGTTGGACCGTCTCCTCATGACAGCTTTTATTCTGGAAATCATTTCACTAATCCTTACAGGCTTTGTAATGAAATCATCAGCTCCTATATCAAGCCCGAATACAACATTTGCCTCGCCATCTAAAGCTGTTATAAAAATGACCGGAACACTGCTCTTTGTCCTAAGTTCCATACAAAAGTCATACCCGCTTCCATCAGGCAATGAAACATCCAAAAGCACCAATTCTATAGTATTGTCCAAAAGCTTTTGTGCGTCATTTATTGTTCCTGCAACTATAACATTGTAACCTTCCTTTTTCAGAGCATACTCCATTCCTAAAACCAAAGCCTTATCATCTTCAACCAGCATGATGTTCATAGATTTTCACCTTTCTGTTTTGAGCATAAGCCTGTTAATCCTCTACCCTTAATGCTTCAACAATATTCATATCATTTAGCTTCCTAAGCGGAATAAGAGTAGCAAAAAAAGTAATTGCAATAATACCGACAATACCTGTTATATAGGGCCAAATCGGCATTGTATATCCAATATACCCCAATGGATTTCGTACTATCACTCCATATTTGGTCAGGAGAAAAGCTACCGGAACACCAATTATGCATGCAAACACTCCAAATAGCGTTCCTTCCAGCAAAACTAGCTTTATAAACTGCCACCTTGTCATACCTATAGCCTTAAAAACAGCATACTCCCTTTTCTTTATCAAGAGATTTATTGTTATTGTATTTATTATGTTGACGCACGCTATGAGTACTATAAGAGAAATAAAGCCATATACCAGTACCAGCAGCTGAATTATCAGATCATTCATCTTCTTTTCCTCTTCATAGATATCATAGTATTTCACGGCATATTCATCAGCTATTATGCTAAGCTTTTCAAAAATGCCATCTCTGCTTTCCTTTGAATCAAACATAATACCTATCGTATTGTATTTCATTATTCCAGTCAGCCTTTTAAAGCTTTCATCAGACATTATTATACCAAATCCGTTAGAAATTGGCGAGCCGTTCAGCGTCTCATAATCAACAATTTCTGAAACCTTAAAGTCTATCATATCATTTTTATCTACTGACTTTTTAATTAGCTCCTTATCCTTTTTACTTATATAATCGCTGCTAAATTTGGGAAGCTTCAATGTTTGGCCCTTTTTAAACTCGGTAAACGCATCATAGAATATGCTTCCTCCTTGATTTCCCATAGCCTTATTGACTATTATTACCTCTTCACCGCTTTTAAATTTGTCATAATCAATATTCTTTTTACTATCCTTATTGAAAAACTCCAGGGCATTCTTATCATAGCTGATTATTTGGGTATTTACAAAATAATAATCCTTGTATTCCTGAATTTTCCCTTCTTTAACAAGTGGATCTATAAATTTTTTATTGACAGCCTTTTTTTCCACAACCATAGGTACTGTTACATAGTTTAGTTTGTATATATCCCTGACTCCCCTAACTTCTGCAAGCTTATCAGTAAACTCATTACCCATGCTGTAATTTTCTGAAGTATAAATTCCCTGAACCTTTACATTGACGTTTGCTATTTTATATGACTCTATAACAATATCCATAAGATTTGAAAAGAAAATGAACATAATAAGAGAGAGAGACAGTGATATACATGTAACATAAAATCTCTTTCTGCTTCTCTTAATATTATTGTAGGCTACCTGGCCCTCAAAACCAAAGAACAGCTTTGCCAGTATTCCCCTTCTGCGTTTTATCTTTTCACCCTTTATAACATTGGTTCCTTTTATTGCATCAACCGGAGAAACCCTTGATGCGGAAAACGCCGGAAGAAGTATTGATATAAAAACTGTAGCTACACCTAAAGCTGCAGCAACTATAATCACCTTTGGATAGAAATTTATTTTAAATGACCCTAAAAAACCCGACATCATAACATTAAATACCAAAGATGAACCTAGATAGCCTATAGCTATCCCTAAAGGTACAGCGATGCTGCTCATAATTAATGCTTCAATGACTACAAGAGTGCTGATCTGGCTCTTGGTTGCACCAATGCTTCTTAAAATTCCAAAATGCTTTATCCTCTCCATAACCGAAATGCTGAAAGCATTATAAATAACTACAGCTGTACATACAACAACAAAAGCAAATATGAAAAAGAATATCGTCGAAACATCATCATTTTTCTTTTTATCAGGCCCTTGCCCCATAAAATATAATAGTCTCGAGTTTGGATTAATCTTTGTATCGGTAGCTTTAGCAATATTTTCTGCTGCCTTCATTTTGTCATTCTTTTCTTTTAAGTTTGCATAATAAATGTACTTATCGGAAGCATTTATATTGTCATCAATAAAGCTTAGAGCAATATTGTTAATGGTCTTGCTTTCATAAGCACCTACTATTTTATAAACCACATGTTTTTTGCTGTTATCCATGCTGATTGTGCCTTCTAAGGTATCAGCAATTCCCTTTTCTTTTAAAACATTATAATATTTTATATCAACAATAATTTCACTGCTATTTTGTGGCAATCTACCTTGTGCCATTTTAATTGTAAATATGTTCTTATATGCATCAGCATCATATTCCTTCACAAATAGCGTTCTTAATGATTCAGTAAGGAGTTTGGTATCAAGCTTAATACTTCCTGCTTCTTTTGCGGTTCCACCATTTATTATTTCTGAATTATTGCTTATTTGTTTAATCTTATCCCCTGATAAATCATAGAAAGCTATCTCGTAATTGCCAATAGTATCTTTTACATCCTGAATTTCACTTTCCTTACCGCTAAAGTAAATTCCTCCTATGACAGTAAACATGGATATGGCTATAACGATGCCTATAAGAGTCAGGATAGTTCTTGCCTTATGTTCTTTCAGATATTTTAGTGCCAAACCGTTATAATTATTCATTTTCTCAACACCTCATCTGCAAATATCTTTCCATCTATTATGCTTATTACCCTGTTTGCCTGAGAGGCAATATTCATATCGTGGGTTATTAATATAAGTGTCTGGTTGTACTTTTGTGCCGAGTACCTCATGAGTTCCAAAACCTCCTTTGAGTTTTTGGAGTCAAGGTTCCCGGTTGGCTCATCTGCTAAAATAACTGCCGGCTTATTGGATAGTGCTCTTCCTATGGATACCCTTTGCTGCTGTCCTCCCGAAAGCTGGGAAGGCAAGTGGTTTCTTCTATCCTTTAAGCTTAGAATTTCCAAGAGCTCATCAATATAATTCTTGTCCTGCTTCCTGTTGTCCAGAAGCAGAGGCATTAGTATATTTTCTTCAGCTGTAAGCACAGGTATAAGGTTGTATGACTGGAAAACAAAGCCAACATTTCTTCTTCTCAATATTGAAAGCTGCTTTTCCTTAAGGCCGTATATATCAACTCCCTCAATGAACACCTTTCCGGAAGTAGGTTTATCCACTCCGCCAATAAGGTGCAGCAGTGTGCTCTTTCCCGAACCGCTTGGACCAACTATGGCTACAAATTCGCCTTTCTCTACCGTAAAGTTAAGATTTTCTATGGCAACAACCTCATTATCACCTTTTCCATATGTCTTAGTCAGATTTTCAACTTTTAGTATTTCCATCTTCAGCTACTCCTTTTAATTGAAATTGATTTTATAGTTTTATTTTAAATAAGCAATATTACATAGCAATTAAAAACAAAATTACAATTTTGTAATTTTGAAAACATCAAGTTTATAAATTTTTTAAAACTATTTATAAACCTTATAAATTTCCTTTATGTGGGTTTTAAAAACTCCCTTCATAATGTAAACATAAAATCAAAAGGAGGCATAAAGCAATGAATAAAGTAAAATTATTGTATGACATTGTTAAAACAATGAAAGAAAAGGAAGTTTTTCAGGGGCAGATCGAGGCTACGGTCGACAAAGGCAGTGAGGCTATTTTAAAAATGAATAACTCAACTTTCCCACTTGAAAAAGTGAACTGAACCTTGAAAAATTAACACAGAAAGCACAAAAAAATATAAAGAACCGTGCCTTTTTTGATATAATAAATCTGCGAAAAAAACCATATCGAAAGG
>JAEYYB010000133.1 GCA_023430975.1 Bacillota bacterium | reverse complement strand
TTTTATTTGCTCTATCGTAACAATATACTTTTATCAAGGTTCAATATGGGTTTTACCTATTCTCTTATGAATTAATCCTAAATTTTTATTTTCAGTCTTATTTCCAATTACTTTCCGAGACTATACTGAATTTAAAATTCAAATTAAATTTTTATACATTTATAAATTTCATTTTACATTTCAATGAATTTTAAAATTCATTAGATTAAGAATACTTCTATCTATAAAGTCAGGAAGTTTCTTATTATCCCTTTACCATCAGGCGTCAATATGGACTCAGGATGGAATTGTATTCCATAGATAGGATATTCCTTATGCATAAAACCCATAATCTCTCCATCCTCTGTATTTGCAGTTATCTTAAGTTCCTGTGGAAGTGATGATCTCTCAACAATAAGAGAATGATATCTTCCTGCCATTATCTTACCTGGCAGATTTTTGAATAATGGACTTTCATTATCTACATCAATCTCAGATGCCTTTCCGTGCATAAGTTCCTTTGCATGAATTACCCTTCCTCCAAAAGCCTCTCCTATAGACTGATGCCCAAGGCAAACACCAAGTAACGGTATGACCTTCCCCAATCTTTTTATTAGTTCTGTACAAATACCTGCATCCTTTGGAAATCCAGGCCCCGGCGATATTATTATGTGGCTTGGCTTCTTTTCCATAATATCTTCAATGGTTATTTTATCGTTCCTATAAACCTCTATATCAGGATTGATTTCTCCTATAAATTGATAAAGGTTATACGTAAATGAGTCATAGTTATCTATAATTATTATCACCTTATACCACCTACTTCCTCTAACGCTTTGAGCAGTGCCTTAGCTTTATTGAGTGTTTCCTCATACTCCATTTCAGGGACAGAATCTGCAACAATTCCTGCACCTGCCTGTATATAAGCCTTATTATCCTTTATAACCATAGTCCTTATGGTAATACAACTGTCAAGGTTGCCGTTAAAACTCAGATACCCGATGGCACCTGCATAAGGCCCCCTCTTTACGTTTTCAAGTTCATCTATAATTTCCATTGCCCTGACCTTAGGTGCACCGGAAACAGTCCCCGCCGGAAGAACAGACATAAGTGCATCAAACGGGGTTTTATCCTCACTAAGCTCACCAACAACATTTGTCACTATATGCATAACATGAGAGTATCTTTCAATATGCATAAGATTATTCACCTTTACAGTTCCATACTTAGAAACCTTGCCAATATCATTTCTTCCCAGGTCAACAAGCATGGTGTGCTCCGCACATTCCTTTTTATCTGCCAAAAGCTCTTTTTCCAAAGCCTCATCTTCTTCTTTTGTTGCCCCTCTCTTTCTTGTGCCGGCAATTGGACACGTTTCTGCAAACCCGTCCTCAACCCTCACAAGCATTTCAGGTGATGAACCAATAATCCTATAGTCATTGAACTTCAGGTAATACATGTACGGTGAAGGGTTTAGAACCCTTAAAACCCTGTATATATCCAGCGGTTCATGATTTGTTTCAACACACAGTCTTTGTGAAAGAACTACCTGGAATATGTCTCCATCTTTAATGTATTGCTTTGCTCTAACAACATTCTCACAGAACCGTTCTTTGCTTATGTTACTTGTAAAATTAAATTCCTTATTTAATGTATTTTGTTCAGGTTTAATATTCTCATTTATCTTCCATCTTGAAGATAAAATCTCTTTATAGATAGCTTTTATTCTTTCTGTAGTACTGTTGTAAGTTCTCTCTATATTGCCGTTAACATGCATGTTTACAATGATATGAATCTTCTGCTTCAGATGGTCAAAGACTATAACCTCATCGGTAAACATAAAATGACTTTCCGGAAGGTCAAGATCATCTTCAGGAATATTCGGAAGGTTTTCGTAATATCTGATAAGATCATAGCCAAAGAAGCCTACTGCACCACCATTAAATCTAGGCAACTTTGGAATATCTGCACCTCGGTATTTTCCCATAAGGGTTTTAATTACTTCTATAGGATTGCCGTCTTCTATTGTCTTATTTCCATTTCTGTCTTCAATGTAATTTCTTCCATTTCTGCTTTTTACAATCAAAAAAGGGTTTCTTCCAATAAAAGAGTATCTGGCCCACTTTTCTCCACCCTCAACACTTTCAAGCAAAAAACAGTATTTACTGTCCTCAAATCGCTTAAACAAACTGATTGGTGTTTCCATATCAGCATAAACTTCCATAATTACAGGTATTATATTGTATTCTTTGGATAATTTTACAGCCTCAGATAATTCTGGGTAGAACATTCAATTGCCCCCTTTCGGTTTTGGAAAATGACAAGAGAAATGATGGTATCAAAAAAGCCAGTCAAGAATGACTGGCAGAATAATCATAATATGTTAAATGCCTATCTATTCTCGTCTCATCTAATCTTATCTAATCTAATCTCTTCTCGTCTGTTCCATTTATTATATAAAGATAAATATATAATAACACATACAACTCACTATTGCAATAATATTTAAATTTTACTACAAAATTTACTACAAAATTAAAAAATCCTGTTCGACACAAATTCTATGTGAACAGGATTTTTCATCTATTTACCAACCCCACCTGGACTGATGGTAGTATTTAGTTTGTTGGTCTCCATCCTGATGTATCCAACCACGCAGCTCTCTTAATCAGGTAGTTTTCAAGAATTGTTAACTGTTGTTCCCATGTTTGAGTTGTTTGAGTTGCAAAACCACCTATTTGTGAAGTGTTTAGTATATTCCATTTCTGGAAGTTACGTTTTGCGGCATTGGTTAATGGCGCTGTCAACTCTTTAATTCTCGCTGACATTTTTGCATCGGATAAAGGACCCTGACGTAATTCTTTCCAACGGGCACTGATCTTACTTTGGAAACTTGCATCCTTCATCAGTGTAGCGTACCAGTCACAGGTAGTACCGCCGAACATACCCCCCATACCCTGGAACTGCCAACCTTGTACTGTAGAAGACGAACCGCCGCCAAATCCTCCCATACCTGTGTAACCTTCATATGCAAGGTCATAGTCCCAAAGAGGACCGGCACAAAGCTTTTTATCACGGTCTTTGTATATTCTGGTACTGCGCATATATGCATCTACTTCACGACCAAGTTCGTTTATAATTATAAAATTTACAAATGAATCAACATCTATATACGCAGGATAGCCGGTTGTCGGGTTGGACGGATTCGAACTGTGAATTGCATTATGTGTTTTCTGAATGTAATTGGTTATCCAGGCAATTTGTTCAGGCTTCGCATCTGAAGGTTCTGTTAATTCAAGGTCATTCCAACCGTTACCCTTGATTAATGGTGCTTCAGCTGCCATCATGTTGAACTGCATAAGGTAGCCGCCTGAGATATTTGGTTCTGTTAAATCAGTTTCCTTAAGCTTGGTTATATCAAGACGATTCTTTTGTATTTCCGGTGTCTCTACAAGCAGGTACACACCCTGGTAATCATCGGCAGACAATGGTTGGTTGTCAGTGTTAAGATAGACTTCACAATGTCTCCATCCTGGTGCCTGCAAGCCCATTTCTTCTCCGAAAGTATAGGTCATAGCATTACGGATAAGTGATTTGTCAGGGTATGGTGAGAGCAGTGCCCAGTCACCATCAGCACCAAGTCCAAGGAGTTTATACTTAGCATCTTCGTCATCGTTGCCACGTAATTCAATTCTATATGGTGCCTTCTCAAAATTCGCTGATGATTGCCCACGTAAATGGATTCCTCCACGTGTAGCTATTGTTGGAGTTTGCAGTAATGAAAGTTCATTATTTGTTGGCTCCATAACCATAATAGCACAGTCTTTGTATGTACCTTTGACAGGCTTGCCTGCACCATAATCATCTATAATTATTACCGGAATATCATGTTTTGTATTGATTGAACTGGCAATATAGAGTGCAGTTCCCATCTTGCCGTTTGCTGCACCATTAACAAAAGCCTGGGCTCTAAGCTGTGTAGTTTTTGTAAATGTCAATGCACTACTGTACAATGTTGAACTGTTGTTTGGAGCACTTCCATTGGTAGTATAACGAATTTGTGCATTAGCAATATTAGTACTTAATGTGACGGATATTTGATTCTGGAAAGTTTTGCTAGGGACAGAATAGATAATATCACCAGTCAAATTTGGTTCATCCTTTTTAGTTGGTGTTGGTTCCTGACTTGGTATTGGTGTAGATGTAGGATCGCTTACTGTTTTGTTAAAACTTGTTGCAACTACTATTACATCAGACATATTGATTGCCCCATCACCATTTATATCATATGATGATTTGTACTTCCCATCTCCTGAAACAGCACCAAAAACAGTTGCAATCAGAATGACATCAGACATATTTACCACCTTGTCCCCATTTAAGTCAGGTGATTTCATGTCTGCAGCTGTGGATAATTCAGTGAAAAAACATACTGTAAGCAAATTAACCACTAAAATTAAGCTGATAAAAAATGAGCCTAGCTTTCGTTTTCCTTTCATATACATAGCCTCCTTAGAAATTTTTTCTATATATTTTCTATATATTATTAAAAATTAATTTAATAGCTTTAGTCGCAAATTGTTCATTTTTGTAATACATCTTTATATACTCTCGTTATACAAGAATGACTATATTAAAAGTGTTAATAATCTTACATTTGGCGGAGCAAATAACGAACGGCTCAACGGGATTTGCTTAAGACAAATGTAATAGATTTATCACTTTTAATATACTATAATTATACAAATCTTTTTCACCTTTTAAGTACAACCTATGTTGAAAAATTTTACTACTTTTAAAAAATATGAATTATTAATTATTTTTATATTAATATTTATTAGTTATTTCCCGCATTCATTTCCATATTTATTCACCAGATAGAAACTTTTCTATAATTTAATCACTTTTTTGGTATTTTAATTCCATTTTTATCATTTATGTGATAAAATTATCTAAATTGTAACATGTGCCAAATATCTTATATTATTTTAAACTTTAGGGGAACCATGTTAAAAAAAAACGTTTATAGGGAGGTTTTATTAATGAGAAACAAAAGAAGTAATCACGTAGTAAAAGCTTTATCTGTTGCAATATGTTCGACTGTATTGTTTATGGCATCATCCGGTATAGTGTTTGCAGATAAGAAAGATCTGAAAACACCTACAAACGACAAAATCAGTTACAATGCTAAAGCGGAAGTAGACTCTATACAAAAATTTTTGTTAGACTCAATAGCTAGCAAAAGTAATAAAGAAATTGCAAATAGTATTGCTGCTGTAACTAAGAAAAACCTTACAGCTACTACTGAGAATATCTCAAAACTTCTAAAAGGCACTTGGAATTCAAAAAATGGTCAAGCCGAAGTAAAGAATGTTTTGGTTAAGTATCTTCTCTTTACTCAAAAAGCTCAACTTGGTTTTACAAAAATTATAAGTGAAGGAATTAATGATGTAGTAATACCTTCAGATTTATCACTTAAAATAAAAGCTAAGATAAATTTAGATATCACTGGAGACAGCAAGGATGACCGTGGTGTAAAATTCATGATCAAATCACTTAAAATAGTCCAGAATCTTGTTACTTCATTGAATCAGGAAAGTGTAGTAACACTTAAGTTGAATAACTTACTTGTTCCTAAATTTGAATTCAACAAATTGGAAAACTATCCGTTCATAACTTCAAGTGTTACTGAGGTTTTCCAAACTATGAATACACTGCCTTTTGATGGCGATTTTGATTCATTTTCTTCATATTATACAAAGTACTTTAATACTAGCAGTATTTATGAAGCTATTTCTTTTCTTTATTTGTTAAAAGACAATAACATTCCATACCAACTTGCTTTAGAATAAATATTAACTAGTTTCTCTATTGTAATTGATATAGTTTATACATTAATATAAGTATTTGGCACTGTTACAAAAAAAGAGTCAGTGTGCCGTCTATGGTCACCTGGCTCTTTTTATATCTTTATTTGGATCTTATTGGGGTATTTTTCTCAAATGCTTTCGATATTCTTTTGGTTTCTTCCAATTCCTGTGTCTTTTCCTTCATTGGATCTGAATTAATACCCATTGTTTTATTTTTACCCATATAATACCCTGCCCTTCTTAATTGAATTATTTAAAAATCCATAAATAGTTTTCCATAGAGAAAGAAAAATATCACTTACCCTATGATAATACTTTTCTAAAACATTTGTTATTATATATCATAATCAGAGATAATTAATGATGTGTTTGAATAGCATTGATAATTGACGCGATGGGAATTATAATAAACCTATTGGATTTATGTAAGGAATTCCTAAGTTGTGTTATCGAATATTGAGAGGAGAACCATTATGACAAATGGAAAAATAAATTGGGGAATTCTTGGTTACGCAAGAATCGCAAAAAACCATGTTATACCTGCAATATTAAAATCAAACAATTCCATACTCTATGCAATAGCATCCAGTAATCCTGAAAAATTAAAAGAATGCCAGAAAAGCTACGAAAACATTAAAACTTATAATGATTATGAAAGTCTTCTGGATGATCCAAATATACATGCAGTATATATACCTCTTCCCAACGGACTCCACAAGGAATGGGTCATAAAAGCTGCCCGAAAAGGTAAACATATCCTATGCGAAAAGCCTATCTCGTTAAGTTCGTCAGAATGCATAGAAATGATAGAAGAGTGTAAAAAAAGCAATGTAAAGATGATGGAAGCTTTCATGTACAGATATACTACAAGGACTAAAAAAGTAATTGAGCTGATAAAAAGCAATGCAATAGGAGACATAAAGCATATTTACTCAGCATTTAGCTTTTTATTAAGCAGGGATAATGATTATCGCTGGGACATTTCACAAGGCGGAGGTGCCTTATTTGATATCGGCTGCTATCCCCTTAATTTTATTGGGATGATACTAAATTCCGCACCAATTTCTATGAAAGCAGACTATGTTCTTAAAAATGGAGTAGATTTAAGGTTTAGTGCCATATTGAAATACGAGAATGATGTTATAGCCGATATAAGCTGCGGCTTTGACGGGTTTTACAACCAGCTGACTCAGATATCAGGTACCCTTGGAACACTTCTTATACCCGATACCTTCTCAGATTATGAAGGAAAAATAATATTGCGTAAGAATGACTTTACAGAAGAAATTACAGTTGATGCTTGTGAAAGGTACCTTTTGGAAATTGAAGATTTCGCAGACTCCATATTATTAGACAAAGAGCCCTTGATTGGGTTGGATGAGACTTTAAGGAATATAAAAATAATTGAAGATCTGCTGAAAATGACATACCGCAAGTAATATAATAGATATATCACATCAATACAGAATATTTTCACAATTCTATAAGATACCGAGTATTGAAATGTATTCCAAACTAAACGCCTGAAATGTGATCTTAAACGCTCTTTCTTGGATTTGACAAAGATACGTTGAGAGATATACAATTTTTATATCATTACTCAATGTATCTTTATATATTTCTGTTCAAAATAACTCATCAAATTCAGCATATTACAATAGTTCTTATGTAAAAGTGACTAATTTATTATGGTTTGTTCATTATAGTTGCAAACCATGTTTGTTTTCCAATATATTAAATTAAAAAGAGGGATTACTATGAATGATTCACTTTATAACAAAACATTAACCTGTCCAGCCTGCAAAAAAACAATTGAGGTTACAAAGGTTAAGTCAAAAGCCTGTAGTGTTTCTTCCCACGATACAGATTTTTTTGTTATTTACAAAGGCATTAACCCAATGTTTTATGATGCATGGGTATGTGAATTCTGCGGTTATGCTGCACTGAGTGAAAGGTTTGAAAAACTTGGCATCAAGGATGTAATAAAAGTTAAGGAAGCTATCACCGCTTTTTGGAAAAGCAGAAAATTCGCAGGAGAAAGAACTGTTGACAATGCACTTGAGGCATATAAGCTTGCACTCTATAATCTTATAAAGACTGGTGGTGCCCCTAGTGATTTCGCAAAAGTAAACATCAGGTTGGCATGGCTATATAGAATTAAACAGGATGAAAAGGAAATTGATTTCTTAAAGTCCGCATTAATAAACTATACCGAATCATATAATAAAGAAAATTTCCCAATCGGTAAGTTCGATGAATGCACATGCATGTACATGATTGCCGAACTTAACCGCAGGGTTGGAAACTATAATGAAGCCATAACCTGGTTCAATAAATTGATTAATTCTCCTGCAGCAAGAAGTAACAAGATGCTTCTGGAAAATGCAAGGGATCAATATCACCTGACTAAAGAGCTCGTTATGGCTTAAGGCATGATTGAAATATTACTTCCCGTTTTTAGCGTGTGTTCACGAGTTAAGTTAACTTAGAAAGCGAAAATATACGGGAAGGTTATATTTGGGGCATGTCTAATCACATCTTTCCCTTCATTAGAAGGTTTATCCTTTCTGAACACGAAATCATAATAATGATATACACCAAAATAAATAAAGGAAAAAGCCATAAGGTTGTCCGAGCTGCAATAAATCCAAGAATTGGCGGCAAAAAGGTGCTGCCTGTATATGCTAGTGCCATTTGATAACCAATTATTGACTGTGAGTTCTCTTTTCCGAATCTCATCGGAGTTTCATGAATCATGCATGGAAAAATCGGTGCACATCCTATACCAGCGATAACAAAACTTGAAATTGTAAAAATTGTTGGTATAGGTAACAGTAAGAGCACCGAACCCACCAATGCTGTTGCTTGTCCTGCACGAATCAACGTAGTGTTGCTCACCTTTAAGGTAACAAATCCTGTAATAAATCTTCCTACAGTAATCCCGGCATAAAAAAGCGACACTGCTTTTGCTGCCGCAGCCGGTGATAATCCTCTAGCACCTACAAGAAAGCTGCTTCCCCACAATCCCATTGTGGATTCAACCCCACAGTAAAACAAAAAGGAAGCAAGTGCAAATTTTACACCTCTTATTTTTAAAGGATTTTTAGTTCTCTCCTCTATTCTATCTAAATTTTCTATTCTATTTAAATTATCTATTTTATTTAAATTTTCTATTTTATTTAAATTTTCTTTATCATCTATATCATCTATATTTTCAGTATTATTTAAATTTTCAGAGCTGTGATGAAATTCTTTTGCCATACGCTTCCATAATGGCAAGGTGAGAAAAAGCAGAATAACCAAAAAGAACTGAATCATGGAGACTGTAAGATAACCCTTCCTCCATGAATTTTGTCCTGCAATGAACTGTGACATAATAATAGGCCCTAATGTAGCTCCAACACCCCAGAAGCAATGGAGCCAACTCATGTGATGTGCCTTGTAGTGCAGGGCAACATAGTTATTGAGTGCTGAATCAACTGAACCTGCCCCCAAGCCAAGAGGTACCGCAAGAAATAGAAGCCAGATAAATGAGTGGGAAAATGAAATTCCCAATAATGAAACAGCTGTCATAAAACAGCTTATAAAGGTTATTTTGCCCGTTCCCAGGCGTTTTATGACAAATCCGCTTACCAAGCTTGATACAATTGTACCCCCCGCCACAAACATGGAAACTATCCCTGCTGCATCAAAGGACACTCCATATTCCGGCTGCATAAGAGGCCATGCTGTTCCAAGCAAAGAATCCGGCAACCCTAAGCTGATGAAAGCCATATAGATAATTATTAGAAAAAATGTAGCCATAAGTTTTATACCTCCAGGTTTATATCGGCCGACTTTTAAAAAATCGCTAGCCATTTTATCAAACTTAATTTTTATAATGAGCAACGCTATAATCTTTTAAATAATTTGTAACCTTTTGTTAACTAATTTTAACTTTTGCATTGGATAAATATGCTATAATTCAAATTATCGAATTGTGGTAATTTTCCACAATACATAAAAAATCTATTAATTTTTACATTTGTAAAATTGATAATGATTTTTTATATTATACTATCATAAAAGTAAAAGGAGATGCAAAGATGAAAAGAGTTTCCAAAATGCACGTAGTCATTCCTGTTGTTGCACTCACCTGTTCCGTTACCATAGCTTCAGTGTGTGGATATAATGCCATAAGGAAGATTGATGCAACAGTTAATGACAATATCAAAATTTACTACGATAACAAAGAAAAAGTTTTCAAAGAGTTAAATGGTTCAAAGATATCCCCTGTCATAATAAACGGAAGAACATATTTGCCAGTAAGGGCTGTTGCCGACTTAGCCGGGTTAGGCATTGAGTGGGATAGTGATAGTCAGTCTATAAGAATCTCCTCCTCAAACGAAGGTATTCCAAATAGAGATAATATCTCCACTATTGATACAGAACCTATAGATGAATATTATGATGATTTTCGAGATGAATATAATGATGATTTTGAAGATGAATATAATGATAATTTTGAAGATGAATTTTCATTCTGGTATTTCAATAAGGACGAAGCTCCTAGCATAGTAAAAGCGTTTAATGAAGCCTATCCCAAAGTGAAAGTCAACCTTTCTGTTATTCCCGATAAAGATCAGCAATACCAAAATAAACTCACATCTGTAATAAGAGCAGGTTCAGGTGTTCCTGATGTTTTTGGGGTTGAATCTGCTTTTGTAAAAAGATTTGTAGACATGCCCGATGCATTTGCCGACTTAACTGAACTTGGTAAAAACTATGTTGGAAATATGATCCCATATACAGTTGATATAGGAACAGACAAAAACGGAGTTTTAAGGGCATTATCCCATCAATCAACCCCAATGGCACTGGCTTATAAGAAAAGTGTCTCTAAGAAATACCTGGGCACAGATGATCCATCAAAAATTGCAGATATGATGTCAACTCCTGAAAAAATGCTTCAAACTGCCAAGACTTTATATAGTAAAAGTGGTGGAAAGGTTTCTTTATTTCCAACATTTGAAGAACCTATGAAGTTTTATCTTGGCGGCCGAAGTAGCGGATGGGTTGTAGACAACAAGCTTAACTTAGACCAAAAAATGCTTGATTTTACCGATTTTGCAAAAATATTAAGAAGCAACAAGTATGAAGCGAGTTTGGATCAGTGGTCACCAGGCTGGTCCGCAGCAATAGCCGATGATGAAAAAGCTTTGGTATGGGCATGCCCGACCTGGGGTATTCCATGGATTGTGGGCAGTAATGATAAATCAGCATATGATGGAGGAAGATGGGGGCTGGCAAGACCACCTTTCCCTACTTTCTGGGGTGGTACCTGGTTCGGCATATACAGCAAATCACAAAACAAGGATACAGCATGGAAATTCTTGAAGTACTTTACTACCAACAAAGATGCGATGAAGAAATGGGCTAATGATTATCAGGATTTCCCAAATAATCTTGAAGCTATATCTGAAGGTTCGTTTGAAGACAGCAAAATCATGGGTACCAACGTATTCAAATTCTATGAGCCATTCTTAAAAGATATAGATGGTAAGATTCTTACAAAATATGATGATACTATAGAAAACAGTTATTTGGATTGTATGAGATCATATCTTGCAGGCAAAATCAAGACAAAAGAAGAAATGATTAAAACATTCAAGGAGAAAGTTAAATACAATTTGATGGATCTAACTGTTGAGTAATGCCAATCTGTAGAGAATAATCATATATTTTCAACTTTGTTTGTTATCATGAAAAATTGCGGTGTGAATTAGATTAAAAGTGTTAATAATCTTACATTTGGCGGAGCAAATAACGAACGCTTTAACGGGATTTGCGATAGACAAATGTAATAGATTATTCACTTTCCATATAGTTAAGGAATTCCTTAGAAATAACGACCTATTCTCGAGGACAAAATCCCGACGATTAACGGGGTTTTGGACGATGAGAATCGAATGTTATTTCTTAGCCATTACTAAACGCTGGAGAAATCCAGCGTTTTTTCTATTTTGCTCATACTTGTGCCAATAAAAAATTTCAGTATAAAATTAAAGTATTCCAAATTCCAACACAAATTCCGACACAAAAAATATTATTCTGCGAAGTATTTTATCAGTGATAGATATATGTAAAAATAGCAAATATAAGGACTTTTAATTTAACTCCCAGAAATCGCAGGTGTAGGCGATTTTGTTCACCTTGATTCACCTTGATGTTGTGTCGTGAGAGATTATATTGCAGTATGCAACATAATCAGTATGCAACATAAGCTCTCACTACATAAAATAAAATTAGATTAGGAGTGTTGACATGAAGAGTCTTGCAAAGAGCAAATTTGCAAAAAGTACACTAGTTTTAATGCTGCTTATTACGTCTTTATTTACCTTCGGTTCATTATCGGTTAATGCTGCCTCCACCGGAGATTTGAATAATGATGGCGTAATCAACATGTCGGATGTAATTATTTTGGCACAAACCTTCAATTCAGTAACAGGAGACGGTAAATATGTTGCATCATATGATCTAAACAGTGATGGTGCAATTAACATGTCTGATGTAATTGTAATTGCATCCAAGTTTAATACCATAATAACCAATCCAACAGCAACACCCACTGTTACAACCGCACCACCTACCCCAACTACACCACCAGTGTCCGCTGATAAATGGGTTGGTACCTGGGGAACAGCACCACAGTTGGTAGAAAGCAATAATATGCCGCCAACTAGCCTTTCCAACAATACATTGCGTCAAATTTTCCGTGTATCAATCGGTGGAAATAAAATAAGATTGAAGTTTTCCAACGAATACGGCAATTCTTCCATGGTTATGAATTCAGTTCACTTGGCTGTATCCGTAGGTGGAAATTCAATAAAATCCGAAACTGATAAAGTAGTTACCTTTGGAGGCAAGGAATCGGTAACAATTGCACAAGGTAAGACCGTAATTTCCGATACACTTGATTTTAACTTGACCCAGCTTACCAATATGGCTATTACTATTTATTTCGGCAGCGTTCCATCTGCTCTTACAGGCCATCCCGGTTCAAGAACAACCTCTTACATAATGTCTGGCAATAAAGTTGCCAGTGCAAGCATGGCTGGAGCAACAAACACTGATCATTGGTATGTTATTACAGGATTGGATGTACTTACAGAGGACTCTTACAAAGCAGTAGCTATTTTAGGTGATTCCATAACCGACGGAAGAGGTTCAACAACAAACCAACAGAACAGATGGACCGATAATCTTGCTACCCGTTTACTGGCAAATTCCGCTACATCCAAGGTTGCAGTGCTTAATCAAGGTATAGGAGGAAATACTATTTTATCAGGAGGATTAGGCCCAACGGCCCTTACAAGATATGACCGTGACATATTAGGTCAAAGCGGAGTTGGTTATGCAATAATATTTGAAGGTGTTAATGATATAGGTGCAAATGCCAATGCTACAAATATAATAGATGCCTATAAGCAATTTATAACCAAGGCACGTGCAAAAAATATCCTTATATACGGTGCCACAATTTTACCGTTTGAAGGCAATTCATATTACAGTGCTGCTACTGAACAAACAAGAACTACAGTTAACAATTGGATCAGAACCAGTGGTCAATTCGACGCAGTTATTGATTTTGATGCTGCTTTACGAGATCCAAGCAATCAAAAGAAGCTTTTGAGTATGTACAACAGCGGTGATGGATTGCATCCTAATGCAGAAGCATATAAAAAGATGGCAGAAATAATCGATCTTACACTTTTTACTAAATAAAAACAAGCTCTAAATCTAAATTAATTAATTAACTCATTGAAGGATAACTCACTTTTATATACCCTTTAGAAAATCAGATTATCCTATTTTAATTGATTGATTATATTAGTATACTTTGATAAAATTTTCGTATCAAATATTGGAAAGGGTGATTTTATGTTTTCAGCTTTTAAAGGCAGGAAAATATGTTTACTGCTGATATGTATCGTAGCATTTTGTGGCATATTTATCTTAAATTATGCCCAGGCAAATGCAGATTCAGGTGTTACGTACAAAATTTCCGGATATGTTGCACCGGATTTCGACTCGGCAAATCCTGCCATAAAGTCTGGCTTCAAAGTAGAGTTAAGTGGTTTTTCAACAACTACAGAATCAAATAATACCGGGTATTTTGAAATAAGCGGCATTCCTTCAAACCCTTCAGGCTATACCATTAAAGTAAGTAAAGCAAACTATTTAAAAAGGCTCATCACAAATGTTATAATAACAAGAGATTTGCAAATTGGCAGCCAAAGCCAACCGATAAAAATGTGGGCCGGAGATTTAATGAATAATGGAGTTCAGGATGATGTCATAAACCTTTCAGATTTCATATTGCTCGCAAAAAAGTTTAACAGCGTTTCAGGAGATGGAACCTATATCAATGACGCAGATATCAACATGGATGCATCAATCAACATAGCTGATGTCATAATTATTGCAAAGCATTTTAATGAAACCTCATCAAGCTACCCTGCAGTTATTGTTAGCTCTCCTACACCAACCAACACACCTACCAACACGCCAACCAATACGCCGACCAATACTTCTAACAATACTCCTACACCCACACCAACTTCTACACCAAGCAATGTAGTAACCACAATAGAAGAAATGGAAGCTGCTGTTAAATGGCAATTAAGTAACAGGGTTAATACCTTCACCATTACTTATAAAAATGACACAACCGGTATTGTTGATAAAGTGGAAAAGAGTCTAAATAATGTTCTCGATAATGATGAGTATTTAAAAAATTCAATGATTTCATCCCATTATAAAGTATCATATAATGCTACAACTGCATGGATCAGTTTCGAGGTAAACTATCTTACAACAAAAGAGCAGGAAGCTCAACTCGATAAAAAAATCGAATCAGTACTCTCAGAAATTATTTATCCTTATATGTCTGTCCATGAAAAAGAAAAGGCAATACATGATTATATAATGGTAACAGTAAATTATGATGAAAGTGTTGTGGAAAATAACAGCTACAGTGCATATACTGCAATGTTTGAAGGTAAAGCCGTCTGTCAGGGTTATGCTTTACTTGCCTATAAAATGCTAAATAAAGCAGGAATAGAATGCAAATTAATCAACTCCACTGATCATATGTGGAATTTGGTTAAAATCGACGGAAAGTGGTACCACCTTGATTGTACATGGGATGATGGTGATGATAATACATATTTTTATGGTTATTATAATCTGTCAGATGAACAGATTGCACAGGATCATATCTGGGATCCTATTTCTGGAATAATATGCTATACCGATTATTTGGAAGTACTTGCACCGTTAACAACAAATCCGGATATTAAAAAAATTTATAGTGAGATTAAAAACAACAGATATATTTATTATTAAATAAATTTCAAAGGGGGTACAGTCTGATGCTGTGCCCCCTTTAAAGTTAATGCCATTCTACTTGTTATAATCTCCAGGCACATTGTTAAAATGCCTTGCAATGATTATAACATCGCTCATATTTATTGAGCCATCAAGGTTTAAATCAGCATTCTGAATATATTTTTCATCTCCTGAAATACTGTTAAAATGCTTTGCCAGTTCAATTATATCCGACATATTTATTGCATTATCCTGTTTACCGTTTATAACAATATCTCCAGCCCACATAACAATTGGTGCACTTTTCGTGCTGAGCTGTATGTCTTTAGTTATTAAAATGTTGTTAATATCCCTGTAAAGATAATTTGCCTTACTTACCTTCAAAGTATATCCCTCAGTATTTTGAGGAACATTCGCTATCTCAAAATACCCCGTCTTGTCAGTAAAAGAGAATAATCCCGTGCCTGTAACCTCAATCATAAAGCCGCTTCTCAATTTATCGGCATTATCTGACCCTATTGTCATATCTGGACTGATATACCCGGAAATGCTATACCCTTTTGTTGCTGTAGGAGGGGCTGTAGAAGTAGGCGGTATTGAAGGCGTACCTCCTGAAGGATCTTTTCCGTATACTTGCACTCCATTTTTATATATGGGTATATTCTCCGTGACAGTAAAGGTTTTCTCATTCAACCCTTGTCTTGAGTAGTCATTTAATCCATTCCAGGACGTACCGTTATAGTTGGCTATGAAAAACTGGGAATAGGATTTTCCATATAACCTCTGATCAGGGAAGCTTATTTCAACATAATAAATGTTTTTTGATTTGTCCCATGGTGTAAGTGGTGACATTTTTGCCCCATTTGGAGACCAATATGCATTTGACATAAATTGGGACAGATTTAAATCCCCCGAACCAAATTCCGACAAATCAACAAAGTACCTAACGGATAAGCCTGTTTCATATTGTGGAGGTGCAGTTATTATATTATGCACCCAAATTTCAACTTCAGAAACCTGATTATCTTCCTTTGTTACTCTTGCTTCAGCATAATATTGGGGCGGATCACCCATAAGGCCCGGAGTTTCTTCCGGCACCTGCCCGTCACCGTAATATTTGCTTAATCCTGCAAGAGCCCCCACAAGGCCTGCATTATAGTCCAATCCAGTCTCTGTATAAACATACTTTTCCACATTATCAATATACTCATCATTTTCATCAGCACCACCTACAAGAGCACCGTATAGAATGTGCCTTTCAGGTGCATGCTTGGTCTCATCCCCCGGCCATCCTTCAAGCATTCCGCTTGCCGCTCTATGATGTGGAAATTTGGGATAATTGTCTCCAAAACCAACCATATATGACATGTTATTAGGATTATCACCCAGGATATAGTCAATCTGTTCCTTGGCAAAATCCAGGTATTTTTTCTCCCCCGTATTCTTATAATGTACAAGCATAATCATACTTTCAGCAGCCGGATATTTACATACACCCCAGCCAGTTAGCCATTTAAGCCCGCCAGGAGTAGTCTTTACTGTGTTCATCCAATAATCCATATGCTCTAGAGCTATTCTTTTGAATTTAGGATCATCTGAAATTTGGGAAAGCTTTAGGAATGTACTGGAAAATACGTAATCCCAGCAGTTGGTCCAGTGGTCCTGGTATTCATTATCTCCACCCATGCCTTTTTCATCCATAAGCATATAGATATCATCCATATACTTCTTGTCATTTGTAATTATATATAGCCATGTTGCACCCCACATCAGCTCGTCATAATATCCTGAAGGCACATAAAAGCCTTGTGCTTCACTGTTCCCTCTATAGGTTATACCGAAATCATATAAATCCTTTGCTGCCCTCAGGCACTTCTCGGCATATTCTAGATCAATATCCTTGTAATTTAAGTACATAAGGGCTAAAGCTGCTGATGCATCACCGGCCACATCCGACCCTGGTTTTTCAGGCGTAGCAACAAAATAAGTTGGCCTGTCATATGTCTGAAGCTCTGGAGGGCCCCAATAGGCATGGTCTGTATTACCTTCGCCAATCTGGTAATAGAAGGTAGTTTTGTTTGGAAAACATCTAAGGAAATAATCGGTGAAATGCTTGAGTATATTCAACATATACTTATCCTGTCCCTTATCAACAAAGACATCCTTAAACTCATAATAATTCCATGCAAGGGCCGAAGCTGAATAACACTGTGGCAATCCGAACTTCACATGGTCTCCGCAATCATGGAAACCTCCTGTTAAATCGAGTCCCACATCCTTACCATCTTCAATATGGCATGGTCCACGCCACTTGATCCTGTTGTCTCCTGCATCAGGTCCGCACCAGCTTGCCTCATAAAACAGAATGGATTTTGCAAAGGCATCAACATAGTTGAAGTCTGTGCTTGCATCTGTGTCGGAACCTGTCTCAGCTGCCGATACCGCCAACCTGGGAATACTGCATATCATAATACAAGCAATCAACATGCATATACTTATTTTTTTCATAGTTCCCTCCCATTTCCTAATGCATGAATGAAAAACCACTTCCGCTTTTTAAGTGTACCATAATTTCCCATGCATAAACAAAACACTTCCCCTTCTAAACATGTGTTAACTGATAATTTTAACACATGCTTAGAATTAAATATGGGGAAGTTATTTGCTTATTATCAATAAATAGCCTGATAGTCTGATGATAATTTGCTAAAATTCTTTGCAACTATAATAATGTCACTCATGTTAATTGAGCCGTCTTTATTTATGTCTATGGTTTCCTTGTACTTTGCATTGCCGGAAGTAGTGTTAAAATATGCTGCTAATTCAATTATATCAGCCATATTTATGGCATTATCCTGAACGCCGTTTCTTGCTAAATCACCCGCCCACATAGCTACTGGTGAACTTGCTGACCCAATTTCAGCATCATCGTTTACATTAAGATTTTTTATTTCTCTTAATAAATAGCTATCCTTAGAAATTCTTAAAGTATAGCTTTTAGCAGTAAGAACACCTCTTATTTCAAAGTAGCCGTTTTCGTCTGTTGTCACAAATTTTCCATCGGAAAGTTCTACTTTAAAACCTTCCAATAACTTCCCGCTATTTGCTGGAGTAAATGAAAAACTCGGTGCAACATATCCTGAAATCTTATAACCTGCAGGCGTGGTCGGTTTGACTTCAACAGGTTCAATCCCAAATTTAAGTACTCCCTTTACGTAGGCGGTTATTTTACTATTATCCCCAAGTTCTGTCATATTGGAATTGATGGAATAGTCATTTGTCTGGTCATATTCCGATGTAGCACTTTCAATTCTAAATGGAATATCTCCTGTAGTTCCGTTTGGTGCAAGTTTACCCGCATCCTTTGTAAATCCGATTTCGCAGTATGTATCAGCACTAGCAACCGGATTGTCTATTTTTACGATATTTCCTGTAACCTTATCTGTTCCGCAAACTGCATATTCACATGTGAATGAATTATCCTGGCTTCCGTCATTTGTAAACCAGTAGCGAACCTTTACATCCGCTAAATCCACAGGGACGGTACCTGTATTTTTGATGTTTATTGTTGACCTTATTGTGTTCTTGGTCAAATCCTCTTTACCGCATTTGTAAGATACCTTTATTAAGGCATTATTTGCCGGAGTCACATTAGGATTATTGGTAGGAGTAGGTGTAGGATTCATCTTTGGCGGTTCTTCTCCATATACCTTTACACCATTTAAATATACAGGCACATTTTTGTATATCACATATTCAGTTGTAAGATTCTTTTTGCTATAGTCATTTGAAGAATCCCAATGAGTCATGTAATTCTTGTCCTGCTTTACTCTAAAGGAAATTTGCAGCTCCCTGTCCCCATAAATTTTACTTCCGCTCCAATCAAATTCATAATAGTATGTTCCCGCATCATCCCATTTGAAAGGCCCTCTTAATTCAATCGGATCCTGCTGCATGGAAATCTGTTCGTCATATTCAACAGAGAAAATAACATCATCTATTGACTGACCGTTTTCTATAAGTTCACTAATATTGAAGAAATATTTAGCCATCATTCCTGTCTCATAATGCGGAGGTTGGCTGGATTCGTTATGAATCTTTAAAACAACCTGTGTACTGTCTTCCGTTTCCCTTGCAACTTTTGCCTCACAATAGTAGTCGTCAGTTCTTGGCTCCTTAGGAGGGAAATTTGGTATCGGCTCTTGTCCCTCACCGTAATATTTGTACAAGCCTGCCAAAGCACCGACAAAGGCAGCATTATAGTCAACGGCAACTTCGTTGTAAGCATACTCGGTGGTTGAGTCTATATGATAATCGTTTAAATCCGGTCCTCCTGACAGTGCTCCCCATAAAATATGTCTGTGTTCTTCCGGGTCATTCATACTGTTTGTTTTTGATCCATGAGCCGCTCTGTGGTGCGGATGTTTTGCGAAAGGCAGTCCCTCCTCATAACCGTAACCAACTATATAGGAATAGCCCATAGGATTTCTTCCCATAATATATTCCATGGCACCCTTGGCCCACTTACCGAAATCCGTTCTTTCGGGGTGATTTTTCATGTATACAAGTGCGGATAACTGAGCAGCTGCATTGTAACGTGCGGATCCCCACCCGTTAATCATTGTATATCCGGCAGGTGATGTTTTATAATAATTTGTATCCTTTGGGTCTTTATGTTTTGCTACTCCGCCGGACAAATGTTCCACATTCCAGCTTGCAATAAAATCATACAATTGATTTTCAGGGAACAGCTGATTCAGCTTTAAAAATGTTCCTCCCCATACTGCATCCCAACAGTGTACCCAAGAATTGTACCAGACATTCTGTTTAAAGGTATCCGGTATAATCCTTTTCATATATCCGGTATAGTTTCCGGTTTCGTCAACAGAGTTTATATCATCTATATATTTCATGTCCCCTGTACACTCATAGAGCCATACAGCAGCCCAGGCCAATTCATCCTCATCATAATCCGAGGTGTAGTATCCATCACCTTTGTGTTTGCCCCTGTACTTTACTGCAAAATCATACATAGCCTTTGCGACATCAAGGCACTTTTTTGCATATGCCGGATCTTCATCCTTGAAATTCATGTATGAGGTACAAAGTGCCGCAGCAGTACTGGCACAAACATCACTACCGGGAGATTCAGCGGTTGCAAAATCAGCGGGTCTGGATTTAGTGAAATTATCAGGATATAGCTCAGGAGGTCCCCAGTAGCAATGGTCCTCGTCTCCTTCTCCTACCATGTAGCAAAAAGCAATAAGACTTCCATCCTTATCAAGAAAGGAGCAACGTAAAAACGTATCGGTAAAATACCTTAATAGCTCAATCATGTGCTCTTCTTCCCCTATTGCCTTAAAGGAGTCCCTGAATTCATTAAACCCCCATCCCAAAGTACCCGCAGCATAGCTCTGGGGGAGTCCAAACCTTACATGGTCACCTGCATCATGGAACCCGCCGTGTACATCTACTGTTCCGTCTCCATCAGGATCAATAATGCTTTTGTACTTCGCCAAAAACTCCTTGGAAAGGGATGTGTTGGCAAGAGGAATTTTTTCATCCACCTCATGGCAGGAACCTCTCCACTCAAGTCTTCCGCCTTGGTCAACGCCGGCAGCTACACCGCACTTTTCTGCGTCATAAAAATATAGTGACTTTTGCAGAGCTTCGGCAAAGTTGAAGTGATCGTACTTCTCCCAGTTGGGAGCAGGCGTAAAAGTGGCTGGTGGTGCCTCTGCAAATACAGTGGCGGATGTAAAGATCTGCCCTGTAAAAAATGCTACAGCCAACAGGATTGACATCCAATTGCGGCTTTTAAAAAAGCTTCTTTTCCTTTCATTCATTGCAATCATTTTAAACCTCCATAGAAAAAATAATTATATTATTAATAAAATTAAATCTGCATCTAAACAGCCGGGTAATCAGCCGATACTTTATTAAAGGACTTTGCAACAATTATTATGTCGCTCATGTTTATTGCACCATCTTTATTTATGTCTATGTCTGCCTTATAATTGGCATTTTCTCTCGTTAAATTAAAGAATGTTGCAAATTCTATTATATCCGCCATATTGATGGCGTTATCCTGAACTCCCTTCCTGACCATATCCCCTGCCCACATGGTAACTGGACTATTAATAGAGCCGATGACAACATCATCATTTAAATCAATATTCTTAATTTCCCTTAGCAAATAGCTTGCTTTGGTAATTATTAAAGTATAGCTTTTACCTTGTGGAATGCTATTTATCTCGAAATATCCGTTTTTATCGGTAGTTGCATATCTACCGTCACCAAGGATTTCCACCTTAAAGCCTTCCTTTATATTTTCAGCACTTGATGAAGCTGTAAAGTTTGGCTGAATATATCCCGATATCTTGTATCCGGAAGGAGTTGGCTTTATTATTGTTACAGGTTCCACACCATATTTTAGCGTACCATTAATATATGCAGTTATTTTTTTGTTCTCACCAAACTCTTTTGTAATATTGGAATCAAAAGAATAGTCATTTGTCAGGTCATAATTTGATGAAGTTTCTATTCTAAAAGGTATATCACCGCTGCTTCCACCCGGTGCAATTTTACCGGCATCCTTTGTAAATCCGATTTCGCAATAGGTGTCTGCATCGGGTACAGCCTCGTCAATATTGAAGAAATTCCCCACTACCTTTTCCGTTCCTATAAGTGCATATTCACAAGCAAATGAATTCTGCCCGCCATCGCTTGTAAACCAATAGCGAACCTTCACGTCGGATAAATTTATCGGAGTAGTTCCTGTATTTTTTATATTTATTGCAGCCCTTATAGTATTTTTAAGAGAACCATCTATTGTGCCCTTGTATAATACCTTAAGTGAAGCGTTATTGTCCGGGGTCACCCTTGGGTCAACTGTAGGAGTAGGTGTGGCAGCATTCTTTGGAGGTTCTTCTCCATATACCTTAACACCATTTAAATATACCGGCACATTTTTATTTACTGCATAAGTGTTTGTAACATTCTTTCTGCTATAGTCATTAGTAGGGTCCCAATGAGTGGTGTAATTGGAATCCTGTTTTGCCCTCATAGAAATTTGAAGTTCCCTGTCTCCGTATATTTTTCTGCCGCTCCAATCAAATTCATAATAATATGTTCCGCTGTCATCCCATTTAAATGGTCCCCTGTATTCAATGGGGTCATCCTGCAGTGAAACCTGTTCATCATATTCAACAGCAAATACAATATCCTCAATACTTTGACCGCTTTCTAAAAGTTCACTGATATTAAAGAAGTACCTAACCATCATGCCTGTTTCATAATGAGGAGGCTGGCTGGATTCGTTGTGCAGTTTTAACACTATCTGGGTACTTTCTTTATTTTCCCTTTCTATACGTGATTCGCAGTAATAATCATCTTGTTTGGGCTCCTTAGGAGGGAAGTTTGGTATTGGTTCCTGCCCTTCTCCGTAATACTTATAAAGCCCTGCACATGCCCCAACAAAAGCGGCATTATAGTCAACGGCAACTTCATTGTAAACAAAGTCGGTTGTTACGTCCTGGTGGTAATCCTGTTTATCAGGCCCTCCAGCAAGTGCTCCCCACAAAATATGCCTATGTTCCGGGGGATCAAGCATGCTTAATGTCTTTGATCCATGAGCTGCTCTATGGTGAACATGCTCTGCAAAAGGCAACCCTTTCTCATAGCCGTAGCCAACAATATAAGAATACCCCATAGGGTTCCTTCCCATAATGTATTCCATCTGTCCTTTAGCCCAATCGCCGAAATCCGTCCTTTCGGGATGGTGTTTCTGGTACACAAGTGCACATAATTGGGCAGCCGTGTTGTAACGGGCAGAGCCCCAGCCGTTAATCATTATGTATCCAGCAGGTGATGTTGTATCATAATTGTGATCGTTGGGATCTACATGTTTTGCCTGGCCTGCGGAATGATATTCTATATTCCACCGTGCAAAGAAATCCCATCTCTCATCATCGGGTAATAAAGCATTCAGCTTTATGAATACTCCTGCCCAAACTACATCCCAGCAATGGGTCCATGTATTATACCAGGTATTTGTGTTGAAATTCTCAGGAATTATCCTTTTAATATATCCAGTATAGTAACCTTTGTCATCGATTGAGTCTATATCCCTTACATAATTCATATCACCTGTGCATTCAAAAAGCCATACTGCCGCCCATGCAAGCTCATCTTCATCATATGCTGAGGTATAGTACCCATCACCGTTATGCTTACCTCTGTATTTTACTGCGAAATCATACATGGCCTTTGCAACAGTCAGGCACTTCTCTGCGTATTCCGGATCGGAATCCTTAAAAATCATATATGATGAACAAAGAGCGGCAGCTGTGCTGGCACATACATCACTTCCGGGAGTTTCAGCGGTGGCAAAATCCGCAGGCCTTGGGATATTTGTAGGATATAGTTCCGGTGGTCCCCAGTAGGAATGATCTAAATCCCCCTCACCTACCATATAGCAAAACGCAATAAGTTTTCCATCCTCATCCATAAAAGAACAACGTAAAAACGTATCTGAAAAATACTTTAAAATCTCAAGCATGTGCTCTTCCTGGCCTAATTTCTCGAACTCTTCTCTAAATTCCAGGAAACCCCAGGCAAGTGTTCCTGCCGCATAGCTTTGTGGAAGACCGAACCTCACATGATCTCCGGCATCATGAAAGCCGCCGTGAACATCAACTGTTCCGTCCCCATCAGGGTCAAGTATGCTTTTATACTTTTCTATAAAAGCTTTTGACAGTGATGTATTGGAAAGAGGAATTTTCTCATCCCCTTCATGACAAGCACCTCTCCACTCAATTGGTCCGTTTCCGGCTTCAGCACCACACTTTTCAGCGTCATAAAAATATATTGACTTTTGCAGGGCTTCTGCAAAATTGAAGTGGTTATAATTCTCCCAGCCGGGAGCCGGTGTAAAACTGCCCGGCTTAGTCGTTGGTTGCGGTGTAGCTTGTTCAGCTGCTGTACATGAAACAAATATATTATATGCTATAAATATAATGATCAAAAAGGTAGAAAGCCCTCTCCCATATTTGAAAAAGCATCTTTTACTTTCTCTATTTTTATTCATTTTTAACCTCCCCAAATCAAATTGAAGATACCGAACTATCATGTTATATGTAAATTTCATATCTTCAAATGCACATGATTATTACTTATATTCTCCCGCTGTTTTACCAAAATGCTTTGCTATTATAATAACATCACTCATGTTTATGGCACCGTCTTCGTTTAAATCGTCAGTTTTTATATATTTGTCATCTCCCAACCTGCTGTTAAAGCACTTTGCAACTTCGATTACATCCGACATGTTAATCGCATTATCCTGTACACCTTTTATCACCATATCCCCGGCCCACATATTTAAAGGTGAACTCACCGTACTCACTTGAACATTATCTTTAACAGTGATACCCTTGATTTCACGATAGAGGTATGATGGTTTGCTTATCTTGAGGGTATAACCTTCTGTATTTTGAGGAACATTTGTTATCTCAAAATATCCATCAACATTTGTCACAGCGGAAAGGGAAGTTCCTGATATTTCTGCTTTAAACCCGGATTTTACAGAAGATGCAACCCCGGTGCCATTTAAAAAGTCAGGCGAAATGTAGCCGGAAACCTTATACCCTTTAGTAGATGTTGGTTTAGGTGTTTGCGATGGCTCGATAGAAGGTTCTCCGCCTGACGGGTCCTTCCCGGAAACCTGAACACCGTCTTTGTAAATCGGGATATTTTCCAATGTAGTATATTTATTTCCTATACCTTTATGAGAAAAATCATTCGATGAATCCCAAAGCTTGTTTTCATAATAGTAAATGGCAAACTGCACATAAGTTCTGGCATAGACCGCTTTTGGGAAAGTTATATCTACATAGTATATGTTCTTATCCTTATCCCATGGTTTAAGTTCTGAAATTTGGGCATCGGCAGGAGAATAATATACTTTTGTGACAAATTTCTTCATGTCAATATCCACATCGGCGTATTCCGACAAGTCAATAAAATACTTACAGGATAAACCTGGTTCATATTGCGGAGGCGATGTTATAATATTATACATATTAAGATCAACTGTGACACCACATGAATCTTCTTCGTATATTTTAGCATCTGCGTAATATTTAGTCGGTTCACCTTCAATGCCCGGTGTTTCTTCAGGTATTTGATCTTTTCCAAAATATTTGGACATACCTGCCATTGCACCAACAAAGCCTGCATTATAGTCCAATCCGGTTTCACTATATACGTACTCATCAACTACATCATGGTATTCATCATTTATATCTGCGCCACCAACTAGAGCCCCATAAAGGATATGTCTAAAAGGCGAGTTCTTAGTTTCATCGGCAGGCGGGCCTTCAAGTTTTCCACTTGCAGCTCTGTGGTGTGGCTCTTGAGGGTACTTGTCCCCAAAACCAACAACATAAGACATATCGTTTGGGTTATCTCCAAGAATATAGTCAATCTGGCTCTTTGCAAAGTCCAAGCAACTCTTGTCACCAGTGTATTTATAGTAAACAAGCTGAACCATACTCTCTGCCGCCGGATATTTGCATACGCCCCAGCTATCTAAGAATTTTATTCCTCCGGGAGAAGATTTTAATCTATTCTGCCAGTAATCCAAATGGTCTTCAGCAATTTCTTTGTACAAAGGATTGGTCGAAAGTGTAGCAAGCTTAGTGAATACTCCTGTCAAAACATAATCCCAACACTGGGTCCAATTATCATTAAAGGAGTTTCCACCTGTGATTCCCTTCTCAACCATCAGCTTGTCCACATTATCCATGTATGTCTGGTCATTTGTAGCAACATAAAGCCAAATTGAACCCCACATTAATTCATCGAGATAAGTTCTCGGCAGATAATAGCTTTGTGCCTTACTGTTTCCTCTGTATTTCATACCAAATTCATAAAGATCTTTAGCATAGGTCAGGCATTTTTTCGCATATGCCTCATCCCTGTCTTTGTAATTTATGTACATAAGCGCCAATGCCGCTGCAGCATCACCTGCCACATCCGAACCGGGATCTTTAGGTGTTGCAGCATAATAAGTAGGCCTATCATAAGTCTGAAGTTCTGGCGGTCCCCAGTATTGGTGGTCTATATCACCGTCACCGCATTGATAGTAAAATGTTTCCTTATCCGGGAAGCATTTAATGAAGTAATCACAAAAATGCTTTAAGATATTGAGCATATACTCATCCTGCCCCTTTTCTACGAAAACATCTTCAAATTCATAGTATGCCCAGGCAAGAGTGGAAGCAGAAGCACACTGGGGAAGTCCGAATTTCACATGGTCTCCGCAGTCATGAAAACCTCCTGTCAAGTCAAGGCCAATATCTTTTCCATCATCGATATGGCATGGTCCTCGCCATTTAATTCTGTTGTTTCCTGCATCCGGTCCGCACCAGTTTGCCTCGTAGAAAAGAATTGATTTTGCAAACGCATCAACATAGTTGAAATTAGATTCTGCTGCCATTACCGGCCTTGGAATTGTTCCAATCAAAAAAACAGCCAGTAAGATAAATACAATTTTCCTTTTCATTTTTTAACCCCCTAAAATAAAAGCATATTATATATTTAAATATCTATAAGCATATTTCGCCTTACTATAATTGTACTCTAAAATTCAAGTGAAATAAATTGAATAATTTGATTTATTTTGTTTATACATAAAAATAATAAAAAAACAGCAAAATGCCATGATCCCAATATTCGTACCATGACATTTTGTATGTTTCATTATTATTTCATTATTATTTCATTATTATTTTATCATTATTTATTAATTATTTTATCATCATTATTAAATCAAATCTTATATTAAAAGTGATAAATCTATTACATTTGTCTGTCGCAAATCCCGTTGAACCGTTCATTATTTGCTCCAAATGTAAGATTATTAACACTTTTAATTTAGAATACATTGTTGAATTTCTTGGCAAGAATTATAATATCGCTCATGTTTATTACTCCATCACTATTTAAATCACATTTAATGTTGTTTTGCGAAGTTAATTGATTAAAGAAGCCGGCAATAATAATTACATCGGCCATATTCACCACTTTATCTCCATTGATATCCTCAGGATTCAAAGATTTGGTTATCGATGGAGTTGGCGTAGGGGCAATTGTAGGTGTAATTGTGGGTGTATTTGTAGGTGTAATTGTAGGTTCTGCAGTGGAAATAACAGTTACTCCGTCTTGAACAGGCACCCCGAAATTCGGTGTCCCATCAGCATTCCAATAAAGTCTCTGTGCACGCATATGACGGTTTGGGTCATATAGTGGATCACCCGTTATGTTTTTATAATTTCGTGAATGATAAATCATTATATCAACTGTTCCATCCTGGGATGTTGTAAAGCAATTATGTCCAGGGCCATACTGGCTGGTTGCTTCATTAGTTTTGAATACAGGATTGGGTGATTTGCTCCAGGAAGCTGGATTTAACAAATCACTTGATGCAGATGCAGTCAACATTCCAATGCAATAATTAAAATCAGTGGCACTAGCAGAATATGTAAGAAAGATCTTTCCGTTTTTCTTAATTACTGCCGGTCCCTCATTAACCGAATATCCTATCTTTTCCCATGAATACTCAGGTGTTGTAATCATAACGGGAGTGCCTGTTATTGCAAGGGGACCGTTCATTTTTGCTATATAAAGATTGCTGTTGCTGTTTATGCCCGATTGTGATTGAGCCCACACAAGATATCTTGTACCATTGTGTTCAAATGAGGTAGCATCAAGTGTAAAGGACTCCCATCCCGTCTTTAATTGCCCTTTCTCAACCCATTGTCCTGTCACAGGATTTTCTGCAGAGCATTCCAATATGTACAAACGAATAGCAAATTTGTTTTCAGATGTTCCTGCTGAAAAATAAATGTACCACTTACCATTTATAAAATGAATTTCAGGTGCCCAGATATGCCCCCCCATAACTCCGCTGGAATGTCTCTGCCATATCACTGTGGGAGCGGCTGTCGATAAGCCCTGAATTGTTGTTGCCCTTCTTAATTCTATCCTGTCATACTCCGGAACTGATGCAGTCATGTAATAGTAACCGTCGGAATGCTTGTAAACCCAAGGGTCTGCCCTCTGCTTTACTATGGGGTTTGTGACGGTTATAGATTCAGCCACAGAATTTATTGTAAAGCTTGACAAAAAGACTGAAAGAATGATAAATAAAATTCCTTTTCTGATGAGATTAACTCTTTTATACACGGTCTTTCCCCCCTCTATCGTACTCCAATCCCATTTACTCTCTAAAAAAACTATATCATATTTTGCCTTGAGTTTAAACAAAGAGATTAAACTTATGAGCATAATTGTAAATGCAACTGTTGTCATAAGAAAATCCCATTAAGTATAAAGATCCTTTATAACCTCTTCAATAGGAAGCTCCTGCAAAGACATGTCACTTAATGTGCTGTTCCTGTTTATATAGTCAATAAACTTATTGAGCTCCATTACACTAACATCAAGCTCCAGCTCCACATTATATTCCGATGGTTTGTTCTTTACCTGCACACCGGGCATATCCAGTAATGGTAGCGGGCCGTGGGTAGATATCGATACCGTCTTTTTCGTTCCGAGATGACTTTTTAAGGCATCAATTGAATTGTCAAACACCATTTCACCGTGATTTATCACTATGACCCTTTCGGCAAGCCTCTCTACATCTTCAAGATCATGAGTTGTAAGTATAAAGGTTACCCCTTGCTTATTCATTTCAGTAATGAACTCCCTGATTTTGTCCTTTGCAATAACATCAAGCCCTATTGTGGGTTCGTCAAGGAATACTATCTCAGGATTATGAAGCATTGCCATAATGAATTCACACTTCATTCTTTCTCCTAGTGACAATAGCCTGGTAGGTTTTTTAACAAGGTCCTGCAAACTTAACATTTCTACCATATAGTTTAGTTTTTTATTAAACTCACCATCTGGAATGGAGTATATAGCTTTGTTAAGATTAAATGCATCAAGTGGAGGGATATCCCACAAAAGCTGTGATTTCTGACCAAATACCGCACCGATATTGGCTACATATTTTTTTCGGTCCTTCCATGGTGTATACCCCAAAATATCAACTTTCCCATCAGTAGGAAAAAGAATTCCAGTCAAAACTTTCAGGGTCGTGGATTTACCTGCACCATTTGGGCCAAGGAATCCTACCAGTTCGCCCTTTTTAATGCTAAAGGATATCCCTTTTAAAGCTTCAACTTCCTTCGTTTTTCTCACAAAGAGGCTTTTGAAAGCTTCTTTAAAAGTATTTCCCCGTTCATAGGATTTAAATGTTTTAGTTAGATTTTCAACATTAATTATCATAATCAACCACCTGCACTAGTATATCTTTTAAACATTGTCTTCCAAAATAACAAGCTCGCAAATAAAAAAATGAAACTTGCAATAACCGCATATAATGTTCCTTCAGCCGGTCTGCCCAGCAGCACTGATGCCGGTACAAAACCAAGCATTGCTACAGGTATTATTGAGGTTATAAATGTCTGCAGAAACTTGGAAAAAATATTAGCCGGGTACATTCCGAAATTGGCTATGGAGAAAAATATTTCATAAACTCTGTAGTTACCGACCCACACAATGCCTAAACCCGATAATATAAGTCCAAATCCGAACATTACCACCAAAGACACAATGAAAAGTACCAGGAACTTCAACCAGAGAAGTAAACCCGGAAAAGGAATATTAGCCAATGAAGCAGTAAAAAGAACAATTCCGCCCAAAAGCTTCCCAAGGTCTTCTGAGTCAAAGCCTGTCACAATAAGCATATGAAGGATAGACCTTGGTTTTATAAGAAGAAGGTCAAAAGTACCTTCTTGAACTCTTTGTACTGTATTCCACACTATACCGAAGAAAAACGGAAATGCTATTCCCCTCGACAAAAGGAATATTCCCTGGATAAGAAGCACCTCATACATGCTCCAGCCAGGCAGTGATGCACCGTTTTTATATATGAGATAAGTTACAAAAGGCACTAATGCCTCAACTAAAAGCATGATTAATATGCTGATAAAAAAGTCGGCACGGTATGCCATTCTTACTGCAAGAGCAGTCTTAATACCCTGCAGATGTACATGCATTGCATTTATCATGCTCCCACCCCCGTAAATCTTTTAGTCCCGAGATGCCATAGAATCCTGTAAACAAAAAACATTATAACTACAAACACAGCCTGCAATCCTACTATTTCAGGAATTGACATCTTTATACCCGCAAGCTCGTATGAACCGATAAATACCCTTATAGGAACATAAGTTATAAACTGGAATGGCAGGAAGAACAATATCTTTTGCATCAAATCCGGGAAAAGAGTCAGCGGAACCAAAGTTCCTGCACATACATCCCTTAAAACCTGAAAGGCTCTTCTTAATCCTTCAGTTTTGGTAAGCCAGAATCCCGTAATTCCAATACAGTAATTTGTAAGGAAGACAAGCATAAAACTCAGCGATATTGAAACTAGTGACCATAATAGGTTGGCAGGTACCAGATTTATTTTAAATACAAACAAAAACAAAAAATAAACAGGTATAAACTCCACCCACAAAGCCAAAACCCTGTGCCCAATTTTCTGACAGATTGCATAGTAAAAGTGAGAAACCGGCCGCAGCATAAAGGTTATGAACTTCCCTGTCCTTATGAGCATTTGCAGGTCCATATCGCTTGAATCATATGTAAGATAATTTATAACTGATACAATACCGAAGTACACAAGCATTTGGTTTAAAGTAAATCCCGTTACAGTGCTTTGTGTTGAATAAATAGCTTTCCAGATAAATACCTGTACAAGGAAAAAAACCGGCCCTACAAAAATGGATACCGCCATGTGGCTTCTGTAAGCAATCCATTCCTTGTAAGTGGTAAACGCTGTGGCTATCAGTATGTCAATCTGCCTTTTTATTTGATTATTTATCTTATTTGTACCCTCATCCATCTCACAACCACCTAAATTGTTGATAGATTATTATAATAATTTATGGAAGCTCTGTCAACAACTATTTGGATGTAATGGAAAACATATAGTACAGCATGTTTTATTCTTATACTTTAAAAATGGCATTTCAAAAAGTACATATATTTTTCTATGTAGAAACTTTAACTTTATTTGTATCATCATCCCAATAAACAAGATATTAAGTTTTAATGCAACAGCCATTTCAAAGGCTGCTTATGACTTTACGTGCAATTTTTTCACTATACCTGGTTTCATAATGGCCAGGAGCCCAGCCTTTAAGAAACCTATAAAAATCCGTCCATGCCACATGGTACAATCCACGCCATTCTTTTTCCAATTCATCAAAATTAATATCCTTTTGTTCCGCTTCCAATGCATTTTTCAGCTCTTTAAAATAAAAATCTAAAATGTCATTTTCCCAGCTCTCACACTCATCCTCATAAAGACAGCTGTCTACAAAATAAGCAATATCCTTCATTCCACAGCCACCGCCGACATATTGGAAGTCCACCGCTGCCACACTTTCTCCATCTTTGGAAAAGCAGAAATTCTGAAGCTTTGCATCACCATGCACAAAGGTTTTAAAACGGCAGTTATTAAGTTTTCTGTCTATTGCTTTAGCTGCATTCTTTAGAGATACATCATTTAATGCTTTTAATTCGTCAGGTCGGGTATCCAAATGCCAATAAGTGCCTTGGGTCCATATATTTTCCGGTTTTTCACCCATAAAGGCGGCATGGAAATGAGCAAGCCATTTTAAGCATACCTTAATATCGTTCCATGCAACACTTCGTCTTCTCCCTCTAAATCCGGCTTCATCAAGGTCTTCAAGCACCATCAAAAACTCATCGTTTTGCCACTCAAAAGCATACCACCGTGGGACCCTGCAATCATTTCCACATTTTCCGCTCCAGTTTTCATAAAAAGCCATTTCTACTTTATAAGATTTCAGTTTTCTCTGGTAAGATATATTTCCACCTCGTGACTGCTTGGGATTTTTAGGCAGGCATACGCTTTTAACCACTACTCTGTTTAAATCTGAACCTTTAAGCCCGTATCGCAGTATCTTGCCATATCCTCCCCAAAGCTCCTGTATTTCTTCAATTTGATATAATTCTCTTGATTTGGTTCTATTGAGAATGACTTTCTCAAAACTTTTATTCATAGTATAAAAATGTCTCCCATTTAATATTTCTATATGTTTTGCAATAATCATTTTACATATTATATCAACTATTTTACTTATTAACAATTCCCTATTGGCTCTTACCCAGGAGGATAGTTTATAGTAAAGCTATGGAGGGATTATATATGAAAATTAATGAGGTTGTAAAAATAACTGGTCTTACTAAAAAGGCAATTTATTATTATGAAGCCGAAAACCTTATTACACCGGAAAAAACACCTGATAACAATTACAGAGAGTTTTCAGATGATGATATTAAAAGACTTACGCAAATAAGTGCACTTAGAAGGCTGGATATTCCAATTCAAGCCATCCGTGACATTCTGGATAATCCTCTAAAAGTGGAATCAGCCCTCAAATCCCAGATAAGTACTATGTCAGCTAAAATCAATGCCATGGCAAAAAACAAAGAAATTTTAGAAAACTTCATTTATAAGTTAAAAAGCGGCACTATAAATTCAATCTATGAAGAACTAAAATATATCAACCAAACTTTACCATTATATCAGATGGAACTTAAAGGTTTTATGCAAAGAGAGCTGGAGAGAATTTTCCCAGGTACATTTGGCAAACTGATGTATATACAGATAGGAGAGTTTTTGGACGAACCCCTAAATAGTATAGAAAAAATTAATGCTTGGAATGAACTAGTTAAACTTCTTGACTCAGCTGATGAAATAGAAAATAGTAAGGAATTTGATGACTTTGTGAATCAACTCTACGGAGAACAAATAAATAAGTATGAACAGAAATTTAAGGATGATGTTGACCAAATACTTCATGACAAAGACTCTTTTAATCATGATGCTATGGAACAAGTAAACCAGGCCTACAGAGAACTTTTGGATCAACCTGATAAAATTCAATCTATTAGAAAGTTATACCAATACTTAGCCCCATATAAGGATATGCTCAAGGAAATTGATATCTATCTTCCGGTTTTAAGTTCCCGGTTCAAACAAATTATCGAGATGGCCAAAAAGGTTAATCAAAATGACCTCGATAAAGAACTACTCAATACATTTACAGATAAAGTTTTGGGGACTTAAAAGGCGTGTATATAAATTAATCCATTTGGTTGACTACTTTTATTATTTGGGGTTGCAAAAAATCATATACTGGAAGCTTCACTGGATTTGAATAATGTAATATGATTAATGCAAAACATATATCTACAGCCGTATATTTTATTAGAATATTCCAGGCTTATTATCAACAGGGTCTTGAAAAAGATCAATATTTAGTTTACCTGTAGTATCAAGTTCAGCTAAAAACACATCTTCAACTCGTGAAGCACCGGATTTTTTAACTTCTTGTTCCAGCCATGCTGTGTCCAGCTTGGCAAATTTAAGATTGTTGTATTGTATTTCACCATCGATGATCATAGGAAGAGTTATGCCTTCGTATTGTGTATCCAGTTTCAGGTCATTAGGTGTAACAGGACGGCTTTGGGAAGTAGGTATTACCGAAAGGTTACCATCAGGTTCTATTATTGCAAATTCAACATCTGACACCCTTGCATACCCCGCTAATCTTAATAATGACAGTAAGAAAGGCAGGTTCATCCTGTTTCTTTTCAATGCTTCCTTATCAACTTTTCCATTTACAATTATAATATCCGGTTTTGCATCAATGTTATAGAATTTCTTCCGCAATGATGCATAACCAATAACGACAGCTACAAGTGCTATGGTTACCGAGCCCAAGAATGCTTTGGAACTAATCTTGAATACCAGTGGTTCAGCAGCCACATTTGCCAGTATCATTAATGCAGTAAAATCATAAGATGTCAACTGGGATATTGACTTCTTGCCAATAATCCTTACACAAAACCATGAAAAAAGTAATACAAGTATACAACGGAATATATAAACAAGAGCTTCCATTTTCAACCTCCCTATGGTTCCGGAACTACTTTAGTAAAGTTATTCCAAAGTTTTAGTGTCGATAGAGCCTGAGTGATTGTTTCTGTATCATCCCTTGTTTTTATGGCACCTTGAATTCTTGAGAGATTATCTAGAAAAAGTGAATAATCTGCCTCAGCGTAGTTCAGGGCAAGAAGATACTTTGATTTATCCCAGCTTTTCTCAAGCTTATTTGCTGAACCCTCGGCTTCACCCCACTTGTCCTGTTGTGCATATTTGATTATATTATTCAGTTCATTTACTATTAGATGCCCGTGGGAGAAAATAATGTTCTGAACTATAAAATAAGCTGTGAAAAATAAAATAATAAGTCCTAAAAGTAAATGTGTAATGGTCTTATTTTGCAACATTGTGGCCCCCCTTGTCTTATCTTCCCTTTAAGTATTGACATTATAGTGGATGTGTTAAACATAAAATATTTAAAGGAGTGCCATGTATGTGTGGAAAGGCAATCAGAGCCTTATGCTATTCGCATAAGGCTCTGATATAAATCTGGCGACTACCTATTTTACCAAGACGCAACCGTCTAAGTATCGTCGGCACTAAGAAGCTTAACTGCCGTGTTCGGGATGGGAACGGG